>NZ_QVTC01000007.1 GCF_003429085.1 Bacillus sp. V59.32b | reverse complement strand
TGTCTTTTAATGTATCGACAGAAGTTGTGTCTAGACCCCAACAAATATTATAGAGCCAAAATGAAAAGAAGGTGCGATAATTTCCGCACCTTCTTTTTCATACCCACGATTCTATTTCAGGGTCGTATTCATTACGGCTTGAGCCGATTTCTTCCTAATCTTCATTTCCGAAATGGCTTCCGTACTTTTTGTTTCATCAAATTCGTTTTCACTCTTTGCAACTACGATTGTAGCGATTCCGTTTCCGATCAGATTCACGATGGCCCTGCCTTCACTCATGAAGCGATCCACACCGAGAAGTAACGCTAATCCTTCCAGCGGAATAACCTGCAAGGCAGCCAACGTTGAAGCAAGAACAATAAATCCACTACCTGTAACACCTGCCGCCCCTTTGGAAGTGAGCATCAGCACAAGGATGATTGTAATTTGCTGTCCGATTGAAAGATCGACACCAAATACCTGTGCAAGGAATACAACGGCCATGGAAAGATAGATGGATGTACCATCCAGGTTAAAAGAGTAACCAGTTGGGATGACAAGTCCGACAACAGATTTTGAAGCGCCATAACGTTCCATCTTGTCCATCATTCTAGGTAGAACAGACTCTGAAGAACTCGTTCCAAGTACGATAAGTATTTCGTCCTTGATGAACTTTAAATAATTCCATAAGCTAAAGCCATACATTTTACAAATGATATTCAATACGACAAAGATGAATAAAAACATGGTTACATACACGGATATCATCAATTTCCCTAGCGGTACTAATGAAGAAAGCCCGAAATGACCTATTGTATAAGCCATCGCCGCGAATGCGCCAATTGGAGCAGCCTTCATAACATATCCGATGATTTTAAAGAATACAAGGGACAATTTATCCAGGAAATCGATAATCGATTTTCCTTTTTCACCAAGAGCTGCAAGCCCGACACCAAATAGAATCGAGAAGAACAATACTTGTAAAATATCACCTTTGGCAAATGCATCAACCATATTGGAAGGAACGATATGAGTGACAAACTCGACCCAATTAATTCCCTCTCCGCCATTTTGCGTATATTGCGACACATCGCCTTTTTCCAGTTCGTCGTAGTTAAGCCCGGCACCTGGCTTAATAATGTTAACAACAACCAGCCCGATAACGAGTGCCAATGTTGTGACAACTTCAAAATAAATGAAAGCTTTGCCGCCCACTTTGCCAACTTTTTTCATATCACCCATTTTGGCGATGCCAAGTACAATCGTTAAAAAAATAATCGGAGCAATAACCATTTTTACAGCGTTTATAAACGTATCGCCGATCGGCTTCATTTCTTTACCGATATTTGGCCAAATAAGTCCAACCAACACACCGATCAAAATCGCCATTAATACCTGAAAGGTTAAATTTGTAAGTAACTTTTTTGCCTTCATATGTTCTCCTCCTTCTAATTGAAGCCATTCTATTATTTATAGAAATGATAACGCTTTCAAATAAAAGTGAGAAGTTTATGGTCATATCGGATATTTTGTTCATTTTGGTCTTTATTTTTTTATATCAGTGTATACGTACCGATTTATCGGTCTTCCTACCCCTCCATATTGAACAGCAAGGCTGATAACGCCTGCCTTTTCGAGAAAATCCAAATAACGCCGCGCAGTCACTCTCGCAATGCCGATCGCAGCCGCTACTTCTTCTGCGGAATAAGGCGTGCGTTCTTTTTTTAAATAGACGGTAATTTCGTTCAGAGTGAATTCATTTAACCCTTTCGGAAGGCTATCTGTTGTTTTCTGGGATTGCTCCGTATAGAGCAATAAATCAAGCTGTTCTTGTGAAAGCACCGCAGATTCCTGCAATTTTTTTCTGTATTGACGATATTTCTCCAAAGCCTGTTGGATCCTTTCCAGTTTAAAAGGTTTGATGATATAATCCACAGCTCCATTTTGAAGCATAAGCTTAATCGTTTCCGTGTCTTTAGCAGCGGATACCACAATCACATCCGATTCGAGTTTTTGCTTTCTCAACTCCTGTAGTGTCTTAATACCATCCTTCTTAGGCATAAAAATATCTAAAACCACCAAATCCGGATTCAGTTGTCGAACAAGAGTAATTCCTTCTTCACCGTTACTTGCAATCGCCACTACCTGAAATCCTTCTACGCTGGTAATAAATTCTTTATTAACTTCCTGGACCATTGGATCATCTTCGATCAGCAATACCTTGATTTCCTCTTTAGCTGCCATTCAATCTCTCCTCCGCTTCCATCGGTAAAGTAATGATAAAAGAAGTCCCTTTCCCTTGTTCTGACGAGACCTGGATTTCACCCCTGCCTTTTTCGACAATTTGTTTGACTAAAAATAACCCGTAACCTGTCCCATCAGATTTGTTCATTGTAAACCCTTTATCATATAATCTTGGAAGATATTCTTCTTTAATACCACTGCCGTTATCTTCTATCAATATCGCACATAAGTCCTCCGACTGTTCAATACTGATATCAATTCTTCTATTCTCAATATCTGTTTGTTCATACGATCCAAAAGCATTTTCAATGAGATTGCCTAGTAATACGACAAAATCATGTTGGTCCAATTGATTAGGAAAGGCCGCAAGATGGCTATTTTCATCAAGTACTACCTGAATACCCAATTCTTTTCCCCGTCTTACTTTGCTTAAAAGAAGACCGGCAACAGCATCATTTTTAATTTTTTTATTTAACGAGTTTGTTAGACTTTCCAGCTCTTCTGACACATTAAAAGCAAGCTGAAGCGCTTTTTCTGATTTTCCCAATTGAATTAAACCGGCAATTGTATGAAGCTTGTTCATATGTTCATGGTTTTGCACCCTGAGTGCATCTACAAAGTTTTTTACCCCTGTTAACTCTTCCGCCAGCTTTGCAAATTCTGTCCGATCCTGGAAGATGGCCACAGCACCAATTAATTCATTATCTTTCTGAATTGGAATACGATTACTTAATATCACTTTGCCGCTCACTTTTATTTCTTCATTATATACCGCCTGATTTTTTTCAACTATTTCAGGAAGCCTTGTATCCTTAAGAACAGAGCGAATCGGTTGTCCGACAAAATCTCCATTCACATTAAAAATCTTCTTCGCTTTCTCATTGAATATCGTGATGATATCATGATTATCAATCGCAATAACTCCCTCATTAATCGAATGAAAGGTTGCGGTCCTTTCTTCAAACATTCGCTTTATTTCAAAAGGCTCGAGGTGAAACATCTGTTTTTTTATATGATTGGCAAGCATCAATGAGCCGATTAAACCGAATATCAATGTTAAAATAACAATAAGCAGGATTTCTCCCTTTAGATCATCCATGATTTCCAGAAACGTTGGCACTTTGTTACCGACAACGACAACACCGATCTGATTTAAATCTTGATCTTTAATCGGAATAAATGCGCGAATAACGGTACCAATCTCTCCTTGAGCGTTAGAAAAATAAATATGCTCCGCGAACGCAGGTTCTTCATCGTCTCCTTGTGACGGTTTTCCAAGCAGTTCTTTTACGGGATGTGAATAACGAATGCGCTCCATGTTCATGACAACGATATAATCTGCTTCATTAATAATCCTTAATTCTTCGACGATTGGATTGACGATATTCCAGCCGTTTCGTTCCTGGACAGCCTTCTGCACATCGGATAGTTCTGCGACGGTTCGTGCCGTATTCATCGAACGGATTTTTAATTCTCTTTCCTCTTTATCTTGAATATTCGCTATAATAACGGTTCCGCCGATTAATAAAGAAAAGACGACTACCACATAAGACAAGACCATAATTTTCCATCTGATAGGCAATTGTTTCATTGTTGTCTCCTCTTTTTTAGAAAATCATCTTTACGAACAGAATCCTTCTAAGTATGCTTACTATAACCATTCAAGAGGAGGCAACGTATGAAAAACAAACACACTTTTATGCTCCTTTTAGGCGTTGGGCTTTCTATCGCTATATTTGTTGGCTACCACTATCTAATACCGAAAACGGAACTTACATATGACGACGATCAGGAAGGCCTGGGAGACCAGATTGTTTTTAAATTTAGTCATGTGGTCGCTGAAAATACACCGAAAGGGCTGGCAGCGAACAAATTTGCAGAACTCGTCTATGAAAAATCAAATGGAACCATAAAGATAGAGGTCTTTCCGAATGGCAGTCTCTATTCTGATATAGAAGAAATCAATGCCTTGCAGGAAGGACAAGTTCAATTTATAGCCCCTTCTACTTCAAAGCTGGGCATGCTTTCCCCTGAGTGGGGCGTGCTGGATCTACCATATGCTTTTCCAAATCACGAAGCTGTCCAAGAAGGCCTCAATGGGCCAATCGGCGAACAATTGCTCGACTCTTTACAAAAGGATAGGATTAAGGGTCTTGCCCATTGGTCAAATGGATTTAAACAAATCACTTCAAACAAAGGACCTATTTATGAGCCTGAAGATATAAAAGGTCAGTCCTTTCGTATTATGCAAAGCGATATCATCCAAGCCCAATTCGAAAAATTGCATGTTAAGGCCCTTCAGGAATCATTCAACTCAACCTATCAATTGCTGGAAGAAGGCAAAGTAATTGGCGAAGAAAACACGATTTCAAATATCTACTCTAAAAGATTTTATAACGTGCAAAAGCATTTGACAATGACCAATCACGGCTATCTAGGCTATGCCGTCATGATGGATCAGAAAACCTGGGATAAGCAAAGCGAGAAAACGAAGACCATTATCCAAGAAGCAATGGCGGAGACGACCGAATGGAACAACAGTCATTCTATCAAAATGAATGATGACCAACTCAGGCTAATCAAACAAAACTCTTCAATTGAAATCCATGAATTAACCAAGGCACAAGAAATGGAATGGAAGCAGGAAATGTACCCGGTTTATGAGGAGCTTGCCACTAAGATTGGCGAGCAAATCGTTGAGGATTTAAAGGAATTAAGAGCAAAGTATGAAGTTGAAAAAATTGATTAATGAACCAATCTATTCTATTAGTTATCTCTTTTGCGCTTAAATTCTATTATTTACAGAGATTGCTATATGGTGAATAAATACAAAGCCTCACCATACAGACCTTTGTTTATAAATTTTTATAGACAAACTCTCTATGTTTTGAATAGCCGTGTTTTTTATAGAAGGCTTTTGCAATATCATTATTAATCCAATAATTTAATTCTATTAAGTCTATATCATTGCATTTCGCGATTTTATCAATATGATCCATTAATTTTGTGCCATACCCTTTTTTTCTTTCCGTTTCTACTAAACTAATCTGATGGACAAAAACCGACTTATATAGTTTTCGAAAAGCATTTTCCGGATAATTTCTCATCTCAATCCAAGCATATCCTATGGCTTTTTGATGATCCTCTAAAAGCAGAAAAATAAAAGCTTCATTGTTTACGAGGTTTTTAAAGGTTTCCTTGATTGTTTTAAAATCAGATTCCTTAAAAGCGTGAGGAACCATTTTGTATGTAAATCTTGGAGCGGTTTATTTAATTTAGCAATCATTTCATAATCAGTGGTCTGGCTAATGTTCACGGTGATTTCCTCACTTCCTATTGGTAAACGCAGATTATATTAACAGTGATGTTATCACACTTTTGCAGTAATTGCGTCATCGATCGATCGTTATCATGCTTGATTTTGCTATAAATGTCGACATAAACATGAGCCCGATTCCTGACACTAGGCAAATGATTATTCCAACAGAGAAGAATAACGCCGGTATGCTAAAGACAGTCGCACAAAAAGTGCCGTAAAGAATGCCCAGTGGTGTAACAATTTTCGTCAATAGAAACCGAACGGAAAATACTTGCCCCAACAAAGATTCTGGAACTAAACGCTGATATAATGTTGTGCTATAAACATTCCAAAAGGGCATCGTGATACCTGCCAGCGTTTCTATTAACAAAGCAACTCCTAAGTTCGTTGTAAATCCCAGAGAAATGTATGTTAATCCGCCAATAAATAAAGCGGCAACCATCGTATGATATAAATATTTTTTGGGTTCATTCAGTTTTCCTACAATATATGTACCAATGATATAACCAAATGGGAAAGCAGCGGAAAACAGACCGAATTCAAAAGAAGAACCACCTAAAATTTCTTTTACATATGGGATGTACATGGCCTGTGTCGCAAAAACACCAAAGCTCGTCGTTGTGATAAATAATCCGAGATATAAAAGAATGGTATGCTGCTTGTATATGTGGATCCCTTTTTTAAATTGTGAGGACCACGTTTGTTTTTTCCCTGCGTTAATTGCTGGTTCATTTATGTACCTAATCATCAGAATCGACATGAAGAATAAAGCGACAATCATCATCAATGAAGCTCGCTGTCCCCATGTAGAGATCATAATGCCCGCGATTGGCAATGCGACTAATCTGATCAGTTGAACAAGCCCCGAAATCCTTGCATTCACTTTTACTAACTTATCTTTATCTACTATTTTTGGAATTAATGCATTTGCAGCAGAATCATACACAACGATAGAAGTTAAAAATGACACTGCATACAGGATTTCTACCCTTGTCTCACCAAGAAAAAATAATAGTAAAACAATGGAGTAAGAAAAAAATCGAATCCACTCAGAAAGCTGCATCATCGTTGTTCTTTTCCAGCGATCAATAACGGGGCCAGCCAGAAATTGAACGATCATCTGGCCAAAAATATTAACTAACCAAAGGCCGCCCATTGCCGTTTTGGAACCGGTAAGATCATAAACCATCCAGGATAGAATGAATGTTCCAGTTGTACTTGCGAATGTAGAAAACAACTGATTTAGTAACAATAAATGACTATCATTATCCATCACTTTCTTCGAATCCACTTAGTCCTCACTCCGCTCCAAGTATTCCATTAATTTTTGTTCATGTTTACGTATTGATTCCATTTTTATTGAATATACCGAGCCCTTCACTCCAACGATATGGGCGGTCCGTAACATCGTTAAGTGATGGTGGACGGTAGTCTTTCCGATGTCCAATAGCTCAGTTAACTCTTTTAAAGTTCTTTCTCTTTGAGACAAATATCTCATGATTGTTAATCTCTTTTCGTCACCTAATGCCTTATAAAGCTGTACTAAGTCTGGCGGAGGCTGATTTATATCAACATGGTCGCTGAAGCTTTCGTTACTAACCGGATAATAAAATATCTTCGTGCCCTCTAAGTTAGCCTCGATGGTCCATGGCCGGTAGCTGATTTGAGGAACCAAAATAACTTTGGCGATATTCGATTCCGGCTTGTATTCAATCCCTGTTGCAAGCTGAACTAATTCTTGATTGCTAATGGTAGCCCTTTTATTTATTTTTGTTTCGTAATCACGCTTTAATATCTCTTCCGTTTCTTGCTTTTCCTCTAGCAAAATCTCGTTATACCAGCCTGTCATTAAATGAACAAGATGCTTTTTTAATAGGGCTGGTTCGATTTCAGAGATAAAGTGAATCATTTGCGGGAAGTATTGATGTCCTTTAGAAGCTAGAATCATTTCTTCTGCTGCACGCTTGTCTCCTTTTGAAGCTAACATACGGTTTTTCTGCTGAGATTCATCTAAAAAAGGGAGAACATGATAGATAAACGTTTGGTCGTCAAGACCGTTGATATTATCCACAAAGCTATGTATGCTTTCAAAGTCTTGGACATGAAGCAATTGAAGCAGCATTTTCCATGTATTATGCTCCTGGCAGTATTGTAGTTCTGCCTCCAGTTTTTCTGAGACGCTATTTCTAAGGACATCTAGACTTTGCTTAGGCTTTTCTAATTTTTCATGAAGCTTTGGGTAAGTGATCATGGCAATCCCTAATGTGCATTCAAATAAGATCGAATGTTTTATTTCAAGACCGTATGAGTTAGGTTTATAAGACGTATTTAGTAGATTCAATGTGAGGTTGTCCTCCAGTATATTGGATTATTAAATATTAGTTTAAACCTTCAGAAAATTTTATTCAACATTTTTAGAACTTATTATACTAAATTTATCGAACATATTTTGCTTAGAAATAAAATAAAAGAGACTACCCAAATGTGTAATCTCTTTCAATGTTTCGCTCTATAGTCACCATAGTGATCCTTCTTTATCGCTCAACTTTATAATCAAAGGGAAAATTATAATAAAAACAAGACTTATATATCCTAAAAAGAATATTCGCTGTGTTTCAGAAGAGATATATTGTTTCTTTTCACAGTGGGGACATTTTTTTCCGCTTTTTGAAAATCCGAGAGACAAAATTTCTTTGGCTTTCCATTTATAGTTACAATTATTACATTGTGCCATAGCTCTCCCCTTTCTTCTTTACTACTGATACGTTATTAATAAGATACAAGTTTCAATATGTATTAGAATAACAACTAAGAATTCCTAGCTTATATTGCTGCGATGGGATCATTTCCATTGCCAATTTATAATAGCAAACAGACTTTGCCGTATTTTGAGTGAAATTAAATCTATCCTTACACTTCCAGTTTATATCACCCACGATATTTCGATTTCTGCTTGATTATTTGGATTTGTGCTCGATTATCTGGATTTGTGCTCGATTATCTGAATTTGTGCTCGATTATTTGGATTTCTGCTCGATTATCTGAATTTGTGCTCGATTATTTCGATTTCTGCTCGATTATTTGGATTTGTGCTCGATTATTTGGATTTGTGCTCGATTATCTGAATTTGTGCTCGTTCGTACGAATTTCTACTCGTTGAGCCGCTCTGCATAAGAGCCTTTAATAAAGTATAACGCAAAATAGACTCACCATATTAGGTAAGTCCATTTCGAAAGCTAGATATCATTAAAATTTTAATTAATCAACGCTTGCAACGGAGCCGGAATCCTCCCGCCGCGTCGAATCATTTTTTCCGAGCTATACGGATTTACACCCATTACCGGTGCACGGCCAAGCAAGCCTCCAAACTCGACCATCTCTCCTTCTTCTTTTCCAGGAACCGGAATAACCCGAACGGCTGTTGTCTTCTTGTTAATCATCCCGATGGCTGCTTCATCTGCAATAAGGGCTGATAAAGTAGCCGGAGTAACATCTCCAGTTAAGGCAATCATATCAAGTCCGACTGAGCAGACGCATGTCATGGCTTCCAGTTTAGGCAAAGTCAGGGAATTATCCATAATACCACGAATCATTCCATTGTCTTCACTAACGGGAATAAATGCCCCGCTCAATCCACCCACATATGAACTTGCCATCGCCCCGCCCTTTTTCACGGCATCATTCA
The DNA here is from genome assembly GCF_003429085.1 of Bacillus sp. V59.32b. Classification (GTDB taxonomy): domain Bacteria; phylum Bacillota; class Bacilli; order Bacillales; family DSM-1321; genus Peribacillus. The sequence goes on along the minus strand of NZ_QVTC01000007.1, from coordinate 129,110 downwards.
TCAGTGCAAGCGCAGCAATCGTGCCATGTGTTCCAACCCGTTCGAGCCCGATTTCCTCGAGGATTTCAGCAACACTGTCATTCATTGCATTCGTCGGGGCCAGTGATAAGTCCATAATTCCGAATGGAACATCAAGGCGCTCTGCTACAATCCGTCCAATTAATTCACCTGCACGAGTGATTTTAAAAGCCGTTTTTTTAATCACATCTGACACTTCACCAAGATCAGCCTCGGGATGGCGCTTAAGGGCGCTTAAGACAACACCTGGCCCGCTTACTCCGACATTCAGGACAACCTCTCCTTCACCGGCTCCATGAAAAGCACCCGCCATAAAGGGATTGTCTTCTACAGGATTACAAAAGACAACAAGCTTGGCGCACGCCATTCCATTTTGGTCTTTTGTCCTTTCAGCCGCTTCTTTGATGATCAAGCCCATTTGGCGGACAGCATCCATATTAATACCGCTTCTTGTCGTAGCGACAGAAACGGATGCACATACTCTTTCCGTAACGCTCAACGCTTCCGGCAAAGCATCAAGCAAGGTTTGTTCTCCTTTAGTAATTCCTTTATGTACGAGAGCGGAATATCCACCGATAAAATCGATACCAAGCTCAATCGCTGCTCTATCCAACGTTTTAGCCAGTTCGATTGCCTGTGCTTTCGTTGCATTTCCAAGTATGTCAGCGACAGGTGTAATCGAAATCCGTTTATTTATGATTGGTATTCCGTATTCCTTTTCAACATCTTCCGCGACTCCCTTTAACCTGCCGGCATAGTTTACGATTTTGTCATATACCTTCCTATTCAGTTTTTCGAAATCGGAATCTGCGCAGTCATGCAGGCTAATCCCCATGGTTACCGTGCGGATATCCAAGTTCTCCATCTCGATCATCCGTATCGTTTCCATCATTTCATCAAGTGCGATTGTCATGTTTCATCCTCCTGTTTAGACGCGATGCATCGCCTGAAAAATTTCTTCAAGCTGGATGTTTATTTTTAAAGACAGTTCTTCCCCTGTAATTCCTAACTTTTCTTGCAAGCTATCAAGATTTTCAATCTCTGTTACATCGACAATCATCATCATGGTAAAAAAATCCTGTAAAATCGTCTGGCTGATATCCAATATATTGATTTCGTTATCCGATAAAACCGTGGTCACCTTGGCGATAATGCCCACCTGATCTTTTCCAACAACACTTACGACTGCACGTCTCATCAATCCATCTCCTCGAATGTTTTAGAAAATAAAAAAAGATTGGAATAGCTCCAATCTCGAAAAGAAATAGAATAACCTATAATATGTCCATAAGTTACTCTTCTGTCCTTTTGCCTGAGATTGTGAATCCTTCGGCGCCGCATTCCACGGTCTCTCCAGAAGCTGCTCCCGTTATAGTGTTACCCATAACGTTCATCGCTTGCTATGTAAGAATAATAAATCGATTATAACAATTGGTGACGACAAGGTCAATCAATCATTCTTCGTCCTAATGTCTACTACAATGGAACAATTCTGAAGCACGAGCCGTTCGATGTCTTCAGCAGTTTGATAATGATGTGTTTCCTATAGACACTTTTAGATTAATTATTTTGCTCTTTCTTTTTTGGGAAAAACAAGATAAGAAAATGTAATAATTGTATCTATCAAAAGAACAAGTGTCCATATTCCAGTTGCCTTACCAACAGCAGGATTTGTAAAAAAGCCTTTTTCGATAATATTTTCTACAGTTTTATTAAAATCTCCTGATATGACTATATGTTCATAATCGCGCAGATCTAGTAAAAAAGCGAGTATAATAAGAACCACCGTGTAAACTACTAAATGGATGGCTAAGCCTTTTAGTTCCTTTATAAAATACGACATACCGTATAGTTTTTCATCCCGCTCTTCTGCTTCTGGCTCTTCTCCCTTCCATTTCCTCACGTTTCTCTTTATAAATCGATCTAATTTTTTAAAATCATTTTTACCGAACGTAAGTGCATAAATCAGAAACACGATAATAATCAATTGAAATGTATCAAATTTTCCGGTATGAGTGTAATCTAAAATACCGATGAATAATAGCCATGCATCACTAAACAACCAAATGAAGATAAAATACTTACTCAATTTATCAAGACCGATTAAATATCGTAACAACAAAAATCCTGTTATGCTCATCCAAAAAAGAATCTCACCGATTATAAAAAATGCCCATTTATATTCCAGAATAAACTCAACCATGATTCTTTCCCTTCTCTAAGGCGTTGAATCTAACAATTCCCAGGAAGATATGACGACAACCAATATAATTCTTCCTTCCATTACCAATTATACGTTTGAAAAATTACGATTACAAAACAATTTATGCAACAGGAAACAAATTAAATGCAAAAAGTACCCTGATTTTTATCCAGAGCACTTTTCGTAAACTTATTAGTTTTTATTATATTTGCTTTTCCCAATGACGGTGACTAGCAATGGTCGCGATAAAATTTCCGCCGAAGGAATTCATTTCTTCTTCGTTTTTCGCAAGAATAATCCCCTGGTATAGCTTAGTTCCCGTCTGATGAGGATTCTGAATTCCTGCAGAAGCAAGTAAATTTACACCCACATTAAGCAGCTGCAATCGTTTTATAGTGACTGAAGGCTTCCTTCATGATATATGTTGCTGCCTTTTGTAACTGTAAGTTTTCCGCGTTCTCTTGGCCGCCCGCGATATAAACGCCATCAAACTGTACAGAGTCTGCTGTCAGGAATGTATGTATGGGTAACTTCAACCTAGCCATCTTCAGAACCTGTGATCATTCCTAGTCTGAAAACTAAAATTATAGGTTCCGAAGGTTAATGGATTTTTTATACGATCTGGATAATTCATCCTATACAAGTGCTTCCGATAAACATACACTACATTACCCCTGTTTCAAGGAGGTGTATTGCAGCATGGGCGAAGGAGGAATTGACTCCGGTTTTTTATTGATTATTGTTTTATTTATTTTGCTCATTATTATTGGAATCATTTGTTTCGCGACCTTGTGAAATCTTTCATAAATGATCGAAAAGCGTCTTTTCTTATAGGCGCTTTTGTTTTGAACTTACCACAAGATTAACCTTTCTCATAATAAAACAGCCAGCAAATATGCTGACTGTTTAGTCGTTACATCTTATTGATTATGGCGATAGCCTGTTTTAAGCTGCTCATGATTTGAATCTTTTTAAAGTCAATGCCAAGGTTCACGACGGCTTGGGCAATTTCGGGACGTAGCCCTGTGAAAGTGGGTCGAACTCCAAGCAAGGTAAGAGCGTTTGCGACTCGGAATAATTCAGATGCTACCATGGTATCAATCATCGGCACACCCGATAAGTCAATAATTAACTCAGTATTTCCGAGCGCAGCGCATCTTTCTAATGAAGTTTCTATTAAGATGGTTGCCCGGTCTGTATCTAATTCACCGATCAATGGAAGGATGGCGATTTCATCCGATAAAGCAACAACCGGAGTAGAAACCTCCATAAATGCTTTCCTGGCTATTCCGAGTGTTTTTTTGTGGTGCTCCACAAAAGAAACACTGAAAACATATGCGGTCTGGTCCATGATCGTATCAATGATGTTGTTAATCTTCAAAATCGATTCAATAGTGGTGATGTCTCTATCCAGGTTCTCTTGGAGGAATTCCCAAATGATACTGCGGTATACTTTATTGGTGCTTAGCAATTCATCGATTGCCACACCATACTGAACGGCTCCTCTCCCCGTTTGAACTGCCCAGTCTGTCACGTCACTCCAAACATCATCAGTATGGAAAGAAATTAATGCACTTCCAATATAGCCGATTAATTTCGCCCGCCAATGGACGATAGTCTCGTCCTCTAAGTTGCTTTCTTGAAGGAAATTATTATATTTTTGACTCAAGCGGACACTAATTTTCTGCGATAACTCTAACTGTTGCTCTACAATTTGCTTGCCTAAAGTTTGTGCAGACTGCAAATCTATTCCCCCCGTATACCTTTTTAGGTAATATAATTAATTCAGGATAACATCGCAATTCTTTCATACGCTTACTTAGAATGGAACTCTTCCCTATAATGAAAAGATTATAATTCATCAATCCTTCAAAATTTCAATAAAGTGGCTAAGAATCCTTGCTGTTAGTCCCCAAATCACTCTGTTCTCATATACATAAAAAAACTCATCCATTTGCCTGGCCTGCCAATTATAATTCTCTCCGCCTACTAATAGATTAAACGGAAAGTTCTCCTCCGGTTCCGCATTAAATTTAACGTGATAAACTTCTGGTTCGTTGTTTAAAAAATACGAGAGCGGTACCGTGAAAGTCTCCCCGACTTCCGCGGGATTCGGCTCGATGCTGTCAGGACAGTCAATAAACCCAACATACGGATAAACGATCATGCCAAACGGGGAAATCAGATAGTCGATAGGAAGTACACCGGTAATATTGTCCCTTGTTATTCCCAATTCCTCGATTGTTTCCCGAATCGCAGCTTCTTTTTCATCAGTGTCTACTGAGTCAATTCTGCCTCCCGGAAAACAGATTTCGCCAGGCTGTCTCCTTAGTTCAAGTGAACGGACTTCAAAAAGGACATGGATACCATCTTCTTTTTGAATGAGCGGCAATAGGACAGCGTACTTTGAAAAGCTCCGGCTGCCCAATATAGTTGGCGTATGGTGTTTTAATTTATGTAAAATCTGTTTTAACTCCAAATGTCTCACCTCAAATATCGCATCAAAAGCTTTAATGAATACTATTTAACCTGTAACACTTAAATGAAAACCTTTTATAATAAAAAAGCCAGCATTTAATGCTAGCTTTTTTACAGTACTTATTACATTTTACCATAGTCTTTTTGACAAGTAAGGAAGTATATTTTCCGATTTGATTATCGAAGCCCATAGCCTCTCTCATATTGCTTTGGTGTGAGAGGTTCTCCGCCTAAGGTTATCGACGCTTCATTCGCCCAGAAAGGATTCCGCAGCATTCCTCTGCCTACTGCAACGAGATCGGCTTTTCCTTCGCGAATCGCTTCATCACTCAATTGATAATCTTCCATCCTGCCAACAGCAATGGTCGGAATGTCAACCGCTTCTCTAACAGCTTTGGCAAAATCGAGCTGATAAGCCGGACCAGCAGATGCCGGGCCTTTCGTTCCTTCCCCACCGGAAGATACATGGAACATGTCAACGCCTGCTTCCTTATAACGCTTCGCAAGCTCAATCGAGTAATCCAAATCATAGCCGCCATCCGCGTACTCTACTGCAGAAATTCTCATGATCAGCGGCATAGATTCGGGCATAACGCGTCGTGCAGCTTCGATAATCTCAACACCGAAACGGCTTCTGTCTTCACCATAGACATCGTCGCGCTTATTGGTTAAAGGGGACTGGAATTGTTGAATTAAATAACCATGGGCCGCATGGATCTCAATCGTGTCAACTCCGGCTTGAACCGCCCGTTTAAAAGCAGCTTCATACTTGCCCACCATCTCCTTGACTTCTTCAGTAGTCAACTCCCGTGGTTTTTTGTATTGATCGGAGAATTGGATGGCTGACGAAGATACTGGTACTTCAGCATCTTCTGCTTTCCGGCCGGCGTGGGCAATTTGAATCCCAACCTTCGCTCCATAGCTTTGGCATGATTCAATAATTCTTTTGAATGCCGGAATATGATCGTCCGACCAAAGGCCAAGATCATAGTCAGTAATCCGTCCGTCAGGCTCCACATCTGTCATTTCGATAATGATTAAACCGGTCCCGCCGACAGCCCGGCTCGTATAATGAGTATAGTGCCAGTCATTTGGCTTGCCATCCTTCGCCTCAACCGAATACTGGCACATCGGAGGCATAACAACTCGATTTTTTAAGTGCAGTCCTTTAATTTCAAACGGATCTAATAATGTAGGCATAATAACTTCCTTTCACTTCATTTTAGGATTCCCTAAGTCGATTAAAAGGGATATTACACATTATTACACCCAGTACTGTTTATTAGTCAACTGACACGACTTCAAAAGTCCTCTTCTCATACTGAACACCCCCTTCTAAAATCCTGAATCAATAAAAAACCGACTTTCCTTTTTCAAAGGGAAAATCGGTTTGATCTTATTTATGTGACACTGTCATTCATGCTCCATTTTCATCATGTCAGTTATTAGTGAATTCTTAATGGTTCTCACTATTCAGTTAACATAATATTATTATAATATCGTTCATAAAATTTTCTCTGTTCACACCTTAATTGATTGCCAATTTTTTCACTCTTTCCTCAGCTTCCTGATAAATATCTTCAGCTTTGGTCGGATCAAGATGCAGTCCCTCAATAATGAATGGTGTGAAGTTCTGTATTCCCATGAAGTTCATGATCGTCTTCAAGTACCTTTGGGAATTTTCCATTTCTGCGCCGGGGCCCTTCGAATAAATACCGCCTCTTGCTTCTATTAAAAGTACTGGCTTGTCCGGCACGAGTCCGACCGGCCCCTTTTCTGTATATTCGAAGGTTTTACCGGCAATGCAAATCGTATCGATATAAGCCCTCAGCATGGGAGGATAGCTAAGATTCCAAAATGGCGCTGAAAATATTACTCTGTCAGCTTCCAAAAATTGAGTTGTCAACTGGTCCATATGCTGAGCTTTCGATTTCTCTATCTCTGTCAATTCATCATGGGAAGCAAAATTACCCCACGCGCTGAAGACATCCACATCGAGGAACGGAATTTCCGCTTTATAGAGATCCAGCTTTACAATTTCATCTTCTGGATGGTGCTTCTGATATTCCTCTAAGAAGGGCGTTCGCCAGTCTTGAAGAATAGGAATATTCATCAGCCTTCGGATTTGCTTTGACATATAATACTTTGGCCATTTGGTCTCATCCTTTCAGAAAATAATGGAATATCTCACACTTTTATTATAGATGAATAATTATTTTATTTGTTAAATAAATGTAAATACTTTGTGAAATATTTAACATAAAACTTAATCTATTTAATAAATCTAAAAAGCCGATCCTAAACGAATCGGCTTTTTACTCTACTATGAAATGATCGGCAATAGAATAGAAATCGTTGTCCCTATACCTTCCCTGCTATCAATCAATAATTGTCCTTTATGTTCGTTAATGATTTTTTTGCTGATCATCATTCCGAGTCCCGTTCCTTTTTCTTTGGTACTGTAAAAGGGTTCACCTATACGCTTGATTCTTTCCTTAGGAATCCCACAGCCGTTATCTGTGAAATCAATATGAACAAACCCGTTTATTTGTCTTGCCGTAATGGATATTTCTCCACCGTCTTCCATTGATTCAATCGCATTTTTTAAGATATTCAGGAATACTTGTTTAAGCTGATTTTCATCGCATTCAATGAGTGGTAAGTTCGCCTCAAGTTCGGCATAGATGACCACATTCTTTAGCACCCCTTGTATCTCTGCGATTTTCACGACGCCATCCACGATTTGTGAGATGTCTTTTTTTTGAAATACCTTCACATGAGGTTTCGCAAGCGATAAGAATTCACTCGTAATGAATTCAATTCGTTTTAATTCGTCTCGCATGACATGAATGTACTCTTTTTTATCGATCATTTCATTAATAAGCTGGAGAAACCCGTTGAGAGATGTCAATGGATTCCGGATTTCGTGCGCAACCCCTGCGGCGAGCTGACCAATCACGGCTAGCTGTTCTGCTGTCCGCAAGAGATCTTCCGTTTTCTTTCGGTCAGTAATGTCTCTGATAATTGATGAGAGGGCAATAATATTTCCCTGTTTGTCTCGAATCGGGCCAACTGACAGACTGATATCAAGGGCATGTCCGAGCTTATGGTAGCGGATTGTTTCCCAATCACTTAAACTGAGCCCTTGAGTAATAGTTTGAATATATTTGTTAAATTCATGCTTTCGATCACGTTGGATGATTTCAATATCCTTGCCTTTGACTTCTGATTTACTCCAGCCAAACATTTTTTCAAATGCCTTGTTGACACTTAAAATCGTACCATTTAAATCCATGATGATAATCGAATCAGATGTGTTCTCGATAAATGATTCTAATTGTTCTTTCGTATTTCTCAGTTTTTCGACTATCTTTTTTTCGTGGGTGATATCTTTTGCCATACCGAATACGCCGACCACATTTTTGTTTTCAAAAACGGGAATCGATGTCACTGAGACGTAAGATTTCTCACCGGATTTAGTTATAAGAGCGGATTCATAGCGCTGGGGAACTCCATCAAGCACTTGTCTGAAATAAAAAGTCGAATGGTCGTAATAATCAGCATCGATAAAATCCTGATAAGGTCGGTTTAGGATTTCTTTTACTTTGTAACCAGTGATTTTTTCAACGGCCTTGTTGGCTTCTATTACTACGCCATCCGTATTTTCATAGTAAATCGCATCCGGGCTGTTTTTCAGAAGCGAATGGTAACGCCTCTCACTCTCTTTAAGCTTTTGTTCCATCGTTTTAAAGCCGGTAATATCCATCGCTGTCATGATGATTTCTTTAGTCTTCTTATTCTTGTATATTGGTTTAAGGGATGAAAGAAAATAATTGCCAAATAATTGATCCTCATATAGCAGTTCTTCACCGCTCCATGCCCTTTCAAGGTACTCCAATTTTTGTGTTAACTGGTCCGGTGGGTATACCTCTTCCAGGGTCCTTCCAAGTATTTTGTTTTCATTCAGATCAATGTTACGCAACCCGTCTCCTTTTGCCATTGTAATCTTAAACGTATTCCCGCTTTTCACAAACTTGCAGATGATTGCTTTTTGGAGTTTTAATGTGTTTTCCAGTTCCATTTTAGTAATTACTAACTCATCATTGATTCTTGTCTTTTCGGTAACGTCTCTGCCGATAAGCAAAACACCTTTTGTATCTTGTAATATGGCTGTCTTAATGTCATAAATTCGCTTACTTCCCTGATCCGCAATCGTAACCTCTTTTTGGCACGGTTGATTATGTTCAAGCGTATTATCGGTCAATGTTTTAATTTCATGAAAAAATGATTCATTTTCAGGAAAAACATCCATGATCTCCTCATCATTTTTACCAGCATGACAATTTTTATCAACCTTCAAAATCTCTTTGAGTGAATCGTTCGTTTCTATCCAATTTCCTTTTCGATCTTTGAATATTACAATATCCTGTATCGAATTAGCCAGGGTCAGCAGCGATTGTTCAGCATAGGATTCGACAGCCTTTCTGCCTTTATCCCTTTCCGCCGCAAGTCCAATTAAATAGGAACACATCTCTAACACTTTTTCCTCAAACTCTGTTGGAGAATATGATTTAGAATGATACATCGTAAATGCCCCAATCACCACATTATCCAATATGATTGGAAAAGACCAGGACGAGCGGATACCAATCTCAAGTGCTACATCCTTAAACTCTTCCCAATTTGGATCGGTTGTAACGTCTGAACAAACGACCATCTTTTTCTTAATAATCGCGGGCCCGCATGAACCGAGAGTGGGTGACACCTTAATTCCATTAATACGATTAATAAATGCCTGCGGGAGTGTGGGAGAAGCGGCAACATGCAAATGCTCTTTCGACTTATCCAGGAACAAAACCCCGGTATGGAACTCCTTATGCAACAGTTCTTCAACGAAGATAGACAGCTTATTTAAAACGTATGGCAAGGACGCACCCTTTACAATCATTCTTGTGATTTTTTTCTTTATGTTCAAGAACGAATCAGTTTTTTTATAAGCCGTAATGTCAAAGAAAGTAAGTAGATAGCAATTGTCATGTTGTTTTAGCTTAATTACAGAATGCTGAAAAGTTACCCACTTCATCTCGCCGTTTATATTGATTTGAATTTCTTTTGAATTTTTTTCTGTCTCTTTTTCATTTCGAATGGTTGTGAGGAGATATTCCTCGTCCGCTTCGTTGACAAAAGGAAATCCTTGATCATCCATGTTTTTTATAGCAAAGAAGTCAATAGCCTTTTTATTTAAGTAGATAATTTCACCGATTTCATTTATAGCAGCTGTTACTGCAGGGATATGCTCTAACAATAACAGGTCCATTTCATCAATAATATTTATGGATCGCATACGCATTAGCCCCTTATTAGATTATCTTTAAGAATTTCGACAACATTGCTCCATTTCCTTTTATAAACAGTTATAAAAATTTTTAATAGTGAGAAATAATGGTAGAAATAATAATGGGACTGCTAATCCTCTAGAAAAGTTTCACATTTCTTTATCAAGATATTTGGGCATTAAAGTTTATAAATCATGTTTTGATGCAAACTAGATAGAAAAATGGAGGTTCTGATCTTGAAATATGCAACCGCATTATTTGTAAAATTTATAACCTGTGTAATTTCTTTCGCGATTGGCTTGGATCTTTTCTTTGATGCGACTTTTCTGGATATCCTTTCCTTTAGTCTTTTCGCCACTATTGTTTCTTATATAGTTGGAGACCGAATCGTATTGCCGCATTTCGGACAGAGAGCAGCGACTGCAATTGATTTTCTTTTAATCTATGTGAGCGTGTGGATCTTCGGGGCTATCCTTCTCGATAACTATTTGCAAATCGCCTGGGGAAGCATTATATCAGCAACCTTGATTACGGCTGTGGAAGTTTTTGTGCATCGTTATTTGCTCAGCGATTCATCGGAAATTGCAGCGAACGAAAGACAGCAAGGCACCCTTAACCGAAAACTGGCTTATGGGACAGAATTTGCTGAAGATCAGGACGTGCGGGATAAAGAAAACAACCGCTGAATCATCAGCGGCTGGATTAAGACAGCATCGTTTCTGGTAGAATTCATTTGTCAGCTAAGATCTCGGTGATATATCTAAGATTCCGATGATATATCACCGATTTCGTTGATATTTCTCGACTTTTGGTGATATATCCAGTATCGGTCATATATTTTAGATTTCGATCATATATCTCATAATCCAGTTATAAGTCTCAAGTCCAACTATAATTAATCTGTAATCAGACTGTTTTCTATCGCACTCATCATTTCGAAAGGGCCTTCACCTTTATTTGACGTTACTACGAGTACGGTTTCAGAACCAGGGTAGAAAGAGGAATTGAAGCTAACACCTGGATCATATCCCATCACATGGTACTTGAAAATATCATTGTTTCGTTTCTTGACCCATATGCCGTACCCATAGAACTGCTCATCTTTTACACAAATATGAGGTTTCAAAAGTATTTGTGTATACTCAAAATTTAATAACTTATTGGAAAGTAACCCTTCCCATAGTTTCAGCATATCTGATGCTGTTATGTATGCCCCGCCATCCGCTCCGCCTTTAATCGGAATGCTATAAACATTCGTTCGCCACGTTCCTTCATGTTCATTCTCGATATAGCCATAAGCCGTATTCTTTGGAAGATTATCCATTGAAAAATATCCGGACACCTGCATATTGCAAAGTCTGAAAATCTTACGTTCTACATAATCAGTAAAACGTTCGCCCGTTACCTGTTCAATGATTAACCCAAGTAAAATAAACCCTGCATTATTATAATGGAATTTTTCCCCGGGTGAGAATTTCATCTTATTATATTGAATCATCGGCAGAAAATCTAATGGTTTCTGCAATAAGTACATCGGTCTTTCCTTCCAGAGTTCTTCAAAATCATCCATTTCGTCTTCATCAAAATAGTCTGCAATTCCAGAAGTATGAGTTAACAAATGATGTACAGTTATGTCTTCATCAAAATGAGGAAAATCAATATCTAGACAGTCCTTGATCTTCGTCTCAAAAGAAATCGTTTCTTTTTCAACTAATTGGCAAATTGCTATGGCTGTGAACAGCTTACAACCCGACGCAATGCCGAAACGGGTATCCGTTGTATTCAAAATTTCTTCTGCTCTGTTGGCATAGCCATAAGCTGAATGGAAGATTATTTCATTTTTGGCTTTCACTGCTATCACACCTGAAAAACCGATTCGATTTGCCGTTTCTTTTATAATGTGATCAACTTGAAGTTCAGGCACTTTCATTCCCCCTCCATTACGACTGAACTGGTCATTAACATATTATATATTAGCATGTATTTCCAAATATATGATGAGTTATCGTAATTTTTCTTGTAAATATCAAAAATTCAAGGGCCTGATAGATTCTGAATTTGTAAAATAATAACAACCGCTAAATAATGCCCAGCGGTTGTTTAAATACGTTTATTAGTATATCTAGTTCTTAACCCCGATATCATTTACCAGATTTTTAGGCTTTCCATCCTGCAAACCAGCAATCAAATTCGTTACAGCAAGGTCCGCCATTTTCATTCTTGTCGCTATACTGGCGCTCCCGATATGCGGAAGGGTTACGACATTCTGCAAGGTCAGAAGCGGATGATCTAAAGAGACAGGCTCATTTTCAAAGACATCTAAACCTGCTCCCCAAATTTTCTTGTTTTTTAAGGCTTCATATAATGCAATTTCATTAACAATCCCGCCCCTTGCCGTATTAATCAGCACCGCCGTCTCCTTCATCAAAGAAAGCTGTTCAGCGTCAATTAAATTTTGAGTCTCCGGACTATACGGAACCATAATACATACAAAATCGGAGACTTTTAACAGGTTTTCAAGCGAGCTATATATTATGCCTAATTCATTCTCTTGTTCATATTTTCTGCTTCGGTTAAAGTAAAGAACATCCATATCAAAACCCTTAGCCCTTTTTACCAATGCCTCTCCAATCCTGCCTAATCCGATAATGCCTAAAGTGGCTCCATAAATGTCTTGGCCGGTCATCTGCATGGGCGACCAAGTTTTCCATTCCCCTTTTCTTAAATAATCGGAAGCCTCTACCAGGCGGCGGGCGGTTGCCATTAAGAGGGCGAAGGTCAGATCAGCTGTCGTCTCGGTTAATACACCTGGAGTATTCGTGACCATGATGCCATGATCTGTCGCGCTTTTTACATCTATATTATTGTAGCCTACAGCCATATTAGCGATAATCTTAAGATTTTTGGCTTTTTTAATCAAGGAATCATCAATCGTTTCGGTTAGCAAACTGAGCAAACCATCAACATCCTTTATTTCTTCTTCCAAGATTTCATACGGTACGGGCGTTTCTTCTTCTTGCCACATTCGGACGTCACAGATCTCGCTGATTTGCTTTACGAACGGTTCAGGAATTTTTCTTGTAATATACACTTTTGGTTTCATTTACTTCCCCCACTGTTTATGAAAGACGTTGAATTTCTTAAGACTTCACAACCCTTTTCTCTCAAGAACATATTTTGGACTGCTAGATTTTTGTAATATCTCTTAAATTTAAATAACAGCGCTAAAAAAATAATAATCGCTGATATCTTCAGTACCCATTTATTTTAGGCATCTTATGTTTGACAATTTCAAATAATCAAGTTGATTACTTCATTTAATGCGAAGCAGCCTTGCCACGTTTTCTGCTGTTTTTTCCATATTCAACTTTCCATTTTCAAGTGAAGCCTCCAACGTTGTAATCTCATTCACAATGCTGAAAACAGCATCAATTCCATGATCATACACCGCTTCATAATTGGAACCGATAGATCCCGCAATCGCGATAACCGGAATATCATATTTTTTTGCTCTTTTAGCTACCCCAATCGGAGCTTTGCCATAAATCGTTTGCGAATCAATCTGACCTTCTCCTGTTATGACCAGATCCGCATCGTTTACCAGTTGTTCAAAATTCGTAAAATCTAATACAATATCAATTCCCTTTTTCAATTCTCCGTTTAGAAAAGCTAGCACTCCCGCTCCTAAACCGCCTCCTGCTCCAGCGCCAGGTAGATCTTTTATGGACACGTGTAAGCAGTTCTCTACTACTTCGGCATAGTTGTGTAGATTTTTGTCTAGGATTTTTATCATTTTTTCCGTTGCCCCTTTTTGGGGACCAAAAACGGCAGAAGCTCCCTTTTCACCTACAAGCGGACTCATGACGTCACAGGCGGCTTCAACTTTTATGTCTTTTAAGCGTACATCCAATTTAGAAATATCTATACGGTATAAATCATTTAGATGATCAGCTTGTGGCGGGATTTCTTCGTCCGCCTTATTGAAAAACTTCACTCCTAAAGCGGCTGCCATACCAACACCGCCATCGTTTGTAGCTGATCCGCCGAGCCCTAAAATAATTTGCTTAACATCGCGATTTAAAGCATCAAAAATTAACTCTCCTGTCCCCCTCGTCGTGGTAAGCAGCGGATTTCTTTGCTCCTTTGGCACCAAATGAAGACCTGAGGCGGCCGCCATTTCAATGAAGGCCGTTTGACCGTCTCCTGAAATTCCATAGAAGCCATCTACTTTATTTCCAAGCGGCCCTGTAACAGACAAGCTCACTAGTCTGCCGTCCGTTCCATCAGCAAGGGATTGAACGGTACCCTCACCACCGTCACCAATCGGGATCTTCACATAGTCAGAAGAAGGAAAAATTTTTCGGAAGCCATTCTCAACAGCATGGCACACTTCCATGGACGTCAAGCTTTCTTTAAAAGAATCCGGGGCTATGACGATCTTCATAAACATCCTCCACTCCTGTTGAACAGATAGTTTTTGTCTTTCTATTTCGTTTTTTATTTACCAAATACCATTGCTATATCCATCTTACTCACAGAAAAATGGATTTTCAAGGAAATATCATTTAATGATAACCCACACTATTATTAATATCTTAGCCGTTTTGCTAATCTTCTCATTTAAACACCCTTCATTACTATTTAATTTAAATATTATAAATTTTGGAATTATGTTGTTTTATAGTTCAAAAGACTTATAATTAAATTGTATAATTAAAACTAAGGAGATGGTCCTGTGGAAAAGAAACCGGTTTATTACGACGGCAGTGTTAAGTTTCAATTATCGCAGATAAATGAAAGCGTTACCAAACTACCTCAAATTACGAACGAAATTAGAAAATCCATCGGCTGTAATCCGTATCAGGCTAACCCGGTCAAACGGTAACTAGAAAAAAGAACAGTCCCCGTGTTGTAAATGGGGACTGCCTTCATTATTTTGCCTGCAAAGCCGCTTCCTGGTCTCTATTTTTTGAAGCATCGTCTCCCCTACTTTTCCCCGACTTCCTCGAAGAAAGATAAACCCCAACGAAAATAATAAGCAAGCCGATGATTAAATTCGGTGTGATTGCCTCACCAAGCAGGACATAGCCCCAAATCATGGCGGTCGCAGGAATCAGGTAAGTAACGGTTGCTGCCAGTTCTGGACTTCCCTTCGTGTTAATATAAAAATAGATAAGCTGCCCAAGTCCTGAACCAAAGCAGCCCAGGCCGATGATGGCGAATATAGGTAAAGGCTCCAGCAACATGTCTAGCTTAATCGGCTCCGTAAGCAGCATACCGATGAAACCGATAACCGCACCAGTTAGTAAAGTAAATGTTGTTATGACTAATACACCGGTGCCAGTTAAGAATCGTTTCGTAAATTGACCGGCAAACCCATAGCAAATAGCGGCTAGCAACATCGTTCCAACCCCGACGAAATCCTGTCCGAAAAGCTGTCCAAATTGAAAATCCATTAACACGAGTATCCCGAAAAATCCGATAAGGATTCCAATCCACTGACGGCCGCTAAGAACATACGAAAATAGAATAAATCCAATAAGTCCCGTCCAGATCGGCGTCGTTGCGTTAAGAATGGAAGCGGTCGTGCTGTTTATTACTGTTTCGCTCAAGGGAATCAATCCCCAGGCCAAGCCGCAATTGAAAATTCCTACAAGGACCAATGCTTTCCATGGTAACTTCCAGTTTATCTCCTTACGTTTCCACCATAAAACTGGAAGCAGGATGATGGCCCCGGCCAAGCAGCGAAGAAAAACGATACCCCACACCCCCGCAGGCTCCAACAGCCACTTCATAAAAACAAACGATAATCCCCAAATCAAACTAAGCCCGACTAAGGCCCCGTACAGTCGAATCATGATTTATTCCCTTCTTTCTATTCTTATTATGTCAAAGTTTGATTTGGATTTCATTCGAAATCTTGCTTTTTAATACATTGACTCTGATACCGCTAAGCACTTATCGACCTACTCTTAGTACAATTAGCACAGGATAACCATTAGTAGTAGGACCATGATTGCCACGGCGGCAACACAATGTTGTCTCTGTCCCGAAAAGAAAAGAAGACCTTCAAAATTGAAGGTCTTCTATCAAATCTATTAGATAAGATATTTTTTGTAGTAAAATAACGTTAAGATGAATGCAATAATAGTGTAAAAAACTGAGGTATACAGAAAGACAGAACATTTTTCTGGTCTTTTCTTAGTTTCTGCATCAATCTTCATACCTGTTGTAGCTTGTGTGTCCATTCTTATACTGTTACTTACAAATCTTGAGAAATCACCCTGGAAGCTGTTAGGAGGTTACCTAAAATTCCAACTGGAATGGAAAAATCAATAAATGTAACATTAAGAACATAGGTAATAGCCAAGTTTATCCCAGCCAATAATGCAATTGATAATAAGAATCTAATGAGACTTTTCATAGCAGCCCCCTATTTGCCCAACTCATTTACCATATACTAAACACCAACTCGACTTATCGATTACTTTTGTTAAACTAAACCTTTAATTATCATAGTTCTTAGGCTTTTATAAATATTTTATGATTCATACAAAGAAATTTATTCAACTATCATTTTGCTTGCAGTTTCAGCATCACTTCAATGTTTAATTGCATCCAAGAAATGAAAATCAACTTAAATAATGGTCGAGATAAGATGTCTGCCAAGCATTGAAACGTTATATCCAACCTATGAGCTTACTGCTAAAAAACATGTAGGAAAAATGGAGAGGAAGTTAAAGGATTATTAATGTGAGAAAAACAGAAAGAAAGTCCTTAAGGAAAGAGGTTAATACTCTTTTTTTCATCTTTCATTTCATCGATTCAGATTACTGTCCCTCTATCACTGCTTTTAAAGCGCACATCTTCCCTCCATTTAATTACGGTAACTTCTGTTCCTTTTCCAACTCTGGATTCGATTTTGAATTCATCCATTAACCTTCTAACACCGGGAAGACCGAAACCGAGACCGCTAGAGGTTGAATATCCATCCTTCATCACTTTTGCTACATCCTCTATTCCCCAGCCACTATCTTTGGCGATTACCTTTATGCCCACCGTATGCTCTACTAACATTTGTTCTATAGAAATCTGTCCATAATCTGCATACAAAACTATATTTCGCGCCAGTTCAGAAATGGCAGTAATGATTCTAACCTGATTTACATTTCCAAAACGAAGTGATTTTGATAATTCTCTGCCTTTTCGTCTTGCCTCTGCTATATCTTCATTTTTATGAATATCGACTATTATTCTATGCGCCATTCAAATCTCCTTACTAATTGGCGAGTACCATACAGGCCAATTTTTTTATTTCTCGCGCTCATATTTGCAGTCGCCATACTGTCAATTCACATAGTTTTTCGGTTTAGGTAATCTGCCGAATCTTATCCCCTACCAATAAAAAAGCCAAAAAGAAGATGGATTACTCTTCTTTTTGGCTTACATCTAGTTCTTTTGCCTAGCTTATTACCGCCCTGATTTTTTATTTGGCTTTAAAATAAAGATGATGCTGCTTCGATCTCTTTCAAAGTCCCAGTCAACAAAAAAATCCGTTAACTGTGCATCCAAATACGTTTCGAAATTGTAGCGATGTTCGTGAATAAGTCTTTTCTCAAGATTTCGTTTCGTGACTCTCAAGGTATCCTGAAAGCCGAGTTTAATTAATTCCTTCTCAATGTTAACAAGGAAGCCGGTCCGGATGATAAGTAATGTACGGGAATTAATGAAGTACGAATAAATAGTATCCGGCTGTTTTTCAGCCTCTTTACTTACTCGAGCAATCTCATTATGAATTTCATCTTGATTCTCGTAGGAATCTATAATAGATTGATTGTTTTCCGCACTTATGGCCACAAACATGCCAGAAGGCGAATCCAAATTCCAATCGTAATAAAATTCCTCAATATCCATCCCAATATGTATTTTTATGTATGCTTTAATTTCTTCAATTAATGTTTCCATTAACATGTCCCTGGTTTTTTCAACATAGATGCTCTGTTCCTGATTGACTAACGCTTTTTCCATCGGGGATAAGAAGTTTGTAATATAAACAGTGATAAATGGCTTATTAATACTTGCAAATACCGATTCCGGGCCCCTTCCGAAATTTTCCCGAAGCAGCCTTCCGATATAACTGCCCAATTCTTTTTCACGATCTCTTTCCAATACATTCATATAATTCGTCCTTTGGCATATGTCTACTATTTGATCATTTCATCCATTTTCTAGTTCTTTAGATTAGTATAAGATGAATACTTAATGCTTATAAAGAATAAAATCCAAAATATTTTCAGTTTTTTTATCCACTAAAACAAGCCAAAAAGAAGGTCTTTGACCATGCTTTTTGGCTTACATCTAGTTCTATTGCCTAGCTTGTTTCCACCCATCATTAAATTGGAGATTTATGTTTGTTCATTTATAGTACATTATCCATATATATCTTGTAAATAAAAATTTCCTTATTATTACTTTAAATTTCCTTAATATTACTTTCTCTTTATGCCCATTCCATTCCTTCCCGTTTTTGAAAGTTTTCACATAATTTCTTATCTGCTTCCAAAAGACTACGAAACAAATTTAGCACTTGAGAAAAATTAAGGAATTTCTTTTCATGTAACACGATTCTTAATCCATATCTTTTTATGTAAGATTCCTGCCTTGCTCTTTTTTTGAAAAAGTCCAGTTCACAAGAAAGATTCCAAGGAAAATCAGTAAGCCTCCCAGATAGACATACCATTGTATTACTTCGCCTAACAATACCCACCCAGAAAGAACTCCGAAAAAAGGAGCCAGAAAGATAAATGCACTCGTTTTGCCTGCATCGCCTTCATTCAGCAAGTAGAACCATATCGCAAACTGGATAATCGAAGCCATAATGGCGAGCCACAAAATAATAAAAACGGAAGTCGGGTTTATGATCAGCTTAGGGGTTTCAACGGTTAGTCCCAGCATCAATAAAACCAGTCCACCGAACAGCATCTGATAAGCAGTCAGCACCCATATATTAAATCGGCTGCCCCACTTTTTAATCAAAATCGTGGCAATCGACCACGAAATAGCCGAGCCTACTCCAAGCATGGTTCCTTCCTTCAGCTGTAAATGAAAGCCGAGGGTAAGAAACACCCCTGCAAATCCAACCACAACACCCGCCCAATGGGAAAACTGATATTTAGAGCCAAGGAAAAGACTGGCCAGGATAACAACAATAAGAGGATTGCTGAAAGTCAGTATGGAGGATTCTCCAGCCGGTATCGTTCTTAAACTCAGAAAAATGCAGGCCATTACTCCAGCTGTCTGGAAGAGTCCGGTAAGAAGGATTCTTCCCCAATCGGACGGCAACTTAGGATGCGGTTTTTTAATGACCAGCATTGCCATGATTAAACCTGCAATCGTAAACCGCAAGCCGACAAGCAGTAAAGGAGAAACATACGTTAACCCTATTTTCCCGACCGCAAAGGATGAGCCCATAAGCGAAGTAGTCAAGATAACTAGCAATATGTAATAATATCGATTCATAATCCGCTCCCCGGCATGTACCTTGACTTAATATCCTAGAATGGATTTTAAACAAATAGTAACATACCTCTTTCATCCGTGTATGTAAATTCGCTTACATGCATAATAAAAACCTTATCGCAAGGTTGAAACTAACCCGGCTATAAGGCTTTAAATAGACTCATAAACGTATATAAAATATTATCGTATATTTCTTTTAGGATTGGATGAGGTTCTATTTGCATCCGGGGGCATAGTGTTTCCGCGGAAGTTGGCTGCCTGTTTTACCGAGTTTGTGACGTTATGAATGACTTCGCCGACATCCTGAGCAGATTCCAGTAATGGATCCACAGTCCGCATTTTATGCTTCACATCGACCGTGATTTGATTGGCTGTATGGATCAGCTCCCTGGATTCCTGCGTGAGGTCCTGGACCGCGTTCCTCACCTCACTAAGGGTCTTGTTGGTTTCTCCCAGTGTCACCATTCCTTTTTGGAGCAACCCGATAAGAAATATGACCAGCCAGATAAATGCAATTGCGATGGCAGCAACACTGAATTCAATAAGCATAAAAACAACTCCTCCTTTTTAACCAATTTATGTACAAGCACTGCAGATATTCCTTATATATTTCCAATCCGAATTTATCCGAAAATAAAGAAAACTCGTCGATTGACGAGCCGTAAGGCGGAGATTAGACGAAGTTGCACTTATGCAGAGAGGAACATTTCCACTTTCATTTCTGCCAAAAAAATACAAATGCCTATATCCCCTTGCGCTCGGGAAGCAGCATTCGTATGTATCTAAGGATAAATTCCGGTAACACATCAATATTGCCTGTGAAGTGGAGAGCAGCCGTTAATTTAACCTAATCTTCACTCCCCCATTTGGTGTAGACCTGATTACCGGGGCATCTTCACTGGTTTTAAAGTTGGATGTTCTTGCTGGTTGGTCCTTACTGGACACAGAACTCGCTGCATCTTCTCGATGATGATTAGTGGCACCGTTTTCTCTTGACACAGCTTCGTTATTTGGAATGATACCAGATCGTTTAACCGTATCTGTTACACTGTGGATCACTTCTCCTACATCCTGGGCCGATTCTAACAAGGGGTCAAATGAGTGGATCTTATCTTTGATATCGTCAGTGACTTGGCTGGCGGAATGGATCAACCGTTGGGATTCCTCTGTCAGGCCAGTAACGCTGTTTCTCACTTCAGCAATTGTGCGTTGGGTTTCCCCGAGTGTCTGAATCAATTTAGCGGCCAAACAAACAAAGGCAACTGAAGCACTGGCAACGCTGACCTTAATAATCATGAGCTTCCCCTCCCTTTCCCTTTCATTTTATGTACGTGCCTCAAGCTATATTCCCGTAGTTACAGGAATATAGCTGAAGTCGGGGGAGCTTCAGTATCGAGTTGTTGCACTCTTTTCATTTGGCAATGATATACCAAAAAAAGAGTCTTCTTGTACATTTATATTTCCTTTTTTCTATTCTCCGAAATGGTTACAAATTTCCTGCTTCCGGCTTCCATTCCAACAATAAATAGTAAAATCGCTGCTACGCAAAGAATAATGATAGGAATCGTCCAACTATGAGTGAAGTCGTGAATAAGGCCAAAAAGTGCCGGTCCAACCGCGGCCAATAAATATCCAATCGATTGGGCCATTCCCGATAACTCTGCTGCTTGATGAGCGTTTTGTGTCCGCAAAACAAAAAACATCGTGGCCAAACTGAAGGCTGCCCCTAAGGCAATTCCAACGAGCACTGCGCAAAATGGGGCAAATGTTGGACTCCCGCTCAACAGCCCTGCATAGGTAAGAAGCAAACAAAGCACAATGAACCCTACGAGGCCCCGTTGGTTAGCAAGACGCCCTGCCCAAATTGGGATTAAGAAGGAAGCTGGAAGGCTTACAAACTGGGCCAATGACAAAAGCCAGCCTGCTGTCGAATGGCTTAATCCTTGTTCATGAAGCATGGAAGGAAACCAGGTTATGACAGTATAAAAGACTGTGGATTGCAGCCCCATAAACAAAGCAACTTTCCAGGCGAGGCCGGATTGCCATACAGAGCCGCCCTTTTTCTGAGAACTCGTTGGCTTATTAGCTGAACGCAGCTGTGGCAGCCATAATACTAGGGAAACGAGGGAAAGTAGAATCCAGCATACAAGCGAAGAACGCCAGCCTTGGCCGAAGCCCTGAGAGATGGGAATACTAACCCCTGAGGCTATTGCTGCCCATAGATTCATAGAAAGGGAGTATGTACCCGTCATAAGACCGACTTTATTCGGAAATTCTCGTTTAACTAATCCGGGCAGAAGTACATTGCAGATGGCAATTGCTATACCGAGCAAGCCAGTGCCTAGAAATAATGTTTCAATAGAGGGAACATAACGGAGAGCTATCCCTGCCGCCAATACAATCATCGCTCCAAAGAGTGTGTACTCTGTCCCAAAACGGCGGGCGATTTTAGGAGCGAGTGGTGAAACGGCCGCAAATGCCAGCAGCGGGATGGTTGTTAACATACCTGCTGATCCATTGGAAATGTTCAATTCCGTCTTAATCGAATCGACAATCGGTCCAACACTTGTTAGAGGGGCTCTGAGGTTGGCTGCTGCGAATATGATGCCTAGAATCAGCACAGAGACTGCGAGATTGGAAGAAGCATGGGTTTGAGTTATTTTATTTTTTGTTATCAAGTAAAATCATCCTTTTTGTATTTCAAGCCGAAGCAGACAGTTTTAAATAATTGTTAAAAATCCATGTTATAACCAAATGGCTATGACAGTACATTCACCTTTTTAACCAAATTAACAGACTAAGGTCTTAGGATTGGCATAGTTCTCCTCCAAGAAGCATTCTTTCCAAGAATTTCCGAAGAGTGTACCCTTTTTCATGTCATTCACACTAGAAGATGAATTTTAAGTCTAAAACCACAAGAAAATCAGCCAAGTAAATGGACCCTTATGAAAATATATCAATCATGGCCACTTCAAATCCTTGAAGAACAAACGAACGGAGAACATCTTCTTCTTTGTATATAAAGGGTGTCCCATATACGTCCTCTTCTGTGAGGATATATTGCTCGACTACTCTTTCATTGGGGTAGATTAATAAATACTCTTTTACTCCATGTTTTTGGTATACGTTCAGTTTTTCAATGCGGTCTTTGTGCCACGTAGAAGGATATACAGTTCTCCTGTTAGCTGGGTGAATTCGTTGGTGTTTCCGGGATGGTACAGATTGCTTATGAGGAATGCCGTCAATAACTTCATAGCGCGGTTCGTCAGGCCATGTTAAATATTCAGCATATGTTACTTTCTTAGGATCAGGTTTAATGGAACTCATTACAACCCCCCACTTACTAACCATAGTTTAACAACATTTTAAAGATAATGATAGCCGAACAAAACGGACGTTCAAATCAGATGCGAAAGAAAAATTGATTTTCAAGTTTAGCTCTTTCCTAACTTCCGCGCACATTTTAACAACTACGCATACATTTTCGCTAAAAACGCTCCCATATTTCGTCCACTATTCATATCTTAGACTAAAAGGTGTGAATTATATGGAAGCACTCATCTTCACTTACCTGGCCGCTTTTCTATTGCTTTTTTATGTTGGCCTTTTAATCATCGGGGCGTCATGTACGGCTGTTTTGTTAGGAGTACAACTGTTCAGAAAAATAAAAGGCAACGTATATAGGCAAGATTATACTAAGCATTTAAAGTAAGGCACCTTCCGGTTATTGGAAGGTGCCTCTCGCTGATTCTTATTTAGCTGCCTTTTCCTTATTATCTATCTCGACCTCTTTATCACTTGCTTCTGTTCCCTTTCCTCTGTCTTTTTCTTTTTTCTCGGTTTCTCTTTCTCTATCTTTTTCTTTTTCACTATCCCTCTTTTCTTCTGATTCTTGTTCTCTTTCCTCTTCTCGTTCTTCTTCTTTCCCTTTCGCCTTCCCTTTCATTGTAAACTGCCAAATATCTGACACCGCTTTTCCTTTGTAGGAATCAGTTGCTTTGACATACCAAGCGTAGGAATTGGCTTTATCGAGATGCTTCCATTTAACAGTGGCAACCTTCCCGCTGCCTATATTTTTCACTGTGCCGATCTCTTTATCTGTGAACACGGCTGCTTCAAAATAGTCTGTGGCTACTTGTTTTTCTTTTGGCTGCAGATCTCCAAGCTCGATTACAAATTCATCTTTACCGGGATATACGGTTGGGTCATAAAAATTATACTTATCCAGATATGGTGAATATGTTTTCACATAAATCCTATTTTCTGACGGATTTACTTGTAGCAATCTCATAAATCCTTGCCCGCCTTCAGGTCCGCCTTGATAGTCGGCAAGCATTTGATATACTTTTCTGTCAGGTGTTCCATCTCCGTTATCATCAACATCACTGATTAAGGTTTCGCTGTCATGATAATGTCCGCTCAGTGTTGCGATGACATTTTTATTTGGAACAACCACTTCTTCAAAAACCTTATTTCCGACCGGGCTGCGGTTTCCGGACACAAGCATATACTCGTGGAACGCAAGGATCGCCATTCGATCCGGATGCTTTGCGAGAACTTCATTCATCCAGGCGATATCCTCATCATTTACACCCCAGCCCATATAGAGCATAATGTAGTCATTTCCATTAGCAGAAACCAGATCGTAATGTCCGCGGTTATTTTTGTAGGATTCGCCATAATGGTTTTGATCTTTAAAGCGATTCTCACCAAAATACTTATAATATTCCGTATAGTCTCCGGTTTTATGGCCAACATCATGATTTCCGGCCAGTACACCATAAGGGACCTTTGCGTTTTCAAGTGTCTTCATATATTCGTCGGCGTAGCTCCATTGCTTCGGGTCTTCGGCGATATTGACAAGGTCGCCGGTATGGAACACATACTTAATGTTACTTTTAGTTTTGTTCGCACTGACCCAGTCTGTCATTTTCTGATAGATGTGCGGATAGCTTTCAGAATAATACTGCGTGTCGGACATCCAAACGAATGAATAAACGTAATTATTTGAAACGGCTATTTATCCTGAACGATCACCTGGACAGCACGGTCTTTAACAAATGCTGGTCCTGACACGGTGCCTTTTAATTGGAAATCTTCCTTAGCGGCTACTTTTGAATCCACAGCAATCCATTTTCCTTCCGCATGGTTCCAGGCATACATGGTGACTTTTCGCCCGGGAAGGGATTTTCCGTTCCATTTCAACTCGATTTGGTCTGAATCTTTTACAGCGGCATCAAGCTTGATCTCAAAACGCTGATACGGAAATTGTTCGGTGGAACTGGTTGTCGTGTATGTTCCGTCCAGCTTTTCAATGGCCTCCAACTCTGTCTCGGAAAGTTCTTTTTCCCCGTCCAGTTTCATTACCTTCGGCGGTTCTGTATCGGATGCATGCTGTGAGACTATCATATTTGCTTTATTTTCCGAATTGTACTTAAACCCTTGATAAAAGGAAACATCCATATTATCGTTGGTTGGATCCGTTACGCGAACAGACAGCTTCGGATTAGGGTTCACATTTGTTTCCCCATCCTTTGGTGTAATAACCTCAGGCTGACGCGGCATTTCTTCCACGACTGAGAAAGTTACTTTCTTTTCTCCCTTATTCCCTGCTTTATCAATCGCTGTAACCGTAAAGACATGGTTACCCGCAGTCAAATCTGCGGAGGAAGTCTTAAAGGGAAGTTCAATTTTCTTCCCGTCAAGAGTGGCTTCAAAGCTTTCAACGCTGCTGATCGCATCATTGATCGTCGCGTTTATATCAAAGTCTCCCTTATATTCCTGTCCCTCCAAGACACTCGTTTCAATCTCTGGGGCTGTATTGTCGACCCGGACGTTCGCTTTGGTCTCTTTTCCTTCGCTGTTACGTGCTTTTATTTCATGTTCCCCTTCTTTTTCAAGCTTCGTATTCCATTTATAAGCGACAGAATTGAACTTGTCAGAAGGAATGTTGAAGCGGAAATCGAGAAATACATGCGAACCGGCACTATCTCCTATTGGGAGTTCCTTGTCGACATCTTTAAAATCCGGATCATAAATCGTTGTCCCGTCAGACAAAACAAGGCGGATATTCTTAATATAAAAGTCGTCCCGGTTCTCTTCTGAAACCGGATCAAAAGGAGAAACCTTTGTCCCGGATCTTACGGTGATCACTGTATCTTCATTGATTTGCATTTTATCTGGTGAGATGGGAACCGACATCGTTTCATAGCTGTTAATGGTATCGTCAAAGATTTTTAATGTTTCATTTCCCATCGTCACACCATTTTTGAAATAAAGATTCGTCTTCTTAACATCAAAAGCAAAGTACGCCTTATTCTCCATGGATTTGAACGTATGATTGATTTCCTTGTTGTCAATTAAGAGCTTCGGCTGTTCACTGTCATCGGTTGCTTTTATCGTCTTTTCACCGGATAGCAGGTCATGATCTTTTACGTTCAATCGCAATCCTGTCGTTGATACTTCTCTTGTAATCGTTACTTTTTGTTTTTCAGTCGCGACAGTGTTTGCTCCATCTGAAGCCATTGCGTAATATTCGACCCAATCCTTCCCGATCAGTTCAGGCGAATAAACCGTATGATGGTAAAGCCCATCATCATAGTTTTCACGAAGATAGATTTTCTTGTAATCGGCCTCAGCGTTTGACCGGTAATAGAACGCAAGCGTCTTAACAGCCTGGTTATCCTTCGCATCAAAGCTGATTTTTAAATTGTTTTCTTCCTTCACTGCTTGTGTTGGCGCGATGAGTTGAAGCGTCGGATGTTCTGAATCTGCTGCTGAATCTACAGGCGCCTTCGGTATTTGAATACCTGCCACCTTACCAGGTGTCGCTTGTTCTTTAGCGCTGCTGATTTTCGTCGAGTCAATGGTGCCTTCTGAAGTCGGGAACCGGTAAAGAATTCCTTTGTTCGCCGCTGAGTCATTCACATTCGGCTGATCATTGTAAAAAGCTCTTGAGGTCTCCTTGCCCGTATTCGTGGCAATAACAATTCCACGGTGGCTGCCGTTCGCCATGCCCCCGGAGTGGATCCGGACGATATTCTCGTTCTCTGTCAATTGGCTTCCGTAATGCTTGTTAAAATCAGCAACCGTTTTCGAACCGTTATCAGCGTTAATGATCCAAAAAACAAGCGATTTCTTTGAAGGAATCACGACATCTTCTTTATCAGAAGGCCACACCAAATCCGCTTCCGGACCCTCTGCCGGGTAGC
The DNA here is from genome assembly GCF_003429085.1 of Bacillus sp. V59.32b. Taxonomy (GTDB): domain Bacteria; phylum Bacillota; class Bacilli; order Bacillales; family DSM-1321; genus Peribacillus. The sequence goes on along the minus strand of NZ_QVTC01000007.1, from coordinate 102,345 downwards.
GGTACTGAATCTTGTAATCCTTGAAATTTACCGGTTTGTCGCTATTGTTGTAAATCTCAATAAATTCATAGCCATCAAGCTTTCCGACATTGGTTGAATCCGGAACAATTTCCGTGACAAGCAATGGAGGAACTTTTTGTGTATCGTAAGGCGGTTGTTCGATTGCTGCGGTATACGTTTCGGTTTTGCTTGTATTGATTCCATCTGTTGCTTCTATATAATAGGAAAATGTTTCAGACCAAAGCTCGTTTTTAGGGATGACTGCCTTATATATCTGTTCTTCTGCAGAAAGTGCCATTGTTGCTTGTAAGTAAGTGCCTTCTTCCTCCTGTTTATAAAAGAGTGTCGCACTATCCACTTTATTGTTATCGGTAACTTTTGCGGTTACCGTCAGATCATTTGCAGAGCTCCCTGCCGTTACCGGCTCGTGCGTGATTACAGGTGCTTCTTTATCCGCAGGCTGTTCTGTTGGGACGAGCTGTAACGGATCAACCTTGCCGACAGTCGGCTCCGATTTCTTCAGGAATGTTTCCATATCATGACCCGATGAAGGCAGCTTGAAATGCGCGGACAACCCGTCACCGATATCGTCTGGCAGATAGGCTGCAGAACTGATCGCGTTTCCGGTGTTATCCTGAAGGACAATCGACCGGTTTCCTCCATTATAAAAACCGGTGAAGCCGGCACCTGAGAATTCCAGAATAGACTCCGCATCTATGCTTGCACCATAATGAGTAAGAAAATCCGCTTTATTTTTATTGCTTTTGTTATACCAGAATACAAGAGTTTGACCCTGGTCGATGGTGTGTTCCCCGACGGAAAGCGGTATGTTCGATCCCGATCCATCGCTGTATGTATAAAAGTATTTATAATCTGCCAGATTCAGCGGCTGCCCGCTGTTGTTATGTATTTCAAAATACTCGTAATCATCTGCGCCCTTATTATTCGGCATAATCTCGGTAATGACTAGTCCCTGTTTTTCTGAGGCCGACACGTTTTGGAAGGCAACAGGTGTGAAAAGTCCTGTAAAACTTAAAATAAAGACAAGAAACATTGCAAGAGGTTTCCCTAATTCTACTCTTTTCATCTTCATCCTCTTTCCCCAAATAATAGTTTTTTCAAAATAAGTCTAATAGTGGTATATGAAGAAAAAATGAAAGAAATGTAAATAGACTGTAAATGAATAGAAACAGGTACAAAGCCCCTATTATACAAGCGTACTAAATTACTATTTTACCCTCTCGTAATATTCTTGCTACTAATCTTTTACCTTTGCACGGATAAAAATTAATATTCCGTTGCTACTCTTGAAAAGTAGTTTAATAGAGATGGGAGATGTGTATATTGAAAAGAAGATGGATGTCGGCGCTTGGGGCGCTAGTAATCGGAATTGGTGTTTTGTCAGGTGGGGAAACTGGAATGGCAAAGGAAAAACATAAGGATATCGTAAACGTCTCCCATCGCGGTGCTTCCGGCTATGCTCCGGAACATACGATTACAGCCTATGAAATGGGCGAGAAAATGCACGGAGACTATATTGAAGTAGACTTACAAATGACAAAGGATGGCAAATTAATCGCCATGCATGATGAAACGGTAGACCGGACAACAGATGGTACAGGCCGGGTAAAAGATTACACTTTAGAACAAATCAAACAGATGGATGCCGGCAGCTGGTTTAACGAGAAGTATCCGCAATACGCAAATCCGGCCTATGCGGGATTACAAGTGCCAACGCTTGAAGAAGTGTTCCAGAAGTTCGGAAAGAATGCTAATTATTATATCGAAACGAAGTCACCAGAAGTGTATCCCGGAATGGAAAAAGAACTATTACGTCTCGTAAATGAATACAAAGTCAATAAAAAGAAGCTATTAGTTCAGTCTTTCAGTTCAGCCAGTTTGTTAAAAACGAAAGAACTGGATCCATCCATAAAGCTCGTTCAATTGCTTTCTTACAGAAGCAACGCTGTGATTACCGATGCTGAAATTGCTGCCATTAAGCAATATGCAATCGGCGTTGGCCCGAACTATACGTATCTGAACCAGGAATATGTACAAAAAGTAGTCAATAACGGACTAGCCATCCATCCATACACCGTCAATGATAAGGAAACGATGAAGAAGCTGATTGACTGGGGTGTCACCGGAATGTTCACGAACTTTCCAGACAGGCTTCATGAAGTGAAGAAGGGGAAGTAGGCATTTTAAAAAATAAAGGATAGGGCAGCAGCGTTCAGATTCACGCTGCTGCCCTATCCTTTTTGATTGGTCAGAATTAATTAAATCTCCTGATTCCCTTATGAAACAATAACCCCAAAGAGATTAGTAATATAATAGAGCATAAGCTAACCAGTGTTTGTATTTCCCCTACCCCTTTTGCTAACCAGCCCGTCAGCAGATAACCTACTGGCAGCAAGGCAAATGAACCTAAATAATCAAGGCTCGCAACTCTGCCGAATTTCTCTTCCGGGACGATTTCCTGCAAACTCGTCTCCCAGATGAGTCCGAACAGCATGATCCCCGCTCCATCAATAAACATCAACAGCATTAATAATGGAACGCTCGTTACGAATGGCGTCAAAAGCAACGCCAGCCCGCTTGCAGCAACGCCGGCATAGGCTAGGATTCCCCTCTTTCTCCATTCCTTCCTCAGTCCAAAGATGATACCGGATACGATGGCACCAGCCCCTGCAGAGGACAGAACAAGTCCGTACACAACAGGTTCGAATTCATGATGGATATTGATCAGCCACGGCAGCAATACCTGTGTGACCCCTCCTGCACAAATATTAATAAATGAAAAAGCGAGAATCGTAATCCAAAGCCAGGACTGTTGTTTGATCACATCAATACCTTCTATGAAATCTTGTTTCATTGTATGTTTTTCTTGCGTATTTACAGTAATTTGCTGAAAAGATAAAGAGCGAAGGCTGACTATAAAGAAAAAAGAAATAATATATGTAAGAGCATCTAACCCAAAGCCCCAGCCTGCTGATAAAGAGGTGACGATCAGCCCGCCTAACACTGGACCAAATAATCTGATTCCCTGCTGACTTACCTGTGTCAAGGAATTGGCCGCGTTACGGATATCTTTTGTAAACACCTTTGCTCGAACCGACGAATACGCGGGAAGGAAAAACCCATCCATCAAGCCCATAAGAAACATTAAGATAAAAAGATAGGTCATATTGAGCTGGTCCGTGAAGGCCAATACAGAAAGCACACCCATAATAATAAACCGAATAATATCAACGGCTAACATGATATGTACTCTGTTTAGCTTATCGACCAATATCCCTGCAATCGGAAGCATGATTACATTAGGAAGCATATATAAAGCCATCACGGTTCCCATCATCGCTGTCGAATTCGTCAGTTCAAACACCACGATCGGCAAGATGACCATCGTGATCGAACTTCCCAATATGGAAAAGAGCTGGCCAAAAAATAAGGCAGTGAAATAACGCGATTTTTTAAAAGGTTGAAAAATAATCAGACCTTGATCATGAGCCTGATTTGTTTGGATTGAACTCACTATACCCCTCCTACGATTACTCATTCTTCCATTAATATTATCACTTCGTGGAATTTCTTTCTAAATTATTTATAATTATAGTACGAACTTCCCCAACAAGCTTTAGGAAGTGAAAAAAGGAAAATAAAGCAAAAAGAAAACCCGCCGATTGGCGAGTTTTCATGATATTAATGCATTTTTTCTTTTAGTTGCAATTTTTCTTTTTCTTCATCTTCGTGTTCTACTTTTTGTTGCTTGTAATTTCCTGCTAGGATAATACCGAGCACGACGACTGCTTCAAATCCGTATTTTACAAATGAATTCGTAAAGTAATCATGCATGAACGGTTCAGCGACAATCATCTTGGCAGCGGTCCATCCCAGGATCGCAGCACCGATTGTAATGATAAACGGAAAACGTTCGATTAGCTTAAGGATTAAGGTGCTGCCGAACATGACGACCGGAATCGAAACCAATAGTCCAATTACGACAAGCAGCATGTTTCCGTGTGAAGCTCCGGCAACAGCCAAAACATTATCCAATCCCATCAAGGCATCCGCGATAATGATGGTGCGGATGGCTGCCCACATGGAATCAGCTGCTTTAACCTCATGTTCCTCCTCATCCAGCAACAGCTTATAGGCAATCCATACGAGCAGAACGCCGCCTACTAAATGCAAACCAGGTACATCTAATAAGTACACAACCAGCAGCGTCAAAATACTCCTTATGACAATCGCGCCTATGGACCCCCAAAGTATTACTTTCTTTTGCTTCTCTTTAGGAAGCTTCCGTGCTGCAAGCCCTATAAGTATAGCGTTATCTCCGGCGAGCACCAAATCAATCATAATGATAGACAAGAGCGCCGCAAAAAATTCACCTGATAAAATTTCCATCTTATTCTCCCTTTCTCCCCAAAAAATAAAGAGACCCTTGCCTTTGACGGCAAAGGTCTCGCTGAGCGCTAAACAAAAGCTTAGGCCAATAAAGCCGGTGGATATCCCACGTAATGACGACTTTATTTCAGGTGCATACCTGACGCTACTCCCCTTTACGGGAAAAGTTATTAAGTTATTAAAAATACAAAAATCAATTCAACTATTCTATTCTAGCAAAAAGTGTAGAGTAGTAAAAGAGAAATGTATTAATAGGTTAGAAAATTTTAGTTCACATGGGTTGACCTTATGAATGATGTTTTTCTTCAAAAGAAATATACAAGCAAAAACGTGATGATTAATGATTGCGCTGAAGTGATCATAAAATCATTTTTCCAGTATGTTTTTGAAAAAGGGCTTAAAGTCCTGGCTATCACAAAACTGCATATCCATATAGTTAAAAACGTTAAAACAAAACCCATCTTCATTCTCCCCCTAATCAAATCAGAAAAGGCTCTACTTTAAATACATTTGTCCATCTATATTCTACCATTATTTCTAAACTATCAATCCTCTCTTTGAATGATGGATTATATCTTTTTCATAGTGTGGATATCAGGAATGATTGTTATGCTTATGGCTACTTTATATAGCAATTTAAGAATCGGCAAAATTAAAAAAAGTCTGCAAATAGTTGAAAGCATGAAGTTGTCAACACTTTTCTATCAATGTAAAGAGGAAATACATTTTCATAAAAAGGTTGTTTTAGAATATTCCTCATTGATAAAATCAAAATTTCTCCTGTTGAACAGGTAGATATAATGAAGAAGTTTTATAATAATGAATTTGCTTTTGAACAAACCAATATTGAAACTGTGAAAGACTCGTTACTTTTAGAAGAATCCAATGGTAATCTATTATCAGGAAAAACGGGAACTGCAGTTATAAACGAGGAAAATGTGGCTGGCTGGTTTGTGGGATATGTAGAAAGTGTAGATAATACGTTTTTCTTTGCCGTTCATATTCAAGGTGAAAAGCAGGCAGGCGGAAGCTCCGCTGCCAAGATCGCACTTTCCATTTTGGAGCAGGAAGGCATTTATCAATCTGTTATGAAATGATTTTACATCAGTTTTTCTTATGTTATACAATCGGTGGTATCGGAATTACGCCATTAGAAGATGAAACGCAGAGTAAAATCTGCGTTTTTTTTATTGTCTGGTTAATAATATAATAACAAAACCCCCATTATTCTCCCCCTAAATCATCGAGGCCTTTTGTTCCCAATATGAAATTCGATCATATACTTTATTGTTCCCTTCAACAGGGGGGTAAACAAAAATATCGTAGTAACCGACTTTTGACTAAATATTATCCAATTCGAAATTCATGTATTTTAGTAAGGAGAGATCCACTTTGCAAAATCGTCAGCAAACCATGGTTAGTATTCCTTCCCCATCACAATGGGGTATCCACGCTGATATAGCTGGCAGACCGATTGTTTGGGGTACAATGATCATTAATTCAATTACGGATAACAGGGTAGTTGGTACGATTAATTTTCGCGGTACAGCTATTCCAATTAACGGATTTTGGAATGAAAAGACCAGGCAAGTAAGTTTTAATTCACCTTATGCCACGTATTCCGGTAACCTGTCCATATTTGATGATTCTGCAATTAGAGTTCGACATTATATGTTAAGAGGACGGCTTATGATGAAACCTCCCTCTTTACAAGCAGGTGAATATGGCACATGGGTTGCAACAACCGATACAGCTCTAACGGGAACTCCTATTATCAGTGATGCTTTGCCGCCTGTTGGCGCCTTTTTGACATCGGATATTATGTATGGGCCAAATAGATAGAATGATGGGGAATTTTATTTATGACCCATACAAATTTACTTTAAAATACTCCATTTTTAGGATGGAACTTTTCACGCAAATCGTATAAATGACGATTGGTTTGCTGTTTATTCGGGGTTACCATAACTTGTAAAGTAATTCTCCGCACAAGTTCTTCCTGATTCAATCAGTTTTAGCTTTGTTTCAGGAGGAATATCAAAGTCAACTGCAGAAACATCAAGTGAATCGATATAAATGGTGCGTGCTGAATCATTCTCGTTCAAATGCATATTCCTTTGGCACCTCATGATCGTCCTCATTAAGTGCCATGTAAAATCAGGTAGGTCCTTGATTTCATGCCTCTTTGGCGAAGCATTATGCATATAAGCATTTATATCTTCTTTAGATTCTAATCGAATCCCCAGTGTTTCTTTATTATAGACACGTGTATCATAAGGTCCGTTTCCGGACAAAGCATGATTGGTAGCTGCATAATAATTCGGTATCGAATAATGCTCTTCCTTTGTAACGTACCGTTCCCAATCGAATGACCTGATAGGGTAATTATCCAAAATTCCCCCATCCACATAAAGGTCATCCTTCCATTTCACTGCTTCAAAAAAGAATGGAATGGACATTGAAATTCGGACAGCCTTGGCAACAGGCATGTCGGGACTCTTTTCAAATGAGAATGTCTCGATAAGATGGGTTGAGACATTGGTCCCTTGAAAAAAAATTTCCTTAAAATGATCGCTTTCCATTCGATCATGGATATCTTTAAAAGTAGAAGATCTATCTCCTGTCTTTTTCTCAATGATACCTTCTATCCAATTCTCAAAATGGTCACCTTTAAACCAGCCATAACCTTGAGTCAAACGAAAAGCATCTCGAACAGGCCCGACGGTATCATCCTTAAATTTTCTGAAGTCCAAGACGCTCAATATGTTTTCCAATTCAGAGATTGTATAGCCTAATCCAAGAATAAGCACCGTAATCGCACCCGCCGAAGTACCCCCAAATCTTTTAACATTGTCAAGTATATGTTTATCTTCTAAAACTTTTAATGCCCCAACAAATCCAATTCCTTTAACTCCTCCACCTTCAAATATAAGATTTCTGAAGAGATGATTCATAAAAACACCTCGATTTTCATGTAATGTAATCCGACTATATAGATTGAACTTAAGTTTTTCTTTATAATTCGGAAGGATTTTTTTTCATCACTCGTCGAAATAAAGCTTTATCCTGAATAGGCGGTGAGATGTCATGAAATCCAATGTTGACGAATTACAAGATGTCGAAAATAGACTTAAAACTGAAAAAAGTCGTCGCATGTATGAACGTTATCAGACAATCCGGCTACATTTGATGGGAAAACCTGTCCAGGAAATCGCCGCCATTCACAAGCGAACCAGTAAAACAATCGGAACCTATATCCGTTCCTACCAAGAACATGGATTGGACGACTTAACCATGAAGTTCTCAACCGGAAAGCCACCACGATTGACGACGGAACAGCAGGCGCAGGTAAAGCTGATGAATCGTTCTCCATGCTCAGCCGGCCATAATTGCCATGAACACATGAAATGTAAAAATTAATTTCTGTTTTTTGGTTAATATAAGAACATCGTTTTCATTTGATCCTATACTTTTGCTCGTTGATTAGTATCTACATAATACTGCTTTTTAAAATCGAAAAATCACTTATCTGCTACCAATCCAAGGAGGATGACAACATGGAAAATCGTTCAGATATAAACCAGCACCAGACAAGCGAGATCCAAAAGGAAGTATTTGAAGACTATACGTGGAAATGGTTCTTTTCCAAAGAAGCAGAAGGCCTGACGGCAAGTAGTCCGGGTTTGGAATATGCTCATTTTATGAAAACCCATTTTGGAATGGATATCGATTATACGAAGCTTATTAAAAACTCGGTTGACGATATAGGCAAATTGCTTAATGCGGATATTGAGAATGGGGTGATTGATGAACTTATTGGCAGGTGCGAGGAAATTAGGCGCCAGTATGTAGCCTATTCACAGACAAAAAAAGAAGGCGACCCCGGAGTGATCAAAACACAGCATGACAAATTATTAGAACTTGAAAAAGCAGCAGGCATAACTGTAAAAGAAACAGTGAATCAATTTGATATTCCTCAAGTGTTAGGACCGATCGCAATGGCTTGTTCTCTGCACCTAATGGCGATTATCGAATTACTTCCCAATTCAGATGAATTTGACAAGGCTTTTGCACATTTCGCTAAGGAATATGGTAATTTGTTAGAAATGGGAGCCCAGCAATTTTATAAACAGGTACCAGATGATAATCAAGAATCAGCCACAGATGAACGTGATGTATTTTTGAATCTCTCTAACGCATGGAAGCTTTTACCCAAGAAACATATCATTTAACGCCTTTATCATATGGGGTCAGAATCGTCATTTAATATTGGGTGATTTACATACAATATTATTCCTAATGAATTAAGAATTCCGAGAATCCTCTATTCGGTCATATAAAATAGCCTATTATTCCTTGGCGCGGAACAATAGGCTATTTCAATTCTTTAGAGTAATAATTTCTTGTTACCCTTCAAAAAATTTCTGAGTAGTCTATATATCGGAATTATTCCATTACGAACACGAGATTTTTTCCTTGTTTCACCTCATCTTCATATTGCCGTGCTGCTTCATCATTCAGCGCCGTTTCCTTTAAAGCCTCCGTTAAACCACCATACCTGCGGCAGCTCCGCCCAGTGTGGTAAATATCGGGCCTGTTCTAAAATTGAATCAATCCTGCGATGGCAATCAATACCTAACTTGAATAACTAAATTCCTACCCATCTATTAAAAAGATTTGCCTCTATGCCAAATTGATCCAAAGCTTTTTGTACACTTTGGTCTATGATGTCATCAACTGTTTTTGGATGGTGATAAAAAGATGGTACAGGTGGGAGAATAATCCCGCCTATTTGCGCGACCGTCGTCATATGGTTTAGATGACCAAGGTGAAGCGGGGTCTCCCGGACCATTAATACTAATTTTCTTCTTTCCTTTAAACTGACATCGGCTGCCCTGGTCATGAGGTCAACATTATAACTGTTTGCGATTCCTGAAAGAGTTTTAATCGAGCAAGGTGCAATAACCATTCCATCAACCTTGTATGATCCGCTGGATATAGCGGCACCGAGATTCTTATTATCGTAGACTTTAGTGGCTAACTGTGTAACATCCTCTATCTTGTATTCTGTCTCGTATTCAATGGTGGTTCTTGCTGTTCCGCTAAGGATGAGATGACTTTCTACTTTTACCGCCTTTAATGCTTCCAGTATACGAATCCCATAAATAGCTCCGCTTGCCCCAGATATTCCTACAACGACTTTCATTCATATCCCCCAATCATCAATCAAATAACATGCAATCCTATTATTTCTTTTCAAGATGCTGTGTACGTAATCCCGACGAATTTTTGTTTATATAATCATTAATGTTGATCTCATCAAAGCCAGGAATATGAATTCGTTTATATCTCATAGGTTCGCTTCCTAAAGGAATCGTGCAATCAAACCCCATTTTGGATCCAAAGCCCTCGTCAGTGGACGGATCCAATTTTGACCCTTGTGTACCGTTTATTACCACTAAATCTGTTTCTGCTTGAAAACGTGTGGCAATGGCCCATTCGACTTCTTCCATATTAAATACGTCGACCTCTTCATCGACCACAACTACGTGCTTTATGTCGAAGCTATTGGCAAAAGAAGCAATAATCGCATTTTTTCCCTCACCTTCATTTCGCTTTTTGATGGAAATGACTGCATGATACCGGCATGTTCCTCCAGGGCTCATATGTACCGCCTTCACTGAAGGAACCGTTTGCCGTATACTTTGAATCAGGCTGGCTTCCCTTGGTATACCCCCTAACAATAAATGTTCGTATCCAGCGGGTACAATCGTATAGAAAATGGGATTGTTCCGGTGCGTAATCCCAGTTATCTGGACAACTTCCTTATCACCTCTCGGACCATAGTATTTTGGAAATTCACCAAATGGCCCTTCCGGTTCCCGGACTTTAGGCAGAATTTTGCCCTCTAGCACAATTTCTGCATAAGCCGGCACATCAATGTCCACCGTTTCACATCGGACCACTTCAAGGGGTTCCCTTAACAGTGCGCTTGCAATTTCAAGTTCATCAACACCGAAAGGAGTACTGGCCTGGGAAGCAAGAAGAGTAACAGGATCCACGCCGATGGCGATGGCACATTCAAGCGGCCTGCCTGCATCTTCCGCCTGTTTAAATAAATGATAAGTATGTCGGGGCAAGAGAAGTACACCCAGTCTGTCTTTCCCCGAAATCTGCAGGCGGTGTATTGAAACATTTTGTTTTCTCGTAACCGGGTCGCGCACGATAAAAAGCCCGGCTGTTATATACTTGCCTGAATCCTTTTCATGATGGACCGGTATCGGGAAACAATCTAAATCGATATTGTCCAAGATGATATTTTCTTTAACAGGGGCATTCTCTTTTTTTACATGGCGACACTGGGTAGGAGAGGTAACTGCTTCAGTAAATTTTGATAGTAATTGATACTGGTCGGTTTCCAGTGCTTCCGCAAATTGTTCTCGTGTTGCACAAATGCCAGAAACGATTGGAATTTCATAGTCTTCTACATTAGTGAAATAGGTTGCTTTTTTGCCATCCAGCTTTTTCGTAAGTGCTGCGACTTCGAATTGGAGACTGACTTCCTTATCCATGACTGCCACCCTGTCGGTTTTCTGCAGGTACTCTAGCCAGGTGCGAAGTGATTTTGCCCTCATACACGAACCTCCTAATTGTTCACCAAGCTGCCAAATATATCTTTCAATCGTCTGTCAAATAATTTCGTCAACCGCTCGCGACCTTGTACTTCCGGCGGTGTCGGCACTTCACGCCCATCAACGATTACTTGCTGGTCATAACGGATAAGAATATACGGAAGATATTCATCGTAAATCGCCCGGATTCTCTCGGCATGCTTTGGATTGCGTGCTAAAAGCTTGAGCATGCGCAGGCCGAACCCAACATGCCGGCCTTCATCTTCTTTAATTCTCGCAAACCCTTCTTTAAGCCCCGGGAACAATCCTTTGCTGCCATAAACAGCTTCAAAAACATCATACCCTGACATCGCCTGAACCCCTTCGATAATGCCTTGATAATGAGTCAATCCTTCAACAAGGGCTGCTTCACGCTCTTCGGGACCTGCTTCCAGGGCGTCAAGCATTTGCCTGGCACGGTCGTCCAGCCTTTGCTGGACGAGGTTTTTCACACCGGAGATTCGTTCGCGGCCCAACACTTCAGTAAAATAGCGCATAAAAAACTCTGTATGTTTAAATTCCTCCAATAATTGAGTGCTTAGGAAAGCTTGTTCTTCCGTGGTCGATCCCAACATAATCCAAGGACAGAATTTGAGGGCAACGTTTTCCTCCGCATCGAGAAACCCTGTACAAAAATGGATAAGATAATCTTTCAAGTCCTGGTCAAGTGATTTGAAATCCTGCTTATCTTGTCTTAAATCAATAGCCTCAGGATCCCAGGTCCCAAATCGAATTGCCTTTCGATATAGATTCCAAGCGACTTCACTCGTACTTTTATCAAGACCAGAAATTAATTCTTCGCTCATATCCAATTCCTCCATTTTAGAATTAATACACACCTTTTAATAGCTCAAACACTTCTGCTTCAGACGGCTGACGTGGATTAAATTTCATCATCCCGCTTTTAAAAGAATCCTTTGCAATGTCAGCCAGCTTCGCTTCTGGCACATTGAGATCCCTTAGCCGGGTTGGAAGTCCAATTTCTTTTACCAAACTTGCCACAACATTTGAAGCCAGCTTTGCAAGCTGATCTTCATTATCGGCCTTTCCGCCCAGTAGTCCGGCGATTTTGGCAGCCTTATCAGGACGGGCAAATGAATTAAATTCCACTACCTGGGGCAGTAATAATCCAATAGCTACCCCATGTGGAATGTGGCAATGTCCTGAAAGAGCACTTCCAATTGCATGGGTCAAGCCAAGAAAACTATTGTTAAAAGCCATGCCAGCAAGCAGACTACCATGGGACATTCCACTCCTTGCCTGTTCATCTTCCCCATTGCTTACCGATCGGTGAAGGTTGGAACCGACTATTTCAATTGCTTCCAAAGCCAGAGCTGCAGATGCAGGGCTGGACCTCAGTGAGAAATAAGATTCAATGCCATGGGCCAAGGCATCTATACCTGACGCAGCTGTCATAGTTTTCGGTAAATTCATCGTTAGCTGCGGGTCGACAAGAGCAATAGTCGGTGCCATATACTGACTGGTAACGGTCACCTTGACATTTTTGACCCAATCAGAGTACACCCCAAAAATGGTTACTTCACTGCCGGTACCCGAAGTTGTAGGTACCGCGATTAAAGGAATCGTCGGAGCGGTACCTATCTTGTCAACACCTGCATAGTCCTCAATGCTCCCGCCATTGCTTGCTACCACCCTGATTCCTTTTGCCGTATCAATGGCACTTCCTCCACCGACCGCCACAATGCAATCATAGGCATTTGCTGTAAAAACTTCTGAACCTTTATTGATTGTCTCAAGACCTGGATCAGGTTCAACCTCCAAATATTTTTCATATTGAATGTTTGCGGCCTCCAAGGACTTTTCCAAATTCTGAAGCAGCCCGGCAGCCTCCACTCCTTTATCGCTAACGAAAAAGACATTCTTCACGCCCAATTGGCAAAGCTTCTCTCCAAGAAGCGAAGCTTTGCCAAATCCTAACTCAATCAAGGTAGGGAGATGAAACGAAAAATCAAAATTAATTCCTTTATACATACCGATCTTACTCATTCAATAACCTCCCTTCTTAATCAGTTTCAATATGAATGTGTTTTGTTTCGCAGTACTCCATCAATCCGTCTATTCCTCTGGTGCGTCCTAAACCACTTTGCTTGTAGCCCCCAAATTCCGCTTCCGGGAAATTCTTGTTGTACGAATTAATCCAGACGGTACCCGCTTTGATACCCTTTGACATTTTCACGGCCCGGTTTAGGTCCGTAGTCCATACGCCGGCGGACAAACCGAAGTCGCTGTCATTTGCTATTTCAAGTGCTTCTTCATCGCTAGAGAACGATTGCACGGCAAGAACGGGGCCAAAGATCTCTTCTTGGACAACCCGGCAATTGGCTGGAAGTTCATCTATAATAGTCGGGCTGAAATAATATCCTTTATCATAATCGCCACCTGTCAATGGGTAACCGCCTGTAATGATCCTGCCTTCCTGTTTGCCGATTTCGCAATACTTCTGGACGATATCAAGCTGGCTCTGCGACACGAGCGGACCCATATCCGCACTTTCGGATAACCCGTTTTCGACCCGGATCCCTTCTGCGTAATTCTTTAATCGGGCTACGACTTCATCTTTTATCGAATCATGTATTAGCAATCTTGATCCTGCCATACAGATTTGCCCTGCCGAGATGAAAATCGACTTCCCAATGATAGGAATCGCTTTATCCAGGTTCGCATCAGCAAACACAACATTTGGCGATTTTCCACCCAGCTCCAACGCCAGCTTTTTAATATTGCTTGCACCCATTTCCATAATTGCTTTCCCAGTTGAAGTATCACCAGTAAAGCTGATCATATCAATCTTGTTGCTTGTTGCCATATAGGCTCCAATTGAGCTTCCAGGACCTGTGATAATGCTGACAAGCCCTTTGGGGAATTCAGGTACCTCGTCTATCAATTTAAAGATCTCCACTGAAATGGATGGGGTCAAACTGGCAGGCTTTACGATGACACCATTGCCGGCGGCAAGAGCAGGAGCTAGTTCCCTTACCATCAGAAGAGCCGGCCAGTTCCATGGTGAAATGATGCCCACAACACCAATTGGTTCCTTTACGATGACTCCAAGATTATTTGGTTCCAGTTGAATGGAACGTCCAAAAACTGTACGGGCAGCTCCTGCAAAATATTTCAGTGTATCGATACAACCGGAAATCTCTATCCGTGATTCGCGAATGGTTTTACCTTGTTCCATTGTCAAGATCCTAGACAAATCTTCCATGTTGTCTGTCATTTTCTGCGCTAAGCTAAGCAGTGCTTCATAACGGCGCTTTGGATTGACTGACCAATCACTCTGCAGATAAGTTTCCTCCACAGAATCGATAGTTGCCTTTACATCGTCCAGGTTGGACTTTTGGGAATAGCTAACCAATTCACCCGTTGCGGGATTGTACGATTCAATCATTTCTTTTGACGTCGATTCAATCCATTCTCCACCAATATAGTTGTAATAAACAGGTATTTTCTTATCTACCGCTGTCGTCATTTTTCTCCTCCCAAACTAGATATTAGAGGAAGGGGAAAGAGTTTTCCCTCTTCCTAAGATATAATTCTATTTCAAATTTCCTCTGGTCTCCGGTATGATCAGGCTTCCAATAATATAAACCAGATATATAGCGATAAAGAAAATCATCAGAGTATGTGGAATGTTCTGCACTGAGCCGCTTGCTAATGTCACAAAGGTTGGCATCATGCCGCCAACGGCAAATCCCATGTTCCAGGAAAGCCCGGTGCCGGTAGAGCGAATGGATGTTGGAAAACGTTCATTTAGAAAAATCAATACAGGAGCATAAGCAGCATTCCCGAGAAACACTACACAGATGGTATAGAAATAAATCGAAGAAGTGGTTGTTGCATCAGCTAGTGAAAGATAAAAGAATGGAAGGCCGATGATATTTATCAAACCGACACCAAGGAAAGTCTTCTTCCTGCCGATTATTTCACTTAAATGGCCCACAATGAGTGCCGAAATAATCGTTACGATACTGGAAGTGATAAGAATACCCGATTTAGTTGCTGGTGATACGCCGTTAATGATATCCAAGAAAGTAGGGATAAAACCTGCAGTGAGATAATAGCCGGAACCACCGCCAATAACGATCATGAGATTGACCATCAATACACGAAAGTAAGTTGTAAACAGGGACTTAACCGGCTTTTGCTCAACCGTTTGCGGCTGCTTCTTTTCTTTTTTCTCTTTTTGAAGCTCTTTCCATAATGGTGACTCATCAAGGGTTCGGAAAACAAAGAGACCAGCGACGGATCCGATAAGACCCGTGAAAAACATGACTCTCCATCCCCATTCACTGAATGCTTCACCCGGAAATAAAGCGGATACAATTGTGAATGCGATTGAAGCGAATAGAGCTCCTAGACCTGCTCCCCCCCCGCCAATAAGGCCGGACATTAACCCTCTTAATTTAGGTGGCGCAGATTCAGTTCCGATCGTATGTGTGGAGGCCACAACACCACCAACAAATATCCCTTGTACTAGGCGCAGCAGCAAGAAGATTACTGTGGCAAACACACCTATTTGCGGCACTGTCGGCAACAGGCCAAAAACAGCGGTACTCAATCCAACACCCACTATAGCAACCGTCATCGCTTTCTTTCTGCCGTTTTTATCGGCATAGGATCCAAAGATGGCTGATCCGAGCGGACGCATAAGCAATGTTACAGCAAATGAAGCGTAAACAGCAGCCAGGGATAGGGTCGGGTTGCTGCTTGGAAAAAATAATGCTCCAATTGTTGGTGTCACATACAGAAGAATAAAAAGATCATAAAGGTCGAAAGACCATCCTAAAAGTGATGCCATAGTCGCCGAGACTAATTGACGATTATTGCCCTGCTTATCAGGCGGATTTGAAACAACCTTGTGTACCGAATTTGACATTAGAAATACCCCCTATTATTTATTTTTGTGTAACTAAATCTTACTTAAACAAAAACCAGTTTGATTTATTCAGAATTTTCTGTCTTTTAAACCTGCAACATTAGCCTAATTTTGAGGAGATAATCCCCACAGTCTTTCTGTGAGGATCACATGAATTAAGTTTTTTATTTCCCTGTAAAATTAGGTTTCCGCTTTTCTACGAAGGCATCTACACCCTCTTTAAAATCATCGGTGCATCTTAGCATTCCATATGCCCGGCCCTCGATTTCCAAACCAGTGCTGAGCGGCCCTTCTTCTGCTGCGTTTAATACTTCTTTACATACACGCTGGGCTAGCGGTGAAAATCTTGTCAATTCTTCTGCCAATTGGAGAACTTCTGTTTCCAATTCATCCTTGGCGACGACTTTTGTCAGCAGTCCCCATTGATATCCTTCCTCTGCGGGAATTCTTCTTGCCCTCATGATCATATCTTTAGCCCTTGTCAGTCCGACTGCTTTCACTACACGTTGGGTACCGCCGCTTCCCGGTATCATTCCCAGATTCATTTCCGGGAGGCCCAGAAGTGTATCGTCCGCAGCGATTCGGAAATCACAGGCCATGGCGATCTCAAAACCAACTCCAAAGGTAAAACCCTGAAGCTGTGCAATCACAGGTTTGGGTGAACGTTCCGGAGCGGCGACATTGATTCTTAAACGTGATAGCTCTTCCGGATGAGTTTCCATGAATTGCGGGATGCTCCCCCCTGCGCTGAAAGCTTTATCCCCTTCCCCTTTGACTATGATAACCCTTACATTTTCATCCTTATTTAACTGATCGAAGATCTCTGAGAATTGGCCGCGGGCAGTCATGCTGATATAGTTCATTTTTTCCGGACGGTCAAAAATAATAGTAGCGATTTGCTTTTCATTGTTTTTTTCAACTCTGATATGATCATATTTTGTTGTCGTTTCCATGTAAAATTCCCCTTTCGTTTACCCTACTATTTTATTTTCATCAGAATATAATTCGACTTCTCCATCCCTGATCTTACGGCGAAGAATTTTGCCTACCGGGCTTTTCGGAATCTGTTTTAAGAACACATAATTACGCGGCCGTTTAAAATTGGATAACTTCGGATCACTTTTGCAAAACTCATCAAGTTCCTGGACAGTGATGGTTGAGTCCAATGGTACGATGAATGCAGATACGATTTGTCCCCAGCGGTCATCATCTTCGCCAACTACGGCAACCTCAGAAACCTTAGGATGTTTGGAAATAACATCTTCCACCTCAAGCGGATGGATATTCTCTCCTCCTGAGATGATCATATCGTCAACCCTTCCGACTACAAATAAATCTCCATCATTATCAATGATCCCTAAATCACCGGTAAAGTACCAGCCTTCCCGTATTGCCTTTTGGGTTGCCGCCGGTTTATTCCAATAGCCCTTAAATGCCTCATTCGAATTAAGATTAATGATGATTTCGCCTACTTCTCCTTTTCCGATTAAGTCGTGTGGCAGTGAATTTCCTTCGGCATCGGCCTTAACAAGGCGGACATTTTGATGGAGACCAGGTTTACCTGCACACCCTGGTTTTTGCTGGACATAGGGACATATCGTAAAGGTGTATATTTCAGTGCTTCCATAATGATTCACAAAGACTTTAGGCTTTAATAAATCCACACACTTTTCCGTAAGAGCTGTTGTCATCGATGCTCCTGCATACCCGATTTTTTCCAGTTTATCTAAACGGTAGCTACCAAAAGCCTGATGGCTTAAAATATCGTGGTAAAGTGTAGGAACTAAATAGAGGGATGTGATTTCTTCGCTGCTTAATAATTCAAGAGCATCCTTTGCATCAAAATCCGGAAGAACCACATACTTTCCGTTCAAGAAAGCTATAGATAGCAAGGAACGCATCCCCATCGTATGGTATAAAGGCATGGTACCCAATGTACTTTCCCCGTCTGTATATTGATTTTGGATGATATGGGCAATAGCTGCTGAGTATTCATTTTTATGGCTCCTTGGGACCCCTTTTGGGAGGCCTGTTGTTCCAGATGTGTACAGCATCAATGCAATATCATCTTCATGGATCACAGGCTTATTAAAGCTTTCTGGACTTCTGTCAACAAGTTCTTCGTAATAAATATCCGCACCTTCGACAGCGCCGAGCCCTATCAGGATCGGATTTCCTTCAAAGGCTGCTTTAAGAACTGCATCCTGACTCGCTTCTTCATAGACGACTGCATTTGATTCTGCATCATTTACACAATACTCGACTTCTTTAGCGGACAGCCTATGATTTATTGGAGTGTATACAGCGCCAAGCTTTTGGATCGCCCAGTAGATTACGATGTTTTCAAGTCTATTTTTCAAGACAATGACAACACGGTCGTGCTGTTTGATTCCCATTCGCTGCAGGGATGCGGCAACCTTGGTAATTTCCTTATTTAAGTGGTTATATGTGTATCTTTTTTCGCCTTCTACCAGAGCCAACCGGCTTGGAAATCGTTCCACCGCAAATTCAAACATGGTTGATAAATTCATAGGTTCAACTCCCTTCTAAGAGACTGTCTCTTTGTTTTCTTCAACTGTTTTTTGAATAGCCTTCAGAATTCCGTCATAACCCGTGCACCTGCAAAGATGTCCAGAAAGCATTTCTTTAATTTCTTTGGTGGAAGGCTTCGGATTTTTCGATAAGTAGTCGCTGGTTGACATTAAGATGCCCGGCGTACAAAAACCACATTGAAGTCCATGGCATTCTTTGAAATTTTGTTGCAAACCGTTCAGCTCTCCATTTTGGCTAAGTCCTTCCACCGTTTGAATCTCGAGACCTTCTGCCTGTACGGAAAACATTAAACAGCTTCGGACGGCTGACCCATTCACGATGACAGTACATGAACCGCATACGCCATGTTCACACCCTATATGGGTTCCCGTAAGCCCACAATTTTCACGAATGAAATCACTTAATAGCATTCTTGGTTCAACTTCTTCCACGACCGTTTTTCCATTGATCGTAAGCCTTACTTGATGTAGCCCCAATCCGTTCACCTCCTAGCCCTCGTGTATGCTGATTTCAGGGTTCGTTTGGCGAGCACTGTCGCCAGATGTCTCCGGTAATCAGCTGAAGCATGCAGATCCGACTCAGGATCGACCGATGTTGCAACAATGTCCGCAACCTTGCCCAACAACGATTCAGAGAGCTTCTCCCCTATCATAATTTGATTGATGTCTTCCACTAATAGCGGTACAGCTTCGACTCCGCCAAGGGCAAGCCTGACTTTCGATATTTTATCCTGATCATCCAACGTCAGCTGGCAAGCAGAGGCAACCAAAGCAAAATCACCATGCCTCCGGGATATTTCATGAAAGGAATAACCAATCCTGCCTTCCCAAATCGGTATGTGGACCTCCGTTAAAAGTTCAGTGGGCGAAAGATCTGTCGTTAAGTAGGTAACGAAAAAATCCTCTACTTCCACTTCCCTTGTCTCCTCGCTGGAAGCGATAAACACGGAACCTCCAGAAGCCATTAGGGAGAGCGGAATTTCCGCACTCGGATCGGCATGGACCAGGCTGCCACCAAAGGTGCCTCTATTCCTTGTTTGAACATGGCCAATAAACGGAACCGCCTCACTCAACAAGCCGCTTTTTTCCTTTATCATTGAAGAGGATTCCACCCTACTTTGCCGCGTTAATGTACCTATCTTGACTCTATCATCATCAAATTCGATAAAATCGAGGTCAGTTAAATGATTGATATCAATCAGACATTCGGGGGCCGATAACCTCATATTCATGATCGGGACCAGGCTTTGCCCTCCAGCGATGATTTTTCCATCATACCCGGATTCATCAAGCAATGTGAGAGTAGTTTCCACTGTTTTGGGACAATAATAGTCAAACTTTGCCGGTTTCAAGCTTTTAACCTCCCTTCATACCTACGCATTCGACTCAATTCTCTTTAGTTCTTTGGCAAGCTTTTTGAAAAAATCCTGGATGATCAATTTGGCCACTCCACCCAGCATCCGTTGGCCAATCATCGCCACCTTTCCTCCCACTTCCGCCTCATATGTATAGGCGAGTTCAGTGGTGTTCTCATCAATTGGGCTTAGATCGATGATTCCAGTAGCTTCGACATTGCCCGGACCGCCTTCACCTTTGACAATTAGCTTGTAATGTGTCGGTCTTTCTATATCAGCAATCTCGATGGTAGATTCATATTTTCCTTTCACCGCTGCAATCCCGACCGAAAGTTCGGCATTGTATTTATTTTCAGCTTCCTGTTCTAGTTTTTCGCAGCCCATGATGCATTTCCCCAATACATTCGGATCCAACAGCACTTCCCATGACTGATCGATGCCCGCGTCCAATTTTAAAGTTCCTTGTCCATTCATTTCCTGCCACCTCTTTTACTTGTTGGTAACCTTTTGTTCAGAAAGTAATTTCCATATTTTATTTGGACTTAAAGGTAGAGAATCAATTGCGACCCCAAATGGTTTCAATGCGTCGCTTACCGCATTCGCAATCGCTACCGGGGCACTCATTGTATTTCCTTCTCCAAGCCCTTTCGCTCCAAGCGGAGTGACCGGTGATGGAGTTTCAATATGCTTAATCGTTATATTTGGTACTTCCGGTGCGGTCGGACAGAGATAATCCATGAATGAACCTGTCAGGAATTGGCCTTTATCATCATAGGCAAGTTCCTCATATAACGCCCCGCCCAGTCCATGGACCAGCCCCCCGTATATCTGCCCATCGACGATCAACGGATTTAACAGTTTACCGGCATCATGTATCGTAATATAGTCGAGAATGTTAACTTCACCGGTCTCCGGATCGATTTCAACTGTAACCAGATCCGCTACAAATCCATATGTGATCGAGGAATTGATTAAATCATTTTCATCCGGTGGTTCAGCGATTTTAGCTGTATAAAAATAAGTTTCATAGATTCCAGGCTCAGTGCCTTCCGGAAGTGACAATGGGTTCCAATGCGCCGATCCCGCTGCCCGCTTTACTGACCATCTTACAGAGGAATCATTTTTAGATAGAATGGTGGCGTTCTCTATTATCAGATCTTCTTCAGGCACATGGAGATGGTTGGCTCCGATTTGCAATAATTTTTTCTTTACTTTCTGGGCGGCAAGATAGACGGCACTTGAACCTAAAGAGGCAAACCGGCTGGAATAACTTCCGGAAGCTATCGACCATGGGCTCGTTGCAGTATCCAGTTCCGCCACCACGTTAATTTGATTTACCGGGATCTGGAGCACATCCGCCACTATTTGAGCGGAAACCGTCTCATGGCCCTGGCCTGTCGGTGCAGTACTGATTCTGACATTGACAAAGCCCATCGGATCCATTGAAACGGTTGCTGCTTCAGTACACCCGGATTTTGGCAAGGAAGCGGCTCTTTCTTCAGGGGTCAGGGCAATTGTGATGTAACCCATATTTGATCCTGAAGGCTCCACGATACAAGCAAGCCCTACACCAAAAACCTTTCCTTTTTTTCTAGCTTCAGCTTGCTTCTGCCTGAATTCTTTGTACTGCCCAGTATCTAACGCAAGTTGAAACGCCGTTTCGTAATCGCCGCTGTCATAGATTCCCCCGGATGCAGTCTGGTAAGGAAATTGATCGGATTTAATTAGATTCCTTTGGATGACCTCTGCAGGATCTAAATCCAGTTTGAAGGCAATCATTTGCATGATCCGCTCTAATGGAAAATAGAGTTCCTGGCCGCCGTATCCCCTTATTAATCCTGTCGGTAATTTGTTTGTCATCACAACATACCCATCAATCTGCAGGTTTGGGACATCATATGCCCCTGTTGTATTAGCATGGGTGCGGTAGAGACAAGCAGGTTCCGGTGCACGGATATAGGCGCCGACATTATCCATCATTTTCATTTTAAGACCAAGTACCTTTCCATCCTCTTTTACGGCGGCTTCGATATAGGTTACCCTGTCCGTTCCACTGGAGCTTGCGGACAGATGTTCCTGCCTGTCTTCGATCCATTTTACCGGACAGCCAGCGATCCGACTCACGACGGCGAGAAGCACCATGTACGGGAAGGTGCCTGCCTTGATTCCGTAGCTTCCGCCGATATCTTTTGGAACGATGATTCTAAGTCTATTACTCGGGATCTTTAACGCTCCTGCCATGACCGCTTGAATGATGAATGGTCCGTGAAAGTTAGCATGAATGGTATATTGGTTTGAGCTGTTTTCGTATTCTGCAATGATTCCATAGGTTTCGACAGGCGTAGCTGAATACTTTGGAAAATGGAATTTATGCTTAATGATCAGGTCTGCCTCATTGAAAGCCTGGTCCACATCTCCATAATGAAACGTTCGATGGTTTGCTATATTTGATCCTACATTTTCGTGAAGCAATGGGGCATCTGCTTCCATGGACTTTTCAATATCGACGATTGGTTTTAGCATTTCGTATTTTACCTTTACAAGTTCTGCGGCATCTTCAGCGACATACCTGTTTTTTGCAATCACGACGGCGACAGGCTCCCCGACATACCTTACTTTATCTATAGCAATCGGATAATAATGGACAGGTGCACTCACCCCGACACTAAAAGGATTTAAATAGGCTGCTATTTCTTTACCTGTAATAATACCATTTACACCAGGCACTAATAACGCCTCTGTAACATCGATTGACTTTATGATGGCATGTGGATAGGAGCTTCGGACAATCGCCGCATGGGCTGTATTGGGGGGGATGCCGATATCATCGATATACTTTCCTTGTCCGGTCAGTAATCTAGCATCTTCAACGCGTGTCAACGGGCTGCCAATAACATCAGTCATCTAACATACCTCCTCCCGAAGTAATTTTTGGTAATCTATTTTTGTATCTATATCAAAAGCCATATTTGTTCCCATACGTGAATAATAAATATGATGTTTATACTTTTTAATGACTGACCTGGCCCCTTCATCGCCACATACTTGGTACAATTCAGAAAACAATCGTCGATTAAATAAAACAGGGTGCCCATTTAGATTTTTATAGCTTGATTGAACGATCAGCGGTGATTCGTCCTGTGTAAGATAATCCTGAATTACTCTATTGATTTCCCGATAGGTTATTAACGGCATATCGCCGAGTAAAAACACCACCGCCGATGTATCTGCTGGCACAGAAACTAACCCTGATTTAATGGAAGTAGACATGCCTTGAACGGCCTTTTCATTTAAGATCAATTTATCTATTCCCGGTACAGAAGCCTGCGTAATAAGGTCTGGAACTTCAGGATTAACCACTACGGTAATCCCTGATAAATTGGAGTGTAAGCTCTGTTCGATCACATGGAGCAATATCGATTTTCCTTTAAAGGGCAGCAATAACTTGGCCGTTCCCATTCTTCTTGAAAAGCCTGCAGCCAGAATAATTCCCCAGACCTTGTTGTTCATGGTTTCAATACAACTTCACGCTCCTTCTCTGTTCTTATTGTTGGTTTCCCTTCTCCCTCGCTTAATCTGGAGCCAGTTCCACCACGATAAGCAACCATGATCTCGGCCAGGATACTCAACGCGATTTCTTCAGGAGTTTTCGAACCTAGATCTAATCCGATTGGGCTATGGATATGATGTAGTATGGGGTCAGCACAAAGAACTTCACTTGTTCCTATTAATTGATCCGTTCTTTTTCTTGGACCTAGTACTCCTAAATATGCCGGTGACATTTTCAGAACGTTCTCTAGAATAATTTGGTCTTGGATAAAGTTGTGTGTCATTAAGATCACATATGAATTGTGATGAATCGCTATATCCGGAACCGTTCCGGCGGGATAGACAATTAACTGGTCAGCGTTTGGAAAATTTTCCCGAGTAACAAATGCAGTTCGATAATCCAATACGGTAGTATGCCAATTTAACGTTTTCGCGATTTGTACTAATGGAATGGCGTCAGGTCCGGCACCAAAAATGATGAGTTCAGGGGGTGGTTCAGTAAATTCATAGAAGACTAGAAGGTCGGATTGTCCCCCGATAGAGGAAAGGCCATTCTTTTGTAAACATCTTTTACTGTAATAATCTTGTAAGATTTCTTGAAACGGAATATTGGGAGTTTCTCTTGATGCAGGGTCGATCAGCCAGGTTGTTCCCGATAACGACTCATCTTTTGAAGCTACGATAGTGATTCTGTGGATGGTTTTCGACTGTGCTGCTGAAAAAAAGGTATCGATGATTGCCGGGTTTCTATTGCGATCACCAGGAAGATATGGCTCCAAATAAACATTCATCTTGCCGTTACAACCCAAACCTAGTCCCCAGACGATATCACCATCATCTTGAAAATCATAATGGACGATCCTTGAAAGACCAGAAGCTAAAATCTCTTGGACATATTCCTTCAAATCGCCTTCAACACATCCGCCGCTTAACAGTCCGGTTAAGATTCCATCTTCAGTAATAAAGCATTTGGCCCCGGTTTTTTGATAGGTTGATCCTTCCGTAGAGATAATCGTTCCAAGCACGCCTTTTAAACCATTATCTCGACATCTTTGCAATTCCTTGTAAATTACGTACATCCGTTCACCTCCCTGTTAGATTGTGACCGTTATTCCAGAGTCCCAATGAAATTGTTCCCGGTACTCTGTTGGAGTTTTCCCTACTAATTTTTTGAAAGCGGTTGCAAAATAGCTTGAATTTGCAAAACCTGTATTATTCGCAATCACTTCAATTGGCAAGGACGATAAACGAAGCATGCCTTTCGCTTTTTGAACCCTGACAAACGTTACATATTCAACAAAGGTCATTCCCGTCTCTTCCTTAAATAGACGGCTAAAATAGGATGGGCTGAGATAAACCTTGTTTGATATACTTTTCAAAGTCAAAGGTTCCCCATAATTCAGTTGAATATATTGGATGGCACTTTCAATCGGGTTTTTTAAGTCTGTAATAAACTCACCCGACACATTATTGATCCCATAATGTACCTGGGAGCTGATTTCAGGAGCGAGCACCCTGTCGAACGTTTCCAACAGTTCATTTTTAGAAAGCGGTTTCAATAAAAAGGAAGCAAAACCGGCGTTCATAGCTTTTTGTACTAATCCAAACATCTTCAACTGGGTGACAATGATAATCGGCAAAGTAGGATATAATTGCAGGGCCGTCCTGCCGAATTGGAAACCATCCATATCAGGCAATGATAAATCGATTATCAGTGCGCTTGGCTGACTTTGCTTAAGAAGTAACAATCCTCTTTGAACAGTACTTGATTCATAAACAGATAGAAAATTGTATTTACTTTCGTTCACTATCGTACATATTTCTTTTCTTGCCATTTGATCGTTATCGACAATAAGCAACTCAGCCAACTATTCTCCTCCTATCTGAATCTTAATAAAAATAATGTCGAAGCAGTTTCATTATCTTGTTATGCTCATTTTAAATTCTTCTCATTTTTTTAATTTTCTAATTATTCTTATACTATTTGATACATCTTCTAACAGGTTTTAAATTTTTGCTTTTTATCTTTTAAATATTTCTTCTAATGTTTTCAATAATCCTTTTTGAATTTTCTTACAGTGTTAAAATGATTCTCTTACATAGTATTGTCTTAGGAATAATTACAGAGTTTTATTCAAACTAAAGGGTACGTTGATCCAGCAGGATTGACCGCCTTTTCTCATTATAGTTGTGAACAAAAAATGACATGTCTCTTTGGGACATCTCATTTTTTAAAGATCATTAACCTTCCAGAGTTCACCCTGAGCATGTTGACAGCTTCAGTTCTTTTTTCTGCAGGTACCTGGTATCCAGATAATGTGTCCCCAGTTTCAATTTCCCTAATGGCTGCAAGTCGGGAATTTGGGAAAATTTCGCGTCCAGGCTGCGGTAAAAAGCATCCAAATCCACGGGTTGTACGAATTGATTTTCCGCACGCATCTCTTCGACACAGGTGAAAAGGGCCTTTTCAAACTCCTCTATTCCGAAAAGCTGGCCGACTGGATGCTCACGATGGAACATGTGTTGGACGAACGGCATAAAGATTTTCCCTCTTATCTCTTCGTAAAAGTCTGCATAGAATTGAAGCAATTTCTTCTCTAAGCCTGGGAGGGAACGCTTGTATTTGGTATATAGTTCCCAGACTTTCTCATCCGCCAAATTTAGATTTTGATCAAATGTCTTTTCTTCGTTATAGACCTTGAATATAGTTCTGACCACTGATATGGGTGAGAAAGCAAACAATGACCGTATTCCATCCCGGTTTCTGCTCTTCTGTATGTTGTTCGCCATATCCCCTACATAGTTGAACAGTTTTTCAAAGCGATCGGCGAACGGCTGATACTCCTTGCTCAATTGCGGTTCCAAGTAATCGGAATACTCCTTTATCACCTTATCCAGTTTGGAGATGATATGATCCATTTCTTTTTCATTTATCACGATAGGAAACGCAATCAGCAAATCTAGAAAGTGGCGTTTCACTTCCATCAAGATGGATTCGTGAATGATACCATAGATCACTGGTACCGCTCCAGGCCCTATACAGAAGTACTCATTCAGGAATTCTTTCCTTTGTGGTTTTTCGCTGAGATTGTACCGCTTTTGGGAAAGATGCCTGGAGAAATCCAAATGCACCTGGATTCTCTTCATCAAAAGTTCCTTTAGATAGGCAAGCATTTCTTCATATGCCGCAAAACCCTGTTGTTCTTCTTTTCGAAGGTAACGCCCCCATTGTTTTTGGATGACAGGGTGGGACATTTGTTTCAGGATGGTTTGTACCTCCATCCGGCCATCTTCCGTCTTCATTTGTTGCCGGAAATTCTCGTCATGTGCTTTCCAATCATTAACGACATGTGTGATTGCGGATTTCAAATCCATTTCAGGATGACGCAGCCTCGTTCTGCTGACGAACCTATAAAAGTCGGTGCGAAAATCATCGAACATATATTGCGTTTTTAATTTTGTGATAAAGGTAGGGTTCTGCAGCAATTCTTTCCGGCATTCCATGACAGCCTTACCTAATTCCATGTTCTCTGCCGGACCCTCATACTGAGAGAATTCCTGGGCCATTTCGGTATCAAAGAATTGTATTACTTTTTCCACGAATATGTCATTGCTCTCATGATAATGCTGTTTTAACACCTTCCCGGAAATCCCGTCTGTCTTTAACACATAATAGAAGATTTCTTTCAGTCTTTGCTTTATTTCCTGATTGTGCAGGACTCCCGGCAATGCCAGTAATTCTGCTTTTTCTTCATCTGTTAAAGGAAATGCCCGTTCGTACGTAGCTAAGAAACGGTACACGGCATGTTCAAATTCCTCTTCTGAGAAATCCGTCTTCATAAACCCGGAAATCATGCTTAGCGTTTGTATGGTAGCCCCGTGTTCGTCATGCTCGGGTTCATTCAAGATATATAAAAATTCTTCTATCTCAGCTTCGGTAGGCCTACTCATAGGAAACACTCCCCAATGATGCAAATTGGGTGACAAGTTTTTTTCGGTATGCCATATAACCCCCGTCAAACAAACCGTCCTGATCCCAATCCTGAAATGGGTCATTGCCGTCATGTATATGATTTCCATTTGTATCGATAAATGGATCGTTCGCATCATTCGTAAAATCCCCATCGATGTCGTTTATCGCATCAAACGGATCGCTGAATCCGTCTCCATCATAATCGGAAAATAGGGGGGTTTGTGTCACTGATGAAATCGTGATCCAGGTCCAACAGACCCAACGTATTGTCAAAAATACCATCCATGTCAAAATCGATGTTCAGATCCATCGGTTCGAGGACGATGTCATCAAATATCCAGTCAAATATCAGGTCTTCCAACGTTATACACCTCTCCAACTGCTCAGTTTACCCAGTATATATCGGTAGAATTTCCTATTTTTAAAGTCGCAGGGATAGCTAAGTATTCCCTGGGGACGGGATTCATGAAGAAAAAAATTTAGCCTAACAAGTTCGGGAAAAGGTTCGGAATCCTTTTTTTGCTTATTATAATTTATTGGGAATGGTTATTATTCACCTATTAAACTTCAAAACCATAGCCTTTCACGCAAAGCGAGATTGTGAAAAATTGTATTTAAACTATAGGGTGCGTTTATCCAAGAAGGATAACGCATCTTTTTGTAGAAGTTATTGTACTAAGGAGCAGTTTAGCCCTTATTCAATTATGAGGAAAACCAAGGGGGAAACTAATATGACAAAGAATAAGGAGTTGTCACTAGAACAACGTGAAGAACTACTCAGAACTTTGAAAGCCCGTTTTGAGAAAAACATGCACCGACATAAAGGTCTCGAATGGGCTAAAGTACAAGCTAAGATCGAAGCTAATACTGAAAAACTGTGGTCGCTCAATGAAATGGAGGCAACTGGCGGAGAACCGGATGTTGTTGGCCATGATAAAAAGACGGGCGAATACATTTTTTATGATTGTTCACGGGAAAGTCCTAAAGGTCGCAGAAGTGTTTGTTACGACCGTGAAGCTCTGGAGTCAAGAAAAAAACACAAACCAGAAAATAACGCTATTGATATGGCAACTGCCATGGGAATTGAACTTTTAACGGAAGAACAATATCGGATGCTGCAGAAACTTGAAAATTTCGATATGAAAACATCGAGCTGGGTGCAAACACCCGCTAGTATTAAAAAACTTGGCGGGGCCATCTTTTGTGATTATCGCTACGACACTGTATTTGTGTACCACAATGGAGCGGAATCCTACTATGCTGCAAGGGGTTTCCGTGGCTCGCTAAGGGTCTAAATTTTGCATAAACAGCTAAATTTGAATGTGAGAATGGATTACTTGGGGAAAGGTTTAAATGATAGTAATCCAGTCATTTTTATGATGATATTGATAATAACGAGGAAGTCAGTTGTATAAAGATTCTGATGGTTCTGAGCTACACAGTTCATTAAAACACTATGCAAATTATGTAATTGAAAAACAATATCAAGTTCTTTCTTCAATACTGTTCTCTCTATTAATTGCTTTTTGTTGAACTTCTTATTGAACAAACGGTTCAGGTTACTGTAAAAAGGTAATTAGGTGTTAAGTAGAGAAAAAGTATAGATATACATAAAAAAATAAAATACATAAGGAGAAATGAATGCCACAAAATGAAGTTATTGTACAAACGGGGCAGGTTAGCTGAGGAAGAGGTTTAAATAGGAGAATTGTTGGCGATGGGGCTATTTATTTCTATATACAAGATATAGTGGTTCATCTAGATTATCAGAAAAATGGGATTGGTAAGGAAATAATGAATCTTTTGGTTGAATACTTGCATACGAATGCCCCAGATAAGGCGTTTGTTGGTTTGTTTGCATCACAAGGTAATGAATCGTTCTATGAAAAATATGAATTTAAAGATTTCTCACCAAACATGACAGGGATGTTTACTGTAATTTCAAAAAAATAGAAATAATTGATTGGAAATTTTAGGAGAACTAAATAAATCAACATTAAAAAAATTGTCTACAGGTACCTTTTTCCTTCAAAAAACATTCTGCCATAAACAGCATTTTATAATTGCCAAATACAATCTTTTTGCATATCCCACAATGTACAGATTTTTTGAAGATATCTAATTCCATGGTCACCTAACTTGCTTTTAACTTTTATCACGGATTGAAATTTCTTTATCAACTAAAATTCAAATCTCATTTATTAGACTGAATAAAACCGATTACTCAAAAAATAGCCTATCATTCACTCGCATGGAACAATAGGCCATTTCTTTATTTTACTGCTAATCTTAAGGATTAGTAAGTGTTACTTATATCACGGAACTATTCCGTTACCATCACGAGAATTTTTCCTTGTTTCACCTCGTCTTCATATTGCCGGGCCTCTTCCTCAGTGAGCCCCGTTTCCTTTAAAGCCTCCGTTAAACTGCCGGATTTAGTAGCCAGGCCTGCGGCGGCTCCGCCCAGTGTGGTAAATATCGGGCCTGCTGCTAAAATTGGACCGATTCCCGGGATTGCAATGGCACTCAAACCGACAAAAAGACCGGCTAAACCAATCGCACCACCCGTTGTTGCCCCGGCTATCAATCCATCCATTTCCTTAGGTTCCACTTGTTCAGCATCTGGTCCCAATTCTTCGATATTTTTTGCGACAAGAGAAATTTCATCCATGGTGTACCCTTTCTCCTTTAAATCTTCAACCGCCGCCTGTGCCTGTTCTTCATTTTCATAAACACCTATGACTCGTTTTTCCATGATGATTTGCTCCTTTCATGTCTTACCTTTTAAATACCCTTTTATAGAGACTTCAATCAGGAGATTTGCTGGTGGATTCTTTAAGGATTCGTAAAAGGTTTAATAATATAATCCACAATAAGTATTTTAGTTCTTGTATCTCATGCTAGACTAATCAATAAATACATAAATAAATAAATAAATAAACGATCTTGCTATTCTCTTCAGAATAAACAAGATCGTTTAGATTAATTGCTTATTTAAATTTGGTTTCGGAATTTTATTTTCCCTCACTCATTGATCTCCGTTTGCTCCTGTTTAGGAACACTCGCTACAAGTTGTTCAAACAAGTATGTAAGGTAAGAATGTAATTCAAATCGATCCTCTTGTGCGAAATCGGTTAATTTATTTTCCCTCATGGTATCCCCTCCCTTTTCATTAATAATACCCAAGCTATTAACCTTTTAATCATGGAATCTAATAAATAATACATACACCCAAATTAAAAAGTAATGATTTAATTACTATAATATATGAAAACGCTTTCAATTTCAAGTTAATTATTAGAGGGGTGAAAGGTGCCAGCCATAGTCAAAAATAATGCTCCTTTCATCTTGAACTATGGTATCTCGAAAGAACTAATCGAAAAAAAGCCCCCTGATTCGTATGAATGTAACGAATAGAAGGCTTTTAATTAAATGTGTCCATATTTCAATAGCTGAAAGACAGTACTACTGCTTATTCGGCACCGCACAACTGCCATCCGCACAGCTTGCATCGTCCGCTCCGTCTGCGGAAAGATTCTGCAATTTAGGCGCAGCAGATTCTTCCTGCCATATTTGCTCGAGCGCGCCAATGAATGATTCAGTCGGCTGGGCGCCAGAGATGGCGTATTTTTGGTTGATAACAAAATACGGTACCCCGCTGATGCCATATTGTCTGGCGACAGCCTGGTCATTTCGTACATCAGCCTCGTAAGCAGTCTCATCAGCTAGAATGTTCATTGCTTCTTGACGGTTCAATCCGACTGATTCTGCGATTTCTGCTAGTGTTTCATGGTCCCCGATATGCTTGGATTCTGTAAAATAAGCATAAAGCAGTTTTTCCGTGATTACAGCTTCTTTTCTTTGAGACTTTGCAAACTTAGCAAGACGGTGAGCATCAAATGTATTGGTAGACTTCATCGTATCAAAGTTGTAAGTCAGTCCCATAGCGGCTGCCTGCTGCCCGACCCCTTCGTTTGATTGTTTGGCCTGTTCAACACTCATCCCGTACTTGGATGCGAGCATTTCGTGGATACTTTTATCCGTGTTCTTCGGCGCATCCGGGTCAAGCTCAAAGCTCTTGTATTCAACTTCCACTTGGTCTTTATGGGCGAATTGGCCAAGGGCTTCTTCTAACCGACGTTTCCCAATATAACAAAACGGACAGACAAAATCCGACCATACCTCGATTTTCATAACGGCACCTCTTCCTTTTCCTTCATTATTCCCTACCATAGTAGCACAACATGTGACAAAACCTGATAAAGAATGCTCATTAGATTCCAAGCTGTTTTTATAAAAACGCTATTTTATTGAGATTCACTTTCCATTTATTTCTTTCTCCATCCTCCACACCCCATATGAATTCCGACCATTTATCCAAACCGCAAAGAACAATAGAGCACAAATGAGGGAGGATCCAACGAAAGGAACCGTGATATGGACAGCATAGAATACACCGCCCATTAATGGTCCAAGTATTCTGCCGAAGCTATCGATGGCCTGGTCCAGCCCCATAGTAATGCCTCTACCCATTCTCTCTTGTTTGGATAGTAGCGAAATGATTGTCGGGCGTATGCATGCGGATCCCACTCCTACTAAAGCGCATCCGAGAACCACCATCCAAATATCAATAGAAGCAGCAATTAATAGATAACCAATCGCACAGATGACAAAGCCAAATTTGGCAATCCAGTTTTCCGTTCTTATTTGATAAAGATATTTTAATAGAAAGAATTGGACGAAGGCGGAGCCGCCGGCAAATATACTGAAGGCCAGGCTTACTTCCCCGGGTGTTGCCGAGAATCTATCAATCATGAAGTAACCAAGCATTCCGAATAAACTGGATGCAGCAAGTGATATTCCGAGGGTAAGTATGTAGAGTTCCCGGTAACCGGTTTTTGTAACGAGAATTAGCGATCTTATGAAGGAAGGCTCAGCCATTTTTAATTTCTGCTTTGGGGGTTCTTTTATCGATACCCAGACAAACGGTAAAGCGAGAAACGCCAATGAGCCGGCAGCAATAAATGGTGCATTCACCCCCAAAGGAGCAAAGATGCCACCTAAAGCAGGTCCGCATAGAAACCCCAAACCGTTGACAGCCCCTATCTTTGCCATTGCGTTTCCCCGGTTTTCGTCATCCGAAGAATCTGCCACAATGGTCAGGGCAGCCGGAAGCGATCCAGCAGACAGGGTGGCACCGATGATTCGCGCGACTAACAATTGGCCGTAGGTTTGCGCAAAGATAATCAGGATGAAAGCAATGCCGAAACCGAACAGCCCGATAAACAGGATCGGTTTTCGGCCAAAGCGGTCGATTAATCTGCCCCATACTGGTGTTGATATAAATTGTGCAAGGGCCCAGCCAGTGATCAGGCTGCCCATTTGAAAGGAAGACAGACCTAACCGTTCGGCTACATATGGCAAGCTGGGGAGGACGATTCCGTAACCCGTCATCGTTAAAAACATGATAAATGACAATATGATAAAAGCTTTCCGATCCATGGTCTTCTTCTCCATTTCATCTACCTGTATCATTAATGTCTATCACTCATGTTGACTGTAGCATAATCGTCATGTAGGAATTTGTTCTAAGATGTCATAAATGACAATCCGTAAAAGGAAAATCCTGCTTTTTTCAGACTTTATTCAGCTTCTATACACAAAAGGCTATATGAAAGTATTGTTAATTAAATAAAGATCTTCATAACTTCCAAACAATTGAAGAACCCATTGAATGGTATGATAGCTCCTTCCTAATTCGCACGAAAGCACAAGGAAACCGGCAAGTCCATTACAATCCACTGTAAGAAGAAATGAAAATCAAAAACTAAAACCAGCCTTTAGTTTGACGAAGTGGCACAAATGTACACTCAACTGAAAATAGCGGTAGAAAATACGTTCGGTAATATCAAACGCAATCGGTCGTTAAGGCGTATAATTTCTACTTATATTCTGCTGATTTCGTGGAAAATTATAAGCGTTGAAGGAAGAAGTTCTCATAACAAATGCTCAAAAAAATGAACAGGAATAGAGGGACCTTCGACCGCTTATAATAAAAAGATAACTTAGGAGGAAAAAAAGATGAAATTAGCAGCACATGAACTACAGGATTTGCATGAATTGACGATGAGTTGTGTAAACTCGATTACGAATATGGCGTATATGCTGCAGCATGTCCTGGATCCCGAATTTAAGAGCATACTTGAAAGGCATTTTCCGTTTCATGTTCGGGATTATAACATGAAGGTGGAATTTCTGAATGAGACCGACGGAGCGAAAATGGAGCTTCCTCTATTTCGAGAAAAAGGAACCCTCTCTGATTATACTCAATCGCCCCTTGACACATATCCGCCTGTACAGCCGCGCACAATGGTTAGCGACATGAACGACCGTGAAATGGCCACAGCCTATTTGTTAACGTTAAAACGGGCAGGCCGCGAATATGCTTACTCAGCGATGGAGGCTGCAAACCCGGAATTGCGCTCTTTTTTACAAACTGCCTTTATGATGAGCTGCAGCCATGCTTACGATATGTGGCAGTATATGGTGCAGAAAGGTTATTATCCACTGGAACCAGCCGACCAGACGATGATTAGCAAAATTGGAACCGCCTACCAGGTTGTGCCTGAAAACCAGGAAATGATTCACCAGGCACTAAATAAATATAAAGGGCAAAATCCAATAGCCGGTGAAAGCGACCAATTATTTCAATGAAGTAAGTATCCGCCCATAAAACGGGCGGTTTTAATTTCGCTCTAGAAGGGCACTTTACCAACAAACCCCTAAGGGACCTCTGAATTGACCGTCAACCGTTTACTCATGTTGTCTCGCGAGAAACTTTATAACGATTTTTTCCAACCCATTGATTTCTTTAAAACTTTACATGACCCTATTAAGCAATTTCAGAATGTAAGAATCTGTTTTGTATAGTCAGTGAAATCTCCAAGATGCTTTTCAACAATTTGTTGTAAAATGTCTAAATTAACAGCTTGGTAATTATGCAGGGCTATGTTTCTAAAGCCAACCATTGATTTTAAGCGCTTCGCTGTATTTTCATCAATGATTAAATGATTGTGCAGCATATCAAATGCATCTCTGCTGGTTTGAGGCAATCCAAGTCTCTGATCAGCTACTATGTGCATGGCCAAATCGATAGATGCTTCACAAGCACGTTGAATATTGAGAATAATTGAGTCCTGTTTAGTAAAGTCTCTTAGATTTCCAGGATCGTTTGCATAAACCTCTTGAATCCGGCTAATGAATCGTTCAATAATGCTGATTTTATTTAAAATCACATCATTTTTCATAGATAGACCCGCTTTCATTTATTTTTTTTAGGATAGTCTCCCGTTCTTCATTTAATTTAGCGTACATGCTAAGTGCAGTCATTTGCAGGTTTTTTAGGAGCAAGTCGTTTGCTGAATAAATAATTGTACCAGTTGTGTAAATTTGGGCCTGGAATACCGTAGATGCCGTACGAAGATCTATCAAATCAACCTCAACTTTCAATATATCTGCTAGTTCTTGTGCAAGTTGAAAAATTTCGTATGTAGTAAGTGAACGTTCCTCACTAAAGAATGCCACATCAATGTCACTGTCTTATGTGTAGAGTTTTTAGCATATGAACCGAATACAATAATAAAAGCGGGATTTAGTTTGTTTACTAGGAAATCTTGAATTTGTTGAAACATATCCTCTTTCATAAGACACGCTCCCAAAAGTTATTAGTGTATTATACCAAACGTCCATTCCCATGTTCAACTTTGGCAAAAACTAGTACATCACGCAAAGAAAAAAGAGTCCTAACCCAAGGCTGCCCATTTGAAAGGGAGTCAGTCCTAACCATTCCTCTAGCATAAGCAGGCTGGGAAGGACAATTCCCTAGCCCCATAATTTTCATGTAGGAATTTGTTCTAACATAGATTTCCATAATTGAAATCCTTCAGATTTAAGGAGTTAACTTAAAGTTGTTCATTATTGTTCATTGATTCCCTTGGCATAAATAAACTTGCAATTAAAGTAATAATGCCGCCTAGCAGTAAAATGAAATTAAAAACCATTAAACTTGCTACACCATCAAATCCATTCCATTCCCCGAAAACAGGCACAAGTAACGGATAACTAAAAATTGAAACAATCGTTAGTATACTGCCAACTATGATCCTCAGTTTCTTTTTACCCGAAGTCAAGCTAAAACTAAATCGAATGATTAATATGGCAATTATGATTAGAATGAATACTAACATATCCGTCCCCCTTCTATAACGGGAAAAATTCTTATTACCAAATTATACCTCACTTCACAATCAAATAGATCAATTATCAAAAAATCCTTGGCTTCCATCCAAGGATTTCACTTTCAGTAAACATTTCATAATTCAATGTTCAATATTAATCATTTTGTGTCTCTAACAACCTCTCATGATGGGTAGAGTACATCGCCATCGATTCGGCAGCGGGATCCATGTATTTCTTGGCACTGTTCAAAGCAATCGGTCCTTCGGCAAGGCCGCCGGCAATCAACTTTAATTTGTTTGGATATGTGACGGCATCTCCGGCTGCGAAAATGCCCGGGATGTTCGTTTCCATCGCTCCGTTTACCACAATCCGTTCCTCGTTCATCGTGAGTCCCCAGTTTGCAATGCCGCCGTAATCACCCCTGATTCCGTGATTGACTACCACTTCGTCAGCTTTTATTGTCTTTATTTCTCCTGTTTCGACATGCTCAAGTACTACAGCTTCAATCTGTCCGTCTTTGCCAATCAGATCCTTAATGGTAAATGGAGTCAGTATGTCAGCATGCGTCTTCATCTCTGAAACATGGCGTTCATGACCGCCGAAATCATCCCGGCGGTGCACGACGGTCACTCTCTTTGCAACCGGAAGTAATTCATGGGCCCAGTCGACTGCAGAATTGCCGCCTCCTGAAATAAGTACACGCTTATCATTAAATGAGCATATCTCATCTATCGAGTAATGAAGCTGGCCGGCTTCGTATTGTTCCGCTCCGCTGACTTCGAGCTTGATAGGTTTGAAGATTCCAGCGCCAATCGTGATAATGATCGTCCTCGTATGATGGATTTCACCTGTTTCGGAGGTAAGCAGAAACGTTCCGTCTTCCATGCGTTTGAGGTCTGATATTCTTTGGCCGAATACGATGGTCGGTTCAAAGGTAGTTGCTTGTTGGATGAGTTGTCCTACAAAAGCACTGCCTGCAATCCCTGGAATCCCGCCAATATCACGCAGGATTTTTTCCGGGTAGAACATCGTTATTTTTCCGCCCAGGTATGAACCTGCTTCAATCAGCTTTGTTTTCAAATTCCTCATTCCGCTGTAAAATGTCGTGAACAGTCCGATCGGCCCTCCGCCAATGACCGTCACATCGTATAGGCCTTCTTGGTCCATGGATATCTCCCCTTATCTATTATTCTTAGCCATTAAATACATGAAATAGGGCGCGCCAATGATTGTGACGACCACACCGGCAGGAATCCCGCTCGGGTCGAGGACGACTCTGCCGATTGTATCCGCACCAAGGAGCAATAATGCTCCAATCAATGCGGCCACAGGAAGAAAGCTTTGGTGGCGAGGTCCGACAAGGCTTCTTGCGATATGCGGAGCCATCAGGCCGACAAACGTGATCCCGCCGCTCACGGATACGGAAACGGATGCCAGGGCAACGGCGATAGCCATAAGCACCAACCGCTCCCTTTCTACATTCACACCCAATCCGACACTGACATGCTCATGCAAATGTAAGGTATTGAGGACATTCGCTTTCATAAAAACAAGCGGCAGGAGGATCAGAATCCATGGCAGCAGAGCGAGCACGAATACCCAATCGTCTCCCCATATCCTGCCGGCCATCCAGTTGGCAAAAAAATCATACTGCTCCCGTTCCATCCGCGCCGAGAAGGTCATAATCGCGCCATAAAGAGCGGCTGCAAGTCCCACCCCTATTAAAACAAGCCTTGCCGGGTCAATTCCTTCGCCCTTTTCGTATGACATAAGATATATGAATCCTGCTGCCAACAACCCGCCCAGCAAAGCGAACAAGGGCAGTATGTATAAGTACATGGTTGATTCTGATGAAAAAAACATCACGTAAAAGACGACCATCAAGCCGGCGCCCCCATTAATCCCCAAAATGCCGGGATCGGAAAGCGGGTTCCTGGTAATGCTTTGCAGAATGGCTCCCGAAACGGCAAGTCCCATGCCTGCAAGAATCGTAATCAGGATTCTTGGTAAACGGAAGCCGAATAAGATTAAATTTTCCTTGTCGGTTCCTTGCCCCATGATCGTTCGCACCAATTGGGCAGGCGCTAAGGAAATATAACCGGTTGCTACGCTTATTACAAAAACCGCCAGTAGCAGCGCTAAAGCTGACAGTAAAGTGAGCCGAACTTTTTTTTGCTTTCGCGAATCGATCATGCCAGTTTTCTCCCTCGCTTTCGTGCCAGATAAAGGAAGAACGGAAAGCCCACCAGTGATACTATGGCACCCACTGGAGTTTCAAAAGGTGCATTTACCATTCTTGCGGCCGTGTCCGCGAGAACCATTAATATGCTCCCAAATACTGCTGAACACGGGATGATCCAGCGATAATCCGTGCCGACCAGATAACGGACGATATGAGGCACCATCAATCCGACAAAAGCGATCGGTCCGACTAGGGAAACAGCCGCTCCTGCCAGAATCAATACCACGGTCATTAACACCGCTTTTGTTAGTAGTGTCCTTTGTCCGAGCCCTTTAGCCACTTCCTCTCCGAAGCTGAGAATCGTCAGTCCTTTCGACAACATGACTGCTGCGAGGATACCGGCCGCAACTACTGGAACAACGATTTTCAACTGCAGCCAGCTAGTCCCTGAAACACCGCCATTCGCCCAAAATGTAAGATCCTGAGAAAGGTTGAAAAAGAGAGCGATTCCTTCACTCAAAGCCAATAATAAGCTCGAGACTGCAGCACCCGCCAAGGTGATTCGGAGCGGCGTCATGCCTCCTCTGCTCAGTGATCCGAGGCCGAATACCATCACAGCGCCAAGGCCGGCACCAATGAAGGAAATCAACATAACCGATAGAAAAGAAGCGCCGGTGCCAAAAGCAAAAACCACAGCCAGCGCCAGGCTTGCTCCTGAATTTAAGCCGAGCAGACCGGGATCCGCAAGCGGATTTCTTGTCATCCCCTGCATAATCGCACCGCTAACTGCAAACGCGGCCCCGACCATCGCTGCCCCCATCTCTCTTGGGAACCGGATGCTGACGATGATCTGATCGGTCTCCCTAGTAGAATCATAGGCAAAAATAGCTCTCCACACAGTGCCAAAATCAATATTTGCTGCTCCCACAGAGATGGATAGAACAATACTACCGAGCAAAAGGATGATTCCAAATGACAATATCGTGGTTCCGATTGCCGGCCTGGAATAAACATCATTATTTTGAAGAGATTTTGTTTTTGTAATTCTCATAGAATATGGCCTTCTTTACTATTTGCCTTTGGTCAGTGCATTGACGATAAACTCCATTTCTTTTTCCAATGAGATTGGGTCATTGAAATAGAAGGATTCTGAATCAAACGTGATGACGTTGTTCTTTTGTACGGCAGGAATTCCTTTCCATACATCTGTTTTCATGAATGAATTGTCCGCTTGGGCCCCGCCGTCACCTACAAAGAT
Organism: Bacillus sp. V59.32b; assembly: GCF_003429085.1. Classification (GTDB taxonomy): domain Bacteria; phylum Bacillota; class Bacilli; order Bacillales; family DSM-1321; genus Peribacillus. The sequence goes on along the minus strand of NZ_QVTC01000007.1, from coordinate 63,260 downwards.
ATAATCGCCGGCATACTCAGGGATCACTTCAGCCGAAATGGCTTTATAACCGGGGCCAAACACTTCCTTTTCCACTTTTTCGGGCGCTTTTAGTCCCAGGTCCTGGTAAATGACCTCGGTCCCTCTTCCCCAGTTCTTGCCGTATACGTACATGTCTTTTCCGAAGGTTTCAAAAACCATCGCAGTTGCATCTTTGCCAATTGCTTGTTGGACCTTTTCTTTTTCGGCTTTCGCTTTCTCTTTCCACTCTTCCACCCACGCTCTTGCTTCATTTTCTTTGCCGATGATCTTTCCGATTTCAATATGCTGTTCCAGGTAATTGTATTTGTCATAGGTGAGTGAGACGGTCGGGGCAATTTCAGCATACTTTTTCAGGTTTTTATCATCTGAATATGTAATAATCAAGTCCGGCTCCAGAGCGAGCAGCTTTTCTAAAGAATCAGCCGTTATTACTTCCGCCTTATCAAGTTTGCCTTCATAAAATTTATTGTTCTTTGGATACTCGTTAACCGCTATCGGAGTATTTCCGAGCGCCAGCAGGTTACCGGCATATGTCGCTGCAAGCATCGCGATTCTTTTCGGCTTGTCTGGTACTTTTACATCACCATTTTCTGACTGGTAGATTCGTGTTTTTGGAGCAGAATCTTCTTTTGCCGCTGTATTTGCTTCTTTATCACTCCCGCATGCTGCCAATAGTCCTGCGATAAGTACTGTAATGATCGTTAGAAATAAATTTTTTCTCATTCTTCCCATCTCCTGTTTTGATAATAATAATTATTCTCAATTAGTTTTAAAAAAAATAAACTTCCTCTTTTTTCTCATCCATTTTGGCTGCCTGCTGTTCCCCAGTTAGTAAATCATACGTCAGGCAGATTGGCTTTCCTGTTCTGGGATCCATGCCAATCTCGGCATCGATGTTAAACACATTTCTGAGCACCTCGGAAGTCATGACTTCCGCTGCATTTCCTTCTTTGATAATCTCGCCATCCTTCATCGTCACCATATGATCAGCGAATCGGGCCGCATGGTTTAGATCGTGAATCACCATTACGATCGTTCGTTTTTCGATATCGTTCAGGTATTTCAGAAGCTGCAAAACCTCCAGCTGATGCGACAGATCCAGATAGGTTGTCGGCTCATCGAGAAGAATGATATCCGTTTCCTGCGCCAGCGCCATGGCAATCCAGACTCTTTGACGTTGTCCTCCTGAAAGGGCATCGACCGCTCTGTGCTTGAAGTCTGAAATGCCTGTCACCTGAAGTGCCCATTCTATCACTTCCCGGTCCTTATCCTTCAAGGTTCCCATCCCTTTTTGATACGGATACCTTCCGTAAGAGACCAATTCAGCTACTGTCAGTCCTTCGGGAGCATCCGGGGATTGCGGCAGAATCGCCATTTTTTGAGCAATTTTTTTCGTCGATTCTTTCGTGATTTGTTTTCCATCCAGGTACACCGATCCCGATTTTGCCGTTAATATGCGGGACAATGTCTTCAGAACTGTGGATTTGCCGCAACCATTCGGTCCGATAATGGCCGTGATTTTTTCATCAGGTATATCCATGTTTAAATTTTTGACAATATCGTAATCTCCATACGATATTCTTAAATTTTCGGTAAAAAGCCGGGACATCTATGTACCTCCTTTATCTAAGCAGGATTCCATCATACTTCGCTACCTGACCATCACTACCCTTTGCTTTTCTCCCTCTGCTGACTTATCAACCATTACGTTATAAATGATAATGATTATCACTTTCACTTAAAATTTTATGAAAACGATTCAGTTATGTCAATAGAATTTTATAATTTTCAACAAAGTTTTGTTTTTTACATACTGAATGTTTCTAATTATGTTTACATATCGATTTCAAAGAGCTAAGATTAAAAAAATAACTGTATATCAATTTTTACTACTAGGGGTGTCTTATTCGTAAGGCTGAGAGAAAAGTGATTTTCAACCCTTTGGACCTGATCTGGATTATGCCAGCGTAGGAAAGTAGTCGGCATAGAACATTTGCCATGCTAACCAGCCAGGTCCCTCTTTGGATCTGGCTTTTTTACATTTCGGGAGGATGATACATATGAAAATGAATGACCAGGTAGTGCTTGTTACAGGCGGAAGCCGCGGGCTTGGAAGCGCGATAGTTCAGGCATGTGCGAGGGAAGGATCAAAGATCGTGATCAATTATTATTCCAGTGAGGAAAAGGCAGATGCCCTCAGGGAACAATTAGGAGACAATGCGATTGCGATCAAGGCGGATGTCCGGGACAAGGAACAGGTACAGAAGATGTTTAATCAGGCCAAACAGCATTTTGGCCAACCTGTGACTACCATTATCAATAATGCGCTTGTTAACTTCCGTTTCGATCCGGTCAATAAAAAAGATGCTTCAACGGTGTTATGGGAAGACTTTCAATCGCAGTTGGCAAGTGCGGTGAAAGGAGCTTTAAACACCATTCAGGCTGGATTACCGGATATGAAAGAAAACAGATTTGGGCGGATCATCAATATCGGCACCAATTTATTTCAAAATCCGGTCGTTGCTTATCATGATTACACAACGAGCAAGGCCGCTTTATTAGGTTTCACAAGAAATATGGCCAATGAATTAGGCCAATATGGCATTACGGTCAATATGGTCTCCGGCGGGCTGTTAAAGCAAACCGATGCAAGCGCCGCGACCTCTGAGGAAGTCTTTGCTCTTATTGAATCCTCCACCCCGCTCAGGAAGGTGACAGAGCCTGCCGAAATGGCTGATGCCATCTGTTTCTTTGCTTCCCCCTGGAGCAGAGCTGTGACCGGCCAGAACCTTGTCGTAGACGGCGGTCTTGTGATGGATTGAATTGGAACAAAGCAATAGTTTGGTTTATTCGTATTTGGGTAAAATAATCCCGTTAAATACGAGTAATAAAGGATGGTCAATATGACGCGCAAAACAACTGAACAAACTCTGTCCGTTAAAGAAGCCATTGAATCACGGCACAGTATCAGAAAATATGACCAGCAGCCGATCGGTGAACAAGATCTTCAAAGTATTTTTGAACTTGTACGCCTATCTCCTAGTGCCTGGAATCTTCAGCCATGGCGTTTCCATGTGGTAACCGATGAAGTTATGAAGGACAAACTGGAAGAGGCAGCTTACGGTCAAAAACAGGTAACATCAGCACCGGTCGTGGTCGTTGTGACCAGTGATATGGAAGATGTGCTCGAAAATCTGGCAGACACTGTTCACCCGGGACTCTCTCCCGAACAGAAACAAGATGAAATAGCTAATTTATCAGCATTATTCAATGGGATGAGCTTGGAAGAACGCGGCCAATGGGGATTAACGCAAACAAATATTGCATTCGGCATCCTGATGGTAGCTGTTCAGGGGCATGGCTATGCGAGCAACCCGATGCTTGGCTTCGACCAGAATAAAGTCAGAGAGATATTAGGCTTACCTGAACATGTGAAGTTCGCTGGGATTCTTCCTTTTGGCAAGCCTGATAGTGAGGGGTATCCTCATCATCGATTTGACACGAATAAAATTGTCACATTCCACTAAGTCTTGGGGCGATACAAAAGGAGCGGATTCATTCCCGCTCCTTTTTCATGCCATTTTTCCACTCTTTTAAGTAAAAATTCTCCATTGACTTGTCTTTCAAATGACCGTATATTATTACAAGTGAATGTATATTGTATTCATCTAATCACGATAAATGGTTACTTAATTATTTGATAAATGAAAGAAATTGCCAACTAGAGAGGAAATCACATCATGAATAACAAAAAACTTGGCCTGTGGATTTTGACGGCCTTGGTAGTCGGGAATATGGTCGGAACCGGCATTTTTATGCTGCCTGCTTCTTTAACTAAAGTGGCGAGCCCTGCCGGCGTGATTTCCGCATGGCTTGTTACCGGCTTTGGCGTGCTGATGATCGCACTTGTATTCGGAAACCTGGCTTTACGCAAGCCAAAGCTTATAGGCGGGCCGCAAATTTATGCGAAGGAATTATTTAAGCCCGGCAGCAACACTTCGACTTTGACCGGGTTTATGACTACCTGGGGATATTGGCTGGGGAATCTGACAGGGAATATCGCGCTCATTACGACTTTTGCCGGTTACTTGTCGACCTTCTTCCCTGCTCTATTAAACCAGGCTGAGCTGTTTACAATCGGCGGATTTACGTTAAAAGTCGGAAATGCCTTGACCTTTATCGTCTGTACGATCCTGCTATGGGGAACGCATTTGATTATATTGAAAGGCCATGACACGGCCGGAAAGCTGAATTTCCTGGCGACGGCAGCCAAGGTTATCGGGTTTTTCCTATTTATCCTCGTCGGTCTGTTTGCCTTTCAAAAAGCGAACATGCTTCCATTTGTTGCCCCGCGATTCGATGACGCGGGACAAGCTATCGGTTTGCTTGGGCAAATCAATAGTGCAGCCGTGACGACGCTATGGGCGTTTATCGGGGTGGAATCTGCCGTTGTATTTGCGTCGAGGGCCAAAAAGCAAGTCGACGTGAAGCGCGCGACCATGCTTGGATTACTGATCGCACTTGCCATCTATATTGGCATCAGCACGCTTGTCATGGGGATGCTGAGCCAAGAAGTTCTTGCGGCGTCTGACAAGCCGCTCATAGATGCGATTTCAACGGTGTTAGGTCCGATTGGTGGAAAAATTCTTGCGGCGGTTGGATTGATCAGTTTGTTCGGCTCCACAATCGGCTGGGTCATGCTGAGTGCGGAAGTTCCCTATCAGGCGGCGAAGCAAGGATTATTCTTGCCAGCTTTCGCAAAAGTAAATAAAAAAGGCATTCCTGTCTTTTCCATGGTAGTTACCAACATCCTTGGCCAGCTGTTTATTTTCTCTACTATTTCAAGCACAATTTCAACGGCCTTTAATTTTACGATTGTGATTGCAACGCTTGCCTATCTTGTCCCTTATTTCATCTCATCGGTCTTCCAGCTCAAGCTGGTCCTAACTGGTGAGACATATACGAGCCGGAGAAGCAGGATCTTTGATGGAGTCATAGGCGTTCTTTCAACCATTTATTCAATCTGGGTGATTTACGCGGGCACAGCGGATTTGAAGACATTTGCGCTGGGCATGGCTTTGCTGGCAAGCGGCATTTTCTTTTACAGATGGGTAAAACCTGCTGAGAGGCAAATAGAAGCCGTATAACTTTATGTTTAAAACATAAACGGGATATCTCTTGAGGATTAAACCTCAAAAGATGCCCCGTTTATTTTTGTATTCACTATCTAAATAGCTACTCCGGAACTCTTAGACTTTCTTAATTGATTGTAAGCGCCTGAGCCAATCAGAACACCCATAATAATCAATAGTAAGCCGATTAGGTGGGTTGCATAAATTCTTTCGTTAAGAAACAGAGCAGCGCCAATCAGTGAGAAGAATGGAGATAAATTCATGAAAACAGCTGATTCGGCGGCACCGATCTTTCCAATCGCATAATTATAACCCATATGGCCTACGGCCGTAGCGATGATCGCCGAAGCAAAAAAGATTACATAATCATAAACGGATCCATCGGCTATTCCTGAGAATCCACCCGGTTCAACGATTGGGCTCAGGATGAAAAGGAACATAGACCCGATTACAAGCATATATCCCGTCATCAAGCGCGGGTCCATCGTCTTCGATACTTTTTTAATCAAGATAAAGCTAAGAGCTTGTGAAAATATAGATAAGAAGACATCGATATCCCCGGGATTAATTCCGCTTGCTTCGGTATTTCCCGACATAACGGTGACGATGATCCCGGCAAAGCCAAGTATGAATCCTAACCCTTTTAAGAGGGTGAAGCGGCTGCCGAGCAGTATGATGGATAAGATGGCCGTAAGCAAGGGTCCCGTCCCGATAATGATCCCACCATGCACAGCCGTCGTGTCTTTAAGGCCTACCGATAAATAATAATGATGGGCTGTAACGTTCAATAAAGCCCCAAGGATAATGGCTGGAATTTCTTTTTTCGAGGGCAACCGGAGCAGCTTTAAAAAATAAAGAATTACAAAAACGGAAATGCCCGCTGTAAGAATTCTTAGTGCCGTGATGGAAACAGGCATGAACTGGTCCACAAGGATCTTTGTTGCAGACACGTTGAATCCCCATGCCACCATGATGACCACTAAAAGTATATACATTTTTGCCAAACCATCAACTTCTTTCTGGATGTCTATAATGTCTTAATGCTGAGCGTTTATTCCATATTAATCTATCTTTGCTACTCACATACAATAATTTGCCTGGAAAATGAGCCTTTATTGGCGACGCAGCGATCTGCAATTTCAAACCCCGCTTCCTTGATCATTTCGTCCATCGTTTCGATCGTGATAACGACCACTTTGCCAGCAAACCTGCGGGCGTTCTGAAGAATGGAGAGCTGGTCTTCCGGTGAGGCATGGGTATATAAATTATAGGGCATATCGATAATTGCAACGTCATATTTTTCAGAAACCTCTGATATGGGTCCCGTTGTTACCTCGCCTACATGCCCGAAGTAGGCAATATTCTCCCTGGATCCGTCTGTGACAAGAGGGTTTATATCGCGTCCGACGATGTCAATTCCCATCGAAAGCGCCTCGACCAATACCGTGCCAATCCCGCAGCAAGGGTCAATCGCTTTGACTCCTTCCGGTTTCGGTACAGCGATATTCGCCACAGCCCTGGCTACACGTGTGCTGAGTGCAGTGGAATATTCGCGGGGTTTTTTAAGATGATGAAGCCAGATTGCTTCGCTTTTGAGATATTTCCCGAAATACCATTTCCTGCCAAGAGGAACTATGCCGAATATATGGTCAGGCTCGTGCATATCGGCTTCGCCCTGGATGGGCCAGCCAATTTCCCGCTCGATTGCACGTTGCTCCCAGTATTCTACTTTTTCTTGCAAATCGTTTATTTTCACGAAAATAACTTTGAATGTTGATTCATCCAACTGGATGTGTTTTACTTGCTCGACAATCTCCTGCACGCTATCCCCTTCATGCATCACTTCAATCCGTTCCTTAATGAACGGACTTCTGCTGGGATCAATGCTAGTGGGGCTTTTGATAATATTGAACGGTGACTCAAGTCCAAAAAGTGAACGCATCTCCATGCGGCATAAAGAGAGTTCCTCCGGACTGCATGCATATGTGTATATATATGCTGGTGTTAGATTATGATTTTCCAAATAATTACATCCTTTATCATTTAAACTAGCTTCATATAAAACCTTATCCGTAAAAGCTGTTAAAAGCAATATGCAGGATTCATACTTCTTATGAAATTTCTGCCTATTATATCAAAAAATCACAAAGGACCCGGTGTAAACCGAGTCCTTTTGTCTAATTATTTCCACGCGCAATGCTAAACACATTAATTGGATGGTGCCTGTCATCTATTGAATTGGTGCTTCCATGCCAGCAGGCGCCCACTCTTCCTTTGAAGGGCCATAGATTCCTGGAACCGGCAAACCGGCCTGGCGCATTAGAACGGTCATTTGTCCGCGGTGATGGTTTTGATGAAGAATCAGCGTCATCAAGAAAATCGAATTTTGCTGCTTCTGTCCAAAAAAGTCGCTTTCAATCTGGAGACTTTCATCAGTCCATTGAGCTTTTATTGCCTCTAAGAATGCTGCGCTTACTTGACCATAGCTGTCTGCAATGAATTGAGCTGAGGTCGGCACTGGCCAGTTTTCCGTGGGGGCTTCAAACTTCAGCCCAGTGCGGGAAGTCATGATATGTATGGATGGTACAATGTGCCAAGCAATACGCCCCAATGTCCAATTCTCTTCAGTTATCTCCTGTTTAAGAGATTCGTCGGTTAGATTGTTCAGTATTTTTTGAGTTGCTTGTGATTCGAATTCCCAAGATTTCATAAAACCTTCCAATGTCAGAAACATATAGAACCCTCCTACGTTTAATTTAAGTGATGATTACGCTATTTTGTTGAAGAATCCTTCTTTAACCAAGTATATTCCTTCATGCAATACTCTTAATAATCCAACATAGTCATAGTATGCTTATATTCTCTCTGTTATTCTCATTATCTCAGAATGGGTATAAGTACTATATTATGTATTTATTCGGTTTTGCTACTGTTGCTTTTTAATGTCTTTACCGTTATCTTCTCCCAGGTTGTCCATGGCAAAAAGTTTTTTAATCTGATACTCAGTTTCACTCTTTTTCCAACAGGATGACGCAATGTCGTCTCTTTTTGCTGTGAAATCTCACCTATCAAACTAGCTACTTCCTGAGGATCTCCATATCCGGATTCATTTTTTAGTAAGTACCCTTCAATGTTTCTCATCGTTTCATAATATGGAGAATTTTCGAGTTGTGATTTCTCTGTTACTTGTTTCCCGGTTGTCCAGATGTTCGTCTGATATGATCCTGGTTCAACGAGAGCGACTTGGATTCCAAATGGTTTCATTTCAAGCCGGAGACATTCGCTCCAGCCTTCCAGAGCGTATTTGGAAGCAACATAAGGGGACATCCCCGGAAAACCGATTCTGCCACTGATGCTGCTTATATTGATGATGTTTCCATTTCCCTGTTCACGCATCAGCGGTAAAACTACCTGTGTAACAGCTATTAAGCCAAACAGATTGGTCTCGAATTGTTTCCTGTATTCATTGACTGGAATTTCCTCGACAAAACCGGCACCGGCATACCCGGCATTATTTACGAGTACATCCACCTGCCCAAGCGATTCTAATAATCTCTTCAAACCTTGAATGGACGCTTCTGATGTGACGTCAAGTTCATGAATTTCGATGTTACGGTCAATTCCCAATTCCTTGGCTTTCTTCGTTAATTCCGTTCCCTTTTGAGGATTCCTCATCGTAGCAATCACTCGAAAACCCCGATTGGCTAATTCGAGCGACGTCAATAACCCAAAACCGCTTGATGAACCGGTAACAATTGCAATTTGATTTCCCATTAAATCCCCCCTCCTTCTTTTATAACAAAGAAGGGTCCCATGCACCATTCATTTGTGGTGTGAAATGAAACCAATCTTTTGACTTTATGGCAGTTAATACATAACATCGGTTTATTGTTATTTTTCGATCATAATGAAGATGATAAAAATAATTGTGCACATGACGAAGGAGGATCTGTCAGGCATGTTAGAACACCGAGCATTTCAAAGAATGTATCAACAGGATAAAATGACACTCGGCTTTTCGATCCCGACTGAAAGAATGTCCAAAATGCCGAGAATGGAAAATCAATTGCAGCTCGCCCGTGCGATTGAAGATTTTGGTTTTGCAGCACTATGGCTACGGGATGTTACGATGCAGGATCTTACTATTGATGATAATGGCCAAATGTATGATGTCTGGATCTATTTAACGTATCTTGCTGCTCACACTAAGCAAATAGCATTAGGAACTTCTAGCGTCGTCCTTCCCTTGCGCCATCCGGTTCGCGTCGCTAAGGAAGCCCTTTCGATACACCGCTTGTTTCCGGATCGCCTCATCCTTGGTGTCGGATCTGGTGATCGGGCAAAGGATTTTACAGCTCTGGGAATTGATAAAGAAGATAGTGGACACCTTTTTAAAGAGAATTTCGAGACCATTGACCGATTGCTGAAGGAAGAAGGACCAACCATTCATTTTGATCATGGTTTTATAGATGGAACAGATACGAGATTGATTCCGCAACCGGTGTCGCCGATTCCCATGATGGCAACGGGCTTCAGCCGCCAGTCGATGGAATGGATTGCCGAGCATGGCGATGGTTGGTTCCAATACCCCAGAAGCATTCAGCAACAAACGATGTTAATCAGCGATTATCGCGCAATGGTGGAAGAAAAGTCTCCGGGAGTATTCAAACCGTTTACTCAGTCGTTATTTATCGACTTATCGGAAAATCCAGATGCACCTCCCGTCACCATTCCATTAGGTTTTCATGTCGGTCGCAAATATTTATTGGAGCTGCTTCAACAGTTCCAGACAATCGGCGTCAATCACCTTACATTTGTCTTGTATTTCTCTAAACGGCCGCCAGAAGATGTCATCCTTGAACTTGGTGAAGAGATTTTGCCGCATTTCCCTACGCATTCGCTTACTGATGAAAAATAAGGAGATGAACCCCTGTTTTGCAAAGCATACAAACGGCTGTATGCTTGACACGCAATCAATAACAAGCATGATTGAAATATAGTTCCCAAAAATAAAAACAGCCACTTCATTCATGAAGTGGCTGTTTTTATAGGTTTATAAAGAAACCTTTGTACTATCTATCTCATTTAATCTTGATTGAATTTCACTTTTATTTAATCCGTGTTCTTTCACATATAAATTCTCCGGGTGAACCCGACATTCATGGCTGCAGCTCCGCATATAACGATGTTCATTTTCCTCCGTGCAGAATATGCGTTTATCGCATTCGGGATTTGCGCAATTTACGTATCGTTCGCAAGGTTCGTTAGTAAAGTAGTCCCGTCCGACAACTACAGTTTCCACCTTATTAATCGGCACACCGATTCTGTCATCAAACACATAACACTGGCCGTCCCATAGCTGCCCTTTTACTTCTGGATCATTGCCGTACGTAACGATTCCCCCATGTAATTGGGCAACATCTTCGAATCCCTCTTTCAACAGCCATCCAGAAAACTTTTCGCAGCGGACTCCGCCGGTGCAATAAGTCAGGATTTTTTTGCCTTCTAATTTTTCTTTATTCTCTCGGATCCAAGCAGGCAATTCACGAAACGCTTTTATATCAGGTTTGATTGCATTGCGGAAATGCCCCAGTTCGTATTCATAATCGTTCCGAGCGTCGATTACAACCGTATCCTCATCTTGCATTTGTGCAAAGAATTCCTTTGGTTCGAGATATGTCCCTGTTAGCTCCAGAGGGTTCACGTCTTCGTCCAAACCTAAGGTGACCAGCTCTCTGCGGTGACGGACATGTATGTTCTTAAACGTATGCTGGTCGGCATAATCCATTTTATACACCATATCTTTAAAGCGGATATCCCGCTGCATATGCTCCATATATTCCTCAGTTTGCTCCAATGTCCCTGAAACCGTTCCATTGATTCCTTCACTTGAAACCAGAATCCGTCCTTTTAATCCCACTTCTTTACAAAACCGTAAATGGTTCTTTGTAAACCTTTCAGGGTCTTCGATCGTGACATATTGATAATAAAGCAAAACTCGATATTTATTCTCCATGTTCATCCACCTCATAATTTATTGTAAGTGAATCATCAGCTTTAAATCAGATATTAAACTTTTTTATTTTTAGGTTCTGTTAAATGATAATGTTGTTTTTGGGAAGGGAATCTGCGAGACTCCTGCGGAAAAACGGGCTGGCAAGACCCCGCAGCGAGGTACGAGTGAGGAGGCTTGCCAGTTCGTCCGCGGAAAGCGAGTAGATTCCATGACCATTTGAAAATCAACAATGGAATTTAACAGAGCCTATTTTTAAAATAATGCATAATCAAGATTTTAGAATAACATTTCCTTTGATATATTTCAATTGGACGTGCCGTTCAAATATGATTAACCCCATGTATATAATACCTTCCGAGGATTTCAAAACCATATTGCGAAAAAATCAGGGTTTTCAGAAAGAAGTTCCGAAACCTTAAAGGGAGAAATAATGAAGATCTTCGTCTTTTCATGTCTAAATCTGCGTATAAAAAAGATGCTAAGCTGTAACTTAGCATCTGCATGTAAAAAATATAGGTAAGCGAAGGTCCTTTTTTCTGCAGAATTTACATTTTATCATATGACTACAGAGGGTCTTTAATCATTTAAACGATCATTCATCTGATTTAAACGAAAACAGAGTTCATTTTAAACGAAAATCATGATGATTTAATGAAACTACCGGTCAATTGAACGAAAACGTCGTCCATTCAAACGAAACGCATTTTCGAGTATGATTTTAGCAACATCTAAATCCACTGGTGATTGTTGTAAACTGAGGAACCTCACGAGTTGTTTTCGTTTTTGGTCCCTGTTCTTTTACCAATCAATTATTCAAATAAATCATCAATGAAGTTTCTTCCCTCATCATGGTTCCGGGCAGCTTCCAACGCATTACTGACATCGATCAACCCGCTGCCAAAGTCTTCGTCATTGCCGCGTGCGCCGATGTCATACGCGGTATCTTTAATAATGTCCATGACCTCTCTATTTGTTAAATCAGGGTTTTCAGAAAGCACGAGGCCTGCCAGTCCTGCTACATGAGGCGCAGCCATGGATGTTCCCGACATCGCCGCATATTGCCGATTTACATACGTACTTGGAATTTGGACGCCAGGAGCTGCAACATCGATATAGTCTCCATAATTCGAAAAAGAAGCGCGTTCCCCCGTGTAGCTTACGGCAGAGACACTAAGAACTTCCGGATAAATAGCAGGATAGCTCGCATCGCTCGTATTTTCGTTCCCTGCTGCGGACACTAGGACCACGTTGTTAGCATAGGCATATTCGACAGCTTCTTTCATCAAAGAAGATGGATGATAATTCCCTAAGCTCAAATTGATGACATCTGCCCCGTGATCAACCGCCCAGATAATCCCCTTTGCTATATCAAAAGTAGTGCCATACCCTGCTGCACTCATTGCTTTAATCGGCATAATCTTATTAAACCATGTAAGCCCGGCGACTCCTTCACGGTTATTTGTTTCAGAGGCAATAATACCGGATACGTGGGTGCCATGGCCATTATCATCTTGAGGAATGTTATTATCTGCCAGCACATTGTATCCCTCCGTTACCCGCCTTCTTAAATCCGGATGATTTAAATCGACACCCGTATCTATGACTGCGATCACAATATCTTCATCACCTCTTGAAACACCCCAGCCTGATTCTGTTTGGATGACAGGCAAGTTCCATTGATACTGTTCACGGTACAAAAGGTCATTCGGCAAATCGGTTTGATTTTGCAGATACAGATAATTGGGTTCCGCGTATTCCACTTCGCCCCGGCTTTTGAAACGCTGAATCAGTTCTGGTGTTGTCAGACGATTAGAGCGAAAAACGAATCTGGACTCGAGATTTTTTACAACCTGCCCATCAACGTCCGCCATTAGCTTGTTTATCGTCTGCTGGCTTGGATTGTCCTTGAATTTTACCGATACTTCTTTTTTGTTATAATGGCTCTCCCTTCCGCCATTTTGATTGAGGAGAAACACGCCCTGATCAGCCCGTAAATGCATCTTGAGATTTTCCCCGTCCGCAATGCTGTTGATCTGCAGGAGCTGCCGGCCGTTATTAACATTCTGGATTCTTGAAACAGGGACATTAAATCGGTTATTGGCAGTATTAATTTCCGGATTTCGAGTATTTCTTTCGTTATGAGACAAAAAGACCGATCCAACCGTTATAAGAATCGCAAAGGAAATAGTAAATAGTAAGAACCTAGGTATTTTTCCCATGAAGGCACCCCTGGAATCAATTTGATTTTATTAGTTTGTTTTTGTCATCGGTATTTAACGATGGCAAATAGTGGTGTTTAATCTCATGGGATTAATCAGGTTCTAAATTTGTTTTCATTATGGAATTCATTCATCTCCAAATTTGTTGTAAGTAGGCTACTGTCTATGCCAAGGGCTTTTGCGGAACATAGTATAAAACCGTTAAGATATATAATAAGAAAGGAAATTACTAATGAATCCTTACCGCCAGTACCCATATGGAATGTCTTACAACCAGCCGCAATTTGCAGATGATTTCCCGCAATATCCCAAATCTGAGATTTGGGCGCAGCCGCTGGTCAAACAACCTATTTATCCTCATTTGAAATCAGAAGTGTTAAAGAAGATTTCCCCTTTTGTTCATTACGGAATGGAGGAGGCGAAGGACACTTCATATAAGCATGCTTTGCAGGAAGTGGCTGCTATGGCCTATTTAATGGGCAAAGGCATGGATCCGCACACCGCGTATTTGACCGTCGAATCGTGGGAAATTAACGAGATGTTTTAAGTACCCTACGTTAAGATAATAGTTGCTTATTCCCTTCTACTGCTGTCGGACATAATTACAATGAAGAAAACAAAAAACGCTATTCTTTCAGTTGCCATGAAAGAATAGCGTTTTCCTCTTAATTAATAATGGTTGCCTAACCAGAAGTGTTCTCCCTCCTTAGTCAAACATCCCGTTCTGATAATCCTTAAAAGCCTGGAATAGTTCTTCCTCTGTGTTCATCACAAACGGTCCGCGGTGGGCAATCGGTTCATTTAATGGCTCCCCGCTTAGAATCAGCACGATTGTATTTTCACTGTCGGCTTCAATTGAAATATCTTCTCCCTCATTCTTAAAAAGAACAAATTGCTCCGAAGAAACATTTAGTTCATGATTAATTACTGCAGAGCAATAAAAAACATAGATTTTACTGGCTTAGATAATTTGAATTTTGAAATGGTTAAGTTTAAAAAGATGAACTAAAACAAGGACCAAACCGTTCATATGGTTTGGTCCTTACCTTTCCTTGCTGATCACAATTTACTCTTTGACCTTTAAAAGCCGCAAACTATTTAGTGTAACAAGGAGTGTAGCTCCCATATCCGCAAAAATCGCTAACCATAGGGTTAACCAACCGGGGATGATTAAAAGTAATGCTACCGCCTTAATGGCTAAAGAGAAGGTGATATTTTGCTTAATAATCGTTAAAGCCTTCCGACTTAATTTGATTGTATATGGTAATTTGGATAAATCATCAGACATTAGCGCAATATCCGCTGTTTCTAACGCTGTATCTGTTCCAGCGCCACCCATCGCAACACCAACGGTTGATGCTGCAAGTGCTGGTGCATCATTAACACCATCTCCAACCATCGCGACACTTTGGTACTTTTCACGGAGCTGTTTAATATAGGTTAACTTATCCTCCGGCAACAAATCTGCCTTGATGTCGGACACTCCTACTTCATTTCCGATAGCTTGTGCTGTTCGGTGGTTATCACCTGTAAGCATCACTGTTTTTTCAATACCAATTTCATGAAGTCTTCGAATAACTTCTTTAGATGACTCTCTCATTTCGTCAGCTACAGCAATCAACGAAAGAATCTCCTGTTCTGTGCCTAGAACCATTACGGTTTTTCCTTGCGTTTGTAAGGTATTAATCTGTTCATTTAATTCTTTTTTAATGCCTTGATGTAATTCTTCTAATAGGTTCGGACTACCGACGTAATATATAACCCCATTCACGCTGGCTTTTACGCCTTTACCTGTAATCGATTGGAAGTCATCCACGACCACCTTGTTAAAATCGGATCCATCTTCCTCCGCTTTTCGCATAATCGCGGATGCAAGCGGGTGCTGTGATCCTTTTTCAATTGCAGCAGTTATGTTCATTAATTCCTTTTCATTACGT
Organism: Bacillus sp. V59.32b; assembly: GCF_003429085.1. Taxonomy (GTDB): domain Bacteria; phylum Bacillota; class Bacilli; order Bacillales; family DSM-1321; genus Peribacillus. The sequence continues at coordinate 47,935 of NZ_QVTC01000007.1, read as the reverse complement.
CCAAACGAGATTACATCAGTTACTGCAGGGACCCCTTTTGTTAATGTTCCTGTTTTATCAAAAGCAATAACTTTTAAAGCTCCTGCTTCTTCTAGATGAATTCCACCTTTAATTAACACACCATTTTTAGCAGCGTTACCTATTGCTGTAACAATGGAAACAGGTGTTGAAATGACCAATGCACATGGACAACCAACTACTAACACAGCTAATCCCTGATAAATCCACTCGCTCCAGTCTCCCCCAAAAAGCAATGGAGGAACGATAGCGATCATAAATGCCAATAGGATAATGAATGGTGTATAATATTTCGCGAATCGGTCCACAAAAGCTTGAGATGGCGCTCTCTCTGCTTGAGCTTCTTCAACCAAGTGAATTATTTTAGAAAGAGTTGTATCTTCAACACGCTTAGACACTTCTACTTCGAGCAATCCTTCTTCGTTCAAAGTTCCTGCGAAAACTTCGTCCTTGACTGCTTTTGCCACAGGAACACTTTCACCTGTTATGGCGGCCTGATTCAATGTGGATGTACCTTTTACTACAACTCCGTCCATTGCTAACTTTTGACCCGGCTTAACAATCATGATGTCTCCAACTTGAATATCTTCCACATGGACCATCATTTCTTCGTTCCCTCGTCGAATCAGGGCTTCTTTTGGAGCTATATCCATTAGTGATTGGATGGATTGACGGGCTTTATCCATCGAATAACGCTCTAATGCCTCACTTACCGCAAACAGAATAACAACTGTCGCTCCTTCTCCCCATTCCCCTATAGCTGCTGCTCCTATAATCGCAACTGTCATTAGGGTGTTCATATCGAACTTTAATCGAACTAAATTTTTTAGTCCTTTGATAAAGAGGGAATATCCTCCAATAAGAATGGAAGCAGCGTATCCAATTGTAGGAATAATATGCTCTTCACCATATTGTTCAGCAAGGAACCAGCTAATAATTAAAAGCACTGCTGAAATATATACTTTAATGTTTTCTTTTTGTCTCCAAAAAGGTTCACGTTCTATTGCTTGTTCTTTTTCATCTCGAACTCTTAGGTTTTCAAAAGCTCCTGCCTTCTCAAGTTCTTCGATGGTGGTACTTCCTGTAACAGTAAGTTTAGAAGCTCCAAAGTTAACTTTAGCATCAGAAACACCATACAGGTGTTTTACGTTCGTTTCGAACGTTTTTGCACAATCTGCTCAGGTGAATCCTTGTATGCGATAGGTCTTTGTCTCTTGATCTGTGGACTTTGCTAGTTGTTCAGACATTGACTGTAGCCTCCTGTTTGTTTGATAATGCAATGGAAATTAGTTGCTTGATTTGTTCATTTTCTAACGAGTAAAAAGCTAATTTACCCTCTTTTCTATACTTCAGAAGCCCTTGTTTATGAAGACTTCGTAGGTGGTGAGAAGCGGTGGCGACTGAAGAACCAATGATATTAGCTATATCGCATACACATAGTTCCCCATCTTGGCACAAAGAAAAGGCAATTTTTGCTCTATTTTCATCTGCTAGCGCTTTAAATAACTGGGCAACACTAGCTAGATCTACTTGTTGTAGTTTACCCTGTATCCGGTTCACTTTTTGTTCGTCAAAACAATAAATTTCACAAGTGTCCTTTTGACTCATATAATCACTTCCTTCAAAATTTTTATTAATTTTATTATACCCCTTTTTACTGATACTCAAAAGTATATTTGATTGATGTTATTTTTTTCTCAGCTGCTTTGTAACAATTCCTAACAGTTTATCTCAATTGATGCCATGAAAAAAGACCCAACGCAAATTGCGTTGAGCTTATTATACTTATTGCGACATGTAACGTTTTATACCAGATGGAGAAATCCTTTTTATTATTTCGTATTAAGAGATGTCTATGCTGCCATCAGTTTATTTAAATAAATTAGAAAGAGCGGTAAAAGTTTCATTCTCTAACATAATATATATTCCTAATCCTATAAACACAATTGGAATAATCCAGCGGCCGTATTTCTCAAGTGTTTCAGAAACATATCTGAATCTGGCCAAACGATAGCCGATTAAACACCAGATCGCCACCATAATAAAGAAGGTAACAACCGTAATAACCAGTTCATTCGTGTTCAAAGTAGAAAAGAACGGAACGTAAATTCCGATGTTGTCTCCACCATTGGCAAATGTGATAAAGGCTACACTTAAATAGAATTTATTGAATTTGTTTAAACTGGAAAGAATGGCACCTTCATCTTCTTCTTCACCTTTTATAAACAGTTTAACCCCTAAATAAATTGGGATTAGTCCCAGTAAACCTACCCACTGATCAGGAATGAGAGTTACACCAAATGTCGCTAAGAGACTGATTAGAACTAAAAGTGCAAAACCTAAATATTGTCCAATGACTATATCTCTAGGGTAAATACGGTTTCCATTAGTCTGCATGTTAACCGCTCTACCGTTACTCGCTTTCGCCTGTGTCCTTGCCTGAGAGAACAACAACATTAGAATAAAAATGTCATCGATATTAGTTGCGATAAACGCCCCTAAAGCCGAAATTATGGTCAAAATTAAATTCATTTGTGTCAACCCCTTTATAGTGTTCGTAAACAATCAAACGCAAGATTGAATATTATAGTATTTCCATTTCATAAACATAATTAATCATTTCTAATCAGTTTACTTTTCAGGTAAGCATATTAACAAATCTATTTAATAAACCTAATGTAACGTCGGAGCTAATTGTTCAAATATCCAATGAAGCATATAATATAATAAAATTCCTACAAAAAAAAAAGAATCACTGATCTGTCTTCAGTCGCACTTACAACGGGTAACAAATCAGCTGTAGCGATATATAGAAAAATACCAGCTGTAATGGAAAGAGCTATAGCAAGAATAATACTATCTACCAAAAAGAATTGAGTAAAATACAAAGCCGCAAATGCACCCATGATAGTTGAAATACCCAATAACACAGATGCACCTATCGCCTTCTTCTTACTTTTTAAATTTGCAAATACAATTGATGAAATCGTCCATCCGTCAGGGATCTTATGTAGCAAAACTGCAATTAATACAACAAATCCTATTCTTTCATCTATTTTGAAACTGGCAACGATAGATACACCATCAAAAAAAGTATGCACTAACATGCCCATTAAAGCACCCAGCGTTGTGGTCTGTGAATGAGAATGTTTGTGAGTCTCTTCTCCAAAATGAAAATGAGGTGCAAGAAACTGCTGGAACAAAAAAATTAAACAAAATCCTAAAACAATATATATTGGACTTGATTCATATAACTCTATTGCTTCAGGTATTAAATCCATAATAGCAAATGTGAAAAGTATTCCAGCGCTTAACGCCATTAAGGCATTAAGGCTCCTTCTAGACCAGTTTTTTTTAAGAAATATTACAAATCTACCTTAGATGTTAGCAAAAGCCGCCGTTAACACGTAGAACAATATGTCCATTCGTTTTCACTCCAAAAAGTTTGAAAAATTCAACCTGCACTATAAAGTGCAGGTTTATTTTCATTACACTATACTTATTTTTTATTCAGCATGTGAATTGCATGTCCCATTACACCTTCAGCTGCTTCCATCAATGGTTCAGGCAGAGTTGGATGGGCATGAATTGTAAGGCTAAGATCTTCGGCAGTTGCACCAGACTCAATGGCAAAGACCGCTTCAGCAATAAGTGATGACACTTCTGGCCCAACCATCTGTACGCCTAATACCCTTTTGGTGTTCTTTTCGGCCACAACCTGTACAAAGCCATCTGCATCAGAAACAGATAACGCCCTTCCGTTCGCCTGGAATGGGAACCGGCTAGAAACTGTTTCAAATCCTTTTTCCTTCGCTTCTTTCTCCGTTAATCCTGTGTAAGCAACTTCAGGGTCACTGAAAATAACAAATGGCATGGCTTGAAAATCAATTACACTCTTTTGCCCGCATATCACTTCTGCAGCAATTTTCCCTTCGTAGCTTGCTTTATGAGCAAGTAGGAACCCACCTGCGCAGTCGCCAATTGCATACACGTGTTCAACGTTTGTCTGACATTTATCATTGATCTTAATAAATCCGCGTTGATCGAGCTCTACCCCGATATTTTCCAAACCAATTTTTCCGGTGTTCGGTTTTCTCCCTATGGAAACTAAACAATAATCGCCAGTAATCGTTTCTTCGTTTCCATCAACCTGCACGCGGACCTGTACTTCTTCACCAGTATTTTCTCCGCCTTGGACTAGGGCATTCGTAATGACTGTGATGCCCAGTTCCTTCAAATGCCGTTTCACCACATTTGTAAGCATCGGGTCGGTACCGGGAAGAATCGTGTCCGATCCCTCTAGAATGGTTACGTTTGCGCCAAACTTAGCAAAAGCTGTACCCAATTCCAAACCGATGTAGCCACCACCCACTACAACTAAATGTTTCGGCACTTCTTGCAACATTAGTGCCTCCGTTGATGAGATGATTCTATTCTTATCAAATGGCATACTTTTTAATTCGAAAGGTAAGGACCCTATAGCAAGAATAAGATCTTTGTATGAATATAAATGTTCTTCGTTGCCCGTTTTAATTCTTACAGTTTGAGGTTCAGTAAGATATGCTTCACCACTGATGACTTCTACTCCATTTCCTTTTAGCAGTGTACGGACTCCGTTTGTTAGCTTGTTTACAATTCCATCCTTCCACTTCACTACTTCAGGCATATCTATTTCAACTTGACCTGAAACTCTGATTCCCATTGTTTTTGCCTGTTGTATTTGTTTGACTCGTTCAGACGCGCTAATCAGTGCTTTTGAAGGTATACACCCCCGGTTAAGGCAAACTCCGCCTAGTTCTGCTTTATCGACTAGTACCACTTTTTTTCCCAACTGCGCCGCACGTATGGCTGACACGTAACCTCCAGAGCCTGCACCAATAACTAACAAGTCCACTTCTTTTTTTACATCTGCAGTCATTTCTGTTTCCTCCCTTGGTGATTTGTGATGAAAAATAATGATCTTCCTGTTGTAGAGAAACCACCTAATATTCTAATCCTCGTTTTAATATGATGGACATATAACTTATACCCTATGTAATGTTTGTTATTTACACCAAACGCAAAATTTACATACATTTTGAAAATTGGGCTTTCCACTCCTATATTGGGAAAGCCCATTTCCTATTACTCTTTTACTCTCATAAGTCTTAAACCATTTAACGCTACAAGTAGGGTTGCCCCCATATCTGAAAGGATGGCAATCCAAAGCGTTAACCAACCCGGAATGACCAATAGCAAGGCTATTAATTTAATAGCGATTGCAAAGGTGATGTTGGATTTGATTATGTTTAGAGCTTTACGGCTTAGTTTCACTGTAAATGGAAGCTTTCTTAAATCATCTCCCATAAGAGCAACGTCTGCCGTTTCTAGTGCAGTATCTGTACCTGCTCCTCCCATTGCAATCCCAACTGTAGAAGCTGCAAGCGCTGGGGCATCATTTACACCATCTCCAACCATAGCTACTTTGCTGTATTCGGATCTCAATTGTTTAATATAATCTAATTTGTCCTGTGGCATCAGTTCTGCCTGAATATCCGATACTCCAACGTGACCGCCGATAGCATTTGCGGTACCTTTATTATCACCTGTAAGCATTATGGTCTTTTTGATTCCAAGTTGATGCAATTTCTGAATAACTTCTTTACTTGATTCACGTACTTCATCAGCTACCGCAATAACAGCGAGTATTTCTTTTTCAGTTCCAACCACCATAGCTGTCTTGCCTTCATTTTGAAGAGTCGTAACTTTTTCTTCTAAGTTCTTATCGAAATTAGAAGTTGATAATTCTTTAAAGAGTTTTGGGCTACCGATATAATAAGTAATCCCGTTTACAGTACCTTTAATACCCTTACCTGTAATAGAAGAGAAGTCCTCTACCAGTACAGCAGAATAATTAATATTTTCCTCTTCTGCTTTTTTCATGATGGCAGATGCAAGAGGGTGCTGGGAACGATACTCTAATGCAGTAATAACAGAGAGCAATTCTTTTTCATTTGTCTGCTTGTTCAACACATTAAAATCAGTTACAACTGGGACACCTTTTGTTAGTGTTCCCGTTTTATCGAAGGCAATGGCCTTTAAGGCACCCATTTCTTCTAAATAAACTCCACCTTTTATTAGAACACCCTTTTTCGCCGCATTCCCGATTGCTGACACAATGGAAATCGGTGTGGAAATAACCAGAGCGCACGGACAACCAACAACAAGTACAGATAGCCCTTGATAAATCCATGTTTCCCAACTTCCGTCAAAGAAAAGTGGAGGAACAACAGCCACTAAAGCGGCAATGATCATAATGATTGGCGTATAATACTTCGCGAATTTTTCGACAAACGCTTGAGATGGAGCGCGTTCTCCTTGTGCTTCCTCTACAAGATGTATAATTTTAGAAATCGTTGTATCTTCAACTAGTTTCGTTATTTTTACTTCAAGCAATCCTTCTTCATTTAACGTTCCTGCAAACACTTCATCATCCACCGTTTTGGCAACAGGGACGGACTCACCTGTAATAGCTGCCTGATTGACGGCAGAGTAGCCACTTACGACCACACCATCCATCGCAATCTTTTGACCGGGCTTCACGATCATAATGTCACCAACGGCGATGTCATCAACATGAATCATCATTTCTTGTCCGTTTCTTCTTACAAGCGCCTCTTTAGGGGCAATGTCCATCAAGGACCGAATCGATTGTCTTGCTTTATCCATAGAGAAACGTTCTAGAGCTTCACTGATTGCAAAGAGAATCACAACAATGGAAACTTCTGCCCATTCTCCAATGATTGCTCCACCTATAACAGCTACCGTCATAAGGGTTTTCATGTCAAATTCAAAGCGAAGCAAGTTTTGCAAACCGACTTTAAAGAGCGATAATCCTCCGATTAACATGGATACTACAAATGATAATGTAGTAATGAGGTTCTCTTCCCCATTCACAAACTCTGACAGGTAACCAAAGACAATGAACAAGGATGCATAGAGTAAAGTACTGTGCTTTTTATAAAACGGTACTTTTTCTTCTTTAATAAACTCCTTGCCTTCATTAATCCCTTTTGTAGCTTGCCGCACAGATTTTTCAGGAGACACTTTAAGGTTCTCAAAAGCCCCGGCTTTTTCCAGTTCCTCAATCGTTGCTTCTCCGTAAACGGAAATTTTTGATGCTCCAAAATTCACTTGTGCATCCTGAACGCCCGGAATTTGCTTTACATTTTTTTCAAACTTTCCTGCACAGTTCGCGCACGAGAATCCCTCAACGCGATATACATTTTTGACCTCTTCAACCTCATGCGAAGATTGCCGTTTAGGTTTTTCAGGAGCCACTTTAAGATTCTCAAAAGCTCCGGCTTTTTCCAATTCCTCAACCGTTGCTTCTCCGTAAACGGAAATTTTTGATGCTCCAAAATTCACTTGTGCATCCTGAACGCCCGGAAGCTTTTTCACATTTTTCTCAAACTTCCCTGCACAATTCGCGCATGAAAATCCCTCAACACGGTATACTTTTTTGTCCTCTAACGGTTTTGCTGCTTCACCCAACTTTAACAACCTCCTTTTGATGTGTAAAAGCCATTTTTATCAGTTGCCTTACATGATCGTCATCCAAGGCGTAATAAACCAATTTCCCTTTCTTGCGATATTTAGCCAATCCAAGGTTATTGAGCAGCCTCAAGTGATGAGACGTTGCGGCAGTCGTAGCACCAACAATATTCGCTACATCACAGACACACAATTCCTCTTCCAAGGAGAGAGCATAGGCAATTTTAATCCTTGTATCATCTGATAATGCTTTAAATATTTGAGCCACATCTAAAGTATTGTGCATTAACAATTCGCCTTTAACTCTTGAAACCTTCTCTTCGTCAATACACGTTATTTCACATGCATCTTTTTTCACTTATTCCACCCCTTTTAATCAATCAAACATTCATTTGAATAATATTATATTTCCTTAAACGAAGATAGTCAAACAAATATTTGAATGTATATCAAAAAATATTCAAATGATTGTTTGAATAAAGTATATACCTAACTAAAGTAAATAGTCAAATGATTGTTTGAATATATTGACTAGCTGAAAACTTTACCTCATTCTGAGAAGGAAACACAAGGTACGAATACGCATAAAGGAACATATGTAAACATTGATACCATCAATAAATGTTACGATTGTATTTGGTATTAGATACTACGAAAACAAGATTGGTTTAATCCTACAATCATCATAAGATACGACAAAATCTGTCAATATTATGTTTGAATATAGATAATACATCATCTATACTATAATTGAACTGTTAATCTAATATATATTTGAATGAGGGTGAGATAATTTGAAGAGAAAAAGGTTGGTTTTACGCACTGGAATCCTTTTACTGCTTTTAGCAGCCGTTGGGTATACGTTGTATGCTAATTTTACGAAGGATGACACAACAATCAAAGTTGGGTCTTCAGCTCCCGATTTTGTTCTAGAAACATTAGATGGCAAAGAAATGAAGCTGTCAGACTTGAAAGGAAAAGGAGTTTTCTTAAACTTCTGGGGTACATGGTGCAAGCCATGTGAGAAAGAAATGCCTTATATGGAGACCGAATATCAAAATTTCAAAGATAAAAATATTGAGATTTTAGCCGTAAACATATCAGAAAGCGACCTTGTTGTTTCTAGTTTTGTTGAAAGGCACAATTTAACCTTTCCCATTTTAATGGATCGTAAAAGCCAAGTAACAGATGTTTATAAAATAGGACCTATCCCTACAACGTATTTAATCGATGAAAAAGGGAAGATACAAAAGGTCATTACTGGCGCGATGACTCAGGGTGACGTAAGGGAACATTTAAATTCCATAGTTCCTAAGTGAAACGGAGATGTACTCAAAACACAGGTTAGGATGGGGAAAAGCTTAATGGAAGAGTTAAATATTGCTTTAGCATTTTTTGCAGGATTATTGTCATTTTTATCTCCTTGTTCTTTACCGTTATACCCAGCCTTTCTTTCGTATATTACGGGTATTTCCCTCAACGATTTAAAAAAGGAAAGATCGATATTTAAAAGGACGGCAATGTTACATACCCTATTGTTTCTTCTAGGATTTTCAATCATTTTCATGGCATTGGGATGGTCTAGCTCGTTGGTAGGGACATTCTTCATAGAAAATAAAGAATTATTAAGGCAATTAGGAGCTATTATTATCTTCTTCTTTGGGTTAATTATGACTGGCTTAATAAAAGTAGACTTTCTTCTTGGAGAGAAAAAGTTTCAATTTAAGAACCGGCCTGCAGGGTATTTTGGATCAATCCTAATAGGTATGGGGTTTGCCGCTGGGTGGACACCTTGTACTGGTCCAATACTTGCAGGTGTAATAGCCCTTAGCATTTCTAATCCCGGCCAAGGATTAATTTATATGTCCTTTTATTGTTTGGGCTTCGCAGTCCCCTTTGTAATCATGTCCTTGTTCATTGATAAACTCACATTCATTAAAAGACACACCCAGATCATGATGAAAATTGGCGGGTTCATAATGCTTTTCATGGGCATATTTTTATATTTCAACTGGTTAACAAAGATCATCTCTTTTTTGACAAACAATTTTTTCGGAGGATTTACCGGTTTTTAAATGAACAAAATGTAGTTCGACAAGCTAAAGTGGCTGTCTGAATACATGATTACCGGAAAATGAGAAAGAATGTATAAATTAATGTTTAGCAAGATTCTTTTCAGTTATCATTACATTCAATTCTATGAGTTTAATTCGAAATATAATTTAATAGAAAGAGGAAAAAAACATTGAAAAAGGTAATCTTTCCCCTTCTTACTTCAGCTATACTCTTAATAGGCTGTGCCTCTGAAAAAGGTGAACGCACAGAGAAGCCCCCGACTCTACAATATAAAGTTGGGAGTAATGATTGGTCTGCCGTCACTTCTGTCAGTGACAATCCAGACATATTAGAGGCGTATCAATTTGCTGTTGAGCATCCAGATGTACTAAATTATATGCCATGTTATTGCGGTTGTTATGAAGAAGATGGCCATACAAGCAATACAAACTGCTTTGTTGAAAAGGTAGACAACAAAATGGTGACCTTGGACACAATGGGCTTTGGCTGACAAGTCTGTGTAGACATAGCCCGTGAGGCTAAATCAGAGTTCGAAAAAGGGACACCATTAAAGGAAATAAGGGATAATATTGATAAAGAATATAAAGAAACTGGAAGTCCTTCCACACCCATGCCAAAAGGCTAATGAAGAAAGCATCATTATCTGATGCTTTTTTTGATAGATTAACTTATAAAGGTATTTTTCCACTAGTTTAATATTTCTTTGCTTTAAAGTACGTTCCGATTTAAATCACTATTCGGATCAAAGAATATCAAACCAAATTTTCACTGCTGTAGCCGTAATTAATACGGATAATATGATTTGAAGAATTTTTGTATTCATCTTTTTCCCTGTCATTGCACCAAGAGGTGAAGCAATCAAACTAGCAATAACCATTATTAAAGCAGGATAATAATCAACTTGCCCCGTTGTAATTTTCCCAACTGTTGCACCTATGGATGAAATAAAGGTTATCGCTAATGAGGAAGCAATCGTCATCCTTGTTGGAATTTTTAAAACCACTAGCATAATCGGTACCAGTAAGAATGCACCGGCCGCCCCAACAATACCAGATCCTACACCGACAATTAACGCTATCGATGCTGCTAGCCATTTATTAAACTTTACTTGATCTAGAGGAATATCATCGACTCCTTTTTTCGGTAAAAACATCATGACAGCTGCTAGTAAGGCCAATACCCCATAGACTATATTGATTCCGTCCTCTGTCATCACCTTTGAACCGAAACCACCGATGAAACTGCCTAATAAAATACTGGCACCCATATAGCCAATTAGGGTTTTATTCAAATATCCGCCTTTCCGATATGCCCAAACTCCCCCAATTGTAGCGAAAAAGACTTGGACTGCACTAATTCCTGAAACTTCATGAGCGCTAAAAGCAGCTATTCCAAATAAGGGCGGAATGTATAAAAGCATTGGATATTTAATTATCGAGCCACCTATTCCCAACATCCCTGAGATGTATGAGCCTATGAATCCAATTAAGAAAATGGTAATGATAAACGCGATGTCCATGTGTAGTGCCTCCTTAAAGAAAGAAAAGGGAACCATTCGCGGTTCCCTATTTTTATTACCCTTTTTTAATCCAGAATTTAATTACTCCATTTTCTTCTATTGTTTCTAACAACTCATGCCCACCAGAATTTGACCAAGCAGCTAAATCTGCTTTAGCACCTTTATCTGTGGCGTGTATTTCTAACACTTGACCAGATTGCAAGTCATCAATTGCTTTCTTTGTCCTAACAATCGGCATCGGACAAGCTAGGCCCTTTGCATCTAACACTTTATCTGAATTCATTTTTCATCTCTCCTATATTTGTAGTATCTTCCCAATAATTATTTTTAATTAGTAGGTTTTATCGCACCGCACAACGGTTTGGCCCAATTTCCATCTCACGTTGCTTTTCTTTATCAGGAGCTATCTTCCCCATATTTGTTTCACGGATTTCTTGATAGGAATTTGGCTGGGCAGGTAAGTTTTCTGTAACCATTTTTCTGAACTCTGCTTCATCTGCAATATTTAATCCATGATTTTCAGAGAAAAGCTTTCCTAAATTTTCAGCCACACTGCCATCCTCATTCAATTCTTCAATAATCATAAAGTGAGCAGGCAGAACGATTAACTCTTCTGATAAATCTCTGTAACGGTTATATAGAGTCTCTCTCAAGTCTCCAACCCAGTCCTCTGCCAATCCTGCTAAATCTGGTCTGCCAATTGAATCAATGAATAGGATATCTCCAGAAAGTAAGTACTTTTCATCGACTACAAATGAAGTGGATCCAATTGTGTGACCCGGAGAATAAAGAGCCTCAATGGTAATGGTTGTATTACCGACAGTCACAACGTTACCACCCTCCAATGGCTTGTATGCAAAGGTAACGTCCGCTGCATCTTTTGGAGGTAACCAGTATGTTGCATTCGTTTTTTCTGTAATAGTTCTTCCGCCAGAGATGTGATCAGCGTGTAAATGCGTATCAAATACATGCGTGATTTTTGCGCCGATGCTTTCTGCAAAGTCTAAATAAACGTCAGTCATTCGTGTTGAATCAATAATGGCTGCCTCACCATTAGAAGCTACCATATAAGACAAGCAGCCTTTACCAAGGCGTAGGAACTGATATATTTCACCGCCATCTTTTAAATCCCCTACTTTTACTGGCTCCAAATGTTCACTCCATGATTTCATCCCGCCCTTTAGGTAAGAAACCGCAATGCCAGCATCTGATAACATTTCAGCGACCATGATGGATGAGCCTTCCTTCGCACACACGACTAAAACATCTTTATTAGTTGGAATTTTATCTATTATTTCTTCTACCCCATCAAGTAGGTCGAAATAAGGGATGTTCCAGAATCCGAAATTTACACCTTCAATTTTCCAATCATTAAAATCACTTTGATTACGGACATCGAGAATATATAATTCTTCTTTATTTATAACTTTCTTTGCAACTTCTTTAGCTGTCATTTGCTTAACCAACATTTTTATACCCCCTATAGTATTTTATCAGCTAAAATTTTTTAAAAGATTTAAAATGTTAATGTCACGTCAGCGTCTTTTGCGAATTCTAAGAATGTTACAGCTCCACCAACTTCAATGCCATCTATAAAAGCTTCTTTTTCTAAACCCATAACATCCATTGTCATTTGACATCCGATAAACTTGACTCCCATTTCCTGTGCCATTGAAAGTAACTCTGGAATAGAAGGTACATTTGCCTTTGTAAATCCTTCAGCAAAATGCTCCTTACCTTCCGGCATCGGAAGTTGTTTATTCGCTTCTTTATGAATCAAGTTTAATCCTTCAAATGTGAAGAAAATGGCTACCTCCTGATCAGTTGCTGCTGCTGCCGTTGCAATGTTAAATACTTTATACGCATCAAATAATCCACCGTTACTAGCGATAATAGCTACTCTAGTCATGTTCATTGTCCTCCACTTGTATCAGTTTAGTTATTTGCCCTAATTATTAATGATTTAAAAATGGACATCTACAAATTTGCAAAGTTCTTAGATTCATTTTCTTTTTTTTTAGGATGGCAGCATGAACATTTACATCCGCCGTTATTTTCAGTATTAACAATTTTCTTATTCATTTTTTATAACCATCCATTCTAAAATATTTATATTCATTTTTGCTCTACTGACCTTTCTGTAACTCCATTCCATTCACTCATCCCCGGCACAACATTAATCACCTGTTTAAAACCTGCAGCTGTTAGTTTTTGTGCGGCTAAATCACTTCGGCTACCAGTACGGCAAACTACAAAAATCTCAGTCTCTTTATCTAATTCTCTTAAACGTTCATCTAATTCTCCAAGAGGTAGGGACTTAGCATTTGGAATGTGGTTAAAAGCATATTCTGCAGATTCTCGCACATCTAGTACAAGCAAATTTTGATTTTCTTTGATTTTTTGTTGTAATTCTTCATTGGCAATGACATTCGGATGCTTCTTTTCTGCTTTTTCTTCTCCACTAGCTTTGCGAAGGTAATGCTTTAGTACTGCCCCTTCTTCGATTGTACCCAAATATTGATGACCCGTACTTTCCGCCCATGCTTTCATATCAGCAGTAGATCCTTTATCAGTTGCTTGCACTTCCATTACTTCGCCCGGTTCTAAGACGTTCATTGCCTTCTTTGTTTTAACAATTGGCATTGGACAAGCTAAACCTTTTGCATCTAATACGGAATTTGTTTGAATCATTTTATTTCCTCCTTGTTTTCATACCATATGGGGTATTTCTTGATATAAAAAATTATTCAGTTGGACCTTTATACTCAAGCATTCCGCCGGTCATATTAATTACTTTAAACCCACGATTTTCAAGAAGTTTTGCAGCCTTTGAACTTCTTCCACCGGAACGGCATACCGTAATGTACTCTTTTGTTTTATCTAAATCCTGTAAGCGAAATTCTAATAAACCTAATGGAATATGAATCGCAGTTGGTATCTTTGCAGTTTTCACCTCGTCTACCTCACGCACATCTATAATATTAATGGGTGACTTTTCCTTTACCAATGTTTCCACTTCTGTTGGCAAAATTTCTTTCATGGTTAACAACCTCCTTTTTATAAACGCCAAGCGCCTATACCGCCTTTTACATTGGTTATACTTTTAAATCCGAGTTTCTTCAAAAGCTTACTGGCCTTGCTGCTTCTCATTCCACTTTGACAGATCACAAATACCTCTTTGTCTTTTGAAAGTTCATTCGCCCTTTTATGAAGTTCGAATAATGGAATGTTTTTAAACCCGTTAATATGATTCACCTTGAACTCGCTAGGGGTTCGTACATCAATAAACTGCTGCTTCTTTTCCTTGCTATTTAATTCAAATTTCAACTCAGAAGTAGTAATGTTTTTAATCCCTCTGGCTGGCATGAAACGCTGATAAACGAACCAAGCTATAGTGCCGATTATTAGGACATTTAGTAAAGTATCCACCATATTATGCCTAAACCCCTTACTCTTTATTTGTCTAATCTTTAGATTATTCTTATATGAATAAGTTTACGTTTCCCTCTTGTGCATCCGCTAAATAGGCAGCTACGCCGGCATATTCAATTCCGTCTAATAATTCCTCTTGCTGTAAGCCCAATAAATCCATTGTCATCGTACATGCAATGAGTTTAACTTCTTGTTCTTGCGCCATCTCTATTAATTGAGGAAGTGTCATTGCATTATGCCTTTTAATTACTTGCTTGATCATTTTAGGACCCATTCCGGCTAAGTTCATTTTGGATAGACCCATTTTATCGGCACCTCTAGGCATCATTTTCGCAAACATCTTTTCAAGGAATCTCTTGTTTAAGGTCAATGGCTCTTCCTTTCTTAAAGCATTTAATCCCCAGAATGTATGGAAAATCGTAACCTCATGATCATAGGCTGCAGCTCCGTTTGCAATGATATAAGCGGCCATTGCTTTATCATAGTCTCCACTAAATAATATAATCGTCGTTTTTTTCTTTTGTTCAGCCATGTAATATTCCCTCCTTAATCTCTTTAAACATATACGGGTATAGGTATATAGTTTATTAAAAAAAATTAGCGTTTCTCAATTCAGGAAACAAACACTGGGACATTCTTTTCCATCGAATACTTTAGTTACATTCATTCACTGTTCCCTATATACTTATACCTGTATGGGTATATGTTATGCTAAAAGTTAAAGTTCGTCAACTCACAAATATTGGCCAGTTGAAGAACTTTTCTTATCGACTTTTTATTAATAGCTCTACTGCTTCTTTAACTAGATGTTCAGTACCTTCGCCTTTCTCAACATTTTCACGAACACACTGCTCTAAATTGGTGCTGACAATAACACCCATCGTTCTATCTATTGCATTACGTGCAGCTGATAATTGATTGACAATTTCTCTGCAATCTTTTCCCTGTTCCATCATGCTTAGTACACCTTTTATCTGTCCTTCAATCCGCTTTAAACGGTTTACTACATTCTTATCGTACTCCATGCTGCTCTAACCCACCTTTCTGTTTACAAGGAAAATCAGCGATTTCATAACTGATTACGGTAAATCCTTTTCTAATTAAGAAACGCAAGCCCATGTTCAATTCTAGTCTATCAGAAGCGATTACATGAATATTACCATTTGGAATTTCATTATTAAAACGTCTCAAATATGCGTAAGGAATCTGCAAAGAATCCTGAGTTAAATCATTCCCTGCTTCATTATAATCCCTGATATCTAATGTTATGGTGTTTTTGTCCATGAAAGCACCTTGTATACAAGGAACATCTTTCACGGGAACATAGCGTTTATAAATAATAATTGCTATTAGTAAAGATAATACAAGCAATAAAAGAATCATATCAACCACCTTTATATCTGTTTACTGTCTTATATTATACCTATAGGGGTATGGTGTCAAGTGTGTTAAGAACATGATTCAATAAAAGGGAACCCATAAGCGGTTCCCCTCTATATTAACTATCTAATTGCACAACGATTAGGTCCAATCTCCATCTCCCTCTTTTGCTCTTCATCCGGATGGAATTTCCCCATATTCATTTGCCGTATTTCCTCATAAGAATTGGGTTGGGGAGGTAAATTTTCAGTTACGGTTTTGATGAATTCCTCACCACTTTGTATATTCAAACCATGATTTTTCTCATATAAAACACCGAGTTCCTTTGAAATACTTCCATCATCATTCATTTCTTTTACACCCATAAAGTGTGATGGTAAGACTATCAATTCTTCTGTTAGCTTCTTATACCGATGATACAGAGTTTCTCTCAAATCCTTGACCCAATCTTCTGCCTCTCCAGCTAAATCTGGACGACCAATGGAATCAATAAATAAAATATCTCCTGTCAATAAATATTGATTGCCAATCACAAAAGAAGTACTCCCAATTGTATGTCCCGGTGAATAAATAGCCTGAATAGTAATATTGCCTACTTTTATTTCGTTCCCGTCTTCAATTGGAACATATTCAAATGTAACGCCGTCAGCATCCTTTGGTGGAAGGTAATAAGTCGCTCCTAACTTCTCAGCAAGTTTTAAGCCTCCAGATATGTGATCAGCATGAAGATGTGTATCAATAACACTCTTAATTGTAATATTATTATCTTTACAAAACTGTTCGTACGTTCCAGTCATACGATTAGGATCAATAATGATGCCTTCTCTATTTGATTCGATTATGTACGATAAACATCCTTTTCCTAAACGGACAAACTGATAGACTGTACAGCCACTTTTAAGACCACCAATCTTTATTGGCTGAAGATATTCACTCCATGCTCTCATTCCACCTTCAATCGAATAAACGTCTTTAACCCCTGCTTTTACTAACTCTTCAGCCGCCTTTTTTGATGAATTGCCCCTAGCACAAACAGTATAAATTGGTTTGTTTGCAGGGAGTTTACTAATAACGGAATCTACTCCATCATTTAAAGGTGCATTGATCACTGTTGTGTTCCTGCCTTCAATTTTCCATTCATCAAAATCGCCTGTATTTCTTACATCTATAATAAAAATTTCTTCATTGTTTATTACCTTTTGGGCAATATCTTTTACAGAAATCGTTTTAAACGTCATTGGGTGCCCCTCCTGCTTGCGAAATAAAAATTATCTTGAGTTACTATAAAATGATCAATTTCAAGAACATGGCGTGTATTAAGTGAATTAAAAAGCAAGTAAAATTAATTGTCTCTCTATTTACTTAAACAAGGGATGGTCTGGTCATATGAAATGTTAAGCTAATCTAACCTTGGTTATTTCAAATCTGCTTTTAGGCAGGGTTGGCATTCTCACTAAGCTAATGCTCAAATCTTGACCGTCGGCCACTTCATAATGTATATGGTTCGTCAGAAAATCCATGCTCGCCTTCATGGCCTCAATTGTAATCCATTCACCGGGACATCGATGTCCTTTAAAGTGGTCGCCACCCCCTTGGGGTATAAAATCAAATAGACTACCATTCCATTCACTGAATCGCTCCGGCCAGAATTCATTTGGCCTTTCCCATAGGCGTGTATCGTGATTGGTTCCATAAACATCAAGTAGTACCAGATCTCCTTTATTGAAGTTGTATCCTTTCCAAATAAAGTCACTACGCACTCTTGCACCTAAAAACGGGCCAAAAGGGTAATATCGGCGTATTTCCTGTACAAACATTTCAATATAATCCCCTTTATCGGATTGCAATTTCTTCCGGCATTCCGGATATTCATACAAAGCTAATGCCCCAAAAGTAATGTATGTAGCAATAGCAACGATTGGTCTTAATACATTAATCAATTCCACCGCAGCCATTTGTGTATCAAGAGGTTTATCGTCAAGTTCACGGTGCCATGCCATAGCATACAATGCTGTACCTTCAGGTGAATTTAACTCACCGGACCGGACTTTTTCAATGATCTCAGTAATCCACTTTTCTGCTCTTGAACGCGCTCTTTTCCCCTGCCAGTGTCTTGGTCCCACAGCTCCAAATGCATCTACCATCGCACCGAAGTCGGTTGCCCTATGCTTTACTTCTTCTTCCTGCAACGGAACCCCGGCCCACTGGCAGGCTACCCGGCACAATATTTCCTGCGATTCATCGAATAGTACCACTTTATTCATATTTCCCCATTTATTCATTCTAGCCTGCCATTGCTCTGAAGTAAGATTAGAAAGCAATTTCAGCTTCTCAGGTGTCATTAGCGACATAAACAGAAGTTTCCTGTGCTTATGTGCATCACCATCCATTGCTTGTATTGCATTTTCTCCAAACAATGTCTTTTGTACTCTTTTAGGAGCTGCCCCCTTACGATGAAACCGTTCGGTATCATAAAAAACCTTTCCAGCTTCCTCACCACTCATGCAAATGACCTTCTCACCTAACAAACGTGTTTGAAAAATGTCTGACTGGTAACGGCGACATCTATTTTGAATAAACATATATCCTTCAAACAAGAGAGCAAGACTACTATCTAAGCTTTTATCAACGGGGATTTGTCCTTTCAACTTCATAAAATTTACAATCTCCTTTAATAAGATTTCCGTATAGCTATGTATTTTTTTCGTCAATCGAAGTATCGGAAAAACGTAAGTTACGTGTGTTTCTTGCCGAACTTGTGAAATTCAAACTCAAAAATTATTTTATCCTCCATTGTTTTTATTTTTATATTCTTAACTTACCCTAGCAAAAAGTCATTAAAACGAAAGTTAGAATATTCTCTTGTCATAGTATGACTAGTTTTGCATTGGGTAATTCATATTGAGGAAACCTTTTTCATTAACTAACATTAATATTTTTATTAACTTAAATATCATCCTATATTAATGCAAATCGACTTAAACATTCGGAACCTCACTTGTAACATCTACATTTAAAAATCAGCAGGAAATCATGGCCCATAATACACAAATAGCGTAAACAAAAAGGCATTACAAAGAAGGGATTAAGACCGAAGCCATTAACAAAAAGATAAAATCTCAACTACATAATTAATCAATAGCGGATTTTTCAAGGGGTAGAATCTTTTACAAAATCGCAATACAAAATAAAAAGCATACCAAAGGTATGCTAGTAATACTAAATTAGTTCTTTCTAACAAAAAACAGAATCTTATTAAAAGAAAGACACAAAAATATCGCTTACTTGTTATGCGTAAGAATGTAAACCAGCAATAACTAGATTTACTGCCACTAGATTAAACATAATGATGGCAAAACCAACTACCGCAAGCCATGCAGATCTCTCACCATGCCACCCCTTAGATAAACGCAAATGTAAAAATGCTGCATAAAACAACCAAGTAATGAGCGCCCATACTTCTTTAGGATCCCATCCCCAAAATCTTGTCCACGCTACCTGCGCCCAGATCATCGCAAATATTAGAGCGCCTAATGTAAAAACTGGAAAGCCAATTGTCACAGAACGATAACCGATTTCATCTAAGAGTTCAGGTTTCACATTATTCATCAATGGTTTTAAGGCAGCACCTAAGCGTTTTCGCAAAATAAGTCGGACTGCACCATATAAGAAGAATCCACTAATTAATGACCATACTAGGGTATTTAATTTCTTTGCATTAATAATTGCGGGAACATCCAACATTGGATTAAATTGTCCCTCCGTTTTCAATTCCCCTTTATGCGGGCCAACTAAGGCTGGCATATGAAATGTTTCTTCCACTCGTTGACCATCCTTATCCAACCATGAGAACTTCGCTTCATAATCCAATAGATTAAATGAAGTTGTAGCGAAAACGAATCCCATTACACTTATCAAGCAGAATAAGACAAACTCTAACCAAAACGTTTTCTTTCCTGCCTTCGTCTGGTCAGTCACTTTTATAAGATAAATAAGACCTGCTACAAAGCTTATAGCCAGAATGGCTTCGCCAAGAGCAGCTGTCGTAACGTGAATATAAAGCCAATCGCTTTGCAGAGCTGGAATAAGGGGTGAAATATCTCTAGGAAACATGCTTCCATATGCGATAATGAGACTTGCAACTGGAAGTGTAAACAATCCCAGTATACTAACTTTATACATTGAATAAATGATGATGAACGCACCGACTAGCACCATGCCAAAGAAGGCGATAAACTCAAATAAATTACTTACGGGCGCATGACCAGCAGCAATCCATCTAGTAATAAAATACCCAACTTGAGTAATAAAACCAACTATTGTTATTATGAACCCTATTTTTGCCCAACGGTTGATAATAGTTAAGCTTCCCTTTACACGGATTGCACCGCCAAAGAACAAAGTAGCAACAAGGTATAATATAAAGGCGATATATAATAAATTGCTGCTTAAACTCGCAAAATCCATTTTAGTCCTCCATTAGTTCGCTACTTTCTCCTTATGTATCTGATCTTCAGGATCGGAGAAGGTGGTCCCTTTTAACACAAAATTTAATTCTTGTTTAAATCCGTACCAATTTTTATTCGTATGCCCGGCAATCCAAAGGTCACGACCCACACGTTGAACCCAAACTCGTCGATGGTTCCAATACATCCCCTGTATAACACCGATCATAAAGATTGCACCATCAAGTCCGAGTATCCACAATGTAAAGTCCTTACGTACCGTCAACCCAGTTACATTCAATGTTTCAGCTGCAACAAACTTCATTTTATATTTCGTGCTACCCAATGGCTCTAATGTTTGTTGAATTGCCGAAGCTTACTTCTCCTTTAGGCCGGTCCGGTGCATGTTAATGTTCCCTTTATCTTTTCCAAAACTTCCTCCCAATGACACTTCATTTCTTCCGGTACATAAACGTCAGCCAATTTTTCATGGTGAAAACTGATGGTTGTCTTGGTCTCGTTGCTGGATATAAATCGAATTTGCAGGATCGAAGGCTTTTGCCATTCTTTTTTCTGCCATGTCATTCGAAGAAGGTGGAATGGATTGACAACGCGTAATTCACCAGATATGCCTTCTTTCGATTTATACTTGTAACCGACATCCGGATTGAATGAAGCCAGGTCTCCAAGCCTTAGGCTTAAGCCATCAGGGGCAGTCATCAATGTCATTGCTCTTCCTTTGAAATCGGGAATGTACCGTGGACCCCGGCTTAAAAAACAGCTGAAGCAGTCTGACCGACAGTCTTTCCGCTAAGCTTTTGTAACGATAATATTGATTTTCTTACAATCTCTTTTAATTCTTCAGAAGTGTAGTCTTTCACACATACACTGCCGTCTTTATATAACAGATTTTTATACTCAGGGAGCAGTTGGCCATATACATAGCCGTTTCCAGTATGGCTGAATTCATAGGCGATCAGTTTCTTCCTGACAGGAGAAGCATCATAATAGTAGAAAAATCGGCCGTATTGATCTTCTTTTTCCCTCAGTTCATGAAAAGAATGTAAGATTGATCTTTTTTCATCCAAAGATAACATGGTCCGTCCTCCTTTTATCCCGTCTCTATTACTGCTTCTATTCGAGAATAAATATTTCCTTCATTTTTTGTAAAACATGGACATGCGCCTCTTCAAATCAAAAAAGATGAGGTATCTCTCCTCATCTTTAAGTAGCTTATTATACCTGCACGAAGCATTCCTTTACTGTTTTCACAATGAATGCCAGATCATCTTCGGTAATGCTTAATGGTGGAGCAAGCGTCAGGACATTATTGTATCCTGCTACCGTATCTCCATTCTTCCCGATAATCAGCCCTTTTTCTTTACAGGAATTGATGATCAAATTTACCTTCTCAATTTCCAACGGTTCTTTTGAACCCTTGTCTTTTACTAATTCAATTCCGATAAGCAGACCTTTTCCACGCACCTCTCCGACATGCGGATGATCCTTCAGTTCCTGTAGTTTAGCGAGCAGCCATTCTCCTAGGTCTCTTGAACGATCTATGAGATTCTCAGTTTCGAATATTTCCAGATTCTTTAAGGCAAGGGCGCATGCCGCCGGATTTCCACCGAACGTATTCACATGGCGGAAGCGGTCATACGTGTCATCGCCAGCGTAGGCTTCATAGATTTCCCTTTTTACGGCAGTTGCCGATAAAGGGAGATAGGCACTAGTAATGCCTTTGGCCATCGTAATAATATCCGGCTTTACGTCATAGTTCATAAATCCGAACGGTTTTCCGGTCCGTCCGAATCCGCAGATGACCTCATCACAGATCAGCAGCGCTCCGTGTTTTTCACATATTTCCTTCACTTTCGCCATATATCCTTGTGGTGGCATTAAAATCCCGCCGCCTGTAATAATCGGTTCCATGATGACACCGGCGATGGTCTCGCTTAATTCCCAGGTCATTACCCGATCGATTTCCTCCGCCGATGCCAAGGTTGCTGCGTCATCCGGATTTCTGTATGTATCCGGCGGCGCCACATGCAGAAATCCCTGACTGAGCGGTTCGTATTTATATTTTCGTTGAGCCTGCCCTGTCGCGGCCAGGGCGCCCATCGTATTCCCGTGATAAGAGCGATATCTCGAGATGAATTTATGCCGATTGTGCCCGCCTGTCTGCTGATGGTACTGCCGGGCTATTTTAAAGGCCGCCTCATTCGCTTCCGAACCACTGTTCGAAAAGAAGATGACATATTCATCGCCCAGCCACTCATTTAATTTTTCAGCAAGCTTTATCGCCGGAATATGGCTTTGGGTCAATGGAACATAGGCTAACTCCTGCAGCTGCTTATACGCAGCTTCGGCAAGCTCCTTTCTCCCGTAGCCGACATTGACACACCATAAACCGGACATCGCATCAAGATAACGGTTGCCGTCATGGTCCGTAACCCAGGCCCCGTCACCTTTTATAATGACCATATTCGTTTGTCCGGGTGCAGAACCTTTCATGGAGTGCCAGAGATACTTTTCATCCGCTTCTTGCAGCGAGAGCGTATTTTCCAGGTTGTGCATGACATCAACTCCAAATCTGAAATTTAATACCGAGCAGTAAGCATTTTTTTCCGTGTATAAAACTCGACGCCGTCTTTGCCATTGGCGTGAAGGTCACCATAGAACGATTTCTTGTATCCTGAGAACGGGAAGAATGCCATTGGTGCCGGAACTCCTAAATTGACACCAAGCATCCCTGCATCAATTTCATCACGGAATTGACGGATGGCTTTCGCGCTATCGGTATAGAGACAGGCACCATTCGCAAATTCTGACTGATTGGTAAGTTCAATCGCTTCGTCAAGGCTTTCAACCCGCACGACTGATAAAACGGGGGCAAAAATTTCATCACTCCAAATCTTCATGCTCGTTTTCACGCCGTCAAAAATGGTAGGACCGAGAAAATATCCTTTATCCTCGACCTTATCGTTTCGTCCATCCCTGACCAATCTCGCTCCCTGTTCTTTTCCCGATTCGATATATTTCAGTGTCCGTTCTTTATGGGATTCGCGAATGACCGGTCCAAGGAATACATCTTTGTCCAAGCCATTACCGATAATGATTTTGTCAGCTGCTTGTGTTAGCTTTCTGACGAGCTGATCCGCAATCTCGCCCACTGCAACCACAACAGAAGCGGCCATACAGCGTTCCCCTGCAGAACCAAAAGCAGCCATCGTAATATTGCGAACGGTATTTTCCAAATCCGCGTCAGGTAAAACGATCGAATGGTTTTTCGCTCCGGCCAGCGCCTGAACACGCTTACCATTAGCAGCAGCCGTTTTATATATATATTCGGCAACCGGCTGGGAACCGACAAAGGAGATAGCTTTCACATCATCGTGGGTCAATAATCCATTCACTACATCATGTGCACCGTGGACTATATTTAGAACCCCATTAGGCAAACCGGCTTCCTTCAGCAGCTCTGCCAACCGGTTTGCGAGTAACGGTGTCCGCTCGGATGGTTTTAAAACAAACGTATTTCCGCAGGCAATCGCTAACGGAAACATCCAGCACGGTACCATCATTGGAAAGTTAAACGGTGTAATCCCGCCGATTACCCCGATCGGATACCGATACATCCCCGATTCGATTCCACTTGCAATATCAGGAAGCTGATATCCTTGCATCAATGTCGGAATGCCAGAGGCAAATTCTACACATTCTATTCCGCGCAACACTTCTCCATATGCTTCTTCATAGCTTTTTCCATTCTCCTGGGTAACCAGCTTCGCAAGCTCTTCCCAGTGTTCTGTCAAAAGCTGATGATAGCGGAACAATATTCGCGCCCTCTGCGGAACAGCTACTTTCTTCCATGTTTGAAACGCTTCCTTTGCAACAGCTACGGCATGCTCTAAATCCTCACGGGTCGAAAGCGGAACTCGTGCCAATAGTTCACCTGTGGCCGGATTCGGGACAGCTTCATATTTCTCGCTGGAGGAATCAACCCAACTCCCGCCCACGAAATTTTTTACTATTTTTATAGCTGGTTCAGTAATAGCCATTAACCAAAACCTCCATAGGGTCAGAATATTCTGCCTGATATTGTCCTCATTATATAAGGATCAGGTGGAGGGTTCATTAGACATAATGTATAGAAATCGTTCTGATTTCCCGACAAATTGTAAGTCGGCCATCTATCTAGAGACTACAAAATGTATGAGGGTGAATTTTCATTTAGATGAAGTAATTACATAATTAGGCTCGCCAAAGGAGGCCGGTGAAAAAGGGGGAATCTTCTTTACGCAGGTGATTGTCAGGAGATTTTTTTATAATCCCTATTTGGGACTTATATGAATCCCCTCGCTGATTTCCCAATCAGCGAAAAAAATACTCTTTGCATTATCATATCCGTTAGCCGTTAATTGATGATCCAACCATTTTTGGTCAAAACCGCGCTCTTTTAAATTGTCCCATAAAATTTCACCGTCAATGATTAGAGAAGTGGGAAGATCCACCTGAGTTTCCGGAATATGCAGATCCTGCTTGTCCGGTTTCTGATACTTGGATTGCAACAATGTACTTATTTGACCATTTGGTTCCAGAATGCCATACTTCACCTCACGCACTGAAAATACATTATTTTGCCGCAGCAAACTGGATACCTGATTGATATCCAGCTTGCTCTTTTTCAGCATATTGCGGTCAATGATTCCATCCCGAATGATAATCGAAGGATTTCCTTCTAACTTAGAACGTATCGATTTTGTTTTTAATGTCAAAAACTCTACACCCAGCATAAGAAGCGTCCACAAACCGACTGCATATAAAAAATAAAAAACGCTAATTCGATCTTCATAAATCGTATCGCCTAAAAAATCACCCAGCAGCAACACAAAAACGAAATGAAACGGGGTCAATTGATAAATTGAGGTTCTGCCAGTCATGTTAATAATGAAAAACAACGTAATAAATCCAATAATTATCTTGATTGACAGTAACCCGATGCTGATCTCATCCATTCTGATTTTCCTCTCTATAAAAATATGATTTGTTCACATTATGGTCGAATGGAAGTCTATTCATACAATCAAAAAGGCCATAAAAAAAGAAGCTTTCCAGGTGGAATACTTCTTCAACAATCATTGCTCGATTTCATATCGTAATGGATAATTCTTATTCGCGCTTTTTAAATAATCATACGCAAACATCATAAACTCTATCGCGAGACGCCTTTCAGACTTCATAAAGTCTTTTCCCAGCAGCTTTTCCAGTTTCTCCAACCGGTGATATAGAGTTTGCCTGACGATAAATAGCTTTTTGGAGGTTTCCTGCTTTGATCCGTTACAGGTTAAATAGGTTTTTAGGGTGACCATCAATTCACCGTTATACTTTTTATCGTATTCGATGACAGGTTCCAAATACTCATTGACGGTTTCTTCGAGGTTGCTATATTCCTTGATCAGAGATACTATCCTGTGCATATGGAGATCTTGATAGAAATAGCTCTTATTTTCTGCTGTTAACGAGTCTTGCAAGACTAACGCCTCTTTTGCTGTTTTATAGCTTTTATGCATGTGCTCCAATTCTAAAAAGTATTGGCCAACGCCAATCGTTATCCCCCACACCCGCTTCTTGCCGTTTCTTTCAGAATTGTTAATTCGAAGGAAGGCATCATTCATTCGTTCTTTCCAATTTTCCGGGGATCGTTTATCTCCCAAAATAAAAATGAGATGATGGTTCATTTCTGTGGAGAACAATTGAAATCCGGACTGTTCAAATACTGTCCGAAACAATAGTTTAAAATAGGTTCGATCCACCGCAGCGCTCTTTCCGGAATGTGGCTGCAGCGTACATATGCACACAGCGCCTCCATTCAATTTCAACCGGGGATGAGTATACGAAAGCTGATTGCGGATCACTTCGTCGCTATACTGGCCATCAAGCCAGCTCCTGATCCATTTGCTCTCTTCCGCTTCTTTTTTCTCTTCCACATATAACTCCCGCAAAAAATGCTGGGCAAGAGCGGTGGCCGTGCGATCTAAAATGATTAAATCAAACTCATTTAATTCGCGTTGTGCTGAATAAATCACTAGTTCGGCATATTTTTCCCCAAGGATTGTAATCTGTTGTTTTAAAATGGAAGGATTCATGGAGGTGTTTGCTTTATTGACCTTTTCAACAAGCTCCGCTAAAGCGTGTTCCCTGACATTCGGTACGGCCTTTAGCCTGTTATCATTAAAAATCGCCAGTACTTGTAAATCTAAATAGCTTTGCATGAATTTTAGGATTTGTTCGTAATCATCGACGTCGAGAAGTTTCTTATTGAGTTGCTGTGAATAGTTTTCGATGTTGGAAATAAGCAGGTATTGTTTATTAATGATCATGGAATGTAAATCGTGGGTTATATCAACAAATGGCACTTCTTCATGGAAAAGAATGATGGGAAATTTATGATCATTTGCGATCTGGAGTGCTTCTTGTGGAAGGTTTGAGATATGGGTTCCTATTTCGATACAAAGGCCGGCTGCGCCTGCTTCAATCAATTGCGTTAAAAAGGGGAGTACAAGGGCTTCGTCATCCCTCCAGCTTAATCCAGTGGTAAGAATCAATTCGTTTCCATTTAACAAATGGGTAATTTGTGCGGATTCAACGACATGTACCCACTTTACGAGACGACCCGCCCCCTCCGCTCCTGCTGCGAGTTCGCTTTTATCGAAATATTTCCGCCTTAGGATTTCTTCAATTGTCATAAAGGATTTCATCCAGCCACCCCGCTTCGTCTGACGGTTATATGTAACAGTTTCATTATAAGGCATAGACATAAGAAGCTCTATATCTTTGGAAGAGTTTCTTACATCAAAAAAAGACAAGATTTTCTGCCTCTTGTCTCTTTCTGTTTCGCCTATTGTCCTGGGGCAACTCAGTCGTGAACTAAACCTGTTTAGTGAATTTACTAATTAGGTTTCTTTTTTACTGATTCCCCGTTGTTCCATGAAAAACTAATTGGGAACAGGCTCCTGAACGTCTTAAGCATATCGATTGCCACAATGGGACTACTTGCACCATATTAAGCTCGTGCAGCAATGGCACTCAGCTCTATATCATTTGCCTTCAATGCTCCTGAGGCTACAACGAGTTAACTATAAGCCGAATCGACAGCCATTTTCATTAAGAGGCTTGCTGTTGGAGATTACAAGTATAAATGCATAATTTCTGCAAATTACTGTAGTAGGATTTAATTATTCACATTATAGGAGGAGATATTAATGAAAGGTAAAAAGGTTACACTTTTTCTTATGTCTTTAATAACGGCATTAGGATTAGCTGCTTGTTCAGATGGAGGTAATGAAACCAAACAAGAAAATAACGATCCTGGCAACAACCATTCAGAGATGAATCATTCCAGTTCATTAGAAGCTCCTAAAGGGTTGAAGGAAGCAACGAATCCAACCTATACAGTTGGAAGTACGGCAATTTTAGAAACTGACCATATGGAAGGTATGAATGGTGCTGAAGCTGAAATTGTTGGTGCTTATGATACGACAGCCTATGCTGTAACTTACACTCCAACAACTGGAGGAGAAAAAGTGACTAATCATAAATGGGTTATTCACGAGGAATTGAAAGATGCTGGTGATAAACCTTATGAAGCAGGAGATGAAGTCACCCTTGAGGCAGACCATATGGAAGGTATGAATGGTGCAAAAGCTACTATTGATTCAGCTGAACAAACGACTGTTTATATGATTGATTACACGCCAACAACAGGTGGAGAAAAATTGAAAAACCACAAATGGGTCACAGGAAGCGAACTTTCAGCACAAGAAGGTAATGGCGGAGAGCATTCTGGTAATTAAAAACGGTAAGAAAGGAAGGGCATCATTTCAGATGTCCTTCTTTAGATTATCTCAAGAAAGTAGTGAATTCGGTGATATGAACAAGGGCAAACTAAAAATTCTGGAATATCATCGTCTCAATAGAGGAACTAGTTAAATCTTTTTATGAAATCATAATGTCAATTATTATAGCAAAGGAATGATAATATGGATTCACCTGTATTAAAAAATGTAACGTTTATCTCATATATAATAGCCTTTTTGTTGATATTTACGATGGTTGGGATGTCGATGGTGCTGGAAGATCCCGAAATTATTTTGCCGGAAATCGCGGCAATGGCGATTGCCATGTGGGTGTACCGAGAAGCAGGATGGATCAGAAAGCCATCCAAGGTTTTTATTGCTCCCACTATCACGGCCGCAATCGGTTTTTTTGTTAATCAATTGCCCATCCATTATATAGGGAAGGTTGTCCTCACATTGGTATTGATGATGCTCTTTTTGCGTATCATTCAATCAAATTTAGCCGCTTCTCTCGCAACAGGCTTATTGCCTTTAGTGATCAACGCCAATCATTGGTCTTTTATTATTTCCGTTTTTATTTTTACCCTTATCTTAATGCTTGGAGTCCTCTTGTTTAAGTTAAATAAAGGGCTGGAGAAAAAAGTAGCGATCCAATACAAGTACATGCTGGTGTTCTTAGCCTTACACTTCATTTGGATTGGTCTATGTTGGGTCTTTGATTATCCGCAACTGTCAGTAATCCCGCCAATTGTTGTAGTGGTTTATGAATCGCTTCAAAAACCGATGTATAATAAAAAGATGGCAATGAAACAAGTGCTTGTATTGACAGTATCCGCTACTGTTGGAACGTTGTTATATTTTGCTATTGATTCTTGGATGCTGGTCTTGCTGTTGGATATGATTTTGATGCTTATTCTGCTACGGGTTGCAGGAATCCGTATCCCAGCTGTGTACGCATTCCCATTACTCCCGTTTGTCTTCCCTGCCAGTGTGGTGCGGATGCTGCCGATAGCAGCACTAGTAGCCTCCGTATTTTTCTTTGGTGCAGTGCTGGCATTTAAAAAGTTCGAGATGAAAAAAAGTAAAAAGAAAATTAGGCTTTTTCTTTTAACTACCATACTGAATGGTAAAATGATTATATGATAGGAGGTTTCAGTGAATGGTTATTCAACCAAATATGTCTTCAAAAGCTATCGTCGAAGTTTGGGAGAACACAATTGAAATTCTAAATACATACAATGTTCCGATTTCTGAAAAGACATTAGAGGTACTGGTACAACAGGATATTCTTCCTACCCTGCTAATGGAATTAAATACTAATGTGGGTAGTTCAAGTGTTACTTGTATTGAAGGTGGCTGACAAATGCCATCTAAATAGGAGTAGGTTACTCCTTATAAGAGGTTTCTTAAGCTGGTAGTGTATAAATGATTAAAGAGCATCGATATTCGATGCTCTTTAATGTGCAATCACTGTAATATACTTTAAATTTTTCCAAGTGGCATATTTGTGTAAGTAACAACCCAACTTCATTGTTCCTCTTCAATAGTCCATTTATAGCCAAGTCCCCAAACGGTTTTCAAATGATGCTCCACCGGAAACCCAACGTGTCGAAGTTTTTCCCTGATGTTTCTGATATGGGAATCGATTGTTCGATCCTCCGTTTCTGTTTTAAAACTCCATAGGGTCGAAAGTAAATAATCTCTAGAGAACACTTTGTTAGGGGATTTTAAAAATAGACCCAAGATGGAGAACTCCTTTGGTGTAAAGGAAATCAGCTCATTTTGATAATAGGCTTCATAAGCAGATTCATCCAAGGTTAATCCATTAAATGAAAAACAGTCTTTCAGGATGGTATTGGTTCGACGAATTACTGCTTCCATCCTTGCAAGTAACACTTCTTCGTTAAAGGGCTTAGTCACATAATCGTCTGCCCCTTTTTTTAAACCCTTCACCATTTCTTCATCTGCGTTCCGAGCGGTTAACATGATAATAGGAACGTTAGAGAATTGGCGGATTTTTTCACATGTTTCCCAACCATCCATTTTAGGCATCATTACATCTAGGATGACTAAGTCAACCTGTTCCTTTCTCAAGAACGTAAGGGCATCAAATCCTGAATTCTTTTTAATACACTGGTAGCCATGGGGTGATATATATAACTGTAACAAATCTAGCATTCTCTTTTCGTCATCAACTAACAGCACTGTCTTCATTTTTAGTTCTCCTTAAACGTAATCCTAAAACGTGTCCCCTGTCCAACACTGCTTTCAACGGAAATGGTACCTCCGTGAACTTCCACTAACTGCTTTGCGATGGCAAGTCCCAAACCATACCCTCCAGTTTCTCTAGAACGTGATTTTTCCACGCGGTATAAGCGGTCAAATACATACGGTATGTCATCATGTGGAATGCCCATTCCCTGATCACTTATGGCAATTTGAACGTTCCCATCCTTTGTAAAAGCTTGGATAGTGGTAACCGTACCTTCCTTCGAATATTTTAGCGCGTTGTCCAGTATATTTAGAAGAACTTGTTCAAAACGGGCAGGGTCCAAATCAATGAATAAGTCATTGTCACAATCTAGTCTCAATTGTATCCCTTTATTTTTAAATGCAGGTAATACTTTTTCATAAGCAGAATGTAGGAATGGGTAAAGGTGAACTCTTTTCTTAGTAATGGTAAAAGTGTTTTGATCCATTCTTGCAAGATCGAATAATTCCTCAAGTAACCTATTTAGTCGTTCGGACTCTTCATGTATGATGTCCAGGTATTGTGTCCGTCCTTGAACCCCCAAATCCGTTCTCTTAGCAATATTGGCATAGCCTTGGATATAGGTTAATGGAGTACGAAGTTCGTGAGAAATACTGGCAAGAAATTCATTTCGTTGCTGTTTCACATAATTTAATTCATTAGCTAATGTCTGAATTGATTGGGCAAGTTCACCTAATTCATCATTCGACCGAACAGGAACAGATACTGAAAAATCCCCGTTGCTTAATTTAGTGGTTGCTTCCTTCATAAGAATGAGCGGTCTTGTCAGAGCTTTTGATAAAAGGAATATTGTGATGAACATAAAGAACATAATGAGAATGGATGCCAACAAAAAATGCCTGTTTAATTGCGAAACAAAAGCTTCCACGTTTTCTGTGTTCTTAAACATATAGACATAGCCCGTATTCCTTCCATTTGTTTTAAACGGTGTAACGGTTGCTATATACCTTTCCTTCTTCCAGTCGGATTGAATGATACGACCTTTCCTTGGTACATGAGAGATGGGTTTGTTTAGTATCTTTTTCATCCCATTATTGACCGCTTCAGATGTTAAGAGGACTTTTCCAGTTGAATTTGTAATCACTACATCCGTATCGGTGTGAGATTCCATTAAACCAATATGATGAAGGGTGGCAGAATCAAAAGAGATTTCCATGACGTCACGGTGACTATTCCCTCTTGCCTTTAGAGATTCTAATTCCTCGTTAATTCGGGATTGAACCACATTACTGTGCAAAAAAATCATGGAAATGGACTCGATTAGTAAAATGCAAATAAAAATCCATAATCCTAATTTCAGTGATATTTTCAAAATGAGTCACCTTCTTGTTTAACGATATAAGTGTAACGAATATTTGTGGAGAAAGTATGCAGTTTCTCTTAAAACAGCAGATTACTAGTAAATTATTATATTTTTAAGATATATTTTATCTTAGATAACCATAATCTGAAGTCACATATGGATGCAAGGGAGAGAAATTGAATGACGAACGAAGATATAAAAAAAATGAAGATAGCAATCAATGGTGGGATAGGTTTCGGCTCAAGGCTAAACTCGAAACAATTACTGACAATCGCTAAATATATGAACGAAGATGAGGAACTGGAATTAACTACTTTTCAGCAAATATATATTGAAATCCCTGAAGCACAACAATTCGAAATCATCGATGAATTCACCCGGGTAGGGCTTCAGTGTTATCCTGTTGGAAACTACGTAAAAAGCCTGAGGACCTGTAATTTTTGTAAAGGGGAAGAAGAGGAAGGGATGCCAGTTGCTAAAGAGTTAAATCGCAGAATTGCGGGCATACCTGTTCCATTCACTCTCAAGGTTGCATATACGGGATGTCCCGTTGGCTGCGGTGAGCCGATGTTAAGTGATATCGGGGTAATGAAAATAAGGGAGCATTATAACTTATATGCAGGCGGGAAAGCGAAAGGAAAAGATGCAGAAGTAGGAACGTTATTATTGGAAAACCTGACTCCTGAAGAATTATATGCAGCAGTTGAAAATATGATCGACGTATATTCCCAAATAGGCAAAAAGCGGGAACCATTTTTTAAGTTTTTAAAGAGGGTCGATAAAGAAATCTTATTTGCATAACAGCAAAAAGAAAACACGCTGTTGTTAATTTTCAGCGTGTTTTCTCATGAAATTAGGCTACCATTTTGCGGCACATTTCCGCACATCTAAAGCATGACTCTGCACATTTTTGGCAGTGATCGTGGTCGTGCTTCTTGCATTCGTTCCCGCATGCTTCACAGATGTCTGCACATAGAGCACAGATTTGTTTGGCAAATGGACTATTCGTTTGCATAGCTTTAGCTGCAAAGCTACACATATCCGCGCATTCTCGATCCAACCGAATGCACTCCACCATCGCTTGTACATGAGCTTCTCCCAAGCAAGCTTCAAAACAGGTGTTACAAGCATCCATACATTCTAAGCATGCTTTAATACATTCCTCATATTGTTGCTGGGTCATATACATCCTCCTCTGAAATTAGGTTCAATTTCATTCTACCCACTCAAAATTTAAAATAACAGGATATTTAAAACTCCTAAGAATCTGCACATTTATGTAAAAAAAAGAGCATTGCCCGATTAGCATCGCTCCTCATACAGACTCTATGGAATTGTCATCAAACCTATAAAAGAACTTTATTTTGATAGTACCAGAATTCGATTGATTGGTTCCATTTTTCATGATCGCAAGTTGAGTCTTTTCTTTCACTTCTGAGCATCGAAAGGCCCTCAGTTGGCCTTTCTCTTTGGAATTTATAACATATTGATTTGGATATATAAAAAAAGGTTTACAATCTTCACTAATAAAATTTAGTCACATTGAGTTGTTCTAAAAATCTTTTCCTCAAAAAACAGGCCACGCTTAAAATGTGTTATGTAACAATTTTCCAACGTGAGACTTTTCATTTAAGAAAAAGTTAATTCACGACTAAGTTGACCGGAAACACCTATCTAACTGCCCGTCTTTGATTTTAAGAGCATAACAGAAAAGTATTTTCGCGCATCCGCTGTTTTGATATGAAGCTGCTTGAAATCATTTGCCTTTACTGATCTGAAATCAACAAAGGCGCCGCTAAGGTTTTCGGTGACATGCTCGATTTGATAGCCTTGATTGATCAAAAAGTCGATTTTTTCCCTTTCCGCCCGGTACTCCTGATACTCTGACATGGACATCCCCCATCCGAATATTCTCTAATAATGCATTTATACGGACAATTCTTCTTTTTTTCCAAGCGTTTCTGCACTGCCATATTTAGCGCGCTTCAGGAATTGTCCGCTGCCTGGTTCACCGACAAACTGCTTTTCACGGATAACAAATTTACCTTTCGATAAAACGGAAACAGGCTCACCGGTGACCTTCATTCCTTCAAAGGCATTGTAATCGACGGCCATATGGTGCGTCTCTGCCGAAATCGTTCTTTCTATTGCTGGATCGAAGATGACAATGTCCGCATCCGAGCCTATCGCTATTGTCCCTTTTTGCGGGAATAAACCGAACAACTTCGCCGATCTGGTTGAGGTGATGTCGACGAATTGATTTAGCGAAATGCGGCCCTTTTTGACGCCTTCCGAAAATAAAATACTCATGCGGTCTTCGATAATAGGTCCGCCGTTTGGAATTTTGGTGAAGTCATCCTTTCCAAGATCCTTTTGTCCTTTAAAGTCAAAAGAACATTGGTCCGAGCCGATTGTTTGCAGCTGGCCGTTTTTCAACGCATTCCAAAGTACTTCCTGATGCCGTTTTTCTCGGAGCGGAGGCGACCAGACGTATTTCGCACCTTCGAAGTTCGGCTTTTCTAAATAGGATTGGTCAAGCACCAGATATTGCGGACAGGTTTCACCCCAAATATCAAACCCTTTATTTCTCGCTTCTATGATTCTTTCAACCGCGTCCTGGCAGGATACATGGACGACATAGAGTTGAGAATTAGCGAGACCAGCCAGTTGTGCCGCTCTCCCCGTCGCTTCTCCTTCAATTTCAGGAGGCCGTGTTAATGCATGATAGATCGGTTCTGTGTTTCCTTCTTCCAATGCTTTTTTCGTTAAATAATCAATGACATCCCCGTTTTCGGCATGGACCATGACGAGGGCGCCATGTTCTTTGGAGGTAATCAACGTCCGGAATAGGGTTTCATCATCTGCCTGAAATACATGTTTATAGGCCATGAATACTTTAAAAGATGAAATGCCTTCCTCTTCTATCACACTAGGAATCTCTTGTAAAACCTGCTCGTTCATTTCGGAAATCATCAGATGGAAGCCGTAGTCGATTACTGCCTTATCCTTTGATTTATTATGCCAGGTTTGAATCGCATTCTTTAATGGCTTACCTTTATCGGTTAAGCAGAAATCAATCACTGTCGTAGTTCCGCCAAAAGCGGCTGCTATTGTACCGGTTTCAAAGTCATCCTTCGTCACAGTTCCGCCGAATGGCATTTCAAGATGGGTATGCGGGTCAATTCCGCCCGGAAATACGTAGGCACCGGCTGCATCAATCATTTCAGCACCGTCCGCGTTCAGGTTTTTTCCAATCGCAGTAATTTTCTCATTTTCTATTAATATGTCTGCTGCATATGTATCAGCAGCGGTCACAATTGTACCGTTTTTGATTAGTTTCTTCATCAAATTCCTCCCTATTTGACCAGATCCCTTTCACCAAGTGACCCAAGGACTGACTGACGCTCGTTCCAGGTCATCGGCGGCAGTTCATTTTTCAATTCGACCATATCAATAGCACCTTCGACAGGACAGACAATGGAACATAAATTGCAGCCAACACAGTCCTCTTCACGAACTCGTAAAAAAGGTCCGTTAGTATCCTGGAGCATATCGATGCATTGATGCGACGTATCCTCACAGGCGATATGGCATTTGTTACAGTTAATGCAGACATCATTGTTGATCCTGGCAACGGATTTATAGTTTAAATCAAGTTCACCCCAGTCGGAGTATCTCGCAACGGACTTCCCAACGAGATCCATGACAGAAGAGAGGCCTTTTTCGTCTAAATAGTTAGATAAGCCTTCGATCATATCTTCTACGATGCGAAAGCCATGGTGCATAGCGGCCGTGCAAATCTGGACACCTGTTGCGCCCATCAGTAAATATTCAACGGCATCCTGCCAGTTCGAGATGCCGCCTATGCCTGAAATCGGCACATTCACTAACGGATTTCTCGCACACTCAGCGACCATATTTAAAGCAATCGGCTTCACGGCCGGCCCGCAATAGCCACCATGTGCTCCTTTCCCGGCAACATGCGGAATCGTATTCCATGTATGGATATCGACGCCCGCCAGGCTGTTGATCGTGTTGATCATGCTTACCGCATCCGCACCGCCCTGGACCGCAGCTTCTGCTGTAACGGTGATGTCTGTTATATTTGGCGTTAATTTCACGATTACCGGCGTGGTCGCTGCTTCCTTCGTCCAAGATGTTTGTTTCTCCACCAATTCCGGCACCTGTCCGGAAGCAGACCCCATTCCCCTTTCCGCCATTCCGTGCGGACATCCGAAATTGAGCTCAAGGCCGTCTACTCCGACATCCTCCACACGCTTTACAATTTCATGCCACTTTTCCTGCTTCGGCTCGACCATTAACGATGCAATGATCGCGCGGTCCGGAAATCTCTTTTTCGTTTCATAAATTTCTTTCAAATTCACCTCAAGCGGCCGGTCGGTAATCAATTCAATATTGTTGAAGCCAGCTACTCTCTGGCCATTAAAATGGATAGCCCCAAACCGGGAAGAGACATTTAATATGGGGTCGCCCAATGTCTTCCAGACGGCTCCTCCCCAACCTGCTTCAAATGCCCTTTGCACTTGATAGCCGGAATTCGTCGGTGGGGCAGAGGCAAGCCAGAAAGGGTTTGGAGACTTAATTCCCGCAAGATTAATATGCAAATCAGCCATCGTCCTACCTCCCAATATCTATTTATTATGCGGTTGCACTAATCTCACTGCCTAGCTTTCTATGAACCTCAAGCGCTACCATCTTCCCCTGCTGGGCAGCAGAAACGACCATCGCTTCTCCCTGGCCCTTGCCGAAAATAACATCTCCGCAGGCATAAACTTGTTCTTTCGATGTTTGGAATGATTTCGATGCAATTTTAACGACCCCATCAGCATGCTCGATGCCGAACTCTTCGATTAACTGGACATATCTCGATTGTCCAATTGCCCGAATAACCGCATCCACAGCAATAATGAATTCTGAACCTTCGACTGGCAGAGGCCTGCGGCGACCATCTTCACCAGG
The DNA here is from genome assembly GCF_003429085.1 of Bacillus sp. V59.32b. Taxonomy (GTDB): domain Bacteria; phylum Bacillota; class Bacilli; order Bacillales; family DSM-1321; genus Peribacillus. The sequence goes on along the minus strand of NZ_QVTC01000007.1, from coordinate 11,118 downwards.
CTCGCTTAATACCATTCGCTTGCACTCGATTCCCGTAACCTTTCCCCCTTCATCAGCGATGATCCGGTTCGGCGCAGTTAACCAATGAAACTCGACATTGTCTTGTTTGGCAAATTCATATTCAAATTCATAGGCTGTCATTTCCTCAATTGTTCTCCGGTATAGGATTTTCACATTCTCCGCTCCGAGACGAACCGAACAGGTCGCGGCATCGATCGCTGTATTGCCGGCCCCGATGACAGCGACTCGCTTTCCGATGATTTCCTTTGAAAGTTCACCTGTTTTGGTTGCTTTAACAAACTGAATCGCGTCAAAAACACTTGGCAGATCTTCGCCTTCGATGCCAAGCTGCGGGACATCTGACATCCCGATCGCCAATACTACTGCGTCATACGTTTCAAGTAGTTCCTGAGCCTGAATATCTTGGCCGATTCTTGTGTTCGTCCGTATTTCTACGTCAAGGCTTTTCACCTGTTCCACTTCCCAAAAGGAAATCGCTTGCGGCAGGCGGAAAGAAACAATTCCGTACGTATTTAACCCGCCCGCCTTCTCTTCCGCTTCAAAGACGGTGACCGTATAGCCGATCAGAGCCAGTTCCCGGGCCGCGGACAAGCCAGCAGGTCCGCCTCCAACAACCGCGACTGATTTGCCGTTCTTACTTCCTGCCTTGAACAAAACTTGCTGGTTTTGAATCGCCCAGTCAGTAGCGTAACGCTGAAGATTACCAATCATAATTGGTGTTGTAGAATGATTTAACACACAAGCTCCTTCACATAATTCCTCTGTCGGACAAACTCTTGCACAGCTTGCTCCAATTGGATTGGCTGTCATAATCGTTTTCGCGGAACCTTTTAAATTACCTGAGGCAATTTTTTTTATAAAAGTGGGGATATCGATATCAGTAGGACAGGCCTTAATGCAGGGAGCATCGTAGCAGTATAGACAGCGGTTTGCTTCTTCGATTGCCTGGCGATTCGATAAGCCTGGCTCGATTTCTTCAAAATTCCCTTCCAGGTTTTGCAGCGAAATTCTTTCTATTTTACTCAATCAACATTTCTCCTTTCCAGTTCAAATTGTTCATTCTAAACCTTAAGGAAGTAGAGAGGTCATTTCTTGATAGGTTTCAGGTCTGCGGTCACGGTAAAACTGCCAGACATCCCTTACTTCGCGAATCAGTTTCTTATCCATTTCCCCGACAATCACCTCGTCCTTATCACGGCTGGCCATTGCGACAAAGTTGCCCCGCGGATCAGCGAGATAAGATTGCCCGTAAAATTCACCCATATTCCACGGCGCTTCGACACCAACCCGATTAATCGCAGCGATATAATAGCCATTGGCTACAGCGTGGGCCGGCTGCTCCAGCTTCCACAAATACTCGGAGGTGCCTGCCACTGTTGCGGATGGATTAAACACGATTTCAGCACCCTTTAACCCGAGCAATCGTGCTCCTTCTGGAAAATGGCGATCATAGCAAATATAGACTCCAACATTCGCATAAGCCGTTTCAAAAACTTGATACCCAAGATTACCGGGTTTAAAGTAATACTTTTCCCAAAAACCATAGCCCTGGTCACCGGCTTGCACATGGGGTATATGATTTTTTCGGTACTTCCCTAGATAAGACCCATCCGCGTCAATGACGGCGGCCGTATTGTAATAAGTCGCGATTCCTTCCCGTTCGTAGATTGGCAGAATAATAACGACTTGTAATTCTTTTGCTAACTCCTGAAATAGTTTTACAGTTGGGCCATTCGGTATTTCTTCGGCAGCGTCATACCATTTTGGAGTTTGTTCGGCACAGAAATAAGGGCCATAGAAAATTTCCTGCAGACAAATAATTTGCGCTGATTTTTCTTTGGCTTCCCTGACTAGCTTTATGTGCTTTTCAATCGCTTTCTGCTTGTGTACTTCTACCGGTTCATCACCATGCACATCATTTGCCGCTTGAATAAGGCCAATCTTTACTTTGTCTGACATTACATAACCCCTCCCTAAACCATGTGGCCTATATAAAATACAGGAATTTACGTTGTTTGATTTATTTTATTATGACTTGCCTTACAGAAGCATTACACAAACTGTAAGTATTGACTGGCCTGTATCATACATTGTGTAAAAAGTTTTTTAATGAAAAGCCCGTCCAATATTTCTATGCACAAAAAGTGAGTTCATGCAGGAACAGAGCTCACTTTCTTGCTGTCATATCCATTTAATTTTTCCGAGTTAGGATGCCTAGTGCTGTTTGATATAACAGCTCCGTGCCTATTGCGATGTCCTCGTCCTTGGAATATTCAAGCGGGTTATGGCTAATGCCGTCTTTACAGCGGACAAAAATCATTCCATAATCACAGTAATTCGACATCACCAATGAATCATGAAACGGTCCGCTCATTAATTCAGTCGGTTTGTAGCCCATTTTTTCGCTGGCTTCCCGAATAATATTTTTTATCCAGTCGGCACAATACCGGGGCTCTGTATTGGTGTCCTCTGAAATCGTATACGTAAGACCATGTGCTTTTGCTATCGTATCGATCGCTGTTCGCACTTCCCTTTCATACTGATTTCGCCGTTCCAGTTCGATATCCCTTAAATCAACTGTAAATGTAACCTTCTCCGGAATGATGTTGCGCGAGTTTGGAAATACTTCTATATTTCCTACCGTTGCTACCGTGGGGCTGCCCGGATCTTGCGTGGCAATTTCATTTAAGGCAACAATAATTTTTGCCGAACCCAATAAGGCATCCTGGCGCATCGCCATCGGAACGCTTCCCGCATGTCCGGCAAAACCGATCAGTTCAACGGTAAGCCAGAGAGGGCCTGAAATGCCTGTTACAATCCCGATTGGTTCGTTTAATGTATCCAGCACCGGACCTTGTTCAATATGCATTTCCAAAAATGCGGCTATGCTTTCTCTCTTATATTGTGATTCTTCAAATTTCGTAATATCGCAGCCAAAGTCAACCAGCGCTTGTTTCCTCGTCATCCCGTCTTTATCCGCTCTATCCAATTCACCGGGTTCAAGGTCTCCCCAAATTCCGCGCACGCCGAAGATTCCTTTATTGAACCGGCAGCCTTCCTCATCACAAAAGGCTACCACCTCAATCGGGCTATCGGGAATGATCATTTTTTCAGTAAGTGACTGAACGACTTCAATGGCTCCTAAAACCCCTATTGCTCCGTCAAAGCGTCCTCCGTATGGCTGTGAATCAATATGAGAACCAAGCATTAAAATTGGCTTTTCCGGATTTTGTCCTTCCAATCTTCCGATTAAGTTCCCAAAATTATCAATGCGGGTTGCCATTCCCGCTTCCTCCATCCATCCCTTTACCACTTCAACCGCTTCGCGATCTTCCTTCGATAAAGCCAAACGGCATACCCCTGTATCACCGATTTTGCCGATTAAAGCTAATTGATGAATGCGTTCCTGTAATCTTTTTGGATCAATCGAAGTTGTTTTGATCATAAATTCACCACTTTCCGATTTTTATCTAAAAAAATCCTGAGAAAATACTGCTCAGACCTATTATTTTGTGAGTGCCGCATCGATCGGATTGGGGTGTGCATCTTGCGTCTGGTTGTCTATTATAGTAATTTTCTCGTACTCTCCCGGTTTTAAAATACTTTTATCACCCTTCATTAAATAGGTGTAGGCAATAATCGAAATAAACAATCCGAAAGTCCAGGCATTATCCCAGAGGAATCTAAGACTTGGAATCAATAAGCCGAGGACAGGGATTGCTACGCCTATCAAAAGAGCATAGACTCCGTTTTTATTAACCCCGCTGCTGTAATTGTATCTTCCGTTAGGTTCATACAGCTCTTTAAGGGACATTTGCCTTTTGCGCACAAGCCAATAGTCAGCGATTGCGATGCCATCAATCGGGCCGAGCAAGGCTGCATAAGCTCCGAGCCAGCCAAAAATATAGTTGCCGAAATTGGACATGATGTACCAAGGCTGCATTAAGATCGCCGCGATCCCGGTAATAAGCGCGCCAAGTGCAAACGTGATTCGCTTCGGGTTTAAATTCTCGACCGCTCGGGCTGGAGCCACAATGTTCGCGCCAACGTTGATCGTTAGGGAAGACAGGACTATTACAATCGTTCCTAAAAAGATAACAAATGGAGGGAAATTGGCTATTAGCTGGACCGGATCCCAAATCGCCTGGCCGAAGATGACGATCGTCGAAGATGTAACGGCTATCCCAATGAAAGCAAAGATGCTCATTGTGATTGGCAGTGAAAAGCTTTGGGCAACCATTTGTGCTTTTTGGCTTTTAGCATATCGGCAAAAATCTGGGATATTCAACGCAAGTGTAGCCCAGAAAGCGATGACCCCTGTTAAGGCCGGGAAAAATACCTTTAAAAACTCACCGGTTGTGCTGAATTTTGAGGGTTGCTCCAAAATAGGTCCCCAACCGCCAGCGTTCGTAAATGCCCAGAAAAGGAGAATGATGGCCGAGACGCCGACTACAGGAGCAGCGATTGAACCAAGCACCTTCATACTCTGCGGACCTTTATAAGCCACTCCAACATTCAAGGCCCAAAACAAGGCAAAAATGATTGCCGTATGTCCGGCTAAATCGCCCCAGGCAGGAAAAGTAGCCACCAACAAAGTATCGATAGCACCCGTCCCGATCCAGGTATTGATCCCGAACCATCCAGCCGCAACAATTGCCCGGGCGAGCGCCGGAATATGCGCCCCTTTATCCCCGAACCAAAGCCGTGCAAAGACAGGATACGGGATTCCGAACTTTGTTCCGGCATGTGAGTTTAATAAAATCGGGACAAGCACGATCGCATTGCCAAGAAATATCGTTCCAACCGCCTGCCACCAGTTCATTCCCAATGTGATCAAACCACTGGCCATCGTATACGCCGGGATACATAAGCACATTCCGATCCATAAAGTAGCGAAGTTTATACCTTTCCATGAATGTTCTTTAAGTGTGGTTGGGCGCAGATCATCATTCCATAACTCACTGTCACTCAAATTTTGCGCCACTTCTTCTGTCAGGGTAACAATCCCATTCTGTTCAATTTGCGTTTTCATTAAAACCCCCCTTTTTAAATGATCTTGTAAGTCCAGCTTTGATGATTTGATAAATTAGCCACTGACTGCTGTAGGATATTTTTCGGAATATTCCGAAAAATTTAAGTGAGTCTGTATTCGGATTGATTGATTTTATCTTAATGCTATGAATACTAGCCTTATATATTATTATATATATTATACAAACCCAATCATTGAACAAAGTGTAAAATTATAACTATGACTTTTTTTATGTTTTGTCTTAGTGCCATGCACCACATAATTTGTAAGGTCCGGTACAATAGATTACACTGTACATATCACTATACAAGAACTGGAGGAATACCCTATGACTGAATCCAACAATCCGGATAAAGCGGAAGCACCGAAAAAGAAAATGAGTCTGCAAGAAGCGATCCAAAAGCAACTCGAAAGTAAAAAAAGCCAGTCTTCGGATGGTCAATCAAACTCAAATTCTTCACAAACAACGAAGAAAATGAAAAGCCAGCAAACCAAAAAAGTAAATAATCGACGAAGAAGGACAGGTGTATAATGAACGGACAAAATCGAAAAGACATTCTCCCGGGAATTGCCGTTGATATTGTCCTAAAAGCGGATCAAAGAAGCGGAAAGCTAACAAGTGGAGTCGTCAAAGATATTTTGACCAACTCCAGCTTCCACCCCCATGGCATAAAAGTTAGGCTTACGGATGGCCAGGTAGGCAGAGTACAGGAGATAAAGACCAAATAAATGCCAAGCACCGATCATAGCTTGTTTGCATATTCTAAAATGTCGGGTATAATAAAATTATAAAAATGCATATATTAAAAAAAGACCGCTGGTGCTGGTTACACCAAACGGCCTTACAACAGAAAGTTCCCTGCAAAGGGGATCGGCAACAAGCAGAAATAATCCACCGGAGCCTGTTAACTCAAAGGTGGATTATTTTTTTTGGTTAAATGACAGTACAGCAACGACTAAGCTTGCAAAAGCACATACAAGCATCAACGCCTCAAAAACTGTCATACAGCACCACCCCCTTTCGGGACGGTACCGACCACCTCTGAGAAAACCTATTCTATTGCTCCTCCATTATATCATGCACCCGCTTAGTCAAGTAAATATCCAAGAAGAATAAAAATATTTTAGTTATCCTTTTTTGCAACTCTAACAACCTGAGTAAGTGGTTCAAAGATTCGAAGTGATATGATTCCAAGTATAAAACTCAACCACAAAACAATGAATACAAAAAACGTCTGGGTTCCTAAAAAAGCGCCAGCTGCGATCCGTTTTTTGGATGCTTCTGGCGCCTAACCTAATTTTAGCTTGCTTTTGCTTTTACCTGAGTCGCCCTGATTTTTTTTATATCAAGTCTGATGAGCAAGGAAACGATTAAAGCTGCGACAAATAGTCCGGTGAAAACCATAAGACTTTGTGAATAGCTTCCGGTTGCTTCCCTTATCCAGGAGGCGAACATCGGACCGATAAGACCCGCCGCTGCCCATGCGGTTAAAATGTATCCGTGAATAGCCCCAAGCTGTTTTGTTCCGAATAAGTCCCCTATATAGGCCGGAATCGAAGCAAAGCCTCCCCCGTAGCATGTATAAATAATCGCCAGGATTATTTGGAATAATAGCGGGTTATCTATGACAGTCAGCAACGGGAATGCGATAATTTGCAAAACGAAAAAAGTTGTATACGTGTTCGGCCTTCCGAGATAATCGGAAACCGATGCCCAGCCGATTCTTCCAAGACCATTGAATGCGCCCAAAACACCGACAAGTGCTGCAGCGGCGACCGGACTTAAACCGATGCTTTCCTGTGCCAACGGCGAGGCGGCGGAAATGATGGCAATTCCGCAAGTAACATTAATGAAAAGCATGATCCAAAGGTAGTAAAACCTTTTTGTTTTTACCGCCTCATTGGCGGTTAATTGAGACAGGTCTTGATTCAGAACGGCATCCCCGTTCTTAACCTTCTCCTCAAATCCTGCCGGCACCCACCCTTTCGCCGGAGGTTCTAAGTATAACGAAGAAGCGATCATGATAATGAAGTAAGCGGTTCCGAGAATGAAGAATGTATTGGCAATACCCACGGATTCAATCAGATTTTGCATAATAGGCGAACTAATAAGTGCCGCAAAACCAAAACCCATGATCGCTAAACCTGTCGCAAGCCCTCTCCGATCCGGGAACCATTTAACAAGTGTTGATACTGGGGCGATATAACCTACTCCTAGGCCAATGCCGCCTAACACTCCATAAAAAAAATACAATAATAGCAAGGACTCCATATTTATCGCCAATCCCGATCCGATCATTCCGACCCCGAAAAAAACAGCAGCCAATATTCCCGCTTTTCTGGGCCCGTATTTTTCAACAAAATGTCCTAAAAAAGCGGCAGACAGTCCTAGAAATAGAATGGCCAGACTAAAGGTGAGACTGATATCCGTTAAGTCCCAGTCAAATTCATTTGCGAGCGGCTTCGTAAAAACACTCCATGCGTAAACGGATCCAATTGAAAGATGAATTCCCACCGCAGAAGCTGCAATAAGCCATCTATTCTTCGTTTTTCCCATTTCTTCAACTCCTCTTTGAAATCGTAAAACCGTCAAGCTCCTTCTTCGACCTCTGAAGATTGACGGTTAGCTACCAGCAGGAACGCGTGCCGTACTACCAGCAATAAATCATTTCAGAAAAACAGATGATCACAATCTTTTCTATATCCCAAACTATCATTTTATAAACCAATAAATGGATGAAGGGACCATCCCAAATTGGATGGTTCCCTTCATCTACCTAATTCAAATCATATTCTCTGCCTTTTCCGGAAAATCAATAAATGGATTACGGTTTCCCTGCATTTCATAGATTGCATGGTTACGATGCTTCTCGTATAAGGATACCGGGAATTTATGATGCCACCCGAGTAAAAGCGGAATGTTTACCAATTCCTTGCGAATTACATCTCTATATCGAACCAGGAAATAGAGTGTGGCCCTGGCCACAATGCCTTTTCCGTATTCCGGTTCAAACTTATCTTCCACGGCCTTTCCGCACCCATCCTTAATGCCTGATATTCGCGCCTCAGGTACATAATCAGAAAAATCGTAGTACGGGAAATTACTGCGACTGCTGTTACAGCTCGGTTCACAGGCGAATAAATGATGCAAATCGCCTCTCATTGGCTCTTTTCTATCGAACCAGGACTGAGGTACGACATGCTCACAATTTAATAGATTTTCTCCCGAAAAGGAGTTGATCAATCCCTTGGCCTGAATTTCATAGAGCCTGATATCATGCTCAATCGCGGCTATAGGCTCCATTCCCTTACCGGAATATATGCTCTTTAATGTGCCATTTTCCTGCAGGTCAACCCATGGGTACAAATAGCGGTACGGTGTGTAACTCAACTTATACGCATGTGTTTGTTCTACTAAATCATGAATGCTGTCCGCAAGATTACTTTCTGTGAATGAAATATTCTGGTAATACTTGCTTATGATGTCCTTATCGGACTGTTCATCATAATAGAGTCGGTTTTCACGAATTTCCAGAAAATCCGCCTTTGCCGTTTCCAGTTCTTTTGTTAAAAATTCGAGCCTCTCCATCATATTTTCAACACTTGAGCTGCTAATTTTGGAGTAAACACTTCCGATAAATAGTCAACTGTCGTTAAGTATAATAAACCATTTCCTTCAAGCTGCGGCGAATTGCCTAGCGGAATGGTCCGCTTTATCAATTGAGCGTACAGTTCCGGCACAGTGAGACTACGGTCGAAACCTTTGTTCGCTATGTCTTTAATCAGTGCCAATGCCCCGGACACATGCGGTGTGGCCATGGAAGTTCCACTCAGCTTGGCATATTTTCCATTTAGGTAGGTTGAGAGAATCTCCTCACCCGGTGCTACTAAATCGATTTCATTATGAGAGTTAGTAAAATCGGAAGACCGGCGTTCCAAATCTATGGCCCCGACACTAATCACCTCGTTATAGCAGCCAGGATAGCCAAGTTCATCTGTTGAATCACGTCCGTCCCCCTCATTACCAGCGGCACATACAACAAGAATTTTATTATTAATGGCATTTATGATCGCTTCATGTAATTCGGGTACATCCTCTGGACCGCCTAGGCTCATTGAGATGATATCAGCCTTTTGCTCAACTGCATAATTGATGCCATCGATGATCCAGTCATATTGTCCTGAACCGTTTTTATCGAGTACTTTTAGTATTAATAAATTGGCTTCAGGAGCAACACCGACAACTCCGGAGCTGTTTTGCACAGCGGCAATCGTACCGGCAACATGAGTACCATGACCATTGTAATCCAGATAAATATCGTCATTTCCTTGATCGTCACCGGTGAAATTCCGTCCTCCGATGATCCGGTCTTTCAAATCCGGATGGGTAATCTCGCAGCCAGTATCCAAAATCGCAATCGTAATTCCCTTCCCTTTCGTCTTCTCCCAGACCTTGGGAGCCTGAATCAAGTCTATACCCCGCGGGACTTCGGAGACCTCTTGGACTTCTTCAACCACCTGATACGGAATTAATCGCATTTTTCGTTCCATTTGGATTCCCCCTTACAGAATTAAAATCGAAGCAAAATCCTGATGCTGTTAATAGTGTAACAATTCAGAATGTTCAACAACAGATACGTTTGGAGCATTTTCGACGAAAAACAACTCTTGATTGTCCTAAGTATACTCCATTTAATCAAATTATAGAACAAGTGTTCCTATTATGCAAATTTTTTAAATGTATTTTGCAGGTTTTTATATTGTTTTGAGGAAATGCTTCTTCTTTTGATAGCTTTTGTCATGTGGCAGGAAAAAGACAAATCCTCTGCAGAATATACACATCAACGGCATTGATTTTAAAAAAATGTATACAGAAAGGACTGTCAAAAATGACGAACAGCCAAATACAACGAGCCTATTCAATTAAGGATGTATCAAAGAAAATTAATACCCCAACCGGAACAATCAGGCAGTGGGAAAAAGATCTACAGGGACTTCTAAACATTCCCCGTTCGAAGCAGGGTGCAAGATTTTATACCGAGAAGGAAATCATCTTGCTCGAAAAAATTAAGGAAATGCGGGCTAACAATCTTAGCAAAGATATGATTCGAAAACTGATGAACAAGCATTTACAGAGTGATTCGGAAGCTCCTTCCGAATCACTCAAAGCCTCCTCTCCGAGCGCTGCCGATAACGCAATTGTGACGACAGAGAATGTAAATGCACCAGCACAAACCCAAAATTTAGAAGAATTATATACGGCTATGGAAACATATAAACAGAACATGGTGAATGAAATAAAGAATGTGATTCAGGCTAGCCGGAATGAAATGATTGAGGAATTAAAGAATGAAATCTCTCAGGCAAACTTGCAAACTGTCCAAGGCATCTCAAGGTCCATTCAAAGGACAAATGAAAAGAGAAAAGCTGAAATTGAGGAACTTACTCATGCAATTTCCCAGGCTTCAGAGCTTACTTACGAATCATTCGAAAGTATTTCAGAAAATATCGAGAAAGCTTCGGAACTAACTTCTGAAACATTCGAAACCTTATCTAGGAACATTGCGAAATCTTCGGAAGATACTTTCGAAAAGATTGCGAAAACCTCAGAAGGTACTTTCGAAAAGCTATCTAAGCAGATTACAGCCTCCAGTACCGCAACAAAGGACAATAAAAATCTCTTAAATAAAGTTTCACAGAATGTAAAGGATACACAGAAAGAAATCAGGACGGTAACCAAATCATTGCATAAAGATCAGGAACACTTTGTAGATTCAATGAATCAAAACATTAAAGAATTAACCGAAGTAATCCGGGATCGGGAAGAAGCTTTTCATGACATGGTCTCAAGCTTCCGTGAAGCTGCCGCGTCAAAGAAAAAAAAGAAATGGTGGAAGATTTGGGGTTAAGTTCATGAATCAGCCTCAGGTTAAAAAAGAATCTGTGTCTGGATTATAAATCTTTAGTTTGGATAATAAATCCCGCGTAGCTGGACATTTTATAAAATTGGCTCTGTTAAACGATAATGTTGTTTTTGGGAAGGGAATCTGCGAGACTCCTCGAAA
>NZ_QVTC01000069.1 GCF_003429085.1 Bacillus sp. V59.32b | reverse complement strand
GACGTTGATTCATCATCCTTGAATAGACACCGCACGAGAAAATGCGTATGCATTTTCGAGGAGTCTCGAAGATTCCCTTCCCAAAAACAACATTATCGTTTAACAGAGCCTTTAAATAAGGAAGAATAATAAGAAGTTCGGTATAATCAAGGTGCCTGCACTTTTCTTAAGGTAATATGAAAACATCAGGATAATGTTAAACGTGGAAGGAAGTCGTTAAGATGAAGCATGGAAAGGTGTATCTAGTGGGGGCAGGCCCTGGCGATATCGGATTGATCACTGTAAAAGGTCTCGAGGCTATCCGCCGCGCGGAAGTCATCCTTTACGATAGATTAGTAAACCCAAAGCTATTGGAATTTGCGAATAACGACTGTGAACTTATCTATGGCGGTAAGCTTCCCGACCGTCATATTCTCCGACAAGAGACAATCAACGAACTTCTGATTTCCAAGGCATTGGAAGGGAAAATAGTGGTTCGTTTAAAAGGAGGCGATCCAGGTGTATTCGGGCGTGTTGGCGAAGAGGCTGCGGGCTTGGCCGAAAACGGGATTCCTTTTGAAATGGTTCCCGGTATCACATCAGGAATCGCAGCCCCGATGTATGCGGGAATCCCGGTCACTCACAGGGAATATGGCGGATCGTTTGCAATTGTGACGGCTCATGATAAATCCAAAGATGGAAAGCCAAATTTAGACTGGACTTCTTTGGCAAAAGGCATCGATACAATTGCCTTCTATATGGGTGTTGCCAACCTTCCGCATATTTGTGAAAATCTCGTAAAGCATGGGAAATCGCTTGACACACCTGTAATCCTTATTCAATGGGGAACATTGGGCAGACAAAAAACGTTGGAGGGGACACTCTCAACGATTGCTCAAAAAGTGAAAGATGCCAAGTTCAGCAATCCCGCCATCACACTTGTTGGTGATGTCGTATCGATTCGCGGGAAAATCAACTGGTTTGAGAAAAAACCGTTGTTTGGACGTCAAATTTTACTGGCACGGACAGGTACGGAAGAAAGTGCACTTGCAGCTGAACTGCGGGAACAAGGCGCTGATGTGATGGAGTATCCGAAATGGAAACGCGAGGCAGCTCCTGTAAAAGAACAGATCTTGGATCGCATAGACAGCTATGAGAGAATCCTGTTCGGTTCACCTGAAAGTGTAAAGGAATTCTTCGAGCTATTGATTGGTCGCAGCATGGATATCCGCAAAATTAAAGCCGAATTATTTACCAGTTCCATTAAATCAAAGAAAGCCTTGAATGAACGGGGGTTTTCAGCGGAAATCGTAGATAAAATGAATAGTACCGGTAACTTACTGATTATTGGCGATAACACCGTGGAAAGTAATGAGCAATATTTTATGAGCCAATATGGAGAATTTGATATGTTTCAGACCTCGCAAAAGCAGCTTGATGAACAGTTCATCCCTATATTCTTACGCACGCTGGAAGAAGTAAAATTAGATACCATAGTGTTCCCTAGCAGTGCATCTGTACAGCAGTTTATCGAAGGCTTGAAAACAACCAGGCTTAGTGAACAAGAGGTTATAAAGGGTCTCAAAGTGATCTGTATGGGAAATCACACATATGAAACCGCAATCGTAAACGGATTAAAGCCCGACGGCATGCCATCTTCTCCAACTAACGAAGCTCTCGTCGATTTTTTGGGCAAACAGGGCTAATAGAATGGCCATCCAATAATGGAAATTGTCGAAGTATGATTGATCTTTCAAACACCCCAATCGTCTGCTACGAAACTAGAACAAAGAAATTTTTTTCTGGCTCTCACTATGTGAGAGCTTTCTTTATGTAAACACCTTTTTAGAGTTTGTTAACGTTCTGTTAATAGGGTTGTTTTATCATATTTATAAGTTAGGATAAAAATAGTTAATTCGACAGGAGGTAAAAACGATGAAGAAATGGTGGTTGATAATGTCTCTTACTGTTGCTGTGTTCGCCATTCAATTTTCAGCCACGGCAGCCTCAGCCGTGCATCTTAAGAAAGAATCGTCGATTGTACCACTCGCAAAAGCTCACGCTCATAACGATTATGAGCATGAGCGCCCGCTCTATGACGCATTGGAACATGGTTTTACAAGCGTGGAGGCTGATGTTTGGCTGAAAGACGGCGAACTGCTCGTTGCCCATGATCAAATAAACGTGAACCCGGAGCGCACCTTAAAGTCGCTTTACTTGGATCCATTAAAAGAAAGAGTTCATGAAAACCGAGGTTCCGTATACAATGGGACTAATCAGGACTTTTTGCTCTGGATCGACATTAAATCAGAAGATGTGGCTACGTATAAAGAAATTCATAAACAGCTAGCCGAATACAAAAAGATACTGACTAAGTTTTCAATGTCAGGTGTGAAGCAAAGCGCGATTACGGTTATTATTTCAGGAAACCGTCCGCGTGATCTGATGGAAGACCAAAACATTCGTTACGCCACATTCGATGGGCGCATGAGCGATCTTGGAACTAATGTGCCCAATGAATTTATGCCGGTCATCAGTGATAACTGGACGAAGCACTTTATATTGCAAGGCATAGGGGAAATGCCTGAACATGAACGTGAAAAGCTAAATAACATCGTAAAAGAGGCGCATAATCGAGGTCAGATTGTCCGTTTCTGGGCCACTCCAGATAAGGCGCTTTCGAACCGCGAAGCTGTCTGGAATGAATTGTTAAAAGCCGGAGTGGACCTTATTAACACCGACGATCTTGCCGGACTTCAGCAATATCTTCTTGAACATGACCCCAATCCGACGAAACAGCATATTGAATGGTGAATTTGTATTGGTCACAAAACACCATGCAAATCTTAGTAGCAGTTAACTGAAAGCAGTTGGCTGCTTTTCTTTTTTATTAGGAACCAAACCGACACGATTTCATAAAAAGCTAAATATTCATTGAAGATGAAACCGTATTAAAGTAAGCTGATAATAAATGGATATGAATGGAAAACAAGAAGGGTGATCGTATGGATTGGTTAAATTGGTATGACTGGATAACTCCTACAAACCCGTTTGCATCTGTATTCTTCGGTATCTTGCTCTCTATCATCGTGGCATTCAGTTTATGGTTTGAAACAAGAGAGAGGAGAACACAATTAATCGCATTGTTTACCGGCACTCTAGCTTCCGTTATTTTTGTAGCGATCTTGACCTCCTTTGGCTTTTATCAATAATTAAAACGAGTTAGATTGTACGAAAAGTGGCAATGGCTTACTAATGAGCGAAAGCCACTCTATGAATGTCTGCACAATATCCCCCGAATTATACATTAATTTAAAAAAGGAGTCTCATATGATCCAAAGTCCAATTTAAAACATTTCCCAATTCATTTGAATTTCCAAAATAGGGGGATGTTTGTGAAATCAAATCGAAACTTTCGGTTATTAATGTTAGGGCAATCGTTCGCGAATGTTGGCGATGTTTTATATGTCGTCAGTATTATAAGCGTTCTCTATAAAATGACAGCTTCTGCTGCAGTAGCTGCTTTTGTTCCATTTACCATCACGTCTGCTATGTTTGTTTCAAGTTTTTTAATGCCTCTGTTCATCCGGGAATATGAGTTGAAGAAGCTTTTACTGGGCTCTCAAATTGGGAAAACGATCATCTTATTGGTCTTAGCCATATTCATGACCTCATGGTTGCATCCAGCTAATTATCACTTTTTGTTTTTATTGATAGCCGGAGTTGCCTTTCTGGATGGTTGTGCCAATCCGATCAGGCAAACACTCATTCCGCATTACGTCGAAGATGATGAGTTATTGCAAGCAAATGGCCTTTCAGAAACGATCACCCAGCTTATTCAAATGGGCATGTGGATGAGCGGTAGTCTATTGCTGGTCGTGTTCCAACAGAATCAATTAATTTGGTGCACGTTTGGTTTATTTGCTTTCGCTAGTTTATGTCTAAGCCATCTAAAGCGTGTTGAGCATCATGCACCCGTACAGGAAGGTAAGTGGCTTCAATTTACGGTAGGCTGGAAGATGATTAAAGGTATACCACTGCTTAAAGCATTAGCTCAAATGGAATTTCTTGAAGCCGCGGCCAGCACTGTCTGGATAGCCGCGATTCTTTATGTATTTGTGGAGGAAGCCCTGCAAGAAGGTGAACAATGGTGGGGTTTTATTAACGGAGCATTTTTTGTCGGGCTGATAGCAGGAAGTGTTTTATCCATGAGATATTCTTTCTATATAGAGAAACATCGGGGCAATTTCATTTTTGTTGGCGCTTTGTTCGGATTTATAGGGACACTCTTTTTTGGTACTACAAGCAGTCCTTTGTGGGCATTGTTATTGTCAAGCTTTATAGGCTTATTTGGGCAATTGAAAAGCATACCGCAGCAGACTGTTATTCAAACAAGCATTTCAAGAGAACAGCTCGCCGCTGTTTATACGTCTCTAGGTATGATCGGAACAGGGATATTTGGGGCGGGTTCATTATTAATCGGTGTAGTTGCCCATGCATTTGGCGTTCGTTTTGTTTTCTTTTTGTCTGCATTAATGCTTGCCTTATCCAGCTTGATTGCTTACCGAAATAGGAGCCAGTTTTTAAAGAAATCTAATTATGAGGGATAAGTGTATAAGGATAAGGGCTGTTTATCTGCAGCTCTTATTCATGGAAATTAAGGGAGGATTTTATGGAAATCGTGCAGGCTTCAAAAACTGATTTAAAACAAGTACATCCATATACGGAACGAGCCCTTACAGAAGGAACGCTGGGCTATTTTAAGGGCGGAGAAGAAAAGGCGAAAGCCATGATGGAGAAAGTGCTCAGCAGTAATGGGAAACTCCTGGTCGTGAAGGAGTCGGGTCAACTGGCGGGATGGATTCTGTATGGAACTCAGAACGACAGTATGACGGATCTGCAATCAGGTTTTATCTATGAACTATACACACTTAAAGTGTATAGAAAAAAAGGCTACGCAAAGAGATTGATGGAAGCATGTATCCAAGATCTAAACGCGCAAGGTCTTCAAGAAATCAGGCTTGCTGTGTATCAGGGAAATGAAGCCATGGAGCTGTACCACCAGCTTGGATTTAGCGAAACCAGGATTGTTATGAGCAAAAAGATAAGCGGATAGGCAAAAGGGTGTATTCCCGGTCAATCCCAGGAATACACCCTTTCTAAAACATTTTACGATGAAGCTCGTTTATTTAATCGGATTAGTAAACGTAAGCTGCTCCAACGATGATGAGAAGGATAAACAACACAACGATTAACGCGAAAGCACTTCCGCCGTTTTTGTAATCAGACATTCAATCCACCCCTTTCTGGCTTGCTAATACAGAATATGAACAACCTTGAAATTTGTCCGGGCTAATGTAAAAAATAGAAAAATCTCCTAATGAAAGGGCAAGGCGGAAGAACGAGGATGCCCCGGAACTGATTTTATTCTAGCTGTGGACCCACTACTTAATAAACCTTGTGATGAGCGGAATCACATAGGGTCCGACAAAAGGTTTTACTTGATCATACATTCTTTTGGCGTTTTGAGCGGTCCCTGCTATTTTCATATAATCGATATTTCCATCCTCATTGCGGAAATTTGACATAATCCCTGATTTCTCTTGTTTCACCGGTGCACGACGTGAAGGCCCTAGTGAGAAAAAAGCGGGCCTGGGTCTTTGTGGTGGCGGTTGCGGTCTTCTGGAAAACAAATTAAAAACCTCCTTTGCTTTAAAACTTCTCTCACTAATAACTATATGAAAAAGTACACCCCAAAGGTCAGGTACCTGTCCATGGTGACACATAATTGGGTGGCCAGTCTCCTTGTTTTTAAAAGCGAAAAGAAGGAAAGAACGATAATGGTGTCAAAATAGATAATGAAAAGAGCGTTTCTTCGAGGATGAAAATCATTCAATTGGAAGGGGATTGGGGTATGAAGGTGCTTGTGCTTGGCGGTACACGTTTTTTCGGAAAAAGACTTGTTGAATCATTGATTGAGAAAGGTGCGGATGTCACCATTGGTACGAGGGGGAAAACAGCTGACCCATTTGGAATTCATGTGAACCGGCTGGAGCTTGATCGGTTCAACCGGGACTCTCTTAAAGCAGCAGCCGGCAGTGACGAATGGGACATCGTGTATGATCAAATAGGCTATTCCCCTGGTGATGCCAAAAATGCTTGTGAGGTTTTCAAGGATAGAGTCGGTCATTATGTTTTCACCTCCTCACAATCGGTCTATAAAATGTCTGAAACAATTCTTGATGAAGCGGATTTCAATCCATACTCTTATCCTGTAAGTACGGGAGACCGGAATCAATTCACCTATGATGAGGGCAAACGGCTTGCAGAAGCTTTTTTCTATCAAAAATCGCCTTTTCCAGTTACAGCAGTCCGCTTTCCCATTGTATTAGGAGTGGATGATTATACAGAACGCCTGCTGTTTCATGTGAGAAAAGTCAAGGAAGGACAAGAGATTGGCTTAAGCAATTGTAAATCATCTATTTCGTTCATTTCATCTGAAGAGGCAGCGGCATTTTTAGCTTTTGCCGGGGAGAACCCTTTTAATTCCCCGGTTAACGCATGTTCAAATGGTTCTATTGAATTGAAGGAGCTCATGGCACTTATTGAAGAGAAAACGGGAAATACAGCAATCGTAACCGAAAATATAACCGAGGACAACGAATCCCCCTATAATCTGCCGACTTCATGGGTTATCGCTAATGACCAAGCCAAAAAGGCCGGATTTCAGTTTAAGGAATTAAAAGATTGGCTTCCTGTATTGATAGCAGAATTGGCAAGTTAGAAGTGCCGGGAAAGAGAGAAATTTGGTTGCAGCTTGATGGGGATTGTGCCGGCGTCCTTTTTTTTGAGGACTCGCAACAAAATCAGATTTCCCGCAACAAAACAGGGGAAACCTGCAACAAAATCGGATAACTTCGCAACAAAACGATGAAAATCATCTCTACAAGAAAGCGAGTAAAACACTCATAAAGACGACTACTCCCAAACTTCCTTTAACAGCGGAAGAAAGATAAAAATTAAGATCTTTCAAAATAAAATTGAGTCGAATAAAGGATATGGATTTATCTGAACTATCCCGATGTTTGCAATCGACAGAACGAGCTAGATACCTTCAAGCTCTGGCGCAATTTCAAGCAATCCATTCAATCGGTCCAAAGTTAGCTCAAATGGTCATTGAGCTTGGCTATTATTCTCTTGAAGAGATCAAAGGCGAGGAAGGGGCGGAACTACTTAATCGGTTGGAAGCGAAAATCGGTCACTGGGAAGACCCATGCGTAGAAGACTCATTGCGTTGTGTCGTTCACCACGCTAACCATCCAGGCAGTGATAAAAGTTGGTGGCATTTTACTGTTGAAAGGAAAGCGTACCGGGAACAATATGGGTATCCAGCGACCAGACCGACTATTCCTTGGTATGAAGCAAAAGACAAGTAAGGACAAGGTACCATCAAGATGAGGAAAGTTTTTGGAAACCTGAGTATTACTTGTTTCACTGTGCACGAAACGTTTTCCCCAGTTCTTGTCCTAATCCAAAATAATGGCGGAAACTGTAGATAAGAGGATTCCACTTATTCGGATCAATATGTTTGTCATCCATAAGGATATTTTCATGGGCGTGTACGAGTAGGGACTTGGTTTCCACAATGGCAAAATAAGGCGAGTGCCCTGGAACAGTTAGATTTTTAACGGTAGCTTCAATTTGAATCGGGCATTCATCGATTCGGTCTGGTTGAACTTTTTCTGCTGACAGGGGAGTTAGTCCGCTCACGGTGTACTTTTCCCTTTGAAAGGTAAAGCCCAAATCTTTTTTATAATCAGGCACGTCTTCTTTTCCGGTGTAAGGAGCTAATTTTTCTACGTTTGCCCACAAATCTTTATTAGGGACATTAATGACACATTCAGTAGTTCGCTTTAAATTGTCAAATGCTTTCCCGCCAATCCCTATTCCTAGTATGATACAATCACCCAGAGCCCAGGACGACGATATAGGGCTAATATTAGTAGAACCATCTTCATTAAGGGTAGTAAGTAAGACCACCGGTGTTCCATAATATAAAATCTTAGGTTCGATAATCCTTGAATTGTGATTGAACGTCTTTCTTTTCACTACAATCTCTCCTCGTAATAATTTCTTTAAAAACATTGTACTTCCAAATTATTTCAACTATCATCGAAATATGGATTACAATTGGAGGGATTCAATTTGAGCATCAATCAAAATGTGGCAAACATAGCTGCCCTTATAAGCGAGTATTCACGCTCCGCTATCTTAACTGTGTTAATGGATGGAAGATTTCATACAGCGAGTGAATTGTCTTTCATGATCGGTATCACACCTCAAACCATTAGTTATCATCTTTCTAAATTAGTGGAGGGTAACATAATAGCTGTGGAAGGTCAGGGAAGACATCGCTATTTTGGAATTCAGAATCAAGAAGTGGCCCAGATCATGGAATATCTGCTTGCTATCGCACCTCCTGTCGAAATCAAATCACTCAGACAATCTAGAGAAGATAACGCCATACGAATCGCAAGAACCTGCTATGATCATATCGCCGGTAATTTAGGCGTCAAGATAACCGATTCATTGATTAAAAAGAACGTGATAAAACAAAGTGAAAATGAATTTGTGCTTTCAATCGAAGGGGAGCATTTCTTAAATGATTTTCAAATAAAAATTGAAGATGTTATAAAGAAAAGGAGATCTTTTTGCCATAAATGCCTCGACTGGAGTGAAAGGCGTCATCATTTAGCGGGAGCACTTGGGAACGCTCTACTAGAGAGGTTCCTGGAACTTCAGTGGATTTCACGTTCGGTTAATTCAAGAGCTTTGATCATAACTCCTCATGGAAAGAAAGAGATTCAGGATAAGTTCTCGATTGAAATTTAACTGGGGGCAGGAACTCTCGAATAAATGTACTTCCTTGCGCCGACTATGTTTAATCGATATCATGAAGGCATACTAATTTATGCTTTGAAAGGATGATACACCTTGGGAAAACAACTGCCTCCTGGTCAATTCGAAACGGAAAAATGGCCGATCCTGCATCAGGGGGATGTTTATAAATTTAACGAAGAAACATGGAATTTCAGATTGTTCGGAGCTGTGAAAAATGAGGTCACTTTATCTTTTGCTGAGGTGATGAGCCTGCCGAAGACGATTTCTACAGTCGATATGCATTGCGTTACGTCCTGGTCAAAGTTTGATACGACATTTGAAGGGGTCGCTCTAAAGGAGATGCTGAAGCTAGTGGATCTGAATGAGGATGTTACCCATGTACAAATTTATGGATACTATGAGGGAGACCGGTTTGGATATAACGCCAACTTACCGCTGAAAGACCTTCTAGGTGACGACGCTTTGTTTGCATATCGCTGGAAGGACCAAACCCATGACTGGCAAGATCTATCGCCAAAGCATGGTTATCCTCTACGATTTATTCCGCCAGCATCTTTTTATTTATGGAAAGGGACGAAGTGGGTCTCGGGCATTCGCTTTATGAACGTTAACGTAGCCGGCTTTTGGGAACAGCTTGGTTATTCTATGTCAGCGAATCCTTTTAAAGAGGAAAGATATAGCTAAGATTATTGAAGTTGTCCAATAATAAGAAGAGGGCGGATTCAGCAATAGAATCTGCCCTCTCCTGGACAACTTTACCTTAGTATCCCTTTGTATAATCGACCAGGTTAACGGAAGGTTTGTTTCCTTGAAGATAGTCTTTCAGGTTCGGTATGAATATGTTTTCGAGTACCCTTTGGTCATAATACTCGGTGGAGCCGGCGGTATGAGGGGTGATGATCACATTATCGAGCTCCCATAACGGGCTTTCTTCCGTCAATGGCTCTTTTTCAAAGACATCAAGGCCTGCCCCTGCGATCTCCCCGTTCTTTAACGCATCAATGAGCTCTTTTTCCACGACTGTTTCTCCACGGCCAATATTGATAAAAAAGGCTGTTTTTTTCATTTTTTTAAATTCTTCCGACCCGAATAAATGATGGGTTTGTTTTGTATGTGGGAGAGTTACCACGACATAATCACACCGGGGAAGTATGGAATGAAGTTCTTTCCCGGTGGACATTTCATCGACGAATTCTTCAGGCATGCCAGAATTCCTGATGCCTAATACAGTCATCCCAAAGGCTTTTGCGATTTTGGCCGTTTCCTTGCCTATCACTCCTACACCAATGATCCCGATTGTCTTCCCGTGAATCTCCAGCTTCATGCTAGCATTATGCCAGATTTTTGAGCTTTGATTCCTTACATATGTATGGATCTTCCTCGTCCATGCAAGCATTAACCCAAAGATTGTTTCTGAGATGGGGAAGGCATGGACTCCGTTTGCACTGGTCAGTATCACATTCCTGGACTCTAATGTTTCCAGTGGCAAAGAGTCGATCCCGGCACTCCATGTTTGCAGCCATCGAAGCGAGGATTGACCATCCAGCTTGTCTTTCATCCCTTTTTTCCAGCCTGCGATGATTTCGGCATCTTGAACATGATTGTTCCAAAC
Source organism: Bacillus sp. V59.32b (assembly GCF_003429085.1). Lineage (GTDB taxonomy): Bacteria > Bacillota > Bacilli > Bacillales > DSM-1321 > Peribacillus. The sequence goes on along the minus strand of NZ_QVTC01000069.1, from coordinate 7,186 downwards.
TTCAGAATCTCTTCCTGTTATAATCGTCCATTTGGGAATGATTTCCTTTATTTGATTGATAAAGTTTTGATCAATATTATGGGAAATGACTAGCGTCCTATTCTTCATAAGCAGTCTCCTCATGTAAGGTTTATTATAAATATACGTCAATTTAATGGAAATTTCTATGAAATTGAGACTCTTATATTTATGTAAATGGAAAGAGCACACCTACATAACAAAATAGGTGGCTCCCAAAAAAATTAATAGAAAGGTGAGTCATGTGGAGTGTGGTGAGGATAATGCGAATGTGTGAGTCCGTAGACATTCTCAAACATTTGAACTGCGGCCATTGCGACCTCTAAGTCGTTGGCAACCGTGTCACCGCTGACGCCGACTCCGCCGACAATCTTTCCATCCTTCATAAGGGGAATTCCACCGCCAATCACAACCACACGTCCATGGTTCGTAGTGTTGATTCCATACAATTCCGCGTTAGGGACAGACAGTTTAGCTAATTTTAAAGTTGGCATTTTCATTGAAACGGCGGTCCATGCCTTATTTTTTGAGATATTGATACTGGCTATCGCCGCATCATCCATCCGGTGACTGGCGATTAAATTTCCGCCTTCATCGACAATGGAAATCACCTCAGAAATGCCAAGCTCATGCGCGCGCCTTTCCGCAGCTTTCAAAAGTTTTTTTGCAACGTCCAACGTTATTTTTATCATTAAAACCCGCTCCTTAAAAATGAATCTTCCATGGTTCTATCCACGAACCCATCTTATGTACCTACTCATTTGTCTGTGTTTGGTCATCAATAATTTAAAGCACAACATAAAGGAGGGAAGACTTTTACATAAAGAAAAGCCCATACCATTTAGGTATGAGCTTTCCATTTTCAATTAAAAATACATTTCTGATGAATAACCATCGGAACTGCGTCCTGTTCTCCAAATATAACGGTTATCTACCAGACTTCCTTTTGTTATCCAAACATATTTCTTCTTCGAATGAGAGGTGCTCAATACACGTTTTGAAGTCGCTGTAAAACTCATGTTTTCCAGTCCCTCCTCATTGGTATTGACTTTAGCTGATATTTAGATGCCTGAGTTCAGGCCCTAACGCTACGTCCATCGGTTTGTCACCAATGTCCCTTTCGTCAGTCTGACAAATCTTGAATGTACCTTAGTCAATACGAATCTTGAAGTCGCTGTTAGATCTTCCAATTTAACCAGTCCCTTCATGTTGTATTGCCTTACATTCTTAGTATTCCCGCTTTTTAACAATAAAAACTACTTATTCATTATTAAAAAGTGGATGAATGACCAGAATTATCCAGAAGAAGAAGGGTCGTATGTTAAATCAATTATCCTTCTTATTCGTTACTTAGAAGAGACTGTTTTCATACCAGTAATTTCTGAAATGATTTCAAAGGATCGCAAGCGATCAAAATGGTCAAAGATCGAAGCGTTAATAATCATTTCGTCGGCTTGCGTTTCATCTAAAAATGCTTGTAATTTTTCTTTTACCGTTTCCGGACCGCCGATAATGGACGAACCCAGCTGTTGTTCGAGAGCAGCTTCTTCATAAGGTGTCCAAAGTTCATCCATGCTGTCAACCGGCGGTTTGATTTGCCCTGGAGTATTGCGGATCAGGTCCAAGAATTGTTGCTGCATGGAAGTAGCAAGGCGTTTTGCTTTTTCTTCACTATCCGCTGCAATTACGTTTACCCCAACCATCGCGTACGGCTTGTCAAGAAATTCAGAAGGGCGAAAATTGTTCCGGTACAATTTCAACGCACCTAATGTATTATTCGGTGAAAAGTGGCTCGCGAAAGAAAACGGAAGGCCAAGCTGCCCCGCTAATTGTGCGCTAAAACCGCTTGAACCCAGCAGCCAGATAGGAATATTCAAACCTTCACCCGGAACCGCCCTGACATGCCTATTCGAAGCTAGGGCTGGTTTGAAGTAGGAGCGTAATTCTTCTAATTGTTCAGGGAAATCCTCTCCATTACTCGTTTTATCACGGCGAAGAGCATAGGCTGTCAGTTGATCGGTACCCGGTGCGCGACCGAGGCCCAGATCGACACGCCCAGGAAATAGCGACTCCAAAGTACCGAATTGCTCGGCAATGACAAGCGGGGCATGATTCGGCAACATGATGCCGCCGGAGCCTATACGGATTTTCGAGGTGCCTGCGCCCACATGGCCAATCACTACGGAAGTGGCAGAGCTTGCAATCCCGGTCATGTTATGATGTTCAGCGAGCCAGAAACGGGTATAGCCCCATTTTTCAACATGCTGAGCAAGATTGAGCGTATTCTGCAAAGATTCAGATACACTGCCGCCGACTACAACAGGAGCGAGATCGAGCACGGAAAATTTGATATCAGTTAATTGCTTTGAATTTTCACTGGACATACTTCCAACTTCTTTCTGTTAGATTATTTTTTGATGATGAAAGGGAGAATCAATTAATACTTTCCAATTACTTTGTATTAAAATAAGCTTAATTTTATAAACTTTGACTGAAGTCGAGCTACGACGTACAGGACGTACAAGTGCCGACGTCGCCACACGATGTGGCGATCTTAGTCGGCCAGCGCCAGCCCCTCGGGTCATAAGTCAAACCACTGTGGTGGCTGAGGAACTGCCTCCTCGCGGTTCGTCTCATATCTGTCGGACTTGCCCAGGATGGGCTGGCATCGACGTTTGCCACATGATGTGGCAGATTTTAGTCGATGTTCCACACTTGGAGGGCGCTTCCGCTTTTCAAGCAAGTTGACCAAATTATATCGGTTAAAAAAAGGATGAGCAATGAAACTGCTCATCCAAGATACGATTATTTTATGGAAATGATGAAAAATTAAACATTCAAAAACTTAACGCAAACTGGATAAGGCACGTGTACATCTGATTGAAGCAAGGTAAGTTTCCCTGTTGCTTCATCTCTCGAGTACAGGACGAGGTTATGAGATTCCTGGTTGGTTGCTACAACAAATTTCCCGGATGGATCCAACACGAAATCACGCGGCCAATTCCCTTCGGTAGAAGTATGTTCAACAAAAGACAGTTCACCAGTCTCTTCATTTACTGAAAATAGTGCAATGCTGTCATGGCCACGATTACCGGCGTAGACAAATTTTCCGTCTAAAGAAATGTGAATAGCACTGCCCTGGTTATTCTCTGTAAAATCTTCAGGAATGGTAGAGATATATTGAAGTTCAGTAAAGCTGCCGTCTTCTGAATTGTATGTTAAACCAATCACTTCGTTGCTAAGCTCTGTCATGATATAGGCATATTTTCCGTTTGGATGAAAAACGAGATGCCTCGGTCCGCTTCCGGCTTTGACCTCGAGTGAATGAACTTCGGTTAATTGACCGTTATCGTGTTTATATGTAATCAGCTTGTCGATGCCTAAATCCACAACCGCGACATATCTTTCATCAGGGGTAAAGCCAGCATAATGTACATGCGGCTTTTCTTGCCTTTCTTTATTCGGTCCTGTGCCCACATGTTGGATAACGGACATAACAGGGCTGAGTGAACCTTCCTTGTCCTCAATGCGAAAAGATTCAACGGTTCCTTTATGATAATTCGCTGTTACAACAGTAGCCTTTTCGCTATCAACGCTTACATGGCAAGGGGATGCTCCGGCTGATACTTGCGTGTTTGTGAGAGATAGCTCTCCAGTAGTAGTATCGATTGAAAAAGCTGCCGCTCCGCCGAATTCTCTTTGTTTGGCTACTGCAAACAAGTTTTTATTGTCGTTGCTGACAGTTACGTATGTAGGGTTTTCCAGTTCCGCGGCCAATGTTGTCCCGCTTAACTTTTCGTTATCTGTATCGAGGGTGAAGGTATAAATGCCTTTGCTGTCGCCTTTGGTATACGTTCCAACGTAGCCAATGAATTTTGTCATGATCTCTCCTCCTGTACATTTCTAATGTTAGTTTATCATAAGTCAGAAGTTTTCATCATTTCAGGACTTGGACCTAAACACAGTTTTAACTACTAGCCGAAAATAAGAGGATATTACTAATAAATGTAGAAAGTGAAATGATAGAGTGCAGGCATAATCATATAAAGGGAGGGAAGGAGAAATTATTTTCATAACATGCCTGGCGATACTCCAACACTAAATTTGCCACATTTAAAATTTTGTAACCGCTTTCAAAAATACTTCTCTGCAAGAACTTCCATCATAAAAGCTAAAATGAAAACTGGGAGGATGAAAAATGGCTGAAGCCCTAACTATCCAATCTCAAAAAAACTCACGTCCTTTTTTAAATGAGGATCATGTCTTATTTCAGCAATCTTTACGTAAATTTCTCGAAAAGGAAGCTGTTCCTTTTTTCGACCAATGGGAGAAAGACGGGCTGGTACCACGATCGTTTTGGAAAAAGGTTGGAGATAATGGCTTCTTATGTCCATGGATTGATGAACAGTATGGAGGGCTAGGAGCGGATTTTGGTTTTTCCGTCATACTTGCGGAGGAACTGGGCCGGGTTGGTGCAGGTTTGGGAGGAATCTCCCTGCATTGCGACATTGTTGCTCCTTATATCGATTCATTTGGGACAGAGGCACAAAAAGAAAAATATCTTCCATTATTTTTAACCGGTGAAATGATCTCGGCTATCGCCATGACCGAACCCGGGGCCGGATCTGACCTGGCGAATATTCAAGCGACAGCGGAAAAAAAGGATGGCCAATATATAATAAATGGTACCAAAACGTTTATTACGAATGGCTACCAGGCTGACTTTATTATCGTTGCCGCAAAGACAGATCTACATGCAAAACCTGCCCATAAAGGGATCAGCCTATTTTTGATTGAAAAGGATACGCCCGGTTTTTCACGTGGGAAAAAACTTGAAAAAATCGGCCAGCATGCATCCGATACAGCCGAATTGTTTTTCGAGAATGCGATCGTCCCGACGGAAAACTTAATTGGGGAAGAAGGAATGGGATTCTTTTATCTAATGCAAAAGCTGCAGCAAGAGCGACTTCTTTGCGCTATCGGTGCCCAATTGTCCGCCGAAGATATGCTATTTTTAACGCTTGCCTACATAAAAGAACGGGAGGCGTTTGGAAGAAAAATAAGCCAATTTCAAAATACCCAGTTTGTGATTGCGGAAATGGCAACGGAAATCCAGCTTGGGCGGACTTTTGTAGATGACCTTATCGTAAAACATATACAAGGAAAAGATATCGTCACCGAAGTATCGATGGCAAAATATTGGATCACTGAAATGGCTAAAAGAGCGTCCGGAAAATGCATGCAGCTTCATGGCGGTTACGGGTATATGGAAGAGTATAAGATTGCCCGCCGGTACCGGGATATTCCGGTCACAACCATCTTCGCAGGTTCGAACGAAATCATGAAGGTAATCATTGCGAAGAATCTCGGACTATAGATCATTAAGCAATTCAGTTAAAACAGGTTCTTATAAAACAGTGGAGGTTATGGATTATGAATATTGTTGAATTGTTATCATCAACAGTGGAACGTTTACCAGATAACCCAGCCATACATTTTAAGAATGAGATTTTAACATATAAGGAATTACATCAAAAGGTTTTTCAAGCAGCCGCGGCTCTGCGAAGTCTCGGCGTAAAAGAGAGTACAAATGTCGCTCTCATGATGTCCAACCGACCAGAGTATATCATTACCTATTTCGCACTACTGGCAAACGGAGCCACGGTGGTTCCTATCAATCCATTATTTAAAGAACAAGAAGTAACGTATATCCTGAATGACTCGGAATCTGAATTCCTGATTATCGAAGAATTGTCACGCCAGGTTATCGAAAATGTAAGACATCAGTTTCAAAGTATAAAAGAGATTATTTATTATGGAGACCAAGAGCTTTCTGGATATTTGAACTGGAAAGAGTTGTTGCAGCACTCCCCAAGCTCGCAGCCTGTACAACGCAAATCAATGGACACGGCCCAGATTATTTATACTTCTGGGACAACAGGCAATCCGAAAGGTGCGATGATTAGCCACTCTAACTTAAATTGGATGGCAATTACGTCCGCGGTTTTTAGTGAGATAAAACCAGGGGATCGAATTTTGTGTGTATTACCGTTATTCCATGCCTATGCAAAGCTTCAAGGGTTTCTTTCACCGATCTCTCACGGGGCGACGATTTATTTGGAGGAGCGGTTTGAACCTGTTTCGATTTTGGACTCAATCGCTAGTCACAAGATTACTGTGTTTCTAGGTGTCCCAACCATGTATGCGATGTTCGTTCAATCTCCCAATATCACAGAATTGGATTTTTCAAATCTGCGGATTGCCGGCTCAGGAGGAGCGAGTATTCCGGTCGAAATTATCGAGAAGGCAAACCGTTTAATGGGTGTGGAGATAGCAGAAGGATATGGGATGACCGAGAGTACGGTCATGTTAACCGCAACCCCCGCAAGCGCGGAGAAAAAACATGGCTCCGTCGGTTTGCCCCTTCCAGGTGTAGACTTAAAGATCATCGACCCGGAAGGAAACACGATACCGCCAAAAGCGGTTGGCGAAATTGTTTTTAGAGGGCCAAACGCCATGAAAGGCTATTATAAAAAACCGCAGGAAACGGAAAATACGATTAAGAACGGATGGCTGTACACCGGGGATCTTGCGTACCAGGATGAAGACGGATATATTTTTATTGTCGACCGTAAAAAAGACTTAATCATACGTGGTGGCTATAACGTCTATCCAAGAGAGATTGAAGAAATTCTGTATACCCATCGGGAGGTAGTCGAATGTGCAGTAATTGGCAGGCCGGACCCTTTATTAGGCGAAAAAATCGTCGCATATATCGTTACTAAGACTAGCCAAAACGAAAAAGATCTTCAGGATTTCTGTAAAGAAAAGCTGGTCCATTATAAAGTCCCTGACTATATTAGCTTTATCGATCAACTGCCGAAATCGGGAACCGGCAAGATTTTAAAAACCGCTTTGAAAAAGCAAGATAAAAATTTTGCATGAAATAACTTGGGTTCAGAGGTCATCAATCCAAACAGCGGATGATTTATCTAACTCACTCAGGCGATAAATCCATTAGATTAAATGAACGGTCTTTCAATAAGACCGTTCAGACTGTAGACAAACTGGATGAAATCGAGTTTGCCTGCAGTTATTTTTTATTTGGCCTGTTAATGGGGTCTGTTGATTTCCGTTCCAGGCGCTTCGCGCACCTTAGGGGCGGGCG
>NZ_QVTC01000068.1 GCF_003429085.1 Bacillus sp. V59.32b | reverse complement strand
TCTTGCCAGCCCGTTTTTCCGCAGGAGTCTCGCAGATTCCCTTCCCAAAACAACATTATCGTTTAACAGAGCCAAAATGTTAGTAATACAGAGGATTTGGAAAATATTAAAAGGGCTTCGGAAATGTTCCCGAAGCTCTTTTTGCAGATGTTTTCACCGCATAAAAAAAACGACCCGATAGCGGATCGTTCATCATTCATTATGCGTTTAATGAATTTAGTCTTTTCGTTAAACGAGATTTTTTACGGGCTGCCGCATTTTTGTGGATTAATCCTTTAGATGCAGCCTTGTCTAACTTTTTAGATGCTGTTAAAAGAGCTTCTTTAGCAGCTTCAACTTCATTGTTTGCTAATGCAACTTCAACGTTTTTCACAGAAGTACGCATTGTAGATTTCACAGTTGCGTTATGAGCACGTGACTCGTCGCTTGTTTTCACACGTTTAATAGCAGATTTAATGTTTGGCATTCCGTTCACCTCCTACACAAGAAATCGAGACTATATGAACTCGACTTTTCAAATCGATACTTAAATAGCACAAGTGATATTTTATCAGACTGTGCCTTTTATTGCAATATCGGAATTGAAAAGGAATGATTGTATTCAACAAAAATTTATCCCGGTAAGCGATATTGTATCACAACGGCGAATATTAAAAAAGAAAAATAGTCAGAATGATATAAAGGATTTTGGAAAATACTAGAATGAATATGATTGATTTGCAAATTAGGAGGCCGCTATGAAAAGTAACCTTGATTTAAGCAATTATTCTGTCCGTACCGATTTGGCTATAGAAGCCAGAGAAATGAGACTTAATCAAAAAGGTGTTGCCGATGAAAAAAATGTCTCTCAAATCCAGGGCGTTATTATAAAAGAAAAAGAAGTGGACGACTTAAAGATTTCCCTCGTTGAGGTTACCGCAGAAGGTGAAAAAGAGCTAGGGAAGAAACAGGGCAGCTACCTGACGATAGAAGTCCAGGGAATCCGGGAGTCTGATACAGAGCTGCAAAAGAAAGTAGAGAAAGTATTCGCTGAGGAACTGGCTCTTTTTTTAAAGCGTATGAATATACCAAGGGACAGCAGTTGTCTCGTAGTGGGGCTCGGGAACTGGAATGTCACACCTGATGCAATCGGGCCAGCGGTAGTAGAAAATCTGGTCATTACGAGACATTTATTTAAACTGCAGCCTGAATCAGTGCAGGAAGGGTTTCGTCCGGTCAGCGGATTTGCGCCGGGCGTTATGGGCATTACCGGAATCGAGACCAGTGATGTCATCCTGGGTGTTATTGAAAAAAGCAAACCAGATTTCGTGATTGCGATTGATGCACTAGCGGCTCGGTCGATTGAGAGAGTCAACTCTACTATTCAGGTTACTGATTCTGGAATTCATCCGGGCTCGGGGGTAGGAAACAAACGAAAAGAGCTGAGCAAGGAAACGCTCGGGATACCAGTCATTGCGGTCGGGGTTCCGACAGTGGTCGATGCGGTATCGATTACAAGTGACACGATTGATTTTATCCTGAAGCATTTTGGGAATGAACTACGGGAAGGTGACAGGCCTTCACGATCACTTGTCCCGGCCGGATTCAGCTTTGGAAAGAAGAAAAAACTGACGGAAGAAGACTTGCCCGGTGAAGAACACCGCCAGACTTTTCTCGGAATAGTAGGAACGTTATCGGAGGAGGAAAAACGAGGCTTGATTTCGGAAGTTCTTTCGCCACTGGGGCATAACCTGATGGTGACACCAAAGGAAGTGGACGTGTTTATCGAAGATATGGCTAACTTGCTCGCAAACGGCTTAAACGCGGCGCTTCATCATTCGATTAATCAGGATAACACAGGCTACTATACGAGGTAACCTATCCTGAAATTCCTGTTCTACTCTTTCTATCAAAGTCATACGTATTAGTAGACAAGCGTTTAGAAAGGGTGGAAGGATGAAGAGAAACCGCAACGCAGGAATAATCGCAGTAGTCAATGGTTCAGTGATTGTGAAGGGTTTTCTATTGATTCTCGCATCGCTACTTTTATTTTTTTCCTTGAGTGGAATATTAACGTCGCTGAGACCCGAATATAGAATCTCTTCACAATCGGTTCATACGGTTACCAACCAGTTTTCGGGAAAGCTGTTATATACATTGCTAGCTAATGAAAACCATCATTTTTTTCAGGTGGTGCCTGAAGGGAAAACCTCCACTGGGTTTACTCGGCAAATATTAAAGATGTCAGCCAATATCTCATTAGATGACCCGCGGAGCCTTCTTGGCAGGGAACTGCCGGGGTTCTCTATTTTCGACAGTGAAATAATCGTCGCGGGTGAAGGCACGAATTATACGAATATGCCGATAGAATCAGCGCCGCCCGATCATTTGTTACAAGAGGAAAAAGACGCGGCCTTGCAAAACGTTGAAAAGCTGGAAGAGTCTGAACAGCAGGACGGAGAATCTCCAGCGGTGACAACAAATGGCAGAAAGGTCGTCCATATTTATCATACACATAACCGGGAGTCTTTTTTGCCGTATTTAAAAGGTGTGAAAAACCCTAATCATGCTCAGCATTCGAAAATTAACGTTACCAAGCTCGGAGAACGAATGTCGCAGGATCTTTTGGATAAGGGCATTGGCTCATCGGTTGATCAAAGTGATATCATGGCTAGATTAACTGAAAAAGGATTAAAATATCCTAGGTCATATCAGGAATCAAGAGGGTTAGTCGAAGCTGTTATGGCTACGAATAAGGATCTGGAATACTTTATTGATATTCACCGGGATTCAAGACGAAAAAAAGATACGACCATTTCGATAAAAGGAAAGAGTTATGCAAAAATTGCGTTCGTCATTGGTGGCAAAAATCCTAATTCCGAAAAGAATCTCGTGCTTGCCAATAAACTGCACAAGACACTACAAAAAGAATATCCAGGACTGTCAAGGGGGATTATTCAACATAATCAATCCGGATATAACAGCGTCTATAATCAGGATTTATCCGAAAATGCGATGCTGCTCGAGATAGGTGGAGTCGATAACACATTTGAAGAAATGTACTTGACCACTGCCGCTTTTGCAGATGTCTTTAGCGAATTTTATTGGGATGCCGAGGAAGTAACTGGTTCTTCAGAAAAGAAGAAAGCACAATGATGAAAGGAGTACCTCATAATGGTTCGATTTTCACTTAAATGCGCAGGACTTGTGCTCATTTTGTTTTTTGGGATTTTGGTTGGGATGCAGCATGCGAATCAAGGTATGAAGAACATGAAAGGCTATGATGACCCGGCCATGAGCAGTGCCTTTACCGTAAAGGAATCGAATCAAGGGGACATGGAAGCCGCGATTCTCGGCCAAAAGGTAACGAGCCATGATTTAGAGAAAAAGAAAGAGAAGCTCGAAGAAATGAAGGCATTCAACTTTTTCTCCTCCATCGGTAAAAAGCTGTCAGAAGTTATTTCAGCGGGGTTTCAAGCGTTAGTTCAGAAGCTTACTTCGTTGATATGATTGTTTTGCAGTAAACTGGGATGTTTCCGAAGTTTTGGAGATGTCACCGTAATCAGAGATAACTCTAAATCGAGATATACTCTAAAATGGGATATGCCCGGAATTTAAGATATATGCCCGAAATGTGAGATATGACCGAAACTTGAATATCACCGAAATACAGGATATGCCCGGAATGTGAGATATATGCCCTAAATCTGAGATATATGACTGGAATTTTAGATATATGCTCGAAAACTTAGGATATATGCCCGGAATTTGAGATATATGCTCGAAATGTGAGATATATGCTCGAAATGTGAGATATGACCGAAACTTGAATTTCACCGAAATGGGGATATGCCCGGAATCTGAGATATATCATCGAAATCTGAAATATATCACCAAAATCTGGGGTATATCAACGAAATTAGAGATATCACCGAAATTCGAAATATATCACCGGAATCTGAGATATATCACCGAAATCTAGAATTTATCACCGAACCTCAAGATATCACCGAAATCCAAAATATTCACGGATATCTCCATTTTCAGGAAGCAAGCATCCGATGCTTGCTTTTTCTTATGATTGAATCTTGCGTATCGTACTGCTATAATCAGAAATAGTGCATTGTAGGAGTGAACGTTATGAATAGAGAAGAAAAAATAAAGAGGCAATCAAAAATTCGTAACTTTTCCATTATCGCTCACATTGACCATGGAAAGTCCACTCTGGCCGATCGTATTTTAGAAAAGACGAACGCCCTGGCTCAACGTGAGATGAAGAGCCAGCTGTTGGATTCTATGGATCTTGAGCGCGAACGTGGTATTACGATTAAATTAAATGCGGTTCAATTGAAATATAATGCGAAGGATGGGGAGGAGTATACGTTCCACCTCATTGATACACCGGGACACGTGGATTTCACTTACGAGGTATCCCGAAGCCTGGCTGCCTGTGAAGGTGCGATTCTGGTCGTTGATGCGGCCCAGGGAATCGAAGCCCAAACGCTTGCAAACGTGTATCTTGCTCTCGATAATAATCTGGAGATTCTTCCGATCATTAACAAAATAGATTTACCGAGCGCAGATCCTGAGCGGGTCCGCGCTGAAATTGAAGATGTGATTGGTCTTGATGCATCTGAAGCCGTACTGGCATCTGCGAAAGCGGGAATCGGGATAGAAGAGATTCTTGAACAGGTCGTCGAACTTGTTCCACCGCCTGAAGGGGATCCGGATGCTCCATTAAAAGCGCTTATTTTTGATTCGTTTTATGATGCGTATCGTGGGGTTGTTGCGTATATCCGTATTATGGAAGGTTCTGTGAAGCCGGGAGATAAAATCAAGATGATGGCTACCGGAAAGGAATTTGAAGTCATTGAAGTTGGTGTGCATACACCAAAAGAAATGAGCGTTGATGAACTCACTGTCGGTGATGTAGGATTTTTGACAGCCGCCATTAAAAACGTCGGAGATACTCGCGTTGGTGATACGATCACAAACGCCAAGGGCGGGGCTGTAGAAGCGCTGCCGGGTTATCGGAAACTCAACCCAATGGTATACTGCGGTTTGTATCCCATTGATTCTTCCAAATTTAACGATTTGCGTGAAGCGCTCGAAAAGCTGGAGCTCAATGATTCAGCCCTTCAATTTGAACCGGAATCATCCCAGGCACTTGGTTTCGGCTTCCGCTGCGGTTTCCTTGGTCTGCTTCATATGGAAATTATCCAGGAACGGATCGAGCGGGAGTTCAATATCGATTTGATCACGACTGCACCGAGCGTTATCTATGATGTCATCATGACGGATGGAACTCAGCTGAAGGTCGATAATCCGTCTAATATGCCGGAACAGCAAAAAATAGATCGAGTTGAAGAACCATACGTAAAGGCGACGATGATGGCGCCTAACGACTACGTCGGCTCAATCATGGAGCTTTGCCAGGATAAACGTGGAATCTTCATCGATATGCAGTATATGGATGAAACGAGGGTCAGCATTGTTTATGAAATCCCGCTATCGGAAATTGTCTATGATTTCTTTGACCAGTTGAAGTCGAATACAAAGGGATATGCCTCCTTTGACTATGAGCTGATTGGCTACAAGCCTTCCAAGCTTGTTAAAATGGATATCCTCCTTAATGCTGAAACCGTGGATGCTTTAAGCTTTATTGTTCATAATGACTTTGCTTATGAACGCGGAAAAGTAATTGTTGAGAAGCTTAAGAAATTAATCCCAAGGCAGCAATTCGAAGTGCCGATTCAGGCGGCAATTGGGCAAAAAATCGTCGCCCGTTCCACAATCAGCGCAATGCGTAAGAACGTGCTTGCCAAATGTTACGGCGGAGATATTTCCCGTAAACGGAAGCTTCTTGAAAAGCAAAAAGAAGGTAAGAAACGCATGAAGCAGGTTGGTTCTGTAGAAGTGCCTCAGGAAGCCTTCATGGCTGTTTTGAAAATGGACGATACAACACCGAAAAAATAAATGCGACAGGGAGGTTAGAATTATCGTTATCCGATAACTAGCCTCTTTTTCTGTCTGCTAACGATAAGGTTGTGTGATAAATGATACAAAGTGCGTACATCCATATCCCGTTTTGTGAGCATATTTGCCACTATTGCGATTTTAATAAAGTATTTTTGCAAGGACAGCCCGTTGATCAGTATTTGACGATGATGAAAAAAGAAATGCAGCTGTCGCTTGGAAAATATCCTCAGCAGGCGCTGAAAACGATTTTTGTCGGAGGCGGAACACCGACCTCATTGAATGAGCAGCAGTTGGACTTTCTTTGTCAATCGATAAGCGAAACCTTGCCATTTAGCAAGTCTACTGAATATACCTTTGAAGCGAATCCGGGAGATCTGTCAGAAGAGAAACTCTCGATACTGTACAACGCGGGAGTAAACCGATTGAGCTTCGGAGTCCAGAGTTTTAACGATGAGCTGTTGAAGAGAATCGGAAGAACCCACCGGGCAGCCGATGTATATGAAACCATTGAAAAAGCACAAAAAATCGGCTTTACGAACATTAGTATTGATTTGATTTACGGTCTCCCGGGCCAAACAATGGCTGATTTTACGGAGACGATTGACAAGGCGCTCGAATTGGATTTGCCGCATTATTCGGGGTATTCCTTAATCGTCGAACCGAAAACCGTTTTTTATAATCTGATGCAAAGAGGGAAATTGCAATTGCCGCCACAAGAACTTGAAGCTAGCATGTACGAAACGTTAATGGAGCGGATGGAGAGCGGCGGATGGCACCAATATGAAATCTCTAATTTTGCAAAAACCGGCTTTGAAAGTCGGCATAACTTGACCTATTGGAACAATGAGGAATATTTCGGCTTTGGTGCTGGTGCCCACGGCTATGTTTCGGAAAGAAGAGTCGCCAATCATGGTCCGTTAAAAAAATATATGACACCTCTTATCGAAGGGGATTTGCCTCTTCTCGAAGAACACTTGGTCCCGAAGGCAGAAAAAATGGAGGAGGAAATGTTCCTTGGTTTAAGGAAAACCGATGGGGTGTCTTTTTCTGCATTCGAAAAGAAGTTTTCTGTTGAAATGAAGGAGATTTTTGCGAAACCACTCGAAGAGCAACAGAAAAATGGATTAATTGAAATGATAGATGGTTCTGTTCGTCTTACGAAGCGGGGCCGGTTGCTCGGAAACGAAGTGTTTCAATCCTTTTTAGGAATAATCTAAACCGTTGACATCACTGGCGTCATTTGATAATTTATTAATAGTATTAGCACTCGCTTAAATAGAGTGCTAACAGAGGTGATGAAATATGTTGAGTGAACGGCAGTTGTTAATACTTCAGGTCATTATCGATGAGTTTATTAAAGATGCCCAGCCTGTTGGATCAAGAAGTCTGTCGAAAAAGGATGAAATCACTTTTAGCTCGGCAACCATTCGCAATGAAATGTCAGATCTTGAAGAGCTTGGGTTCATTGTCAAGACCCATACATCTTCCGGCCGAGTTCCTTCAGAAAAGGGATATAGATATTATGTGGACCATTTGCTGTCACCGCAACGATTAAAGTTTTATGATATGCAGATGTTAAAATCCGTATTTGCGGAACGCATCTACGAACTTGAGAAAATAGTCCAGAAATCAGCGAAAATTCTTTCTGAATTAACGAACTATACAGCGATTGCTCTTGGGCCAAAAGTCAATGACAATAAACTCAGGAAAATCCAAATCGTTCCGATAAGCAAGGAAGCAGCGATCGCAATCATTGTTACAGATAGCGGGCATGTTGAAAATAAAATGTTTTCATTGCCGCCTTCTTTTGATGTGAATGAACTTGAAAAGATGGCGAATATTTTGAATGAACGCCTTGCCGGTGTCCCACTGGTGGAACTGAAGGACAAGATATATAAAGAAGTAATTGTGCTCCTGCGACAGCATGTTCAAAATTATGACGCAATCGTCGCTTCGTTTTCTGATACGTTGAATATCTCGATGCATGAGAAATTGTTCTTTGGCGGAAAGACGAATATGTTGAGCCAACCTGAATTCCATGATATTGATAAAGTGAAAACACTGTTATCAATGATTGATCAGGAAGAGGGTATATATGATTTGATCAAGCACAATCCTGCCGGAATCCATGTTAAAATCGGCCGTGAAAATAATAATACCGCTCTTGAAGACTGCAGTCTGATAACGGCAACATATTCCGTTGGCTCAGAGCAGGTTGGCACGATTGCGGTTCTTGGGCCTACCAGGATGGAGTATTCCCGAGTGATCAGCCTGTTGGAATACTTTACAAACGATCTAACGGAGTTACTTACAAAGCTGTATCAAAAACAGTAGCAAAGGCAATATTGTTAGGTGTATTTCTTTATTTGATGAGCGCTTTTCTTTTAGGGAGGTGATAGTAGTGACAGAAGATAAGAAGACAGAAGACTTAGTTGGAAGTGACATCGAAGCGGAGGCGATTTTTGCCGAGGACGATGCACCTGAAGCGGAATCCTTAGAATCAAAAATTAAAGAACTTGAAGCGAAAATTGAAGAAATGGATAACCGATACCTTCGATTACAGGCAGATTTTGATAATTCTAGACGCCGTTCCAATATGGAAATGGAGGCGGCGCGAAAATATAGATCTCAAAGCTTGGCAACAGACTTATTACAGGCTCTGGATAATTTCGAGAGAGCGATTCAAGTCGAGGCTGACAATGAGCAAACCAAATCGTTGCTTCAAGGAATGGATATGGTTTATAAAGGATTAGTAGATGCATTGAAAAAAGAAGGCATTGAAGCGATTGAAGCTGTTGGGAAAGAGTTCGATCCACATTTACACCAGGCGGTTATGCAGGTACAGGACGAGAGTTTTGGTTCCAATATCGTCGTTGAAGAGTTCCAAAAAGGATATATGCTTCACGACCGTGTCATCCGTCCTGCAATGGTGAAAGTGAACGAATAGTTTCCTACATAAAATATATTGGAGGTAAGGAATTAGATGAGTAAGATTATCGGTATTGACTTAGGTACAACTAACTCTTGTGTAGCTGTATTAGAAGGCGGAGAGCCAAAAGTAATTCCAAATCCGGAAGGAAACCGCACCACTCCTTCTGTCGTTGCGTTCAAGAATGGCGAAAGACAAGTTGGGGAAGTTGCCAAGCGTCAGGCCATCACAAATCCAAATACGATCATCTCAATCAAACGTCATATGGGTACAAACCATAAAGAAACGATTGAAGGTAAAGATTATTCTCCACAAGAAGTTTCTGCTATCATTCTTCAGTATTTAAAATCGTATGCTGAGGAGTACCTTGGCGAAGAAGTGACAAAAGCAGTTATCACTGTACCGGCATATTTTAATGATGCTGAACGTCAGGCAACTAAGGATGCTGGCCAAATCGCTGGTTTAGAAGTAGAGCGTATCATTAACGAACCGACGGCTGCAGCACTTGCTTACGGATTGGATAAAACCGATGAAGACCAGACTATTCTTGTATTCGACCTTGGCGGCGGAACATTCGACGTTTCCATCATGGAGCTTGGCGACGGGGTATTCGAAGTAAAAGCTACCGCGGGCGATAACAAGCTTGGCGGTGACGATTTTGACCAGGTCATCATTGATTATCTCGTTGCTGAATTTAAGAAAGAAAACGGCATTGATCTTGCAAAAGACAAAATGGCCTTGCAGCGTTTGAAAGATGCCGCTGAAAAAGCGAAAAAAGATCTTTCCGGTGTAACATCCACTCAGATTTCATTACCGTTCATCACTGCTGGTGATGCAGGTCCATTGCACATGGACATTACTTTATCAAGAGCGAAATTCGATGAAATTTCTGCAGGATTGGTAGAACGTACAATGGGGCCAACTCGCCAGGCGCTAAAAGATGCCGGCATCTCACCTTCCGAAATCGATAAAGTTATCCTTGTCGGTGGTTCAACTCGTATTCCTGCCGTTCAGGAAGCGATCCGCAAAGAAACTGGAAAAGAGCCGCATAAAGGCGTAAATCCTGATGAAGTAGTTGCGATGGGTGCTTCCATCCAGGGTGGAGTGTTAACTGGAGACGTTAAAGACGTAGTCCTTCTTGACGTTACACCTCTATCATTAGGAATTGAAACAATGGGTCATGTTTTCACAAAGCTAATTGATCGCAACACAACAATACCTACAAGCAAATCCCAGGTATTCTCTACCGCGGCTGATAACCAGACAGCGGTTGATATTCATGTGCTTCAAGGGGAACGCCCGATGGCTGCGGATAACAAAACACTTGGCCGCTTCCAGTTGAGCGACATTCCGCCAGCTCCGCGCGGTGTCCCACAAGTTGAAGTAACCTTTGATATCGACAAAAACGGTATCGTAAATGTTCGGGCTAAAGATCTTGGCACAAACAAAGAGCAGACAATTACCATCAAATCTTCATCAGGCCTTTCGGATGACGAGATCGACCGCATGGTTCGTGAAGCGGAAGAAAATGCCGAAGCCGACAAGGCGCGTAAAGAAGAAGTGGAACTTCGCAACGAAGCAGATCAGCTAGTCTTTACAACTGAAAAGACTTTGAAGGATCTTGAAGGCAAAGTCGATGAAGCCGAAGTAACGAAAGCCAATGAAGCGAAGGATGCGCTGAAAACGGCAATCGAATCAAATGATATTAATGAGATTCGCGAAAAGAAAGACGCGCTTAACGAAATCGTTCAAAACCTGACTGTTAAGCTGTATGAAGAAGCTGCCAAAGCTCAAGCTGGCGGCGAGACTGGCCAGGATAATAACGATGACAATGTCGTTGATGCTGAATATACTGAAGTAAATGATGATGATAAGAAATAAAGTTCAGCTGTTTTAGGAAAAGTCAAAGTCAGGAATTCTTGGCTTTGGCTTTTTTCTTTAAGTTTATACTGACACCAAACGGTGATCCGCGTGGTAAGAGTTTTGCTTGAGAAGTTTTAGCGGGAATTTTGATTTTTAGTGTGATTTGCGTGTGGAATTTGTGCTTGATTGTCCGGATTTCTGCTCGATGATCGGAATTTGTGCTTGATGATCAGGATTTGTGCTCGATAATCAGGATTTGTGCTCGATGATCGGAATTTGTGCTCGATGATTGGTATTTGTGCTCGATAATCAGAATTTGTGCTCGATGATCAGGATTTTCTGCTCGATGATCGGAATTTGTGCTCGATAACAGGATTTGTGCTCGATGATCGGAATTTATGCTCGATGCTCAGGATTTTCTGCTCGGTGCTCAGAATTTGTGCTCGATAATCAGGATTTGTGCTCGATGATCGGAATTTGTGCTCGATGATCAGGATTTGTGCTCGATGATTGGTATTTGTGCCGATGATGAGGATTTGTGCTCGATAATCAGGATTTACTAGCGATAACTAAAATTTACGAGCGATGAACAGAAATTACGAGCGATGATCAAAAATTACGAGCGATGATCAAAAATTTCTGCAGTGGGAATTATCCCTGTTTTTAGAAAAAATCCGATTTCGCAGTGAATTGGATTTTTCATCACTGAAAATAAGGTTTGTATAGTTAATACAATTCGACGCACCATTATTTATTGCGTTTTAACTTTAAAAAATGATAGAATTATCTTTATGTGAAAAGGATCGGGAGTGGAGTTAACAATGAGTAAACGCGATTATTATGAAGTGCTAGGCGTGTCAAAAAGCGCTTCAAAAGACGAAGTGAAAAAAGCGTATCGCAAGCTTTCTAAACAGTATCATCCTGACATCAACAAGGAAGCTAATGCAGATGAAAAATTCAAAGAAATAAGTGAAGCCTATGAAGTATTAAGCGATGATCAAAAGAAAGCCCATTATGATCAGTTTGGCCATACCGATCCGAATCAAGGATTTGGCGGCGGCCAGGATTTCGGCGGGTTTGGAGGCTTTGAGGATATCTTCAGTACGTTCTTTGGCGGAGGCGGCGGAAGAAGAAGGGATCCAAATGCCCCTCGTCAGGGTTCGGATTTGCAATATACGATGTCTGTTTCTTTTGAGGAAGCATTCTCTGGAAAACAGACTGAAATTGAAATACCGCGAGAAGAGAACTGTGATACTTGTAAAGGAACAGGCGCTAAGCCGGGTACGAAAGTAAACACATGCTCACATTGTCACGGAACCGGACAGTTGAGCGTGGAACAGAATACTCCGCTTGGACGCATTGTTAACAGAAGGCCGTGTCATCATTGTCAAGGGACAGGGAAAATCATCCCTGAAAAATGTTCAACTTGCCGCGGAACCGGAAAAGTTAAAAAACGCAAAAAAATTCAAGTCACTGTACCGGCTGGAATCGATGATGGCCAACAACTGCGGGTATCCGGGCAAGGGGAAGCGGGTATCAACGGCGGACCGTCAGGGGATTTATATGTAGTATTCCATGTTCGTCCACATGAGTTCTTCGAACGAGATGGAGATGACATATACTGTGAAATGCCACTTACGTTTGTTCAGTCAGCTCTTGGGGATGAGATTGAAGTACCGACGCTCCATGGCAAAGTCAAACTGAAGATCCCGGCAGGCACTCAGACAGGAACAAGATTTCGTCTGAAAGGAAAAGGTATGCCGAATGTAAGAGGCTATGGACAGGGAGATCAGCATGTCGTCATTCTATTGCTGACGCCAAAGAAACTGACGGAAAGACAAAAAGAGCTGCTTCGGGAATTTACGGAAATAAGCGGTCAAGAAGCTCCCGATGAGCATGAAGAAAGCTTCTTCGCTAAAGTAAAACGGGCTATTAAAGGTGATTAAGAGAAACAGGAGTGATAGAGATGAAATGGTCTGAAATTGCGATTCATACGACGAACGAAGCGGTTGAGCCCGTCTCCAATATATTGCATGAGGCTGGTGCAAGCGGAGTTGTCATTGAAGACCCCCAAGAATTGCTTAAAGAACGTGAAGACGTTTTTGGCGAAATCTATCAGCTTAATCCTGCAGACTACCCGGAAGAAGGCGTTATCGTAAAGGCTTATTTGCCCGTCAATAGCTTTCTGGGGGAAACGGTGGACGCGATCAAGGAAGCGATTAATAATCTGCTTTTATTTGATATCGATCTTGGAAGGAATTCCGTTTCGATTAGCGAAGTGAATGAAGAGGAATGGGCGACAGCCTGGAAAAAATACTATAATCCTGTGAAAATCTCTGAGCGGTTCACCATCGTACCGACATGGGAAAATTATGAGCCGGTTTCAAGTGATGAGCTGATTATTGAGCTGGACCCTGGCATGGCTTTCGGTACTGGTACGCATCCGACGACCGTCATGTGCATTCAGGCATTGGAGCGAACCGTTAAACCGGGTGATACCGTAGTCGATGTCGGGACCGGATCCGGGGTGCTGAGCATTGCGGCTGGGTTGCTCCAGGCACAGCGTGTCACTGCCTTGGATCTTGATGAGGTAGCTGTAGCCTCTGCTAAGCTAAATGTGAAGCTGAATAAAGTACAGAACTTGGTTTCAGTTTCGCAGAACAACCTGTTGGACGGGGTGAGTGCTGCGGCAGATGTTGTCGTTGCCAATATTCTGGCCGAGGTGATTGTCCGTTTTACGGATGAAGTCGCAAAGGTTGTGAAGCCGGGCGGATACTTCATTGCTTCAGGCATTATCCAGCCAAAAAAACAGGAAGTGAAGGATGCGATTATTGCATCGGGATTTGAGATTGAGGAAACGATGCTTATGGAAGACTGGGTTGCTTTGATTGCAAGAAGGAAGCAATAATGCTGTCTTTTTTTCATTAAACAATCTGGATTTCCAGGATTGTCATTCTTGTTTAAATGATGCTCGAATGGCGCTATTTATTTCCTTATGGCAGTTCACAAGGGGGACCCCATACCAACTACACAATAAATCCAAAAAGCGGGTGTCGACGTGCAGCGTTATTTTTTGTCGGAAGGTGATTTTCAGGATAACTCGATAAGAATTTCAGGTGAAGATTATCATCATATAACAAGGGTGATGCGGATGGAGCCTGGCGACCGAATGTTCTGTGTGAAAAATAATGGACAGGCTGCGCTCTGCGAAATAACAGAAATTGCTAGTGATACCGTAATAGGAACAGTTATAGAATGGAAGAATGATGATAAAGAGCTGCCGGTAAAGGTAACGATTGTGAGCGGTCTGCCTAAAGGGGATAAGTTAGAATATATCATTCAAAAAGGGACGGAATTAGGCGCATCCCAATTTATCCCTTTTATTGCGGCTCGTTCAGTGGTCAAATGGGATCAGAAAAAAGCAGCAAAAAAACAAGAGCGCCTTCAGAAAATCGCCAAAGAGGCGGCCGAACAATCGCATCGGAATGTCATTCCTGACGTTTCTGAGCCAAAAACATTGGAGCGATTGCTTCAATACGCAGGCGGCTTTGACTATAAGCTGATCGCTTTTGAAGAAGAAGCGAAAAAAGGGGAAACGGCACTCCTTGCATCCGTCTTGCAGAAAATTAAACCGGGCCAGTCACTTATGCTTGTTTTCGGACCAGAAGGCGGACTGGCGCAAAATGAAATTGATAAGCTCATGGAATCAGGCTTTAAAGCCTGTGGACTTGGACCTAGAATATTACGGACGGAAACGGCTCCGCTTTATGCATTAAGCGCTGTTTCCTACCAATTAGAACTACTGAGGTGATCACAAATGGCAAATGTAGCTTTCCATACGCTAGGCTGTAAAGTAAACCATTATGAAACAGAAGCCATCTGGCAGCTATTCAAAAATCAAGGATATGATCGGGTTGAGTATGAATCTGCGGCGGATGTTTATGTAATCAATACGTGTACCGTAACAAATACCGGGGATAAGAAGAGCCGGCAGGTTATCCGCCGGGCGATCCGCAAAAACCCGGATGCCGTTATCGCGGTTACCGGTTGTTATGCTCAAACGTCCCCTGCCGAAATCATGGCGATTCCCGGGGTGGATATTGTTGTCGGTACCCAGGACCGGACGAAAATGCTCGAGTATATTGAGCAATATAAAGAAGAGCGCCAGCCGATCAACGGTGTAGGCAATATTATGAAGACCCGTGTCTATGAAGAGCTGGATGTTCCGGCCTTCACCGATCGTACCCGTGCTTCCTTAAAGATTCAGGAAGGCTGCAATAACTTCTGTACATTTTGCATTATCCCATGGGCACGCGGATTAATGCGATCACGCGACCCGAAGGAAGTCATCCGCCAGGCTCAGCAGCTTGTCGATGCAGGCTACAAAGAAATTGTTTTGACCGGAATTCATACGGGCGGTTATGGCGAGGATATGAAAGATTATAATTTGGCCATGCTTTTACGTGATCTGGAAGAACAGGTTGACGGATTGAAGCGCATCCGGATTTCCTCCATCGAAGCGAGCCAGATTTCAGACGAAGTCATTGAAGTACTCGCTCATTCTGAAAAGGTTGTTCGCCACCTTCATATCCCGATTCAATCCGGATCGGATACGGTCTTAAAACGGATGAGAAGAAAGTATACGATGGAATTTTTCGCGGATCGGTTAAACAAGCTTAAAGAGGCTCTGCCTGGTCTAGCGATTACATCTGATGTGATTGTCGGCTTCCCTGGCGAAACGGAAGAGGAGTTCATGGAAACGTTCAATTTCATCAATGAGCATAAGTTTTCCGAGCTTCATGTTTTTCCATATTCGAAGCGTACTGGAACGCCAGCGGCGAGAATGGATGATCAGGTTGATGAAGAAGTGAAGAACGAACGGGTGCACCGCTTAATCGCTCTTTCCGATCAGCTCGCAAAAGAATATTCATCCAAGTTTGACGGAGAAGTCCTTGAAGTGATTCCGGAAGAACGTTTTAGTGAAGATGCGGATAGCAACCTATACGTTGGTTATACCGATAACTACTTAAAGGTCGTATTCCCGGCAAATGAAGAAATGATTGGCGAAATCGTTAAGGTGAAAATTACTAAAGCAGGTTACCCTTATAATCAGGGGCAATTCGTAACAATCGTCAAAGATTTGCAGGCGGCTGTCAACGTATAAATAGCTTTGCATAGGCAACGGTCACATAAAATGTACCCAAAGGATTAGGACATTTTAAAAAACCGTTGCCTTTTTATAAAACATAAACTTCCTCAAAAAGGTAAATAACTAATTTTATTACCGAAAACATGTTATGATGAAGAGGTACGTACAACTGGAAGGAGAAATGATAATGGTTCAAAATGTAGCTGGTATTATCGATCACACTTTATTGAAAGCGGATGCAACAAAAGATCAAATTAAAGTTCTTTGTGAAGAAGCGAGAGAGTATGAATTTGCCTCAGTATGCGTGAACCCGACTTGGGTGAAATATGCGAGCGAGCTTCTGCAGGGATCAGATGTGAAAGTCTGTACCGTAATCGGGTTCCCTTTAGGAGCTAACACGCCGGAGACCAAAGCGTTCGAAGTGAAAAATGCGATTGAAAACGGCGCCGATGAAGTGGATATGGTCATCAATATCGGTGCGCTTAAAGATAAAGATGATTCGCTTGTTGAAAGAGATATCCGTGCTGTCGTTGAAGCGGCAAAAGGAAAAGCGCTGACAAAAGTAATCATTGAAACTTCCTTACTCACGGAAGAAGAAAAAGTACGTGCCTGCAGTCTCTCTGTAAAAGCGGGTTCTGACTATGTGAAAACGTCAACAGGTTTTTCAACAGGCGGTGCGACACCTGAAGACGTCGCGCTTATGAGAAAAACTGTCGGCCCTGAAATTGGCGTTAAAGCTTCAGGGGGAGTCCGAAACACAGACGATGCCAATAAAATCATCGAAGCAGGAGCCTCACGGATTGGCGCTAGTGCCGGTGTTTCGATTGTAAAAGGATTAACGGCTGATTCAGATTATTAAGATTAACGCCGGCTCTTGCTGCCGGCGTTTTTTCATGCTTTTAAACGCTTATGAACGATAAGGATAAATCTCACAAACTGCCTAGAAAACGGCAAAACAATGATAGACGTGATAATATTGAACAAAACACTGGCGTGGGCCAATTGTTTCGCTTTATCTTCGGTAAAGTAAGCCGCTAAGCCTTCTAGCTGATGGATGAGCGGAATAAAGGCAAAAACACCGAGAACATTTAGCCAAATATGGGCGTATGCTGTGAATTTGGCTTCCTCACCCGAACCGATGCTTGCCATATAACCGGTGATGCACGTGCCGATATTGGAACCAAGCATCATTGCAATCGCCGCGTATACGGACAATTCATCACTTGATAGGAAACTCATCGAAATTCCAATCGTAACGGAACTTGAATGAATAATCGCAGTAACGGCTATACCCGTTAATACAGCGAGCAGTGTATAATGCTCCATACTATGTATCAGGTTTTGGATGAAAGGAAAAGCGGAAATCGGCCCTGCCAACTGTTTGAACCCATTCATAGCCGCAAAAATAGCGCTAAGTCCGATTATCGATGTCCCGATGCTTTTGCAGACAACCTTTGGGACGAACCACAATAGTGCCCCTGCGACCACTCCGGGAACGATCCATTTTTCAACGGAAAACGTCATGAATTCAGTCGTAAAGGTAGAACCGACGTTCGAACCCAGGATGATCCCGATGGTTTGCGGAAACGTCAGACTGCCCGCTGAAACAAGGCCGACAGTCATCACCATAACAGCTGAGCTGCTTTGCAGGAGTCCTGTGATCAACGCTCCGACGATAAAGCCTTTCGGAGGGGTGTTTGTGACCTTGGAGAGGAACGCTGTCATTGATTTCCCAGATAGATTAAATAAACCTATGCGCAGAACGGCCATGCCAGCTAAAAAAATAGATATATATATAACAAAGAGAATAAGCTCAGTCATCATCCTTCCCTCCCTCCTGTCTTATCATATGGACACGGAGGCAGGGACATGTCTGATTTAAAATCATAATATAGTTGACCTGAAATAATGCTTATATTATAATTGCTAGGTACATGTGACAGCATGTTGTAAACTTTGAGTAAGTGTGTTGTTTTCGGAGGGAGGGAAAGAGATGTCTAAAACCGTCGTTCGTAAAAACGAATCGCTTGAAGATGCTCTTCGTCGTTTCAAACGTACTGTATCTAAAGCTGGATCGCTTCAGGAAGCAAGGAAGCGCGAGTTTTATGAAAAGCCAAGCGTAAAACGCAAGAAAAAGTCTGAGGCAGCAAGAAAACGTAAATTCTAAGAGAGGGTTGAATTTATGAGTCTTCTCGAGCGTTTAAATAGTGATATGAAACAAGCGATGAAGAACAAGGAAAAGGATAAACTCTCTGTGATCCGTATGGTGAAGGCTGCCCTTCAAAACGAAGGCATTAAAGCCGGAAAACAGGATTTAACTGAAGAGGAAGAATTGACAGTGCTTTCTCGCGAAGTAAAACAACGCAAAGATTCCCTCCAAGAGTTTGAAAATGCAGGAAGAGTCGATCTCGTTGATAAAATCCGTACCGAATTAGGCTACGTTGAGGCATATATGCCGGAACAGCTTTCAGAAGAGGAACTTACGACAATCGTTAAACAAACGATTGAAGAAGTGAATGCTTCCTCGAAAGCTGATATGGGAAGAGTTATGGGAGCCTTGATGCCCAAAGTAAAGGGCAAGGCTGATGGTACCGTCGTCAACAAATTAGTACAACAACATCTATCATAAGCTCGAAACCTAAACCGCAGGCAAGTTACTTTGCTTGCGGTTTTTTACTTAATCCTTGTTCATCTGTAATCTTTTTTACACCGGACTGAAACCTTTTTGTAATACATACGTATGAAGAAGATAGAATGGTAAAAATGAGAAAGGAGGAATCTCCTTGCGGATTTGGCAATCAACAGCAGTATTTATCGTGCTCATGCTCGCCTTCATGATTATGCCTGATCACTCATCAGCAAAAGATGAACTCGTGTATGTCGTCCCAATAGAAGAAACAGTCGAAAAGGGGCTGCACGCCTTTTTAAGCAGGGCACTTGAAACCGCGGAGGAAAATAATGCGGATCTTGTGATCTTTGATATTAATACACCTGGCGGGGCGGTTGATGCAGCCGGTGAAATTGGTAAGCTGCTCGGTGAAACATCCGTTAAAACAGTGGCCTTTGTGAATAATCGTGCCCTTTCCGCCGGGGCTTACATTTCTTTGAATGCCGATGAGATCTATATGGTTCCAAACGCGACAATGGGATCAGCCGCGGTCATTGATGGAGCGGGGAACATGGCGGATAAGAAAGCGCAATCGTACTGGATAGCTGCCATGGAGACGGCGGCCGATCAAAATGGACGTGATCCATTGTATGCCCGGGCTATGGCTGAGGAGGGTGTTAATCTCCCAGAATATGAGGCCGAGGAAGGCAAGCTATTGACGTTAACCGCTGCGGCTGCTGAAAAAGTGGGTTACAGCGAAGGAACGGTCTCGTCGACATCAGCCCTGATTGCAGAGCTGGGAATGGAAGGCGCCGATATCCGATCCATTAATGAAACCTTTTCCGAAAAATTGGCGCGTTTTCTAACCAATCCATTCGTGATACCGCTGCTATTGACTATTGCGAGTATTGCCATCATTATTGAATTGTTCACACCTGGATTCGGGATTGCGGGCATCACAGGGATAACCGCTTTCGTATTGTTCTTTTATGGACATCTCGTCGCTGGGCTTGCCGGCTATGAAGCCATCGGATTGTTTGTGATCGGAATCATTTTGATTATGCTGGAATTTATTGTTCCCGGTGGCATTATCGGGGCACTCGGGTTGCTGGCTGTGATAGCAAGCTTGTTTATGGCAACAGGGGACCCTGTTAACATGACGATATCACTATTGATTGCCCTGATAGCATCCATTCTGGTTTCTATTCTATTCGTAAAGGTGTTTGGTAAGAAAATGAGATTTTTTAAAAAGATGATATTAACGGACTCGACGAATACTGAAAAAGGCTATGTGTCCAACCAGAATCGATTGGAGCTGGTTGGGAAGCAAGGTGAGGCCTTGACGGATTTAAGGCCGTCGGGGACTGTGCTGATTGATGATGAACGTGTGGATGTAGTGACGGAAGGAAGCTTTATCCATAAAGGTGCTCTGGTAAAGATTATTAAGACTGAAGGAGCACGCATCGTCGTCAGGGAATTGAAATAACTTTTGTAATTGGAGGAAAGAAAATGGAAATGACTTCAGCAACTGTACTCTTAATTTTAGCAATTATTGCGGGTATTATCGTACTGGCCGTATTTTTGACTTTTGTGCCGATCGCGCTATGGATTTCAGCGTTGGCAGCAGGCGTAAAAGTCAGCATCTTTACATTAGTGGGGATGAGGTTAAGGCGCGTCATCCCGAGCCGTGTAGTGAATCCGTTGATTAAAGCTCATAAAGCGGGACTCGATGTTACAACGAACCAGCTTGAAAGCCATTACTTGGCAGGAGGTAATGTCGACCGCGTCGTGAATGCCTTGATTGCCGCCCAGCGTGCCAATATTGAGTTGACATTTGAAAGAAGTGCTGCAATTGACCTGGCTGGACGTGATGTGCTCCAAGCGGTGCAAATGAGTGTAAATCCAAAAGTAATCGAAACACCGTTTATTTCCGGTGTAGCGATGGATGGTATTGAAGTAAAGGCGAAGGCGAGGATTACAGTCCGCGCCAACATCGAACGCTTAGTAGGTGGAGCAGGAGAGGAAACGATTATTGCCCGTGTCGGTGAAGGTATCGTATCCACGATCGGATCCGCTGATAATCATAAAAAAGTACTCGAAAACCCAGATATGATTTCCAGAACTGTCTTATCCAAAGGGCTTGATGCGGGAACTGCCTTTGAAATTCTTTCGATTGATATTGCGGACGTTGATATCGGCAAGAACATCGGAGCCATATTGCAGACTGACCAGGCAGAAGCCGATAAAAAGATCGCTCAAGCGAAAGCTGAAGAACGTCGTGCGATGGCTGTTGCCCAGGAACAGGAAATGGTAGCGAAGGTTCAGGAAATGAGGGCGAAGGTTGTCCAAGCCGAAGCAGAGGTTCCATTAGCGATGGCAGACGCTTTGAAATCAGGAAATATGGGTGTCATGGATTATATGAATTTACAAAACATATCTGCGGATACAGGTATGCGTGATTCCATTGGCAAGATGTCTAATGATCCAAAAGACAAAAAATAATTGATGGTTGGATCTCCGAAAGGAGGACTTGAATGGATGCTTTAAATGAAATAATAGGATGGTTATTTAGCAACCCGATCATTGCGGTTGTCGTGATTGGGATTATTTCTTCCCTTCTCGGGAGGAAAAAGCCTGAATCCTCCGATGGAGAAGCAAAGAGAAAGAGAATCCCGGAGGTTATTAAAGAAACGCTCGGCGAATATTTTCCGGAAGAACAGAAACCGAAACCGATTTCGCGCAAAAACATACAAGAAAAGAAAGTGCCTAATGAGATAGAGGTCAAGCTCCAGCAAGCGCGGGAGATTACCGAACAGAAGCTATCTGAAGTCAGGAAAAGTCCTGTTTTTTATCAGGATTCTATTGATGATAGCCAAAGCCCTATCTATAAGCCGGATCTTAAGTTTGACCGGCAAAAACTAGTCGACGGCATTATCATGGCTGAAGTGCTTGGCCCGCCAAAATCGAAGGTCAATAAGAGAAGATAGCATAGATAGAGAATTATTACTTTTTCAATGAATACTGGTGTCCGGCTCCAGCGCCTAGCGCCATTTCAGTTCTAGAACTCCTTTTCATTTCATACATTTGAGATGAAGGGGGGTTCTTTTTTTATGGCGTCAAAGTGGAGACAAAACATAAAAAAACTGTTTGTGAAGACGATGGACCTTCCGCAGGATGTCATGATGGACCTGCCAAGAATCACGATGATTGGCCAATTACATATTTATATTGAAAACCACAGGGGCTTGCTTGCCTTTACAGATACAGAAGTAAGGCTGATGCTGAAAAAGGGCCAGCTCTTGATAAGGGGAAATGAATTTGTCATTAAAACGATTTTGCCTGAAGAAATCATGCTTCAAGGAAAAATCGATCAAGTCTATTTTATAAAAGAGTGAGGATCGGGAGGAAACCCATGAAGAACCAATGGACCAGCTTTTATACAGGCTATGTAAAAGTGAAGGCAAATGGGAAGGGTACGGAAAGGCTTATCAATTCCCTTACGAGAAGAGGCGTCCACGTTTGGGATGTGAAACGTGCCGGTACAGAGTCGGTTGTTTTCTGCATTGATTTAAGAGAGGTATCCAAGCTGCGTGAAACCGTTAGGGAAAGTCATTGCAAGGTGACGTTCATCTATGGGAAAGGTGGGCCTTTCCTGATTAAAAGGCTGTTGAAAAACAGCGGTTTTTTGGCCGGCAGCCTGGCTTTTTTACTATGCATATTTGTTCTCTCAAATATGGTATGGGGCATTCAGGTACATGATGCAGACCCAGAGACCGAATATGCCATACGTAAAGAACTGGATAACCTTGGTGTTAAAATCGGAAAAATCCAATTCTTACTGAATGATGTGGATACCATCCAGCGCAAGCTCACCGATAATATTGGCGCTGTAACGTGGATAGGTGTTGAGTTAAAAGGGACAACCTACCATTTAAAGGTAGTCGAAAAAAACCAACCGAAGGCTGTAAAACAGATATCGCCACGACATCTTGTGGCTAAGAAAAAAGCCGTTGTCGCTGATATGTTTGTTGAAAAAGGACAACCTATTATAAAAGTGAATGATTATGTAAATAAGGGGCAGTTGCTCGTTTCCGGCGTCATTGGAAACGAGGATAGCCAGAAGATTGTATCTGCTAAAGGTGTAATCATGGGTGAAACGTGGTATAAATCAACCGTAGAAGTTCCTTTGGATTCCACTTTCTCGGTATTTAGCGGAGATGAGAAGACCAAGCATTATGTTGCATTCGGAAAAGCGTCGATTCCAATTTGGGGCTTTAATGATCCCGGATACAAACAATATGAGAATGATATTACGGTAAGGCCGTTACGCTTTCTGCAATGGGAGCTGCCGATTGCTTATAAAACCGCTACGAAAAGAAGCAAGGATGAAATCGTCCGCAAGTATTCTGAACAAGAAGCTTACATTGAAGCAAGAAAAATGGGAAAAGCGAACCTGAAGAAACAATTGCCGGATGATGCTGAAATAATCGGAGAAAAAATTTTGCACGTAAGCAATCAGAATGGTAAAGTTAGATTAACAATTCATTATCAGGTTCTAGAAGATATCGCAACAGGACAACCAATCATTCAAGGAGACTAACGAATGCCAGAAGACCTTAAAGTAATAGAACTAGAAATTGAATCGCCTAACGAAGCACTGGCATTACTCGGGAATGCTGATTCTAATGTGAAAGTGCTCGAGGATGAGCTTCATGTATCCGTTATCACCCGTGGGGAAGGGATTTCCATAGCAGGTGAGCTTGAAAATGCCATCCATGCTGAAAATATTCTGAAAGAATTACTGGCTGTAGTCCGGAAAGGGATTCATATCAGTTCCCGGGATGTTATATACGCGATCGAGCTTTCAAAAAAAGGCACATTGGAATATTTCCATGAACTATATGAAGAAGAAATCGCGAAGACGGCAAAGGGAAAAACCATTCGCGTTAAGACACTGGGACAGCGCCAATATATTTCGGCGATTAAAAAAAGCGATCTTGTTTTTGGGGTCGGTCCTGCCGGAACAGGGAAAACGTATCTTGCCGTAGTTATGGCCGTCAATGCTTTAAAAAACGGCCAGGTAAAGCGGATTATCTTAACGAGGCCGGCTGTGGAAGCCGGGGAAAGCCTTGGATTTTTGCCGGGCGATTTGAAGGAAAAAGTAGATCCATACTTAAGACCGCTATATGATGCTCTCCATGACCTTTTAGGTATGGAGCATACCCAGAGGCTTATTGAGCGAGGGGTGATCGAAATTGCACCTCTTGCTTATATGAGGGGTAGGACTCTTGATGATGCTTTTGTCATTTTGGATGAGGCGCAAAATACGACTCAGGCGCAAATGAAGATGTTCTTAACCCGGCTGGGCTTTGGCTCCAAAATGGTCATTACGGGGGATCGCACTCAAATCGACCTACCCAAAGGGGTCAAGTCAGGACTGAACGCCGCGGCAGACATTTTGAATGGTGTATCAGGTCTTTCTTTTATCTATTTGGAACAAAGCGATGTTGTCAGACACCCTCTCGTTGCGAGAATCATTACGGCTTATGAAAATTCAAATGAATAATTTGGTACCGGATTCCGCCTTATTCTTGGGCGGTTTTCTTTATTTATTGGATAACAGGATGACAAGTTGGTTGGAAAACTGTTATATTTTACATAATTAGATTATGCATTCATGTATCGCATATGAACGACTCTTGTTCAGTACTGTCCATGGTGCTTCCGCTTTTCTATGAGGAGGGGGAAATTTGAATTTTTTACAGACGAATCTGAACAGGCTGAAAAATTTGCTCAATAATCGTTTTTTTCAAGTTTTGCTTTTTGTTATTCTCGGTATTTTTGCTTATTTGATGATGTATTCCAATGTCAAGCCCGAGGAAGTGAAAGTAGAACTTTTGAAGCCAGCGGAACAGACAATCAGGGCGACGAAAACGGTTGAGGATACATATAAAACAGAGCAGGAAAAAGAAGAAATTATCAGTCAGGTTGCGGATGTTTATACGTTAAAAGAAGAATATGCCCAAAACAAAGTCGATTTGATCGCTTCGATTTTCGATTCTGCATTGGAAGTCAAGCAAGAAACGAGTCCGGAGGAAGATGGGGACAGCGAAGCGAAAAGCACGGATGAAATGGTTGCCATGCTAAAAGAAAAGCTTACGGATGAGGTTAATAACGACATCCCAGAATCTGTTTTTCCCGCACTTGTCAAAGCTAAAGAGAACAATCTCCGAATCTCAAAGGATCTGACAATCACAGCCGTCAACAATGTAATGACAGAGAGGATCACGGCTGCTGATGTAGAAAACGCAAAAAAGCAGGCAGAAGAAGAGTTAAAGTATACAAGCCTTGAGAACGAGTTGAAAAATGCTTCGATTGCACTGGCCCGGTATGCGATCATTCAGAACGTATTTTTTGACAAGGATCAAACTGAAGAACAGCGGACAAAGGCTGTGGAATCTGTTGAACCGGCCAAAATTCTTCAGGGGCAAATCATTGTCGAGGAAGGACAGCTGATCGACCGGGAAGTATACCGTCAGCTGGAACTTGCCGGATTTCTTGATAATGATAATACTGTCGTTCCTTTTCTTGGTTTATTTCTGTTTATCACGCTAATCATGAGTGCGCTGTTCTATTATTTTTATCTGAGTCATAATTCGGATGAGAGAAAGGTCACCCAGATGCTCATGCTCAGTATCGTGCTGGTGCTTTCCCTTCTGGTCATGAAGATATTCAGCGTTTTCTCCAGTCTTCAATACAGTGATCTTGGATTTTATTTTCCTGCTGCAATGGCAGCCATGCTGGTCAAAAATTTGCTCAATGAACGTTTTGCAGCCGCAATCACGATCATTTTAGGAGCATTCGGGGCGATCATTTTTAATGGGGATGTCTCAGGGAACCTTGATTTCTCAATTGGGCTTTATATCATGTTCAGTGGGCTTGCGGCCATCGTTATTCTTTCGAAGAATAATTCCAAGACAAAAATCCTCCAGGCCGGGGTGCTGTTATCCCTGATCAATATCGTTCTATTGTTCTCCATCTTATTTATCATGGATGGAAACTATTCTAGAATGGAATATCTCTTTTACATGGTAGCCGCTATTGTTTCCGGCGTGGCTTCTTCCGTGCTGACAATCGGGTTGCTGCCATTTTTCGAAGCCGGGTTTGGAATTCTTTCCTCGATAAAGCTTTTAGAACTTTCAAATCCGAACCATCCGTTGCTCAGGAGGATCCTTACGGAGGCACCTGGTACCTATCATCACAGTGTCATGGTTGCAAACCTTGCGGATTCTGCCTGTGAAGCAATTGGTGCGAATGGGCTGCTGGCAAGGGTTGGCTGTTATTATCATGATATAGGCAAGACGAAGCGGCCGCAGTTTTTTATCGAAAACCAAATAAATATTGAGAATCCGCATGACCGGCTACCACCGGCAACCAGCAAGGATATCATTATTGCTCATAGCATTGATGGTGCTGAAATGCTGCTGAAACACAAGATGCCGCAAGAGATTGTCGATATTGCTGAACAGCATCACGGCACAACGCTGCTTAAATTTTTCTATCATAAAGCTTTAAAGCAAGGAGAAAATGTTAAAGAGGAAGAGTATCGCTATCCGGGTCCGAAAGCACAAACGAAGGAGATTGCGGTGATCGGCATTGCCGACAGCGTCGAGGCGGCTGTCAGGTCAATGGTTCGTCCTACTTCAGAGAAAATAGTGGAAATCGTTGAGAAAATTATCAATGAGCGACTGAATGATCATCAATTTGACGAGTGTGATATAACGATGAAAGAATTAGGAATTGTCAAGCAATCACTTTGCGAAACATTGAATGGCATATTCCACTCAAGGATCGAATATCCGGAGCTCCCTAAATCAGAATAGAAGGTGATACAATGAATTTGACCATCGATTTTATGGACGAAACGGAAAAAGTGAACGAAGAGGCTGAAAAACTCGTAGAAGGCGTTCTTCAATTTGCGGCTAAAAGTGAAGGGATTGAGACTGGCAGTGAGCTTTCTGTTACCTTTGTGGACAACGCGAGGATCAGGGAAATCAATAAGGAATATCGCAGTAAGGATGCGCCGACTGATGTGATTTCGTTTGCGATGGAAGAGTTGGGTGAAAATGAAATAGAGGTGATAGGTACGGAGATCCCGCGTATGCTCGGTGATATTATCATATCCATTGAGAGGGCAGCGGAACAGGCTGAGGAATACGGCCATTCTATTGACCGCGAATTGGGCTTTCTGGCGCTTCACGGCTTTCTGCATCTATTAGGATACGACCATATGAATGAGGCAGATGAAAAAAAGATGTTTACTAAACAAAAGGAAATATTGAACCAATATGGGCTCACAAGGGAAGTATAAAAAAAGGCACCCGCTGTATAAGAGTTTTGTTTATGCTTTTCAAGGGATCTGGGGAGTCGTAAAATCGGAAAGAAATCTAAAGATCCACCTGTCCGTGGCAGTGGTGGTGATAGGAGCAGGCTGGTATTTTTCGGTTTCACGACTGGAGTGGCTGTTCTTACTTTCCGCGATATTCGGGACGATCACCCTTGAAATGATCAATTCGGCGATTGAACGAACCGTGGATCTCATTACCGGAGATATTCACCCGCTTGCTAAACAGGCAAAAGATATTGCCGCCGGCTCAGTTCTTATGTATGCTATTTTTGCTGTCATGGTCGGCCTGATTATCTTTTTGCCAAAACTGTTTTAACCAGCTGATCTTTCCTTCTTTACAGTTAGACTAACGGAATATCGGCTATTCAAGACAAGTGGAGATGCGTTACAATATAAGGGCATCCCCTTTTCTGAAAGGATGATGATAAATGGAACTGAAGAATTTAATCGAAGAGGCTAAACAAGCCAGGGAGAAAGCGTATGTCCCCTATTCCAAATTTGCGGTTGGGGCGGCTTTATTGACTGCCGACGGCAAAGTGTACCATGGCTGCAATATTGAAAACGCTGCCTACAGCATGTGCAATTGCGCTGAACGGACGGCACTTTTTAAGGCCATTTCCGAAGGTGACAAGCAATTTCAGGCTATTGCTGTTGTTGCAGATACAAATCGGCCCGTCCCGCCATGCGGCGCATGCCGGCAAGTTATTTCAGAGTTTTGTAAAAGTGATATGAAAATTGTTTTGACCAACCTGAATGGGGATATTAAAGAATTAACAGTAGAGGAATTGCTACCAGGAGCTTTTTCACCGGGGGATTTGAATGACTAAACTATTTGACGATACACAATCGAGAAACCACAAATCAGGTTTCATCTCTATTATCGGCAGACCGAATGTCGGGAAAAGCACATTCTTGAACCGCGTGATCGGGCAAAAAATCGCCATCATGAGTGATAAGCCGCAAACGACCCGCAATAAAGTGCAGGGTGTTTTGACGGTCGATGATGCACAAATGATTTTCATCGATACACCCGGCATCCATAAGCCAAAGCATAAGCTTGGCGACTTCATGATGAAGGTGGCCACGAATACACTTAAAGAAGTGGATTTGATTTTGTTCATGATCAATGCACAAGAAGGCTTCGGCCGCGGAGACGAATTTATCATTGAAAAGCTAAAGACGGTCAAAACACCTGTTTTTCTCGTCGTGAATAAAATCGACCAGCTTCATCCCGATGAGCTGCTTCCTATCATTGAGAAGTACCGGAATTTATACCCATTCGCTTCGGTTGTGCCGATTTCAGCGCTTGAAGGAAACAACGTGGAAACCCTGCTTGGACAAATTAAGGAACACCTGCCTGAGGGACCGCAGTTTTATCCTGCCGATCAGGTAACGGATCATCCGGAACGATTTATCATTTCCGAGTTGATCCGCGAAAAAGTCTTGCATCTCACACGGGAGGAAATTCCGCATTCCGTCGCAGTCGTGATCGATTCAATTAAGAAAATGGATAACAGTGAAACGATCAATGTGATGGCGACCATCATCGTCGAGAGAGATTCACAAAAGGGGATTGTCATCGGTAAGCAAGGGAAAATGCTGAAGGAAGTCGGGCAAAGGGCCAGACTTGATATCGAGAACCTGCTTGGTTCTAAGGTTTTTCTCGAGCTCTGGGTGAAGGTTCAAAAGGATTGGCGCAATAAAATGTCCCAGCTGCGCGACTATGGGTTTAATGAGGATGAATATTAAAACAGTGGATCACGCCAGTCCTATAGTTATAAAAAATATTCCTAACATTTTTTGTTTCTTATGATTTGAGTTGAGAAGGGTCAAGATAATCTTAAGGTCGGAAATTTAATATGCTAGTAAATTGAAAGGTGGGCTTTATTATGTTGGATTTTACATGGAAAGTGTTCAGTCAGACAGGTAATGTTGACACCTATCTTCTTTTTAAAGAGTTAGAGGTGGAAAGACAGGAAAGACCAGAAAGTCAGAAAGAAGTACTAGCAGAGATTGATTTTCCCATCTCCTAGAATTACGCTTGTCCCTCTAGATTGGATGGTGGCTGATCTTGCTGCAAAAGTGTGAGGGCATCGTCATACGGCGGACAGATTATGGAGAAAGCAATAAAATTATAACAATATATACCCGTGAGTGGGGAAAAATCGGTGCGATGGCGAGAGGCGCCAGTAAACCAAAAAGCCGCCTCTCTGCCGTCACCCAGCTTTTTTATTACGGATATTTTCTTGTGCAAACCTCAAGTGGTCTAGGTACTATGCAGCAGGGCGAAACAGTGAACTCGATGCGATCGATCCGGGAGGATATTTTTTCTACCGCCTATGCATCTTATATCGTCGAGCTCCTTGATAAAAGCGTAGAAGATAAAAAGTCGAATCCCTATCTTTTCGAGCTGCTTTATCAAACATTGAATTACATAAACGAAGGATACGATGCAGAGATCCTTAAATTTATTTTTGAGATGAAGATGCTCCAGGTCAACGGCTTAAGCCCAACACTTGATCAGTGCTCGATTTCCGGCCATACGGAAGGAGAGTTTGCCTTTTCTTTAAGAGAAGGCGGCTTTATTTGCCACAGGTGTTACGGGAAAGACCCCTATCATATTAAAATGTCCCCTGTTGCTGTCAAGCTGCTCCGGCTCTTTTATTATTTTGATTTATCGCGGCTCGGTAACATATCGATCAAGCCCGAAACAAAAAAAGAGCTGCAGCGTGTAATCGATGCTTATTATGAGGAATATTCCGGCCTGCAATTAAAATCAAAGAAATTCTTAAACCAGATGGATCAGATGAAAGACAAGTTTTGAGTTGCTGCCGCAAAAAAGCGAGGTTTTTTTGGAACAAAGAGAGGTCCCGCAACAAAAATCGGTCTTGTCGCAACAAAACCGGCCAAAGCTGCAACAATGCAACAAAAAATGGATCCCGCAACAAAACCAGTGTTCCCTCAACAAAAGTCGTGTTCCGGTTGCCAACCTATTGAAACGCGGTACAAATTCCGTACCCGGATTGAAATGTTTCCTTGACATTCGTGCATCGATTCGCTAAAATCTATCTCATCATATCATTGCAATGAAGGAAAGTAGTACCTGTTATCCTCCATACAAGCGAACCTGGGATAGTGCGAGCCGGGCTATGGATTGGCAGGGAAGGCGTTCCTGAGCAATCGGACTGCTAAGTGAGCAGATAAAGAGGCCGATTTTTCGGCAAATAGGGTGGAACCGCGGGTAAACTCTCGTCCCTATGCGTTAGGCATAGTGGCGGGAGTTTTTTGGCGTTTTCAAACGTTTTTCACTTCTTCGCTCTAAGCCAATTAAATTTTTTTGGAGGTGCTTGATGAACATTCAAGATATGATTTTAACTTTGCAAAAGCATTGGGCCGATCATGGGTGTATTCTGATGAATGCATATGATACGGAAAAAGGAGCCGGGACGATGAGCCCATACACATTCCTGCGTGCTATCGGGCCTGAACCATGGAATGTCGCTTATGTGGAGCCGTCAAGGCGTCCGGCAGACGGTCGTTACGGTGAAAATCCAAACCGTCTTTATCAGCATCATCAGTTTCAGGTGATCATGAAGCCGTCACCCGATAATATTCAGGAAATCTATTTGGATTCCTTGCGGGCGCTGGGTATCAATCCGCTTGAACATGATATCCGTTTTGTTGAGGATAACTGGGAAAACCCTTCGTTAGGCTGTGCAGGCCTTGGCTGGGAGGTTTGGCTTGACGGTATGGAGATTACGCAATTTACCTATTTCCAGCAGGTCGGCGGACTCGAATGCAAGCCGGTTTCCGCGGAAATTACGTACGGCATTGAACGGCTCGCTTCCTACATTCAGGAAAAAGAAAATGTCTTTGACCTCGAATGGACGAATGGATTCACGGTGCGCGATATTTTTATGCAGCCGGAATATGAACATTCCAAATATACGTTTGAAACATCGGATTTAGATATGCTGTTCCAGCTTTTCACGATGTATGAAAAAGAAGCTCATCGCCAAATGGATGAAGGTCTGGTCCATCCGGCGTATGACTATGTTTTGAAGTGCTCCCATACGTTCAATCTGCTGGATGCAAAAGGAGCGATATCGGTTACCGAACGCACGGGATATATTGCCCGCTGCCGCAATCTAGCGCGAAAAGTTGCGAAGACTTTCTACGAAGAAAGAGAAAAGCTCGGATTCCCAATCCTTAAGCAGAAAGGGGAGAAAGTCAATGGCCAAGCATGATTTGTTACTTGAAATTGGACTTGAGGAATTGCCGGCGCGTTATGTAACTGCTTCGATGAATCAGCTGGCAGAAAAAATGGAGAAATGGCTTAATGAAAA
Source organism: Bacillus sp. V59.32b (assembly GCF_003429085.1). Lineage (GTDB taxonomy): Bacteria > Bacillota > Bacilli > Bacillales > DSM-1321 > Peribacillus. Next base: position 4,533 of record NZ_QVTC01000068.1, on the reverse strand, counting down.
GTCCATAGAGTATGGGAATATTAAGATGTTTTCGACTCCTCGAAGGCTTGGCGTGCTCATAACAGATGTCGCTGATTCACAAAAGGATATCCATGAGGAAGCCAAAGGACCGGCCAAGAAAATTGCCCAGGATGAAAGCGGCAATTGGACAAAAGCGGCCATTGGCTTTACAAAAGGGCAGGGCGTAACGCCTGAGGATATTTATTTCAAAGAAGTGGGCGGCATTGAATATGTCCATGTGAACAAATTCATTGAAGGGCGGCCAACGATCAGTCTGCTGCCTGAATTAAAAGATATCATTACCGGCATGTCGTTTCCTAAGAATATGCGCTGGGGAGATCAGGAGCTGCGTTACATCCGCCCGATAAAATGGATGATCGCACTTTTGGGCAATGAAATTATTCCATTTGGGATCACACACGTAACCACAGGCAACGAAACAAGAGGGCATCGTTTCCTTGGGAGCACTGCTGTCATTGAGTCCCCAAACCAATATGAGACGGCGCTATCCGAGCAGTTTGTTGTCGCCGATCCGACAAAAAGAAAGAATATGATTCTTGATGGAATCAAAAGGCTGGAAAAAGAACAGAATTGGGTCATTCCTGTAGATGAAGACCTCCTGGAAGAGGTCAATAATCTCGTTGAGTATCCGACTGTTCTGTCAGGCGGGTTCGAGGAAGAGTTTCTCGATTTGCCACAGGAGGTTTTAATCACCTCCATGAAGGAACATCAGCGCTATTTCCCTGTTAAAAATAACAATGGAGATTTGCTTCCTTTCTTCGTGACCGTAAGAAACGGTGACGACCGTCATCTTGATGTTGTTTCTAAGGGAAATGAAAAGGTTTTAAGAGCGAGACTGTCGGATGCTTCTTTCTTCTACAAAGAAGACCAAAAACGCGATATTGACAGTGCTCTGAAGAAACTTGAGACGATCGTTTATCATGAAGAAATCGGCGCACTTTCCGAAAAAATAGCCAGGGTACAAAAATTGACAGCCGAGCTATCAACGGCTTTGTCGCTGAATGACACGGAAAAACAACATACTCACCGTGCAGCACAGATTGCGAAGTTTGACTTAGTCAGCCAGATGGTTTATGAGTTTCCTGAGCTTCAAGGCTATATGGGAGAAAAATACGCCCTTCTTAAAGGCGAAGCCAAAGAGGTGGCCGCCGCCATCAATGAACACTATATGCCAAGACATGCCGATGACAGTATTCCTCCTTCCTTAATAGGTGCCATCCTTAGTGTGGCTGAAAAAATGGACACAATCGTTTCATTCTTTTCCATCGGAATCATACCGACAGGCTCACAAGATCCATACGCTTTAAGAAGGCAGGCTAGCGGTATTGTCCAGATTCTATCCCAGAAGAAATGGGACATCACATTAGAGAAGATCCTCGAAGCTTCCCTTGCAGAGATGGAAGCGAAAGGCATTTTGAAAAGAGACCGCAACGATGTGTTCGCTGACCTTGAACAATTTTTTAAAGCGCGTGTTAAGCATTTGCTGAATGAAAAAGGCATCCGTTACGATCTGATCGACGCGTTGCTTGAGGATAAGCTGGGCAATGTGGCCATCCTTGTGGAAAGAGCATCCGTCTTAGAAGCCAAAAAAGCGGAAGACGGCTTTAAGGCTGGGCTCGAAGCATTAAGCAGGGTAATGAATATTGCGGTTAAGTGCGAAAGCAAGTCCGAAGTGTCTGAGTCTTTATTTGAAAATGAATTTGAAACAAAGCTCTTTGAAACATATCAGTCTGTTTTTAATAAGTATCAGTCAGCTTCCAGTGAATCAAACCGTTTTGAACTGCTCCTGACCATGAAATCGGAAATTGAAAACTATTTCGAACACACGATGGTCATGGCAGAAGACGAAAAACTGAGAACAAACCGGCTATCTTTAATGAAAGATATTAGTGATTTAATCTCCAGCTTTGCGGCGATGAATAAAATTATTGTGTCCTAATCGCCACTTGCAGCGGAAATAGTATATAATTATGATATATAGTATGGCATATTACTTTTTCGCTGTTAGAGCAATAGGGTGGTGTTTAAAATCGAACTAAATAAACGTCAGGAACATATTTTACAAATCGTAAAGGACAACGGTCCAATAACCGGAGAACATATCGCCGACCAGTTACATTTGACCAGGGCGACGTTAAGGCCGGATTTGGCGATCTTGACGATGGCCGGCTTCCTTGATGCAAGGCCGCGTGTCGGTTATTTCTACACGGGAAAATCAGGGACGCAGCTTCTTACAGACAGCCTGAAGAAAATATTCGTGAAAGACTATCAATCGATTCCCGTCGTTGTTGGTGAAGGGATTTCCGTATATGACGCTATTGTCGCGATGTTTCTTGAGGATGTGGGAACGCTGTTTGTTGTCGATAAAAATTCGTCGCTAGTCGGTGTTTTGTCGCGCAAGGATTTGCTTCGGGCAAGCATTGGAAAGCAGGAACTGTCATCGATCCCAGTCAATATTATTATGACAAGAATGCCCAATATTACAATGTGTATGAAGGAAGATTTGCTGATTGACGTAGCGAAAAAGCTGATTGAAAAGCAAATCGACGCATTGCCCGTCGTAAAGGAAACGGACAAGGGATTTGAAGTGATCGGAAGAATTACGAAGAGCAATATTACGAAAGCATTTTTGGCTCTGGCAGATGAAAGCATATAGAACGTGCATGGGAGATGGGGAATTATGAACAGTACAATTATTTATGTTGTTTCCGATTCGGTTGGGGAAACGGCGGAGTTAGTTACAAAAGCCGCGGCAAGCCAGTTTGCTGGCTCACTTTTCTCCACTAAGCGCATTCCGTATGTGGAAGATGAGCAAAATGTTGATGAAGTGATCTCTCTTGCAAAACTAAACAATGCAATTATTGCCTATACGCTTGTAAAGCCGAATATCCGGACGTACATGAAGGAACAGGCAGAGAAAGAAAATATTTTGTCCTATGACATTATTGGTCCTTTAATGGATATCTTTCAGCAAAAGGCTGAGACCTCTCCGCTGAATGAACCCGGGATGGTCAGGCAGCTGGATGATGATTACTTCAAACGGGTGGAAGCTATTGAGTTTGCTGTAAAGTATGATGACGGAAGGGATCCACGGGGCATCCTGCGAGCCGATATCGTACTGGTGGGAGTTTCGCGGACTTCGAAAACGCCGCTTTCGCAATACTTGGCGCATAAGCGTTTTAAAGTGGCCAATGTGCCGCTTGTACCCGAGGTTGAGCCGCCTGAAGAATTATTTTTGGTTCCGCCTGAAAAGTGCTTCGGTTTGAAGATCAGTCCGGAAAAATTGAACCATATCCGCAAAGAACGGTTAAAATCGCTTGGACTGAATGATCATGCGATATACGCGAATATGGAGCGGATCAAAGAAGAATTGACCTATTTCGAATCAATTGTTTCAAGATTACATTGCCCAATTATTGATGTGACTAATAAAGCTGTAGAAGAGACAGCAAATAATATCGTTCATATCATTCAAAACCGCAATAAATAAGGGAACCGGCTCTTTTTTAGGGGATAGGAAAGTATAAACCATGTTCCTCTGCAAAGATGCAACTCGCTTCATTGTCACTTTATAAGGCTCGCCAATCGGCGAGTTTTCTTTTTAAATAAAGAAAGTATAGCTTTTTGAATCAATTTCATATTCTTTTTATATAGAAACACAGACCAACTGAATATTAGTTACTCAAAAATTTTCTTAAGTTTTTACCTTTTGAATAGGGTTGTTGATTTTCCGCTACAGGCGGACGCTTTCCGCGGACGGTCCGTGAGCCTCCTCGTCGCTTCGCTCCTGCGGGGTCTCACCTGGCCACGCTTTTCCCGCAGGACGTTGAGTGATCATCCTCGAATAGACACCGCACGAGAAAATGCGTAGCATTTTCGAGGAGTCACCGCCTGCAGCGAAGATCAACCCGTTTGGAAATCCGGAGTGAGTACTAACACAGCGTATATTTTGTTAACTTAACTGAGCATGGATACAAATGAAGCATTATAAAAGAACGTAACGATGTCGAGTTTGTACCTGTTGAAATTGGCTGTTGATTTCCGCTACAGTCGGACGCCCGCGGGCGGTCCGTGAGCCTCCTCGTCGCCGCTCCTGCGGGGTCTTACCTGGCCACGCTTTTCCCGCAGGACGTTGAGTGATCATCCTCGAATAGGCACCGCACGAGAAAATGCGTAGCATTTTCGAGGAGTCACCGCCTGCAGCGAAGATCAACCCGTTTGGAAATCCGGAGTGAGTACTAACACAGCGTATATTTTGTTAACTTAACTGAGCATGGATACAATTAACAGCTAATTTTGAAGCATTGCTAACGTAACGATGTCAAAATGGACCTTAGTGGTAACTTACTCATTTCGACATTTTGGGGAGGTACTCCTTTTTTTGCGTCTCAGAACCATTGGGACTCTAAGAGTGAAATTTATTAAATTGATTCTTTTAAATAATAGGCTCTGGTAAACGATAATGTTGTTTTTGGGAAGGGAATCTGCGAGACTCCTGCGGAAAAACGGGCT
>NZ_QVTC01000067.1 GCF_003429085.1 Bacillus sp. V59.32b | reverse complement strand
ATTGGTTAAGTCCTCGATCGATTAGTATCTGTCAGCTCCACGTGTCACCACGCTTCCACCTCAGACCTATCTACCTGATCATCTTTCAGGGATCTTACTAGCTTGCGCTATGGGAAATCTCATCTTGAGGGGGGCTTCATGCTTAGATGCTTTCAGCACTTATCCCGTCCGCACATAGCTACCCAGCGATGCCTTTGGCAAGACAACTGGTACACCAGCGGTGCGTCCATCCCGGTCCTCTCGTACTAAGGACAGCTCCTCTCAAATTTCCTGCGCCCACGACGGATAGGGACCGAACTGTCTCACGACGTTCTGAACCCAGCTCGCGTACCGCTTTAATGGGCGAACAGCCCAACCCTTGGGACCGACTACAGCCCCAGGATGCGATGAGCCGACATCGAGGTGCCAAACCTCCCCGTCGATGTGGACTCTTGGGGGAGATAAGCCTGTTATCCCCGGGGTAGCTTTTATCCGTTGAGCGATGGCCCTTCCATGCGGAACCACCGGATCACTAAGCCCGACTTTCGTCCCTGCTCGACTTGTAGGTCTCGCAGTCAAGCTCCCTTGTGCCTTTACACTCTACGAATGATTTCCAACCATTCTGAGGGAACCTTTGGGCGCCTCCGTTACTCTTTAGGAGGCGACCGCCCCAGTCAAACTGTCCACCTGACACTGTCTCCCGCCCCGATAAGGGGCGTGGGTTAGAATGTCAATACAGCCAGGGTAGTATCCCACCGACGCCTCCACCGAAGCTGGCGCTCCGGCATCTCAGGCTCCTACCTATCCTGTACAAGCTGTACCAAAATTCAATATCAGGCTACAGTAAAGCTCCACGGGGTCTTTCCGTCCTGTCGCGGGTAACCTGCATCTTCACAGGTACTATAATTTCACCGAGTCTCTCGTTGAGACAGTGCCCAGATCGTTACGCCTTTCGTGCGGGTCGGAACTTACCCGACAAGGAATTTCGCTACCTTAGGACCGTTATAGTTACGGCCGCCGTTTACTGGGGCTTCAATTCAAAGCTTCGTCTTGCGACTAACCTCTCCTCTTAACCTTCCAGCACCGGGCAGGCGTCAGCCCCTATACTTCGCCTTGCGGCTTCGCAGAGACCTGTGTTTTTGCTAAACAGTCGCCTGGGCCTATTCACTGCGGCTTTTCCGGGCTTGCACCCTAAAAAGCACCCCTTCTCCCGAAGTTACGGGGTCATTTTGCCGAGTTCCTTAACGAGAGTTCTCTCGAACACCTTAGGATTCTCTCCTCGCCTACCTGTGTCGGTTTGCGGTACGGGCACCTTTCATCTCGCTAGAGGCTTTTCTTGGCAGTGTGGAATCAGGAACTTCGGTACTAAATTTCCCTCGCCATCACAGCTCAGCCTTATATGGAAACGGGATTTGCCTCGTTTCCGGCCTACCTGCTTGGACGCGCATATCCAACAGCGCGCTTACCCTATCCTCCTGCGTCCCCCCATTGCTCAAACGATTACGGGTGGTACAGGAATATCAACCTGTTGTCCATCGCCTACGCCTTTCGGCCTCGGCTTAGGTCCCGACTGACCCTGAGCGGACGAGCCTTCCTCAGGAAACCTTAGGCATTCGGTGGAAGGGATTCTCACCCTTCTTTCGCTACTCATACCGGCATTCTCACTTCTAAGCGCTCCACAAGTCCTTCCGGTCTTGCTTCAACGCCCTTAGAACGCTCTCCTACCACGGACACCATCGGTGTCCATCCACAGCTTCGGTGATACGTTTAGCCCCGGTACATTTTCGGCGCGGAGTCACTCGACCAGTGAGCTATTACGCACTCTTTAAATGGTGGCTGCTTCTAAGCCAACATCCTGGTTGTCTAAGCAACTCCACATCCTTTTCCACTTAACGTATACTTGGGGACCTTAGCTGGTGGTCTGGGCTGTTTCCCTTTCGACTACGGATCTTATCACTCGCAGTCTGACTCCCATGGATAAGTCTTTGGCATTCGGAGTTTGACTGAATTCGGTAACCCGATGAGGGCCCCTAGTCCAATCAGTGCTCTACCTCCAAGACTCTTGCCATGAGGCTAGCCCTAAAGCTATTTCGGAGAGAACCAGCTATCTCCAGGTTCGATTGGAATTTCTCCGCTACCCACACCTCATCCCCGCACTTTTCAACGTGCGTGGGTTCGGGCCTCCATTCAGTGTTACCTGAACTTCACCCTGGACATGGGTAGATCACCTGGTTTCGGGTCTACGACCTCATACTCATTCGCCCTATTCAGACTCGCTTTCGCTGCGGCTCCGTCTCATCAACTTAACCTTGCATGAAATCGTAACTCGCCGGTTCATTCTACAAAAGGCACGCCATCACCCATTAACGGGCTCTGACTACTTGTAGGCACACGGTTTCAGGATCTGTTTCACTCCCCTTCCGGGGTGCTTTTCACCTTTCCCTCACGGTACTGGTTCACTATCGGTCACTAGGGAGTATTTAGCCTTGGGAGATGGTCCTCCCTGCTTCCGACGGGATTTCTCGTGTCCCGCCGTACTCAGGATCCACTCAGGAGGGAACGAAGTTTCGACTACAGGGTTATTACCTTCTTTGACGGGCCTTTCCAGACCGCTTCATCTACCCCGTTCCTTTGTAACTCCATGTTGAGTGTCCTACAACCCCAAGAGGCAAGCCTCTTGGTTTGGGCTAATTCCGTTTCGCTCGCCGCTACTCAGGAAATCGCGTTTGCTTTCTCTTCCTCCGGGTACTTAGATGTTTCAGTTCCCCGGGTCTGCCTCCCATACCCTATGTATTCAGGTAAAGGTACTGTTCCATTACGAACAGTGGGTTTCCCCATTCGGAAATCTCCGGATCAAAGCTTACTTACAGCTCCCCGAAGCATATCG
>NZ_QVTC01000066.1 GCF_003429085.1 Bacillus sp. V59.32b | reverse complement strand
ATATGAGCGATGCCCCGGATATATGAGCGATGATCCAAATATATGAGCGATGCCCCGGAAATATGAGCGATGATCCAAATATATGAGCGATGTCCCGGATATATGAGCGATGATTCAAATATATGAGCGATGATCCAAATATATGAGCGATGCTCCGGATATATGAGCGGTGTCCCGGATATATGAGCGATGTCCGGGAAATATGAGCGATGTCCGGGAAATATGAGCGATGCCCCGGATATATGAGCGATGATCCAAATATATGAGCGATGCCCGGGAAATATGAGCAATGATAGGAATAAATGAGCGATGCCCGTGAGATATGAGCGATGATCCAAATATATGAGCGATGCCCGGGAAATATGAGCAATGATCAAATATATGAACGGTGTCCCGAATATATGAGCAATGATTCAAATATATGAGCGGTACCCCGGATATATGAGCGATGATCCAAATATACGACCGATACCCGAAAATATGAGCGGCCATCTCAGGCCCTTCCGCTTATCTATATTTGTCACAGAAAGTTCGTTATATTATAATGTAATTGAAATGTTTGAATTTTTTTAAAATTGTTAAGGGGAGGGGTAAGATGAACAACAGACCATGGCAGGCATTATATCCTGCACAAATTCCGACAACTTTGTCTTATGAAGAGAAACCTTTGCAGTCTTTTTTGAAAGAGTCAAGCTTGGAGTTTCCGGATAGGGTGTCCATTCATTTTATGGGCAAGGAGCTAACTTTTAAAGAGGTGTATGAGTCTTCACTGAAGTTTGCGGCCTATTTGAAAGAGCTTGGCATAAAAAAAGGAGACAGGGTTGCGATCATGCTTCCGAACATACCACCGGCAGTCATCAGTTACTTTGGAATCTTAATGGCTGGTGGAATCGTCGTGCAGACGAATCCGACATACACGGAACGCGAGCTTGAATATCAGATGAAGGATTCAGGCGCAAAAGCTATTGTGACAATGGATCTTTTATTTCCACGGGTGACAAAAGTGGCCCCAACTACAGATATCGAGCACGTAATTGTAACCGCTATCAAAGATTATTTGCCATTTCCAAAAAACCTCATTTATCCATTTATACAGAAGAAGGAGTATGGCATTGTCGTAAATGTCGAGCATGAAGGAAACAACCACTTGCTAAAGGAAATATTGAAAAGTGATGTTCCGGAAGAAATAAATATACCGATAGATATTGAAAATGACTTGGCATTGCTGCAATATACGGGAGGAACAACCGGCTTTCCAAAAGGTGTTATGCTTAGCCACAAAAACCTCTTGGCGAATGCCCAAATGAGTGAAGCATGGCTCTATAAGTCGAGAAGAGGAGAAGAAAGCATTCTTGGGATTTTACCTTTCTTCCATGTTTATGGGATGACAACTGTAATGATCTCTGCGATTCTTCAAGCTCAAAAAATGATACTATTACCAAAGTTCGATCCCACTACCACTCTGAAAACGATACACAAACAGCGTCCAACCATATTCCCTGGAGCTCCAACGATCTATATCGGGTTGCTGAGCCATCCTGATCTTGCAAAATACGATCTATCATCGATTGACGCATGTGTCAGCGGATCTGCACCGCTTCCGGTTGAAATCCAGGAAAGATTCGAAAAGGCTACCGGAGGGAAATTGGTGGAAGGATACGGGCTTTCGGAGACATCTCCTGTTACGCACGCGAACTTTGTATGGGATGAGCCACGAGTAAAGGGAAGCATTGGTGTACCTTGGCCAGACACGGATGCTGCAATTTTATCATTGGAAACCGGAGAACCGGTCGAGAACGGTGAAATCGGGGAAATAGCGATAAAAGGACCTCAAGTCATGAAAGGATATTGGAATCGTCCAGAAGAGACAGAGGCAACCTTTAAAAATGGCTGGTTTTTAACTGGCGATCTTGGATATATGGATGAAAAAGGATTCTTTTATGTCGTAGATCGTAAAAAGGATACCATCATTGCAGGCGGATTCAACATTTACCCGAGAGAGATCGAAGAAGTGCTATATGAGCATGAAGCAATCCAAGAACTTGTCGTTGCGGGAGTGCCGGATCCATACCGCGGTGAAACGGTCAAGGCTTACATCGTCTTAAAAGAAGGCGCAACTGTCACGGAGGAAGAGCTAAATGAATTTGCCAGAAAGCATCTTGCTTCCTATAAGGTTCCAAGGAAATATGAATTCAGGGATGAACTTCCTAAAACAACGGTAGGTAAAATATTAAGAAGAGCTCTTGTCGAAGAAGAGACAAAGAAAATAGCCGACGAAGCCAAGCAAGCGTAACATTCGGAACCCTTTATTTTTTTAAACGGAAATAGGACAACCTGGATGATTTCCGGTAGAATAGTGATGGATGCTTTAAAAGATATTTTTCGTTAATGTTTATACAGTTTTTCTTGACAGCAAAGGGACAGCATTCTATGATGAGAATATGAATGATGATTCATTCATTTTCTCTGAAAGGGGAAGTCCTGTGAACAGAAACAAACCTAAATACAAACAAATCATTGATGCCGCCGTGATCGCCATCGCTGAAAACGGCTATCATCAAGCCCAGGTTTCCAAGATTGCCAAACAAGCCGGAGTGGCTGACGGAACCATATACCTTTATTTCAAAAACAAAGAGGATATCTTAATATCACTATTCCATGAGAAATTAGGGTATCTTGTTGAACAAATTGAAGAAGAAATTAAAGGAAAACCGAATGCAGCGGAGAAACTGTTAGTATTGATTAAAAGACATTTTCAAATACTTTCAGACGACTCTCATCTCGCGATTGTCACTCAGCTTGAATTGCGGCAGTCCAACAAAGAGCTAAGATTGCGCATTAATAGTGTTTTGCGTGGATATTTGAAACTCATTGACCATATTATCCTCGAAGGCAAAGAAAGCGGGGAGTTTTCCGCGGATCTCAATAACCGGCTGGCACGGCAAATGATTTTTGGCACCATTGATGAGACCGCAACAACCTGGGTTATGAATGAACAAAAGTATGCATTGCCGAAACTCGCGAATTCTGTACATCAGTTATTGATAGGCGGATGCGGCTGCAAAAAGTAATACTGGCAAGGGATGCGAGAGCATCCCTCCATATTACACCTATCTAGATAGCAAGCAGTTTTTTTATTATGATTAGAGGAAGGTGAGAAAATGGAATTCTTACGTTATTCAATTGAGAACGGAGTTGCTTTTGTTACCATTCAAAGACCACCTGCAAATGCCCTATCTTCATCTATTATTAAAGAATTGTCTTCCCTTTTTGACGAAATAGAAACGAATGAAGAGGTCAGGGTGGTTTTGCTGCACGGCGAGGGTAAATTCTTCTCCGCGGGAGCAGATATAAAGGAATTTACTACGGTTAACAGCGGCGAGGGCTTTTCAAGCTTAGCAACCGATGGACAGGAAACGTTCGAAAAAATTGAAAACTACCCCAAACCAGTTATCGCCGCCATACACGGAGCTGCGTTAGGCGGAGGATTAGAGCTTGCAATGGCTTGTCATATCCGGTTAGTGACCGAAAAAGCTAAACTTGGGCTTCCTGAATTGCAGCTCGGGCTCGTGCCTGGTTTTGCGGGGACACAGCGTCTGCCTCGTTATGTAGGAGCTGCAAAAGCAGCGGAAATGTTGTTTACGAGTGAACCGATTTCGGGTAAAGAGGCAGCAGAGTACGGGCTTGCCAACCATGCTTATGCAGAGGAAGATTTATGGCCGAAGGCAAAGGAACTGGCATTCAAGATTGCGAAAAAGAGTCCGATTGCCCTTAAAGCGGCTATTGAACTATTAAACTATACGAAACACGAGAATTATTATAAAGGTGTACAGAAAGAAGCGGAAAGCTTCGGAACTGTATTTGTATCTGAAGATGCAAAAGAAGGAATCAGCGCCTTCATTGAAAAAAGAGAGCCTGTTTTTAAAGGGAAGTAACCGTTCCTTATTAAATTGTATAAACAGACTGCCTTGGTCGGTTTCTGGATGACCGAGTGCATTCTTTTATTAATAATTATCACAATCTTCAAAACCTAATATACCGGGAGGGACTATCGTGAATATTTATGTAATCTTGAAAAGAACCTTTGATACAGAAGAGAAAATTACTCTTTCAAATGGCAAAATCAATGAAGATGGAGCAGAATTTATCATTAATCCTTACGACGAGTACGCTGTCGAGGAAGCGATTCAAGTACGCGATGCTCAGGGTGGGGAAGTAACCGTTGTCACGGTTGGCAATGAAGAAGCCGAAAAGCAGTTGCGCACAGCTTTGGCAATGGGTGCTGATAAGGCGGTTTTGATCAACACCGAAGATGACATCGAGAATGGCGATCAATTTACGACAGCCAAAATATTAGCTGAGTATCTGAAAGATAAAGAAGCTGATCTCATTATAGGTGGAAACGTTGCGATTGACGGCGGTTCTGGACAAGTTGGCCCACGTGTTGCCGAAATCTTGAATATCCCTTATATCACAACGATTACCAAGCTTGAAATAAACGGTGAAAATGTAAGCGTTACACGCGATGTTGAAGGAGACTCAGAAGTGATTGAAACTTCTCTTCCATTGCTTGTAACAGCCCAACAAGGGTTGAATGAGCCCAGATATCCTTCTTTACCTGGAATCATGAAAGCGAAGAAGAAGCCGCTTGAGGAATTGGAATTGGATGATTTAGATCTGGATGAAGATGATGTGGAAGCTAAAACAAAAACGGTTGAAGTTTTCCTTCCTCCTCAAAAAGAAGCCGGAAAAGTGCTAAGCGGTGAAATCAACGAGCAAGTGTCCGAGCTTGTACAATTGCTTCGCTCGGAAGCGAAAGTTATCTGATTAACGTTGGAAATTGAAGGCCAGCGTTTGTAAATAACATGATATCTAAAAATCAAGCAGGAGGTTTTTATAATGGCTAGAAAAGTTCTCGTATTGGGAGAAACACGTGACGGATCACTAAGAAACGTATCATTTGAAGCTATTGGAGCTGCCAAGCTTGCTGCTGAAGGCGGAGAAGTAGTAGGTGTCTTGGTAGGGGACAGTGTCAGTACACTCGGAAATGAATTGATCGCATACGGTGCTGACCGTGTCATCACTGTTGAAGATGAAAAATTAAAGCAATATACTTCTGATGGATATTCCCAAGCATTGCTTGCTGTAATTGACGCAGAAAGCCCAGAAGGAATTTTCTTCGGCCATACATCGCTAGGAAAAGACCTTGCGCCAAGAATTGCGAGCAAACTAAATTCTGGTCTTGTATCAGACGTTACTTCCATTGAAGAAGCTGGAGGAAACCTTGTATTTACGCGCCCGATCTATTCCGGGAAAGCATTTGAAAAGAAAATCGTGACAGAGGGCGTTGTATTTGCGACAATTCGTCCAAATAACATCGAGCCGCTTGCAAAAGACGAATCCCGTTCAGGCGATGTTTCTTCCTTATCAGTGGAAATCAAGGATCTGCGTACAATCATTAAAGATGTAGTCCGCAAAGCGAGCGAAGGTGTAGACCTTTCAGAAGCGAAAGTAATCGTAGCGGGCGGCCGCGGCGTGAAGAGCGAAGAAGGTTTTGAACCGTTAAAAGAGCTTGCCCAAGTCCTTGGCGGAGCCGTAGGGGCATCCCGTGGTGCGTGTGACGCTGACTATTGCGATTACTCTCTGCAAATCGGTCAGACAGGTAAAGTGGTTACTCCTGATCTTTATATTGCGGCCGGTATCTCAGGAGCAATCCAGCATTTAGCGGGTATGTCAAACTCTAAAATAATTGTTGCGATTAACAAAGACCCTGAAGCAAACATCTTTAAAGTGGCTGATTATGGAATCGTCGGGGACCTCTTCGAAGTTATTCCAATGCTAACTGAAGAATTCAAGAAGCTTAAGGTTAACGCGTAACAAAAAGAGAGTTTACTGAAGGCATTTGCCATTGGCAAATGCCTTCAGTTTAGACTGTATAGATCGTGTCATTTCGGGTATGTTAGCAATGAGCAAATAAATAGCGTGTTTGAAGATAACAATGATATACTGTGTGTAGTTTCAACATAGTACTTTTTAAGGAGGCTATAATTATGGCTATTGTAAATGCAACAGATCAATCCTTCACAAATGAAACAGGAGAAGGTCTTGTTCTTGCAGATTTCTGGGCTCCATGGTGCGGTCCTTGTAAAATGATTGCTCCCGTCCTTCAAGAACTAGATTCTGAAATGGGCGATAAAGTAAAGATTGTTAAAGTGGATGTTGATGAAAACCAGGAAACAGCTGGTAAGTTTGGCGTTATGAGCATTCCTACACTTCTTCTTTTCAAAAATGGCGAAGTAGTGGATAAAGTTGTCGGCTTCCAGCCGAAAGAAGCTCTTGCTGAATTGGTATCAAAACACGCTTAATACAATAAAAAAACTTCAAGCCTATGCTTGAAGTTTTTTTGTGCTTTCTTTTGAGACAAATAAGGAGACACTACCTTATGAACCGTAACAAATGAAGGCATTAAAGCGCGTTTTATAGTATATTTGAGTAGAGTATTTTCGCGAATTGAATTTCAATATAGATCATGGAGCTGATGGAGATTGGGGGAAGTACATGAATCAGCACATCAAAGATAAATTGACATTATTACCTGATCAACCCGGCTGCTATATTATGAAGGACCGCCAGGGAACGATCATTTACGTAGGAAAAGCTAAGATTTTAAAAAACCGGGTAAGATCCTATTTCACAGGCTCTCATGATGGAAAGACATTCAGGCTCGTCAATGAAATAGAGGATTTCGAATATATTGTGACTTCGTCGGACATGGAAGCGCTCATACTTGAGCTGAACCTGATCAAGAAGCACAGCCCAAAATACAATGTCATGCTTAAGGACGATAAAACCTATCCATTCATCAAGCTTACGGCGGAACGCCATCCACGCTTGATCACGACAAGGAAAGTGAAAAAAGATCGCGGTAAGTATTTTGGACCCTATCCGAACGTTCTGGCGGCCAATGAAACGAAAAAGCTGCTTGACCGGATATACCCTTTACGAAAATGCAATACACTCCCTGACCGCGTCTGCCTTTATTACCATCTCGGACAATGTCTGGCACCTTGTGTGTATGAGGTCGATGAACAAGAATATAAAAAAATGACCGATGACATCACCCGCTTTCTGAATGGCGGCTATAAGGATGTCAAAAAAGAATTGACGGAGAAAATGCATGCAGCGGCTGAAGAAATGGACTTTGAAAGAGCCAAAGAATTCCGCGACAAAATCACCAATATTGAAGTGACGATGGAAAAGCAAAAAATGACGACCAATGATTTTACGGACAGGGATGTATTCGGATTTGCGTTTGATAAGGGCTGGATGTGTGTACAGGTCTTTTTTATCAGGCAGGGGAAATTGATTGAACGCGATGTTTCCTTATTTCCGATCTACGATGAACCTGATCAGGAACTCCTGACCTATTTAGGCCAATTTTATTCAATGGTCAACCACTTTAAGCCGAAGGAGATTCTTCTTCCGGAATCGATTGATGCGGGACTTGCTGAAGGGTTGCTGCAGGTAAAAATAGTACATCCGAAAATAGGCCAGAAAAAGGAACTATTAAAACTGGCCAACAAAAATGCCAGCATCGCCCTTCAAGAAAAATTCGCCCTCATAGACCGCGATGAAGATCGGACCATCAAAGCTGTGGAAAGCCTTGGGCAACAACTCGGGATCTATACCCCGCATCGGATCGAAGCCTTTGATAATTCGAATATCCAAGGAACGAACCCGGTATCTGCGCTTGTCGTTTTTATCGACGGAAAAGCGGATAAGCGGGAGTACCGTAAATATAAAATAAAATCTGTACAAGGCCCTGATGATTATGAATCGATGCGAGAGGTCGTCAGAAGAAGGTATTCCCGAGTGTTGAAAGAAGGACTTCCGCTGCCCGATCTCATTATCATTGACGGAGGCAAAGGCCATGTCGAAGGTGTCAGGGACATTCTTGAAAATGAGCTTGGGCTGGATATCCCGCTTGCGGGGCTCGTCAAGGATGAGAAACACCGGACATCCCAGCTGATGATCGGCAATCCGCTGGAAATCGTTCCGCTTGACAGGAGGAGCCAAGAATTCTACTTGCTCCAAAGAATTCAGGATGAAGTGCATCGTTTCGCGATTACCTTTCATCGGCAAATCCGTGGAAAGAATGCTTTTCAATCCCTTCTTGATGATATTGAGGGAGTTGGGGAAAAGCGGAGGAAACAAGTACTGAAGCATTTCGGTTCTGTTAAAAAAATGAAAGAAGCAAGCGTGGAAGAGGTTATCCAGGCAGGCATACCAAAGAAAGTAGCGGAGGAAATTGTGAGAAGATTGCAGGAATGATGTTGCTCCTGAACTATTCCTGTGCTATAATCGATACTAATTTCATAACATTAAAACTTTACTGTTTTAAAGTGCTGATAGAGGTGCGAGATTCATTAGTAAGAACTTGGAGAAGTATGAGCTTCTTTGATGGGTTCCGAAAGGGGAAATCGCCGAAGCCAGACAGGACTCATACCTGTTTGCAGGCTGGTCTGCCATTAAATAAATGGCCGATTGTCAAGATTTTTTCTTGGAGAGCTATCTCACTGTGTCCGGCGTAAATGATTCTTACGTTAATCACAGCAATGAGATATTTCTCATTGCTTTTTTTATTGTAAAAAAATCAGAGAGGGTGCAGCATTTTGGGATTGATCATTCAGAAATTTGGCGGCACGTCAGTAGGAGATATTGACAGGATACATAATGTCGCTACAAGAGTCATTGAGGAAGTAAAGCAGGGAAATGAGGTTGTGGTTGTTGTATCGGCAATGGGCAAGACAACAGATAAACTGGTGGAAATGGCGAAGGAAATCTCTTCTGCTCCGAGCAAACGGGAAATGGATATGCTGCTGACGACAGGTGAGCAGATCACCATCGGACTGCTAACAATGGCATTGCTGCAAAAAGGCCATGAAGCCATTTCCTTCACAGGATGGCAGGCAGGAATCAAGACAGAACCTGTTCACGGGAATGCAAGAATCCTGGATATTGACACTTCAAGGATAAAAAAACAGCTAGAGCTTGGAAAGATTGTCGTTGTAGCTGGCTTTCAGGGGATGACAGAAGGCGGAGAAATCGCAACATTGGGCAGGGGTGGATCAGATACGACCGCTGTTGCTCTTGCGGCAGCATTAAATGCCGACCGCTGTGACATATATACCGATGTGACCGGTGTTTTTACAACCGATCCGCGCTACATCAAGGGGGCAAGAAAGCTTCAATCCGTCTCCTATGATGAAATGCTGGAGCTTGCCAATTTAGGGGCGGGAGTTCTGCATCCAAGGGCTGTAGAATTTGCGAAAAACTATCAAATTCCGCTTGAAGTGCGTTCAAGCATCGAAAAAGAAACGGGCACATTAATCGAGGAGGAAGCAACGATGGAACAAAACTTAATTGTCAGAGGCATTGCGTTTGAGGATGGAATTACAAGGGTAACCATCTTCGGGCTCCCGAGTACTCGCGGTACTTTGTCTGGTATTTTTACGTTACTCGCTAAAAATCATATAAATGTAGATATCATTATCCAGAGCATCACGGAAGAACAAACTACTAACCTATCCTATTCAATTAAAACGGTTGACCTTGAAGATACACTGAATGTCCTCGAAAAGAGCAAGGACACTCTTGGATTTGACAGAGTGGAAACGGAAAGTGGGCTTGCGAAGGTTTCCATTGTAGGATCCGGAATGGTATCCAATCCGGGAGTTGCGGCAGAAATGTTCGAAGTATTGGCTGACTCAGGGATGCAAATAAGGATGGTGAGCACCTCTGAAATCAAGGTGTCAACAGTGATTAACGCGGAGCATATGGTTAAAGCGGTAGAAGCACTTCACGTCGCTTTTAATCTTGACGAAAGGGCAGCTGTCAAAGCGTAAGACAGTCTAACGGCCGGTCCCCCACAACTAATCGCAATAACATAAGTTGTGAAGGGGTCTGGCATTGATAAACATGTATTAAACGTATGAGTCCTTTTTATCCCATTTAACTGTGAAGATGACCTTTTTAGCACGGCGCTTAGGCTCTTCTATGGCTTCTGTTAGAAGTTTCTTTTGAAGGCTAATTTGTTCTGCGATAAATCCCGCTTCAAGCTGGAAGTGGCAGTGTTCATTTACATCAAAACGTCTGGCAACGGTATCACCGTTCAGGACTAGCTCCATTTCATCTTTGGATTCCTTCAATACTTCAAGATGACCCCAGCCGGCACTTTGAAAGAAAGCAATGATTTCATCTTTTTCAGTAAGAGGAAATCTTCTCGCCATTCTTTTCCCAGCCCAATAGAGGATTTGAGGAGAATCCTTGCCGAGAATGTCATCCAGTAAAATTTCTCTCACTAGTTCATAGCCGAATGCGGGGATTTGGGATTGGTCATTTTCTTTTTTCTCTAGTAGTAAATCCGTAGTATCTTTTTTCATCGCTGTCCCCTTTCTCTGTACCTACATTATATACTTTTTTTGTAGGTTATCAGTATTTTTTTAATAAGATTATAGATATTTTAGAAATCACGATACATTATAGTGAAATATCTATAAATATAGTTAGAAACACAAGAGAAGGAAAGGCATTATTCTTTAACTTTAAATATTTTAAATATTTCTATTTTGGAAAAAGATTTGTGTATCCGTTTTCTTGACGCTTCTAAAAGTGAAGAGTAAAATGGACATGTCACATAATTGTAAGAAATGTAGAATCATATCTTTCTTTCTTTCAATTAAACAAACAGTAAATGAAATGTGATTTAACAGAAAGATGATGTAATTATTTAAGGGGGGGCACTTTGTGGCAGGAAATCGTGAGTTTGCCAATCGCAGACTGCATTCTTTACTGGGAGTCATTCCAGTTGGTCTGTTTTTGATCCAGCATCTGTTTGTCAACAGCTTCGCAACAAGAGGAGAAGAGTCGTTTAACAGCGCATCTGAATTTATGGGTGGGTTGCCAGCCCGTATCTGGCTTGAGATTTTTATTATTTATTTACCGTTAGCGTATCATGCTATTTACGGTGTCTATATCGCCTTTACAGCGAAAAATAATGTTGGCAGATATGGATATTTCCGAAACTGGATGTTCATGCTCCAGCGTGTGACTGGTATCATAACTTTCATTTTTGTGGTGTGGCATGTTTGGGAAACAAGAGTTCAGGCAGCATTTGGTGCTCATGTGGACTTTAATATGATGGAGAGTATCCTTTCCAGCCCGTTCATGCTGGCGTTCTACATCATCGGTGTCATTTCCACTACATTCCACTTTGCAAACGGGTTATGGTCATTCGCGGTAAGCTGGGGATTAACAGTTTCTCCGAAGTCACAAAGAATTTCTACATATGTAACAATAGTAGTCTTTGTTGTACTTTCTTACGTGGGAGTCAGCGCTATTCTAGCATTCGTTTAATGAAAAAATAGAGATGATATTTTTCGAAGCTTGCGAAGGCTTTGAGATTGGATTAAGAGGGAGTGAGCAAGGTTGAGTAAAGGTAAAATTATCGTCGTCGGCGGTGGTTTGGCCGGCTTAATGGCTACCATCAAAGCGGCAGAGGCTGGACAACAGGTTGATTTATTTTCATTGGTTCCGGTAAAACGTTCTCACTCTGTTTGTGCTCAGGGCGGAATTAACGGAGCGGTTAATACAAAAGGTGAAGGCGATTCACCATATATCCACTTTGATGATACGATTTATGGAGGGGACTTCCTCGCTAACCAGCCTCCTGTTCAGGCAATGTGCGAGGCGGCACCATCCATTATTCATATGTTTGACCGTATGGGGGTTATGTTCAACCGTACGCCGGAGGGTCTGCTTGATTTCCGCCGCTTCGGGGGGACGCAGCACCACCGTACAGCATTTGCCGGAGCGACAACAGGACAGCAGCTTTTATACGCGTTGGACGAGCAAGTCCGCCGTTATGAAGTGGCAGGGCTTGTAACGAAATACGAAGGCTGGGAATTCCTTGGCGCGGTCATAGATGATGAAGAGATTTGCCGCGGGATCGTTGGACAAAACTTGACTTCGATGGAAATTAAATCGTTCCCTGGTGACGCTGTGATCATGGCAAGCGGCGGACCTGGAATCATTTTTGGGAAATCTACGAATTCCATCATTAACACAGGTTCAGCAGCATCCATCGTTTATCAGCAAGGAGTACACTATGCGAACGGTGAATTCATCCAAATCCATCCGACTGCATTGCCTGGCGACGACAAACTCCGCTTAATGAGTGAATCCGCCCGTGGTGAAGGTGGACGTGTCTGGACATATAAAGACGGAAAGCCTTGGTACTTCCTTGAAGAGAAGTATCCAGCGTATGGTAATCTTGTACCGCGTGATATCGCTACACGTGAAATTTTCGATGTTTGCGTAAGCCAAAAGCTTGGCATCAATGGCGAAAACATGGTTTACCTTGACCTTTCCCATAAAGATCCGAAAGAGCTTGATATTAAACTTGGCGGCATTATTGAAATCTATGAAAAATTCATGGGCGATGATCCTCGCAAAGTTCCGATGAAAATCTTCCCTGCTGTTCACTATTCAATGGGCGGCCTTTGGGTCGATTATGACCAGATGACTAATATCAAAGGGTTATTTGCAGCCGGTGAAGCTGATTATTCTCAGCACGGTGCAAACCGATTAGGCGCTAACTCGCTTCTTTCTGCTATATACGGCGGTATGGTGGCTGGGCCTAATGCTGTTAAGTATATTAACGGCTTGGAGAAAACCTCGGATGCAGTTTCTTCCACTGTTTATGACAATCACGCAAAACAGCAAGAAGAAAAATGGAATCACATCATGAACTTGAATGGTACAGAAAACGCGTACGTTCTCCACAAAGAATTAGGAGAATGGATGACAGATAACGTGACAGTAGTACGTTATAATGACAAGCTTCTTCAAACAGATCAGAAAATTCAGGAGCTGCTGGAACGTTATCAAAACATCAATATTAACGATACGGCTAAGTGGAGCAATCAGGGAGCGACCTTCACGAGACAGCTTCAAAATATGCTACAACTGGCACGAGTGATTACAATCGGTGCTTATAATCGTAACGAAAGCCGCGGGGCTCACTATAAACCGGAATTCCCGGACCGTAATGATGAAGAGTTCATGAAGACTACGATGGCTACGTTTACAGGACACAACACTGCACCTGCGTTCCACTACGAAGAGATTGATGTATCACTTATTCAACCTCGTAAACGTGATTATTCAAAGAAAAAGGGGGAGTAAGGAATGGCTGAGACTATGACTAAAACAGTACGTTTTGTAATTACCCGGCAAGATACACCTGAGTCAGCCCCTTATACAGAGGAATTCGAATTAGCGTACCGTCCAAATATGAATGTGATTTCCGCGTTGATGGAAATTCGCCGTAACCCTGTTACTGTGAATGGCCAGGAAACAACACCAATTACATGGGATATGAACTGTTTGGAAGAAGTCTGCGGCGCTTGCTCCATGGTCATTAACGGGAAGCCGAGACAATCATGTACAGCGCTAGTCGACAAATTGGAGCAGCCAATCCGGCTTGAGCCAATGCGTACATTCCCTGTGGTCCGTGACCTTCAGGTAGATCGCAGCCGGATGTTCGATTCATTAAAGAAAGTAAAAGCCTGGATTCCGATCGACGGCACATACAATCTTGGGCCAGGACCTCGTATGCCGGAAAAAAAGCGTCAATGGGCATATGAATTGTCCAAATGCATGACTTGTGGTGTTTGTCTAGAAGCTTGTCCGAACGTAAACAGCGATTCCGATTTCATCGGACCTGCTCCACTTTCACAGGTGCGTCTATTCAATGCCCATCCAACCGGGGAAATGAACAAGGCCGAACGCTTGAACACAATCATGGGTGATGGAGGACTTGCCAACTGCGGGAATTCCCAAAACTGTGTGCAGTCTTGCCCGAAAGGCATTCCATTAACAACATCGATCGCAGCACTAAACCGCGACACCACACTTCAATCCTTCCGTAACTTCTTCGGAAGCGACCAGGTGTAAAGAAAAGCGGAAGCGCCTTGCAAGTAAGGAAGAACGACTAAGACCGCCACATCGTTATGTCTTCGTCGTTCTGACCCACATCGTGTGGGCCTCCGACAAGCATAAGCCACCCCTTGCAGGATGGCCAGTCAAGGAACATCAGCTAAAAACCGTCACGTCCTGTGACGAACGCTGACGTCACCACTTCCTGTGGAAGCCCGGAAAGGGGCAGGAAGAACACCTGCCTCTTATGACCTCGAGGCCGACTAAAA
The DNA here is from genome assembly GCF_003429085.1 of Bacillus sp. V59.32b. GTDB lineage: Bacteria > Bacillota > Bacilli > Bacillales > DSM-1321 > Peribacillus. The sequence goes on along the minus strand of NZ_QVTC01000066.1, from coordinate 51 downwards.
CCGCCACGTCCTTATGTCTTCGTCGGCACTAGCACGTCCTGTGCGTCGGGG
>NZ_QVTC01000065.1 GCF_003429085.1 Bacillus sp. V59.32b | reverse complement strand
TCAGCGCCGATGGTAGTTGGGGGATCTCCCCCTGTGAGAGTAGGACGTCGCCAAGCTGAAATTATTCCGCAGTAGCTCAGTGGTAGAGCAACGAGCCATACTGCAATGAATTACCTGCGAGTTGTACTCATCGAGCCGCTACTTGGTTCGGCTTACTGAGATGAGGACATTCGGCAAAGTGATATAAACTTTAGGATGATATTTAACTATTCCGCAGTAGCTCAGTGGTAGAGCATTCGGCTGTTAACCGAACGGTCGTAGGTTCGAGTCCTACCTGCGGAGCCATGCTTCCATAGCTCAGCAGGTAGAGCACTTCCATGGTAAGGAAGAGGTCAGCGGTTCGAGCCCGCTTGGGAGCTTCCTATCTATATTATTACATATGGCCCCTTGGTCAAGCGGTTAAGACACCGCCCTTTCACGGCGGTAACACGGGTTCGAATCCCGTAGGGGTCACCATACATATTGGAGGATTAGCTCAGCTGGGAGAGCATCTGCCTTACAAGCAGAGGGTCGGCGGTTCGATCCCGTCATCCTCCACCATGCCGGTGTAGCTCAATTGGTAGAGCAACTGACTTGTAATCAGTAGGTTGGGGGTTCAAGTCCTCTTGCCGGCACCATTTTTATCTTTTAATCATATGTGGAGGGGTAGCGAAGTGGCTAAACGCGGCGGACTGTAAATCCGCTCCCTCCGGGTTCGGCGGTTCGAATCCGTCCCCCTCCACCATTAAAAATCTTGTGGATCAGTTATATGTTCTCTGTAAGAGGGAATTATATGATTACCACCTGTTTTTTTATAAGACTATTTTTGGGCTATAGCCAAGCGGTAAGGCAACGGACTTTGACTCCGTCATGCGTTGGTTCGAATCCAGCTAGCCCAGCCATAGGAGCCATTAGCTCAGTTGGTAGAGCATCTGACTTTTAATCAGAGGGTCGAAGGTTCGAGTCCTTCATGGCTCACTTTCTAGTGAAAAAAAACATCTATTAAATGGCGCTATCACTTTCTATAGAATGGGGCCTTAGCTCAGCTGGGAGAGCGCCTGCCTTGCACGCAGGAGGTCAGCGGTTCGATCCCGCTAGGCTCCACCATCAACTACATACACGAAATTTTCGTCTTAAACCTTTTCGGTTTAGGACTTTTTTTATTTTATCCACTTAATTGGTTGAGAGGTCTTTTCACTTTAATGAAATTGAAACCGCATACTTATGCATGAATTTGTTGGGTTGAACCATATGAATATTCAGATATATTATAGAATAGTAAGAAAGGGGGCCTATAGAGAGATGACGACTAAAAAAATATCTATCATTGGATTACCTATGGATCTTGGACAAACGAGGCGTGGCGTAGATATGGGACCGAGTGCCATACGTTATGCCGGAGTGGTTGAAAGATTGGAAGCTTTGGAAATAGAAGTGGATGACTTGGGTGATATTGTTGTGGGAAGACCCAGGCTGATCGAAAACCCAAATTCCAATTTAAAAAATCTTGAATTAGTAGCTAAAGGAAATGAAATGCTAGCCGAACAAGTAGATAAGATTATTCAGGATAACGCTTTTCCGCTCGTATTAGGCGGGGATCACAGCATTGCGATCGGAACGCTCGCTGGTGTGGCCAAGCATTATCAGAGCCTGGGCGTAATTTGGTATGATGCACATGGTGACTTAAACACAGAAGAAACGTCACCCTCAGGCAATATTCATGGCATGCCGCTTGCCGTAAGCATCGGATTGGGTGATCCTGATCTCATTAATCTTCACGGGTATGCTCCAAAAATAAAGCCTGAAAATGTCGTCATTATAGGCGCGCGATCCTTGGACCAAGGGGAACGGGAATTGATAAATGCCAAGGGTATCAAGGTTTTCACCATGCATGAAATCGACCGTCTAGGAATGACTAAAGTAATGGAAGAAGCGATCCATTATTTAAAGGAGCGGACAGATGGAGTCCATTTATCATTAGATTTGGACGGATTAGATCCGCAAGATGCACCAGGAGTCGGAACTCCGGTAAACGGAGGGATCAGCTACCGGGAAAGCCATCTCGCTATGGAAATGCTTGCCGAGTCTAAAATTGTGACTTCGGCCGAATTTGTAGAGGTTAACCCGATCCTGGATGAAAGAAATAAAACGGCAACTGTAGCCGTTGCTTTAATGGGTTCTCTATTTGGAGAAAAACTACTCTAAAAAAATGAAACAGTAACCGCCGGGTTACTGTTTTTTTTGAAAAGATAAGAAAGTATCACTTTTTTAACTTTGATAGGTGTCTAGCTACGACGCACACGACGTGACGGTCTTGTCGGCCAGCGCCCAGCCGCTTGGACTAGCACAGGATGTGCTGGTGTCGACGTAAGACATAAGGAAGTGGCAGCTTTTAGTCGACGGTTCTTACAAAAGGGCGCTTGCGCTTTTCTGATAGGTGAAGATATTGATTTATAAGCATATCAAGTTCTGTGCTAGCTTCTATTACTTTATGATCGATCATGGAAGAGGAATAAGAGGCTAGATTAATCATTCTTTCTCTGCATTCTTCAATATTACGCAAAAGCTGTTCCGCAGTCATTTGGCATTCCTCTCTTTCAAGTCATCGTTTTTTTATATTACCGCTTTTTTTATTTCATAAACATATATCGGCATGGTTTGTTAAAATTAAAGTGAAACCTTTTTAGCTTGCGATTCGTAAATATCGTATAGCCGCATGAAGCGGAGGTAAAGTGGCGAATGGAAGAATTAATAAAAAAGAGAATTAAACAAGTCTTGAAGGGAGATCAAGACGCATTTGGGGAGATTGTCGAGCTGTATAAGGACAAAGTATTCCAAATCTGTTTCAGAATGCTCGGGAATAGACATGAAGCGGAAGATATGGCCCAGGAAGCGTTCCTGAGGGCATATGTTAATATTCAAAGTTTCAATATTAACATGAAGTTCTCCACATGGCTGTATCGGATTGCCACAAACCTGTGCATCGACCGGATTCGCAAAAAGAAACCGGATTTTTATCTGGATGCCGAAGTCGCAGGTGCGGAAGGCTTGGATATGTACTCCCAAATTGCCGCTGATACGGCTCTGCCGGAAGATGAAGTAGAGTCCTTAGAGCTGCAGGAAACCATTCAGGCCGAAATACTTAAGTTGCCCGAAAAATACAGATCGCCTATCGTATTAAAATATATTGAGGAACTATCGCTGAAGGAAATCAGTGAAATCTTGGACTTGCCTGTAGGTACTGTCAAAACGAGAATACATCGCGGCCGGGAAGCGCTGAGAAACCAGCTGCGTCATTTATAGAAGAAGGTGAGACATATGAAATGCCCTGAAATCATCGACTTTATGCATGCATATTTAGATGAAGACATAAAGAAGGAAGACGAGGATATTTTACGAGAACATCTGCGCGGTTGCCAGGATTGCCAGACTCATTTTCATGAGCTGAAAAAAGCGGTTGCCTTCGTTCAGAGCACTTCAAGAATATCAGCTCCGTCTGATTTTACTCAGAGGGTTATGGCCAGCCTGCCAAAAGAAAAGAAAAAGATAGGGGCCGAGCGTTGGTTAAAGAACCATCCATTTTTGACGGCTGCCTCTTTGTTCCTCATTTTGATGGCGGGAACGATGTTTGGAACATATAACCAGGATCAGAGTTTTTCTGTTTCCAAACAACCGAACCTGATTGTTGAAAATGAGACCGTGATTGTCCCAGCGGGGGAAACGGTCAATGGCGATGTAGTTGTCCAAAATGGAGACATCCGGATAGAAGGGGATGTCAAAGGCGATGTAACCGTCATTAACGGACACAATTATCTAGCTTCAGCCGGAAATGTCACCGGTGATATTGAAGAGGTAGATCAAATATTCGAATGGCTTTGGTTTAAAATAAAAACTGCAAGCAACGCCATTTTCCAAGTAGAAGATTAACATTCAAAAAAAGCTGTCCCAGATTAGCAGATAAGATTTCAAGCGAAGAAAGCATTTGCTCTTCAACCTCTGAAGTCACTGCTAATTGGGGACAGCTTTTTTTCGGACAACTCAAATACGAGGCACTATTATATTTAGAAGTATCAGAAGAAACTATGGTATAATACTAAAGTTACATGTTAGAACAATTTACGAACATTGCCCGACTGGAGGAAGTAACATGTCATTATCCAATTTTACTTTCCTGGATTATATAGTGAATTTCATTGATATTCTCCTTGTTTGGTTTGTGATATATAAACTATTAATGGTCATTCGAGGCACGAAGGCTGTTCAACTGCTGAAAGGCATTTTTGTGATTGTGGTTGTACATAGCCTGAGCAGCCTGATTGGATTGAATACACTTGGATGGTTGATGCAACAAGCAATGACATGGGGATTTCTTGCAATCATTATCATTTTTCAGCCTGAACTGCGCCGGGCCCTTGAACAATTGGGCAGAGGCAAATTGTTCACCCGCAGTGCCGGACAGGAAGAAGAAGAGCAGGACCGGTTAGTAGAAGCATTAATTAAAGCCGCTTCTTACATGGCGAAGAGACGGATCGGAGCACTTATTTCAATTGAGCGGGAAACAGGTCTTACTGATTATATTGAAACGGGAACCCCGCTGAGGTCAGAAATTTCGAGTGAATTACTGATTAATTTATTTATCCCGAATACCCCTTTGCACGACGGAGCCGTGATTATCCAAAACAACCAGGTAGCGGCCGCCGCCTGTTATCTGCCGCTTTCGGAAAGCCCCTTTATTTCGAAGGAACTCGGCACAAGGCACCGCGCTGCCCTTGGAGTGAGTGAAGTAACAGATTGTATTACGATCGTCGTCTCAGAAGAAACAGGCTCAATCTCTCTCACTAAGAATGGGGAGCTACATCGTGAATTGGATCAGGATGAATTCAAGGAAATTTTAACAAGAGAACTTATTATGGAAAATAAAACATCTTCTTCAGTACGCTGGAATTGGAGGGGAAAGAAAAATGGATAGATTTATGAACAGCCCATGGTTTTTTCGAATTGTCGCTTTTGCCTTAGCTGGTCTTTTATTTACTTCCGTTAATATTGAAACTGATTCCAGCAAGCGGCCGATTGGTTTAAATACGCCGGGACAAATGGATACTGAAACAATCGAAGATATCCCTGTGGAGATTGACTACGACCAGGAAAACCTGGTAGTGACCGGCGCTCCGCAAACGGTGGATATTACATTTGAAGGAACAAAAGCACAGTTGATTACTATTAGAAATCAGCGTGAATTTAGAGTATACATCGATTTATCGGATCCTGAAATCACTGTTGGAGAGAAAAGGGTCCCTTTGAAAATAGAGGGCATGAATGAAAAGGTGACAGCGACCATTAGCCCAAAATACGCCACAGTCACGGTTCAGGAAAGAGTGACAAAGGAATTTTCGGTGGAACCGGAATTTAATCGTTCTTTACTGGAGGAAGGATATACAGTCGAGAAGGCTGTTGTGAGTCCGGCAGCGGTTAAAATTACCGGAGCCAAAGATGTGATTGAGAAAGTATCATTTGTGAAAGCGAATGTAGAACTGAATAATGGCATAAACGAAAGTATAAACAGACAGGCGACTGTACAGGCGTTTGACCGTGATTTAAACAAGCTTGATGTGGTGATTGATCCTGAAGAAGTCACTGTGTCAGTGGATATTAACATTCCATCGAAAAGGGTGCCAGTCGTACCGGTTCAAACCGGAACCCCGGATAATGGCGTGACGGTTACGGATATAAGTGTGGATCCAAAAGAAATCACGCTGTATGGGAAAGAATCCGTTCTCAATGCCATTAACGAAGTAAGCTTGCCTGTGTCTGTTAATGATATAGAAGGCAATACTGAGATTGAGGTGCCAATCATTATGCCTGATAATATCCAAAAAATGTCTAGGGAAATGGCCACTGTCAATATTAAAACAGAAAAACAAGATTCCGCGGGCAATGAAGAGGAAGCCCCAGAGGACGAAGAAGCAGCCGCACAGACAAAGACCATTAATAATCTATTGATACAGCCTGTTGGGCTAAACGATGATATGGAGCTGGAATTCGTCTCCCCACGTCAGGGGCGGTCAAATATTACTCTTTTAGGAGACCCGGATGAACTAAGAAAAGCTACCGCCTCCAACATTCGTCTCTCCATTAACGTAGAGAGATTGGAAGAAGGAAGACATGAGGTTGCCATCCAGGTAAATGTGCAAAACAAAGTGAAGTGGGAGCTGCCGTCGCGAAATGCAACGGTCACAATCACCCAAAGAAATGAAGAAACGTAAAACGCCTATAACGAACAGTTCAAAGAACAATTCAAATAAGGAGCGATATTGATGGGTAAATATTTTGGTACAGACGGAGTCAGAGGGGTTGCGAACAGCGAATTAACTCCTGAGCTTGCTTTTAAACTCGGCCGCTTTGGCGGATACGTGCTGACGAAAGATACAAAGCGTCCGAAGGTACTAATCGGCCGTGATACGCGAATATCGGGACATATGCTGGAAGGTGCTCTAGTGGCGGGGTTATTGTCCATCGGCGCTGAAGTCATGCGTCTTGGTGTGATTTCTACTCCCGGAGTAGCTTATTTGACAAAGGCTTTAAGCGCGGAAGCGGGCGTGATGATTTCCGCTTCCCATAATCCGGTTGCGGACAATGGGATTAAATTTTTCGGACCGGATGGTTTTAAACTGTCTGATGAGCAAGAAGAAGAAATCGAACGGTTGATGGATTTAGATACGGATGAGCTTCCTCGACCTGTCGGCGGTGACCTAGGTCATATGAACGACTATTTTGAGGGCGGTCAAAAGTATATTCAATACTTGAAGCAAACAGTTGATGAGGACTTTACAGGCATTCATATCGCTCTTGACTGTGCACACGGAGCGACCTCTTCATTGGCCACTTATCTGTTTGCGGATTTGGATGCCGATACATCTACGATGGGAGCAAGTCCGAATGGCCTCAATATTAATGAAGGTGTCGGTTCAACCCATCCGGAAGCGCTGGCTGCATTCTTGCAAGAAAAAGGTGCGGATATCGGCCTGTCTTTTGACGGCGATGGGGATCGTTTGATTGCGATCGATGAAAACGGAGATATCGTGGACGGTGATCAAATTATGTATATCTGCGCGAAATACATGAAAGAACATAACCGCTTAAAACATTCTACGGTTGTGTCTACGGTCATGAGCAATCTAGGGTTTTACAAAGGGTTGGAGCCGCATGGGATCCAGAGTAAGCAAACAGCTGTGGGTGACCGTTATGTAGTCGAAGAAATGAGAAAAGGCGGCTACAACCTTGGCGGCGAGCAATCCGGACATATTATTTTCCTTGATTACAATACGACAGGTGATGGCTTATTAACAGGACTGCAGCTTGTCAATATCATGAAAGTAACAAAAAAATCTCTTTCCGAGCTTGCGGCCGAAATGAAGAAATTTCCTCAAAAGCTTGTGAACATCAGAGTTACCGATAAACATGGAGTGACTGAAAATTCCAAGGTTCAGAAGATTATCAGCGAGGTTGAAGCTGAAATGAACGGAAACGGAAGAATTCTGGTCAGACCATCCGGCACAGAGCCGTTGGTGCGTGTGATGGCGGAAGCTCCGACCGAGGAGCAATGCCGTCAGTATGTAGATCGCATCGCTGTTGTGGTAAAAGAGGAAATGGGACTGGATGATTAATACGGATATGCATAAGAGGAACTTCTTTCCCTCTTATGCATATTTTTATATAGAGCATTGGTTTAACGAGAGACTGGAAGGGAAAAACGTGGTAGTCTATATTGTCTTGACGGATACTAGGGAATAGGGTATGATTATCCTGTTTTTGCAGAACCAATTGCAAAAATATGTCCAAATTTATAAGGAAGGAGAACAGAATAAAGAAACACTTTAAAGCGCCTGGACTAAGCTTGGACGGAATTGCTTAGTTGACGAGGAGGAGGTTTATCGAAGTTCGGCGGATGCCTCCCGGCTGCACGTGCACAGCCGCAAGAATTTCTATCTTAAAACAGCGGGGTAACCTGTTGGACAAAGGATAGGAACTGCACACATAAAAAATATACAGAGATAAGGGGGCAGTATTGCCCTCGTGCATTACTGTTCCCCGAATCGGTATTGGAGGAACACGATTTATGTGTGGTATTGTCGGTTATATTGGAAATAATGATTCAAAAGAAATCTTATTAAAAGGGTTAGAAAAGCTTGAGTACAGAGGTTACGATTCTGCCGGTATCGCGGTAAAGAATGAAACAGGGGTTCAGGTATTCAAGGAAAAAGGACGCATTGCCGACCTTCGCGCTATTGTCGATGGAAATGTAATGGCGCATACAGGCATCGGTCATACCCGCTGGGCCACTCACGGTGTTCCTAGCCAGTACAATGCACATCCGCATCAAAGTACGACTGGCCGCCTGACTCTTGTTCACAACGGCGTTATCGAAAACTATGATCTTTTGAAGCGTGAATATTTACAGAACGTGGACTTCCAAAGTGACACGGATACAGAGGTTGTCGTTCAGCTTGTCGAAAAATTCGTCCTGGACGGATTAGAGGTTGAAGAAGCTTTCCGTAAAACATTGACGCTATTAAAAGGCTCATACGCCTTCGCATTGTTAGACAACCAAAACGACGAAACCATTTTTGTCGCAAAAAATAAAAGCCCGCTGCTTGTAGGTGTTGGAGAAGGCTTCAACGTAGTCGCTTCCGATGCAATGGCCATGCTGCAGGTAACGGATCAATACCTTGAGCTAATGGATAAAGAAATGGTCATCGTCACAAAAGAAAAGGTGACGATCCAAACCCTTGAAGGTGAAGAAGTCATCCGTCAGCCATTCACAGCAGAATTGGATGCAAGCGATATTGAAAAGGGCACATACCCGCACTATATGCTAAAAGAAATTGACGAGCAGCCTGCGGTTATGCGTAAGATCATCCAGGCATACCAGAATGAAGAAGGCAAGCTTGCAATCGATTATAATATTGCCGAAGCGATGAGCGGGGCGGACCGTGTTTATATCATTGCTGCCGGAACCAGCTATCATGCAGGCCTGGTAGGAAAGCAACTGATCGAAAACATGGCGAAAATACCGGTAGAAGTTCATATTGCTTCTGAGTTTGTATACAATATGCCGTTACTTTCTGAAAATCCATTGTTCATCTTCATTTCCCAAAGTGGGGAAACAGCAGACAGCCGTGCCGTTCTTGTAGCGATCAAGGAGCTTGGTTATAAAGCTCTGACGGTTACGAACGTACCTGGTTCGACGCTTTCCCGTGAAGCGGATTACACGTTGCTGCTACATGCAGGCCCGGAAATTGCCGTTGCTTCAACAAAGGCATATACCGCTCAAATTGCTGTACTTGCTATTTTGGCAGATGTAACAGCTAAATTCCGCAAACAAGGTGTGGAATTCGACCTTGCCCATGAGCTAGGAATTGTCGCAACTGTCATGGAAGCACTTGTCGACTCCAAAGACCGAATGGAAGAGATCGCGCGTGAATATCTGTCTGTAACAAGAAACGCTTTCTTTATCGGACGCGCAATGGACTATTTTGTAGGCGTTGAAGGGGCTCTGAAGCTGAAAGAAATTTCTTACATCCAAGCAGAAGGATTCGCAGGCGGCGAATTAAAGCACGGTACCATCGCTCTTATTGAAGAGGGAACACCCGTCTTTGCCCTTGCAACCCAAGCAAATGTAGCCTTAAGCATCCGCGGCAACGTCAAAGAAGTTGCAGCCCGCGGAGCCTACCCATGCATCATCTCCATGAAGGGCCTCGATACCGAAGAGGACACCTTCGTCATTCCGGAAGTGCATGAACTATTAACACCTCTTGTCTCTGTAATACCGTTCCAGTTAATTGCTTACTATGCAGCGCTGCACCGCGATTGTGATGTGGATAAGCCGCGTAACTTGGCGAAGTCGGTTACGGTGGAGTAAGGAAATAAGGTTACTATGTTGGTAACTATACAATATTGTTGGACACTCAACATTAATATTTGTAACTGAGTGGTGTCCTACCATAAAAATAACAGTTCTTACAAAATAACAACGTTCCTTAAATAAAAAGAA
>NZ_QVTC01000064.1 GCF_003429085.1 Bacillus sp. V59.32b | reverse complement strand
ACGAGTGAGGAGGCTTGCCAGTTCGTCCGCGGAAAGCGAGTAGATTCCATGACCATTTGGAAATCAACAATGGAATTTAACAGAGCCTAATAAATATAAATAAAGGTGAGGAGGGGAAAAGTGAATTGGGGAGCACCTATAAATATGATGATATGTTGACCACGAATGAGATCAAGGACCTGCTTGGCATTTATATTTCTCCTTTTAAAGAAATGGAAATCAAGTCAAATGTTAGGGAGGTCACAATCAGCAAGACCAAAGCAATTAACCTGCTTTGTGATAATTTAAGTAAAGAACAGCTTAATGATCTCCTTCTTCAGCTGGAGCTGGTCAGTAAGAAAAACCTCGATGATTACGTTTATATGAAATATATATTAACCGGCGTATTAGATAATCAAGGCAGGCATCATGCATAACCAAATTTCACTTATTTTTCCTTTATATGAACAACTTTAATGATCTTCGAAATGAAGATCATTTTTATATGAACATCGAACAATTAATTAAACCAGTTACATAACTTCGTCCTTTTCCCATATAAATGTACAAACACGGATGGGGAGAGTGCTGCATCTTGAGAGCCAGGCGCAATCGGAAAATCATACTTATGTTAATCGGTATTGTCATCGCCATCATGCTTATTATGAGTTTGTTTTTTCTTTTGAAGAATGAACCCGAAGAAGTGGTGGAGGAGTTTTATACGTATGAAGCGGCTGGAGAGTTCGGGAAGTCATGGGAGCTTTTTCATTCGGAAATGGATGATCAATTTCCGGAGAAAGGCAAGTATATTGAAAACCGCGGGCATGTGTTTATGCAGCATATGGAGGTGGACACGTTTACGTTTGAAGTGGGGGACGCAAAGAAACATAAGCATTGGCAGATGAGGAGCGGGGCGCCGACATTGAGGGAAGTTTATGAAATTCCCGTGACGCAAACCTTTGATAGCCGTTTTGGCAAATTTGTCCTTCAGCAAAACTGCTTCGTGGTCAAAGAGGAAGACGAGTGGAAGATCCTGTGGGATTATAATTATTAAAGGAATGGGGTATGTTCGTGCCTTGAATGGTCATACCCCATTTTATACTTTCATCTAGGCACTCCTCTTAACTTGGGAAAGGGTACTGATTGCTTCTAAAATAAACATTTTATCCTGTTGTGTTAGCATTCTCCAGCTTCCAGCTTTTATCTTCATCATGATCTCTCCTTAAAATGTTTTTTAAGAATATAATCCATGTAGTAGATTTCTAGATAGACTGTAAATTATTTCTTAATCTATTTATACCTCTTTTTTGTGTAAATCAAACAAAAAAGCGTTTTACAAGTTCCGTACGGGGTATAAGGGATTTTGGAAGTTTCGTGAATATGCTGTAAAACGGTGGGTTATTATGACCGGTATTGGAATTTTAACATAATAAAAAGCTGTTCAGCTCGTAAGCTGAACAGCTTATTTTACTTTATTTTCAGTTGGGTTTTCAGTTCTTTTTGTACCCTTTGTTTTTCTTCATCACTTACGATTCCATAATAAACTCCATTTATCTTTGTGCCGGTTGACTCGATCGTCATTTGATCCACTTTCTTTGCAGCCGACCGGTAATTCTGCTGGATATCTACCATTTCATCAAATGTCAAATTCGTTTTCACGTTCGTGCTTAAGGCTTTAAAAATATCATCATAGTTGGTCAGGGTTGAAACACTGGCGCCCTCTTTGAGCACTGCTTGGATGATTTGGCGCTGTCTTAATTGACGTCCAAAATCGCCGCGATCATCCTGCTTTCTCATCCTTGAATAATTCAAAGCTTCTTCACCGTTCAGCGTGATTTGTCCTTTGGCGAAATGCACGCCCTCAGATGTAAAGTCAAGATCGTTGTTAACGGTTACCCCGCCGACAGCATCCACGATATCCTTAAACCCTTCCATATTGATTTGCATATAATAATCAATCGGAATGTCCAGGAAATTTTCCGCTGTGTCCATCGCCATTTTCACACCGCCGAATGCGTAGGCATGATTAATTTTATCCGTTGTTCCGTGACCCACAATCTCAGTCCGTGTATCACGCGGGATGCTCAGCATCTTCACGGAGTTTGTTTCAGGGTTCACAGCCAAGACAATCATCGTATCGGACCGGCCCCTGTCCCCTTCCCTTTCATCGACCCCAAGCATCAATACGGTAAACGGTTCTTTTTTGTTAAAAGCTATATCAGATTTCTCCCGATCAACGGGTGTATGCATCGTTTCAACCGCATTGGTCAAAGAATTATAAACTGAATATACATATGCACCGCCGGCTACAAGCAGCAGCAAGCAGATAATCCCGACAATCTTCGGCCATTTTTTCTTTTTCTTTCGTTGACGTGTTCGTTCAGCTGGCATAATAAATGCCCCTTCCTAATCTGTAAAATACTGTAACAGAATAATTATATACAAGTTTCTATAAAAATAATAGATTTTTTTGGAGAATGATAGGGGGGAAATGTTTCCTACTAGGGGGCTGATAGGCCCGAGGTTGATTTAAGCGGAAAAATCGGGGATTTACGCAAAAGTGGTCACCATTTAAACGAAAGTTGGACTTCTGTCAATAAAATAGATACTTATCCGGCTTGATTTGGCGTATTTTTTTCCTTCCGCGCTTCGCTTGGAGCCCTCTGCGTGAAGGAAAAATTAGAAAAACAATTGTTCCTTCACGCAGAGGTTGTTAGGTTCTTTTTGGCGTCTTGGCGATGTGCCTGTTCATACGCCTTTTCATACTCAATGGGACTGGCGTATCCTAGCGTAGAGTGCATCCGTTTTCTGTTGTAAAACTGGATGTAAAAGTCAATCGCCTCGATGGCTTCCGCTTTCGTTCTGAACACGAATCTATAAATATATTCTTTCTTCAGAGTCGCAAAAAAGGACTCAACACAGGCATTATCATAAGGAGGAGTTGCTTTTCGGCTCATACTGATGGTGGCTTTAGCAGCCTCAAGTTCTTATACGGACTGTTGGGCTCGAACGGCAGTGGTAAATCGACGACGTTAAAAATGATCGCCGGTCTCGTAAAACCAGATGCAGGCCAGATCCTTGTCGAGGGCAGCCCGGTAAATCGGCGGATTGCTGAGAAGGTCGCCTACCTGACTGAGCTGGATTTCTATTATCATCCTTTTTCTGTCCAACAAACGATTGATTTTAACGCCTCGCAATTCCCAGATTTTGATAGACAGAAAGCTGATAAGATGCTACAGTTTATGGGGATAAATCCCAAATCTCTTGTTGGTTCCTTATCAAAGGGGAACCGGGGGAGAGTGAAGCTCGTGTTGGCTCTTTCCCGCATAGCTCCTGTCATTTTGCTCGATGAACCTTTCTCGGGACTCGATCAAATGGTCAGGGAATCTATCGTAAGGGGTCTGCTATCATTCATAGATTTCGAAACTCAGACTGTACTCATCACAACTCATGAAATCGACGAAATCGAAACGCTTCTGGATGAAGTGATAGTCATAAAAAATGGAAAATTCATTGCTCACGAAAAAGTGGAACAAGTCAGGGAAGAATAAGGCAAATCCGTTGTTTCCTGGATGAAGGATTTTTTTAGTGAAGAAAAGGAGAGTGTATGAGTTGGAAACAGTCGTTTCATTGTCAAACGTAACGAAAAAAATCAAAAACAAAACGATTATTGATGGAATCAGCTTTGATGTCTACGCAGGGGAGATCTTTGGTTTCCTGGGGCCGAACGGTGCCGGTAAAACAACAACGATCCGCATGCTTGTCGGGTTAATGAAGATCACTTCCGGCGATATCCATATTAACGGACAAAGCGTAAAAACGAATTTTGAGGGTGCAGTACAGCACGTTGGCGCGATCGTCGAGAACCCGGAAATGTATAAATTCATGTCCGGCTATGACAATCTGAAGCATTATGCCCGGATGACCGGCGGGGTTTCTAAGGAAAGAATCGCTGAGGTCGTCGAGTTGGTGGGACTGACTCAGAGAATTAAAGAGCAGGTAAAAACATATTCATTAGGTATGCGTCAGCGTCTCGGACTTGCACAGGCACTGCTTCACCGGCCGAAGGTTTTGATCTTGGATGAGCCGACAAACGGACTCGATCCTGCCGGGATTCGCGAGATCCGTGATTATTTGAAGAAGCTTGCCCGTGAGGAGAATATGGCGGTAATTGTCTCAAGTCATCTGCTTTCTGAAATGGAAATGATGTGTGACCGAATCGGTATCATTCAAAACGGAAAGATGATCGACGTCCAAAACGTCAGGGAAATCATGAAGGAAGAAAAGCAATCCTACTTGATAAACGCAATGCCGCTTCAAAAAGCTTTCGACGTTTTAAAAGGTTCATTTGGAGACGCGGATCTAACCATTATAAAACAAAGCATCCAGCTGAATGGCTCGAAGACTGATATTCCTAAGATGATTAATAAATTGGTAGAAAATGAGATTGATATTTATGAAGTTTCCAAGTTTAATAAAACACTCGAAGATAAGTTCCTCGAGATCACCGGTGAAAAAGGAGGCGTCGCCTAATGGGATTGATTATTAATGAATGGGTGAAGATTTTCAAAAGAAAAGCCACCTATATTATGTTTGCTATTATAGCATTGGCAGTATTGGCGTCTTCAATCATCATTTATACTTCCAATACCGATCAGCCAGAGAACAGTAACTGGAAGACAAATCTCCAAAATCAGAACGAGGCTTTGAAAGCGGATGTAGAAGCCGTGCCTGGCGATCAAAACAAGGCATATATCGAGAGAGAAATCGCTCAAAATGAATATCGTATCGAACATGATATGCCTCCGACTCAGGAATACTCGGTCTGGGCTTACATGACGGATATGCTTCCGATGGTCGATCTCGTTGCACTCTTCGCAATTATTATCGCTGCCGGCATGGTTGCCAGCGAATTTAGCTGGGGGACAATTAAATTATTATTAATCAGGCCCATCAGCAGAGTGAAAATCTTATTAAGTAAATACGTAGTTGTACTGCTGTTTTCGTTGTTAATGCTGTCCGTTTTATTTGTATTGAGCTTTATTTCTGGGGCGATTTTCTTTGGAATGGGTGATCCGACACCTTATCTGGCTTACGTCGATGGCGAAATCATCGAAAAAAGCCATGTTGGTCACTTAATCGTCAGTTATTTATTAGAGTCCGTTGGTCTTCTGATGTTTTCGACGATGGCATTCATGATTTCGGCAGCCTTCCGAAACAGCTCGCTCGCAATCGGAATTTCCATCTTCCTTCTATTAATGGGAGGAACGGTAACATCCCTGCTTGCGATAAAGTTTGACTGGGCGAAATATCTTTTGTTTGCCAATGTCGACTTAAACCAATATTTTGACACCTCGCCGATGGTAGAGGGGATGACGCTTGCGTTTTCATTGATTACGCTGCTTGTGTACTTCATCATCTTCCACGTCATCTCCTTTATGGCATTTGTAAAGAGAGATATAACCGCTTAATTTACACCTTTGCTCCCTATTCGATCATTTCGGATGGGGAGTTTTGTTGAATAAAATGTTTTTGCGTAGAATCCGCCCGGTTTTTGTATATGAGATTATATAGACAAGCCCTCTCATGCACTATTACCATAATATTTAAGTATAGAAGAACTGGGGGATTTGTTTATGCCGCTGTACAGCCTGCGGGAAATATGGACACCATTGAAATTTTTGGGGATCAAGCTATTCAAAAGCGATGATTACGGTGATTACTTTTTTAAGATATGGAATAACCGGCTGCGGAGGGTTAAGTGGTTGTAGGTGTTTTAAAAGTTATTATTTATAGAAAAAGCTCAGAGTCTATTTCATGGACGCTGAGCTTATTAATTTTGGAATGAATATTTTTATTTTGGGTTAATATACATAATAAAAAGTTTCCAAAGTTTCGATAGTTTCTTTTTTGAGGTTAAATTTGATAAACGGAGGTGAGGAGGATGGTAAATATGAGTGAAATTCTTAATAAAGTAAAGCTTAGCGAAACAGAGGAACGATCGATTCCTACCGATCGCGCAAAGAAATATGTGGAAATTCGCAAGCTTGAAGAAGAAAGCGAAAGAAAAGTCAGGGCTGGAAGAATTATCAGCAGAAGAAATTGCAGCGATTGAAGGTATTTTTAAGAATGATAAAGTCGATGAAGTTCCCCAATATCTGTCTGTTAAAGAAGTATCAATACTTACGGGTTTGACACCACAAATTGTGAGACGTCATTGTGCAAATGGGAAGTACGCTGCCTATCAACCAGGCGGAGGAAACGGAACTTGGCATATTGAATCGGCACAATTTAGAACATATCCTAATTGGTTGGATTTTCTTCAAAAACGAGATGAATTGTTCTCGAATTCTCAACAGGTTGCCAAACTGGCCCTTCAGCTATGGGACGAGTCAGAAAAAGTTGAGGAATAGGGATGGAAAATAATGAATTAAATCAAGTTACAAGAATATATTTTACAGATACAAATTGCTTTCGCTATCCTGCCAACATAACAAACGAAGACCAAACGAAAGAAATGGAATTAAGGCGACAACATAAAAAGGCGGTAAAAAGATTTTGGGATAAGGCTGCAGGAGAAATTGCAGCAAAGGAATCTGTCATTATGATAAATTCAGAAGTTGCCCAAGAATTAAAAATACAATCACACACGTTAACAAAGAAAGAAACAAAAGTGATACAAATGTTACAAAGGTAGTCGAAGAAGATAAGACTGTTCTTTCACTAGACTTTGAATACAAACTACGAGATTTCAGCAATTTTGTTCGCAAGCAATAAGGTTCGTCTCTTAGGGTGTAAAGACAGATTATCTTCGAACTTCCGATGCACGCATTTTAGTATCTGCCTATTTGAATAATGCTATTTTGGTGAAAGATTTTTATTTATATCCTCTATTATTCTCCTCAGAAGAAGAAACCTTAATATGATGTCCTAAAAGAGACATATGTACATATTCCAACACAAGCAAGAGAAAAGATTTTACAAAATGCTGATTTTCAGTCTCTATTACATGAATTGCGAGCCTTAAAACAATGATTCATTCATTATTAAAGGAGTGAGGATTTTTGCCTGTTTTTTATCCTGACTATGTTGAAACGCCAACTGAGTGCATCATAGAAAGTGTAAATGACCAGATTTCTTCAAGAAAACTTTTAAGTGCCAAATTAAAAAATAACTACAATAATAAATTTCTCTACATCATGATGAATCCAAGTAAGGCTAATCACCATAACTCTGATAAAACTATTAATAAATGTGCAAGTATGACTTATAACGATTTATCACATTTAAAAGTTGGCCAGTTTAGCATTGTCAATGTTTATCCGTTCTATGAATCTAAATCGGCTGGGCTAAATGATGTTTTATTTAAAGTGAAAGGGATATCTGAAAGTGTTTATTTCAAAGAATTGTTTGCTAATTTATATGGGATTAAACAGGCAATTGAAGGATCGGACCATGTATTATTGGCGACAGGCGGCATCCCAAAATCAATTGCTGACCAAAAGGAATACCAATTCATTCTCGACACGATCGTCAGCTATGTGGAAAGCTCAAAAGGAGTCGCTTTTTTAGGGACAAGTAAGAATTATAAAGGTAGGTATGTCTTACAAAAGAAATATGCTTACCATATCTGTCCAAACGGGAATCCCAATACTATAGATAAAATAAAGCTTCATAAAGTACAGAACGGACAATTCGTTGATATCCCGGATGAAAAGGAAATAACCTTGACTATATAATAAAAACGAAAAAAAGCTCAGAGCTATTTCTTAGACTCTGAGCCTTCTATTTTTTCATACACACTCGCCAAAGCCTGTTCAAATTTCCCAGTCTTTTTTGGCTCGTAATATTTTTTGTTCTTGATTTTGTTTGGAAGATACTGTTGCTTCACCCAGCCGTTTTCATAGTCATGCGGGTAGAGATAATCAAGGCCGCGGCCAAGATCTTTGGCACCTTTATAATGAGCATCCTTAAGGTGGTCGGGCACATCGCCGCTGTTGCCGCTGCGAATGTCTGCGAGAGCGGCATCCATTGCTGTGTAGGCCGAGTTAGACTTAGGCGAAAGGCAAAGCTCGACGACAGAGTTGGCGAGCGGAATCCTTGCTTCAGGGAAGCCGAGGCGCTCGGCCGCTTCCACTGCCGAGAGTGCCCGCGGACCGGCCTGCGGGTTCGCGAGGCCGATGTCTTCGTAGGCAATCACAACTAACCTTCGGGCGATGCTGACAAGATCCCCGGCCTCTATCAATCTGCCAAGATAGTGGAGAGCCGCATTTACGTCGCTGCCGCGGATTGATTTTTGGAAAGCGGAAAGGACGTCATAATGGGCATCGCCGTCTTTGTCGTGGGAAAAGCTTTTTTTCTGCATGCATTCTTCTGCTGTTTTCAAATCTACGACTATAAAGCCTTCCTCATCAGGCTCTGTCGAAATGATGGCCAGCTCCAAAGCGTTCAAAGCGCTTCTGACATCTCCGTTAGCCGCTGATGCGAAATGCCGCATCGCTTCATCGGATACCTTTGTTTGATATTTGCCGAGACCTCGCTCTTCGTCATGAAGGGCTCTTTCCAATGCCGTAGCCATATCTTCCGGTTCCAGTGGCTTCAACTCAAATATCTGAGTCCGGCTCCTAATGGCGGGGTTGATCGCATGATACGGGTTGCTTGTCGTGGCACCGATTAACGTGATCATCCCGTTTTCAAGATAGGGTAGCAGAAAATCCTGTTTCGCCTTATCAAGTCGATGGACTTCATCGAGAAGCAGGATGACCTTGCCAGACATTTTTGCTTCCTGGGCGACAATTTCCATATCTTTTTTATTATTGGTAACGGCGTTCAACGTCCGAAACGCAAATTGCGTGCTGCCGGCAATCGCACTTGCGATTGAAGTTTTTCCAATGCCGGGCGGGCCGTATAAAATCATGGAAGATAGCTGTTTGGCCTTTACCATCCTATATATAATTTTTCCTTCGCCTACCAGATGCTCCTGGCCGATGATTTCCTCAATGGAACGCGGCCGCATCCGGAAAGCTAGCGGTTTAATCGTCATGAAACATCTCTCCAAAGGTTTGATAATCTATCTTAAATTAAGGTAAGAGTACATAATTTAGCAATCGCTCGCAAATTTGAATAATCGCTCGTAAACTCGGATGATCGAGCACAAATCCGGATAATCGAGCACAAATCCGGATAATCGAGCACAAATTCGGATGATCGAGCACAAATTCAGATAATCGAGCACAAATTCGGATAATCGAGCACAAATCCGGATGATCGAGCACAAATCCGGATGATCGAGCACAAATTCAGATAATCAAGCACAAATTCAGATAATCGAGCACAAATCCGGATGATCGAGCACAAATCCGGATGATCGAGCACAAATCCGGATAATCGAGCACAAATTCGGATGATCGAGCACAAATCCGTATAATCGAGCACAAATTCAGATAATCGAGCACAAATCCGGATGATCGAGCACAAATTCGGATGATCGAGCACAAATTCGAATAATCGAGCACAAATCCAGATGATCGAGCACAAATCCGGATAATCGAGCACAAATTCGAATAATCGAGCACAAATTCGAATAATCGAGCACAAATTCGGATAATCGAGCATAAACTCGGATAATCGAGCATAAACTCGGATAATCGAGCACAAATCCAAATTATCGAGCACAAATTCAATTTATCGAGCAGAAACTAATTTTTACCAGTCGGCCACACCTGCAACTTCAATATCTAACTCACAGTAACCCACACAAACAACTTAAAAAGCTTCATGTTATAATAAAAGTATATCATTTTTCCAAAAAAAGCGAGGATTCGACAGCAAGGACAGCTTGAAGATGCCGGATATGCATTCCCAGGCATTGTATGCTATAATTTCAAAAGCCTAATGGTGACAATCTTGTTTTTTTCAGCCTAGAGATAATGAAAGTTAATATATAGATTTTTCCAGGAATAAAGCAGGAAATTTGAGGTGTAATAATAATGAAGATTTCGACTAAGGGACGGTACGGGTTGACGATTATGATCGAGCTTGCCAAACATCATGGTGAAGGACCGACGTCATTAAAGACAATTGCCCAAGCGCATGATTTATCTGAGCATTACTTGGAGCAATTGATCGCGCCATTACGAAATGCTGGACTCGTGAAGAGTATTCGCGGGGCTTACGGCGGATATGTGCTGGCGAAGGATCCTGAGAGCATTACATCGGGGGATATCATTCGTGTACTTGAAGGTCCAATCTCGCCGGTAGAAGGCATTGAGGACGAAGAGCCTGTCAAGCGCCAGTTATGGATCAGAATCCGTGATGCTGTTAAGGAAGTTCTCGATAATACGACGTTAGAGGATCTCGCCAATTACAAAGATACCGGCGACCAAGACTCTTATATGTTTTATATTTAGTGAGTTACCTTAATTGGAGGCAAAATAGTGGAACGTATATATTTGGATCATGCCGCGACATCGCCCATGCATCCGCAGGTCATTGAAAAAATGATGGATGTGATGCAGCAGAATTTCGGCAACCCATCCAGCATTCACTCATTCGGGCGCGAAGCCCGGCATATTCTCGATGAATCCCGGGAAACGATTGCCCAAAGCATTAACGCCATACGCAATGAAATCATTTTTACGAGCGGTGGAACGGAAGCTGATAACACGGCGTTTATTGGGATCGCGAACGCGTATCAGGACAGAGGAAAGCACATTATCACTACCCTGGTCGAACATCATGCCATTCTTCATACTGCTAAGTTTCTTGAAAAATCAGGTTTTGAAGTAACTTATTTGCCGGTAGATGAGCATGGGCTTATTTCAATTGATGACTTAAAGGCTGCGCTTAGAGATGATACCATCCTTGTTTCGGTTATATTCGGCAATAACGAAGTCGGAACAATCCAGCCGATTCGGGAAATTAGCAGCATCCTCTCTGGTCATCAGGCTTTTTTTCATACGGATGCTGTACAGGCTTACGGCTTGATTCCGATTGATGTCAAAGATCTCGGAATCGATCTCTTATCGGTTTCGGCACATAAAATAAACGGGCCAAAAGGAATTGGCTTTTTGTATATAAAAGAAGGAATTAAGCATCAGCCGCATCTTCATGGTGGAGAGCAGGAGCGCAAACGCAGGGCGGGCACGGAAAGCGTCCCGGCGATAGCGGGATTTGCCGAAGCGGTCAAAATCGCACAAGCCACGATGGATGAAAAGTCGGAAGAGTTCCGCGGCTTCAAGCGCCTTCTCCTGTCCACTTTTGAAGAAGGAAGCATCGCTTTCGAAGTAAATGGAGTGCCAGAATCTTCGCTTCCTCACGTGATGAACGTTAGTTTTCCGGGGACGAATGTGGAGGCGATGCTTGTCAATTTAGATTTAGCGGGCATTTCCGTTTCAAGCGGTTCCGCATGCACGGCTGGGTCGATCGATCCGTCGCATGTACTTGTGGCGATGTTTGGCAAAGATTCCGAACGGACGAAAAATTCGATCCGGTTCAGCTTTGGATTGAATAATACTGAGCAGGAAATCAGACAAGCAGGCGAAGAAACGGTTAAAATCGTAAACAGACTTGTAAAATAATAAAATGGAGGGGTTAGCCATGAATAAAGCACCAAAAGACACCCGCGTTGTTGTCGGCATGTCGGGTGGAGTAGATTCTTCCGTTGCAGCCCTTCTGCTGAAGAACCAGGGCTACGATGTCGTGGGAATCTTCATGAAAAACTGGGATGACACCGATGAATTTGGTGTTTGTACCGCAACGGAAGATTACAATGATGTAATCGCAGTATGTAATCAAATCGGCATACCATATTATGCTGTTAACTTTGAAAAACAATATTGGGATAAGGTGTTTACCTACTTTTTGGACGAATACAAAGCAGGCAGAACGCCAAATCCAGATGTAATGTGTAACAAGGAAATTAAGTTTAAGGCTTTCCTTGAGCATGCGGTCAGTCTCGGCGCCGATTATTTGGCGACCGGGCACTATGCGCAAGTGGAATATCGGGACGGCGACTACAAGATGCTTCGAGGAATCGATGAAAATAAAGACCAAACCTACTTCCTGAACCAGCTTACACAGGACCAGCTCAGTAAAGTCATGTTCCCGCTTGGCGGGATCGATAAAAAAGAGGTTCGTGAAATTGCTAAGGAAGCTGGACTTGCTACAGCTACGAAAAAGGACTCTACCGGTATTTGTTTTATCGGCGAAAGAAACTTCAAAGAGTTCTTGAGCAATTATCTGCCAGCACAGCCGGGGAACATGGAAACGTTGGACGGCGAGGTAATGGGCAAGCATGATGGCTTAATGTACCACACGATCGGTCAGCGTCACGGACTCGGTATCGGCGGCAGCGGCGATCCGTGGTTTGTCGTCGGCAAAGATTTGAAGAAAAATATTCTCTATGTTGGACAAAGCTTTGATAATGAAAAGCTATATTCAAGTTCAATCAATGCTGTGAACGTTAGCTGGGTTGCAGGTCATGCGCCGGGAACTGAGTTTACGTGTACGGCGAAGTTCCGTTACCGTCAGGCTGATAATAAAGTTACGGTTAAAGTAAAAGAAGGCGGTACGGCCGAAGTGATTTTTGATGAACCGATCCGCGCGGTCACACCGGGTCAGGCTGTTGTTTTTTATGACGGCGAAGTATGCCTCGGCGGCGGTACGATTGATGAAGTGTTCAAAGACAGCAAGCAACTAACTTATGTAGGTTAACATCAAGTCCTCAGCTATTATGGCTGAGGATTTTTTATCATTATGGTATACTTTTTAATAGAAAAATTGGAGCGTGAACGACGATGGATAAAAACCAACAGGGTATTCAATATATGCAAGAAGGTAAATACGAAGAAGCGGTTAAGGTATTTACTGAGGAAATCGAGGAAAATCCGAACGAACCGGTGGCCTATATTAATTTTGGAAATGTATTGACAGCGGTAGGCGAGCTGGACCGGGCGATTATTTTTTATAAAAAAGCCATTGAGCTGGATGAAAAAGCAGCTGCCGCGTATTATTCACTGGGAAATCTTTATTTTGATGCTGAAAAGTTAATGGAGGCCAAGGATATGTTCGAAAAAGCGATCCGATATGGTCTTGAGAACAGTGATGCGTACTTCATGCTTGGCATGAGTTTGCTGCAATTGGACCAGGCGAAGCTTGCGATGCCTTATTTGCAAAGAAGCGTTGAATTGAATCCTGACGACGTTGATGCCAGATTCCAGTATGCGCTTTGCCTTGCCCATGCAGAGGTGTACGATGAATTGATTAACCAGCTAATGATCGTCGTGGAAAAGGATCCGGGTCATTCAGATGCTTACTATAACCTCGGGGTTGCCTATGCCGGGCATCACGAGGATCCGAAAGCGGCGTTAACATTTTTCGAAAAAGCATTGGCTGCACAGCCGGACCATATGCTTGCTGCAAATGGGAAGAGATTGATGGAGAGTATGCTAGCGGAGGAAAATTAACTCCTGGTGTGAAAGCGACTAAAAGTTGAAAGGAGGGGAGCAGTTTGAGTCAGCAGGATTCCATGGACTTGTTTTCGGAAGAGAAATCATTTATGAAGGGCCGGCATTTGGTGACGATTTTTCATAATGAGCAAAATTTGTACTCGGTTGTGCGTATTCGCGTCGATGAGACCAATATTAAATATGACGAAAAGGAAGCTGTTGTCACAGGCTACTTCCCTCGCATCCATGAAGATGAGACGTATTTTTTTTACGGGCAACTGAAGGATCATCCTCGTTTTGGGCTGCAATTCCATGTCGACCACTTTCGCAAGGATATGCCGCAGTCGAAGGACGGGATCGTTGCCTATCTTTCGAGTGAGCTTTTTAAAGGAATCGGTAAAAAAACGGCGGAGGGCATTGTGGCAACGCTTGGTGAGAATGCCATTTCGAAGATTCTTGAGCAGCCTTCGCTTTTGGATAGCATTCCGAAGCTTTCACCGGAAAAGGCAAAAAGCTTGTATGACACGCTGATTGAACACCAGGGTCTTGAACAGGCGATGATAGCGCTCAACCAATACGGCTTTGGGCCGCAGCTGTCGATGAAGATTTATCAGGTTTACAAACAGGATACTATTACGGTGGTCCAGACGAATCCATATAAATTGGTCGAGGACATTGAAGGCGTCGGATTTGGCCGGGCCGACGAGCTCGGATATCAACTCGGCATAAGCGGAAGCCATCCGGAACGCATCAAGGCCGCATGTCTGTATACATTGGAATCGCAATGCCTTCAAGAAGGAAATGTCTATCTTGAGGCCGATCAGCTTTTGGAAAGTGTAAAAAGACTGCTTGAAGAAAATAAGCGGGATAGCATTGAATTCAACGAGGTTTCCGAGGAAGTCATCAAGCTTGGTGAAGAAGGAAAAATCATCGTTGAAGAAAAAAGGGTGTACCTGCCTTCGCTTTATTTTTCTGAAAAAGGGATCGTCACCAATATCAATCGGATTCTCTCCCAAACAGAATACGAGGATCAATTTCCGGAATCAGAGTTTCTGTTGGCCTTAGGTGAGCTGGAAGAGCGGCTTGATGTAGAATACGCCCCTGCCCAAAAGGAAGCGATACAGACCGCCCTCGGGTCGCCTATGCTGATCTTGACCGGAGGACCCGGCACCGGGAAAACGACGGTCATTAAGGGAATCGTCGAGCTATACAGCGAACTCCATGGCGTGTCGATGGATATTAACGATTATAAAAATGAGGATGATCCATTCCCGTTTATTCTAGCGGCGCCTACTGGGCGAGCGGCGAAGCGAATGGCCGAATCGACGGGATTGCCCGCGGTCACGATTCACCGGCTGCTTGGCTGGAATGGAAGCGAAGGATTCTCGCATGACGAGGACAATCCGATCGACGGCCGAATCGTGATCATCGATGAGGTTTCGATGGTGGATACGTGGCTGGCACACCAACTGTTCAAGGCGCTTCCTGAACATGTTCAGGTTATTTTGGTCGGGGATGAGGATCAGCTTCCATCGGTCGGTCCGGGACAGGTGTTAAAGGATTTGCTTGCTTCCGGTAGTGTACCTTCTGTTGCCCTTGAGCAAATTTATCGGCAGGCAAAAGGCTCGTCAATTATCGAATTGGCCCACGAAATCAAACGGGGCACCCTGCCGCAAGATATTGAAAAGCAACAGGCAGATCGTTCTCTTATTAAGTGTAATACGGCTCAAATGGCCCAGGTTATTGAAAAGGTTGTCTTGAATGCCCGCACTAAAGGATTTACGGCCAAGGATATCCAGGTGCTGGCACCGATGTACAAGGGACCAGCGGGTATTGATAATTTGAATAGGATGCTGCAGGAAGTGTTCAACAGCAACAGCGATAATAAAAAACGGGAAATCAAATTTGGCGATCTTGCTTATCGGACTGGCGATAAAGTCCTCCAATTGGTTAATCAGCCAGAAAGCGGCGTATACAATGGCGATATCGGCGAAATCGTCTCGATTTTATTCGCGAAAGAAAACACCGATAATGTCGACAAGCTGATTATTTCTTTCGAGGGGATCGAAGTGCAATACACAAGGCAGGATTTGTCCCAGATCACGCATGCGTATTGCACTTCCATCCATAAAGCCCAGGGAAGTGAATTTCCGATCGTCATTCTTCCGGTGGTAAAAAGCTATTACCGAATGCTGCGCAGAAATTTAATTTATACAGCGATAACGCGCAGTAAGGAATTTTTAATTTTATGCGGTGAGGAAGAGGCGCTCCGGCTCGGGGTGGAGAGGGATAATGAGCAAAGACGAAAAACGACGCTATTGGAGAAGCTGAAAGAGACACCTGCTGAAGCGGATGAAACAACGGCTGTGGAGATCCGTAAAGAGGATACGCAGATTAATTATTTAGGGAAGCTACTAAATACGGACCCGATGATTGGGATGGAAAATATAACGCCTTATGATTTTATGGAGCAAAAATAATAGGACGGTTCTGCCATTTATGATGGTAGAGCCGTCCTTTTATAAATCCCTGTAATAGATTAGATGCAGGGGATTTTACATTTTATTTAGATTGTTGGGATTGGGCTGCACTCTGTACTTGACTAACTGCATTGGCAGCTTGTTTGATGGCTTCTTGCGCCATAGTCGGGTCTGAAGAAGACTTTTCAATCGCTTGGGTTAGTAAAGTCTGGGTGAGCGTCACATTCGCTTTCGCTTGATTTAACTGGTTTACATCGATTTGTTGTGCCATGCGTATCACTCCTTTTTAAAAATGTGAATTACATCTTTAGCAGGACCTAGCCTGGTCCTTTTATAATGGGAAAATCTACAGTTTGCTTTGGGAAACCTTTCCCCTTATGAATGCAAATTAAATAACTGATACTAAAAATGTTGGGAAAGGTGGGAGGTCTCCTTTGCGAACATTTTCTTTGCTAAAAGGAATGCCGGTGTATACCCGGCATGGCGAAACAATCGGGCATGTTACGGATATTTGTATTTCCGATTCAGGAAAGGTCGTTGGAATCATCGTTCATCGAAAGGCATTTTTTAAAAGAGCTGCTTATCTTTCATTGGGTGATGTGGCATCGTTCGGTTCGGCGGGAATCGTCCTGTCCACAGATGAACTCCCTACAAAGTCGCCGGCCGGGTCTCATTTATTCAATACGGATGCACTCTTTGGAAAAATGCTTCTGACCGATTCAGGCGAAGAGCTGGGCCTGCTGCATGATGTATATTTCCTGGAAAAAATGGGCACGATTGTAGCATATGAAACGACGGATGGATTTTTCTCTGAAATAACGGAGGGCAAGCGGGTGGTGGAATCAAATAGGCCGCCGGAGCTTGGAAAGGATTCCATCGTGATTTCTGTTGATGATCAGTGAGGTGCCTTGTAATGGAAATAATATGTCCGAATTGCAGCAGTAAGGATATTGGAAAGATTGGCGTGAATCAATTTTACTGCTGGAACTGTTTTATTGAAATGTCACTTTTGGACGGAGTGATTCATACACATCAGGTCGAAGAGGATGGAAGTTTAAGCTCCTTGGATGATTTGTTCGACGAAAGCGACCGCCGCTTTACTATGTAAAAATATGAAAACGAAACTCTGTCAATTTGGCAGGGTTTCGTTTTTTTTGAGGATTTTGTATTAGGTTTTGTAGCGAGCCTTCGGTTTTGTAGTGAAAATGACTACTTTTGTAGCGGTTTTCTGATTTTGTAGCGAACCCCCACATTTTTGCATGAAATCCCCGCCCTGCACGAACAATAGAAGTGGAGGCGATTCAATGGATATCCGTGTGAAATGGTTTTACCGACTGGGATTTTTGCTGTTATTGTTTATCGTCCTTTACATATTCATGAAATTACAGCCGATCTGGCTTCCAATCGTCCAAATCCTTTTTACCGTTTTGCTACCTTTTATGATTGCGGCCTTTATCAGCTATCTTCTGCATCCTATCGTTGAAATCCTTCATGAAAAAGGGCTCCACCGCGGCTTGTCGATTGTAATCATTTACTTGCTTTTCTTTGGCGGGTTTGGTTACGGAATCTATAAGGGGATTCCGGCGATCGTTTCGCAGATCCGGGAGCTTTCGGAAAGTGCTCCGGCTGTTGCTGAGCAGTACCGTTACTGGGTCACAGACTTTGAAAACAGAACCTCCAACTGGCCATTCGGGGTTCATGAAAGGCTGGAAGAGGGGATTACCATGATGGAAAACCGCCTTGAAAAGCTCATGACAGTCGTGATGGAAAACTTGATGAAAATTTTTGATTTTATCGTCCTGATTGCTTTAATTCCGTTTTTGGCGTTTTATATTTTAAAAGATTTTGATTCCATTAAGAAGATGGTCTGGTATTTGACGCCTAAGCGATGGCGTAAGCAGGGGATTGCTTTCCTGAATGATATTGACGCGTCGCTTGGCAGCTATATCCGCGGACAGATTCTGGTCTGTGCGTTGATTGGTACGATTTCCGCGCTGCTGTTTTGGATGGTCGGAATGGACTATCCTTTAGTGTTAGGCCTCATTATCGGTATCACGAATGTGATTCCCTATTTCGGGCCGATCATTGGAGCCGTGCCCGCGGTGATTATTGCCGCTTCGATTTCCTTGAAGATGGCCCTTATCACAGTGGGGATTGTGTTCGTGCTGCAGTTTTTGGAAGGCAATGTCCTGTCTCCGTTAATCGTTGGCAAAAGCCTGCATATGCATCCTTTGTTCATCATTCTTGCGCTATTGGCCGGCGGAGAGGTCGGCGGCATTATGGGGTTGATCCTCGCAGTGCCGGTGCTTGCGGTGCTTAAGGTATGTATTCTCCATGCCCGGAATCATTTTGCGAAGAAGAAAGAAGCGGTTGTGAGGTGAGCAGGAGATTTGGGTGATCGAGCAGAAATTATGATAATCGAGCACAAATTCTCATGAACGAGCAGAAATAATGATAATCGAGCACAAATTCGGATAATCGAGCACAAATTAAAATAATCGAGCACAAATCCGCATTAACGAGCACAAATCCAGATTAACGAGCACAAATTCTCATGAACGAGCAGAAATAATGATAATCGAGCACAAATTTCGATGAACGAGCACAAATTCGGATAATCGAGCACAAATTCGGATAATCGAGCACAAATTAAAATAATCGAGCAGAAATCTGAATTAACGAGCACAAATCCAGATTAACGAACACAAATTCAAATAATTGAGCAGAAATCAAAATTAACGAGCACAAATTAAACGACCAGCCAAAAAATACTTGGATAGGGCAGATTATCCGGAGGTCAATTTTACAGAACACTATCCCTTTTCCACAAAACATTGACAAATATATCACTTGTGAATATAATCCATTACATAAGAATAGATTGAATAATTGAAATCGTAGAAGGATCAAGTATGCTGAAGACCGTCTGAGTGCAGATCGCACGGAAGAGAGGAATTTCCCGGGCTGAAAGAAATTCCAGATGAAGAACAGCAGAAAGCTAATCCGGAGTGTAGCTAATACCTATCGTTTGCCGCGTTAAGGCTCGATTAAGGTGATGAGTGCTCTTTGTGCATTCATAATCAGGGTGGTACCGCGAGTTAACTCTCGTCCCTGTCAAGGGATGAGGGTTTTTTTGCGTCCAAAAAGCGTAATCAATCGAAGGAGGAAATAGATATGAAAAAGTTAACCGGCGGCCAAATCCGCCAAATGTTTTTAGATTTCTTTCAGGAAAAAGGACATAATATTGAACCAAGTGCACCGTTAGTGCCGCATGATGATCCGTCGTTACTATGGATTAATTCAGGGGTGGCGACGTTAAAGAAATATTTTGACGGCCGTGTTATCCCGGAAAATCCGCGAATTACGAATGCACAGAAGTCGATTCGTACGAATGATATCGAAAATGTCGGAAAAACCGCCCGCCACCATACTTTCTTTGAAATGCTCGGCAACTTTTCAATCGGCGAATATTTTAAAGAAGAAGCGATTACATGGGCGTGGGAATTTTTGACCGATGAAAAATGGATCGGTTTTGAAAAAGAAAAGCTTTCCGTCACGATTCATCCAGAAGATGACGAGGCGTTCGAGCTATGGCACATCAAAATCGGAATTCCTGCGGAGCGCATTATCCGCCTCGAAGAAAACTTTTGGGATATCGGTGAAGGACCAAGCGGACCGAATACAGAAATATTTTACGATCGGGGACCATCTTACGGCGATGACCCTAATGATCCGGAGTTGTTTCCGGGCGGGGAAAACGAACGCTACTTAGAGGTTTGGAACCTTGTCTTCTCTCAATTTAACCATAATCCGGACGGTTCTTATACCCCGCTTCCGAAGAAGAATATTGATACGGGAATGGGTCTTGAGCGGATGGCTTCTATCGTGCAGGAGGTTCCGACAAATTTTGAAACCGATTTATTTATGCCTATCATTCACGCTACAGAAGGAATTGCCGGTGTGAAATACCGTACGGATGATGAAAAAGACGTGGCTTTCAAAGTGATTGCTGACCACATCCGTACTGTAGCATTTGCTGTTGGCGATGGCGCCCTTCCTTCCAACGAAGGTCGTGGCTATGTGTTGCGCCGTCTATTGCGCCGCGCTGTTCGTTATGCAAAGCAAATTAATATCAACCGCCCGTTCATGTTCGAGCTGGTGACGGTTGTCGGTGAAATCATGAATGATTTTTATCCGGAAGTCCAAAATAAAGCAGAATTCATTGCGAAAGTTATCAAAAATGAAGAAGAACGCTTCCATGAAACACTGCATGACGGACTTGCGATACTTTCAGATGTGATGAAGAAAGAAATAGAAAAAGGCAGCAGCGTCATCCAGGGTGCGGACGTATTCCGTTTGTATGATACGTATGGTTTCCCAGTTGAGCTTACCGAAGAATATGCCGAAGAAGAAAATATGACGATCGACCATGCAGGCTTTGAAAACGAAATGGAATCGCAACGCGTGCGTGCCCGTTCAGCAAGACAAGATGTGGATTCCATGCAAATCCAGGGCGGCGTTCTTGGGGATATTAAAGTCGAAAGTAAATTCACCGGTTATGATCAACTAGAAGCAGAAAGCGATGTAGCAGCAATTGTAAAAAATGGAGAACAAGTCGATGAAGCGTGCGACGGTGATGAAGTACAAGTCATTCTTAGCGAAACGCCATTTTATGCAGAAAGCGGCGGGCAAATTGCCGATAAAGGAGCCATTGTCAGCGAAGATGTGAAAGCGATCGTTTTGGATGTGCAAAAGGCACCGAACGGACAAAACCTGCATCGGGTTGTGATCGAATCAGGGACGCTGAAACAAGGTGCTTCGGTTATTTCAGAAGTGGATGTAGAAAATCGCAGTTATATCATTAAAAACCATACGGCGACACATTTACTGCATCAAGCGTTAAAGGATGTACTTGGCGGACATGTCAATCAAGCCGGATCCCTTGTTGAACCAGATCGCCTCCGCTTTGACTTTTCACATTTCGGACAAGTTACGCCGGAAGAATTGGATCGAATTGAACAAACCGTCAATGAAAAGATTTGGCAAAGCCTGGACGTAAATATTGATTACAAAAATATCGATGAAGCGAAAGCGATGGGCGCAATGGCTTTGTTTGGCGAAAAGTACGGTAATATCGTGCGGGTTGTCCAGGTCGGTGACTACAGCCTCGAGCTTTGCGGCGGATGCCATGTGCCGAATACGGCTGTCATCGGGCTTTTCAAAATCGTCTCTGAAGGCGGCATTGGGGCTGGAACACGCCGTATCGAAGCTGTTACAGGGGCAGCGGCATATCAAGCAATGAGCGAGCAGATATCTATTTTGAAGGAAGCGGCTTCGAAAGTGAAAGCCAATCCGAAAGACCTGCCTGCGAGAATTGATGGTGTCCTTGCCGAAATGAAGGAGCTTCAAAAAGAAAACGAGAGCCTTTCCGCAAAACTTGGCAACATCGAAGCATCTAATCTTGTTTCGAAAGTCAGAGAGGTTAATGGAGTTAATGTATTAACCGCAAAAGTACAGGGTGTCGACATGAACAACTTGCGGACGATGGCGGATGATTTGAAACAGAAGCTCGACTCTGTCATCATAGTGTTAGGTTCTGCGCAGGGCGACAAAGTCAACCTGATTGCCGGTGTAACAAAAGATTATATCGACCAAGGATTCCATGCCGGGAAATTGATCAAAGAAGTCGCAACACGCTGCGGCGGCGGCGGCGGCGGGCGTCCTGATATGGCCCAGGCCGGCGGAAAGGATCCCGAAAAATTGGATTCAGCGTTGCATTTTGTGGAAGAATGGGTCAAATCGATTTCATAATCCACAGAAAGTGTTGTACAATAAAGGAAATCTTAGTAATTAACACCTGTTAATTACTGCTAACGCGAATTGAGGTGCAGAAAATTGAGTTCCTTTGATAAGACGATGAAATTTAATTTTCCTGAAGAACCGTTTGAAAAAGATGTACAAGAGGTGCTTCTTCAAGTATATGAGGCTCTCCAGGAAAAAGGATATAACCCGATCAACCAAATTGTCGGTTATTTGCTCTCTGGTGATCCAGCGTATATCCCCCGTCATCAGGATGCCAGGAATGTTATCCGTAAGCTTGAGCGGGATGAGATTATTGAGGAATTAGTTAAATCATATTTAAAGCACCAACGCGAGGAGCGTTAATGCGCACAATGGGCTTGGACCTGGGTTCAAAAACGATTGGAGTGGCGGTAAGCGACGCCATGGGATGGACTGCCCAAGGTTTGGAAACAATTAAAATTGACGAAGTAAAAAAAGAATTTGGCTTAGCCCGTCTCAAGGAAATTATCGGAGAGTACGAGGTATCCAAGATTGTCCTCGGCTTTCCGAAAAATATGAACGGATCCATTGGACCAAGAGCTGAAGCAAGTGAGGCTTTCGCCAAGGTTCTGGAAGAAAAATTCCGGTTGCCTGTTCAGCTTTGGGATGAACGACTGACCACAATGGCCGCTGAGCGTGTTTTGCTTGAAGCAGATATGAGCCGAAGCAAGCGCAAAAAGGTCATCGATAAGATGGCCGCTGTCATGATTTTACAAGGATATTTAGATAGCCAATCAAACCACTAATGAGGTGAGCAAAATGGAACATGGAGAAAACAAGAATATTACCATTGTTGATGAAAACGGAAACGAACAGCTTTGCGAGGTATTGTTTACATTTGATTCAGACGAATTCAAAAAATCATATGTGCTCTACTACCCAATCTCATCAGACGATGACGAAGAAGAGATTGAAATTCATGCCTCATCCTTCACTCCAAACGAAGAGAATCAAGATGGCGAACTGCAGCCGATTGAAACAGAAGAAGAATGGGACATGATCGAAGAAATGCTCAACACATTCCTTGATAATGAAGAAGAAGAGGAATAACCCCCGGCACGCCGGGGTTTTTTTCTGAGTTTAAACAAGGAAAGTTCGAGTTGGGTAAGAACTACTGAACAAGTCAGGATTCCGGCAACGAACAAGGGATCCGGCAACAAAACCAAAGTTTCGGCAACGAAAGTTCCTGTTCCGGCAACAAAACCAGTCAAAGCGGCAACAAAATCGGAATTCCCACAACAAAAATTGGATCTGGCAACAAAAATAGAATTCCGGCAACGAAATTTCCTATTCCGGCAACAAAACCAGTCAAAGCGGCAACAAAATCGGAATTCCCGCAACAAAAATTGGACCTGGCAACAAAAATAGAATTCCGGCAACGAAAGTTCCTGTTCCGGCAACAAAACCAGTCAAACCGGCTACAAAAACAGAATTCCCGCAACAAAAATTGGACCTGGGAACAAAAATAGAATTCCGGCAACGAAAGTTTCTGTTCCGGCAACAAAACCAGTCAAAGCGGTAACAAAATCGGAATTCCCGCAACAAAAATTGGACCTGGCAACAAAAATAAAATTCCGGCAACGAAGATTCCTGTTCCGGTAACAAAACCAGTCAAAGCGGCAACAAAATCGGAATTCCCGCAACAAAAATTGGACCTGGCAACAAAAATAGAATTCCGGCAACGAAAGTTCCTGTTCCGGCAACAAAACCAATCAAACCGTCAACAAAATAGGAATTCCCGCAACAAAAATTGGACCTGGCAACAAAAATAGAATTCCGGCAACGAAAGTTCCTGTTCCGGCAACAAAGCCAGTCAAACCGGCAACAAAATCGGAATTTCAGCTACAAAGACTAGAGTTGGCCACAAAAACAAAATTCCCGCTACAAAAGTGGAACTATCGGCTACAAAACTGAGAGAAACAGCTACAAAGTCAGAATTACCGCTACAAAAACAGCAGAGTTGCAGCAAACCGAAATTCACCCCGCCAACAAACGAGAATCCCGCGACAAAACTTCCGAACCCCACACCAAAATCTCCAATCTATAGTGGCCACCTTTTTCCCTACCTATTGACAAAACCTGAGACAATTTGTCATAAATAATAGAAGGAACTTTGTTGAATTAGAAATTATTTTGTGAAAATCATTGGATGTTTTAGTATAATAAGCGATGTTGATAGTTTTGTTATTTTGCGAAAGTTTGAAAGAGAGATACAGTTCATCCATGCAGCTGGATGAAGGGGGAATGAATATGGACGAGAAAGATACAAATGAGGAATCGAAAATGGATCAAAAAGATCATACGAATAAACCATCAAAATTGGACGCTATCAGAAGTGCTTTGCTTGAGAGGCAGGGAGAAGCAAAAGTGATAAGAAAGGTTATCCTTATTACTTCTTTATCGATTCTTCTGTTGGTAATCGTGATTGGATTGGGCGGGTATTTTTATGTGAATTCGGCGCTCAAACCGGTTGATCCGGATAATAAGACAGCTAAAACAGTTGAAATTCCAATCGGTTCATCCACGGGCGACATTTCTTCGATTCTTGAGGAAAATGGGATTATTAAGAATGCCAGGGTTTTTAAATACTATATTAAGTTCAGAAATGAAGCCGGTTTTCAGGCTGGTGAATATAAACTGGCTCCTTCGATGACTTTAAGTGAAATAGTAGACAGCATCAAAAAAGGGAAGCTCATGCAGGAAGCAACCGTGAAAATCACGATTCCTGAAGGAAAGCAGCTTGTCCAGATAGCTAATATTATCGGGGAAAAAACAAAACAAAACCCGGATGAGGTGTTCGAGCAATTAAACGACAAAGCTTTCATAAAAAAAATGCAGAACCAATATCCAGAATTGCTGACTGATGAAATCTACCATAAAGATATTTTATATCCATTGGAAGGGTATTTATATCCGGCAACGTATGATTTTTATGAAGAAGAACCGAAAGTGGAGACGATAGTTTCGGAAATGCTTAAGACGACCGAAGCCGCTTTGGCCGAATATCAGAATGCCATGGAGCAAAAGAAATATTCGCCGCACCGACTGCTAACTATCGCTTCTCTCGTTGAAGAAGAAGCTACGGAAGAAGTGGATCGCGGTCAGATTGCATCGGTCTTTTTTAATCGTTTGGAAGCCGACATGCCGCTGCAAACGGATCCGACTGTTTTGTATGCAAAAGGCGAGCATAAAGCGAGGGTCCTTTATAAGGATTTGGAAGTGGCTTCTCCTTACAATACGTACAAAAATAAAGGGCTGCCGCCGGGACCGATCGCTAATGCAGGTAAGGTATCGATTGATGCAACCTTGAATCCGGCAAACACCAATTTCCTGTATTTCCTGGCAACTCCAGAAGGGAAAGTACTATATTCGGTGTCGCTTGATGAGCATAATCAGAAAAAAGCGGAACATATAACAGGTAACAATTAACACGGGGATCTCGGAGGACACTCTGTTCACTTTCCCCGTATGAGTATGGTAAAATAGTCAACGTGTAATTTTTTGCTCGGCAGTTGCCGAGCTTTTTCGGCAGAAAGGAAAGTTATAAATTTCCTTTTCTGCATACGTCTAATCTCCGCCTTAGGGCTCGTCAATCGACGAGTTTTCTTTATGGGTAGAAATCATCGTTTAATATCC
The DNA here is from genome assembly GCF_003429085.1 of Bacillus sp. V59.32b. Classification (GTDB taxonomy): domain Bacteria; phylum Bacillota; class Bacilli; order Bacillales; family DSM-1321; genus Peribacillus. Next base: position 10,010 of record NZ_QVTC01000064.1, on the reverse strand, counting down.
TCTGGGAGGAAATGATTATGAACGAAAAAATGGAAAGTTATTTAGATTCGCTGATCCCTTCTAGAAAGGGATTATTTGCGGAGATGGAACAGTATGCAAATGATTTTAATGTGCCGATTATGGAGCCGGAAGGAATCGAGGCGCTTTTGCAAATCATCAGGCTGAGCCGTCCGAAAGCAATCCTGGAGGTAGGTACGGCCATTGGTTATTCCGCTTTGCGAATGGCTGAAGCCGCATCGGAAGCTAAAATCGTTACCATTGAAAGAGATGAAGAGCGGATTGTGAAGGCAAAGGAATATATAAAAAAAGCAGGCAAGCAGGAACAAGTCCTCTTACTTGAAGGCGATGCGCTGGAACTGGCTGAGCTTGTCAAAGAACATGGACCGTTTGATGCGATTTTTATCGATGCCGCCAAAGGGCAATATCGACGATTCTTTGAACTTTATGAATCTGTTCTACAGAGTAATGGTATAATCGTAACCGATAATGTCTTGTTCAAAGGTTTAGTAGCCGAAGACGAAGAATCGATTGAACCGAAACGGATCCGGAGCTTGGTCAGAAAAATAAAAGAGTATAATGAATGGATCATGAACCATCCCCGCTATCATACGGTCATTTTGCCGATAGGTGATGGTGTTGCCATCAGCAAACATAGAGGTGAAAAAAGCATATGACAAAACCAGAACTGCTTGTGACCCCGACAAGCATGGCGGATATTCTGCCATTAGTCGACGCAGGCGCGGATGCGTTTGTAATCGGTGAGCAGAGGTACGGGCTTCGACTTGCCGGCGAGTTTCCTAGAGCAGATGTAAAAAAAGCGATCGAAATCGCGCACAGTGCCAATAAAAAAGTATATGTCGCGATGAACGCGATATTTCATAATGAAAAAGTGGATGAGCTGGAAGACTATGTTTCTTTTCTTAAAGAAGCTGACGCAGATGCAATCATTTTTGGCGACCCGGCTGTATTGATGGCCGTGCGCGCTGCTGCCCCTGACATGCCGCTGCACTGGAATACGGAAACAACGGTGACGAACTGGTATACGGCGAACTATTGGGGACAACGCGGTTCCGTAAGGGCTGTTGCCGCAAGAGAGCTCAGCATGGATGAGCTGATCGAAATGAAGGCAAACGCTGAGGTGCAGATTGAGGTGCAGGTGCAGGGAATGACTTGCATGTTCCAATCGAAACGCTCATTGCTCGGCAATTATTTTGAATATCAAGGTAAGGCGCTTGAAATTGAAAACAGAAAGCAGCAAAAAAATATGTTGCTGCATGACAATGAACGGAACAATAAGTATCCTATCTTTGAAGACGAGAACGGCACGCACATCATGAGCCCAAACGATATGTGCATCATCGACGAGCTTCAGGAAATGGTTGAAGCCGACATTGATTCTTTTAAAATTGACGGGATTTTAAAAACACCTGAATATATCGTCGGCGTGACGAAACTATATCGTAGCGCCATTGATCTTTGTGTAGAAGATCCGGATCAATATGAGGAAACAAAGGACGAGTTTCTTAGGAAGATTGAGGAGATTCAACCGGAAGACCGTAAATTGGATACAGGATTTTTCTTTAAAGAAACCGTGTATTGATGGATAGGAGGAATAGCCTTGGAAGCTATTGCTGATAAAATATCGAAACTCGTCGATGGAAAACGAGTGATTGTAAAGAAGCCGGAGTTATTGGCTCCTGCCGGTAACCTTGAAAAGTTGAAAATCGCCGTACATTATGGTGCGGATGCGGTTTATATCGGCGGTCAGGAATTCGGTCTCCGTTCCAATGCCGGCAACTTCACGCTTGAGGAAATGAAGGAAGGCGTTGATTTTGCCAAGGGGTACGGAGCGAAAATCTATGTAACAACGAATATTTATGCCCACAACGAAAATATGGATGGGCTTGAAGAATATTTAATCGGCCTTCAAGAAGCTGGTATAGCGGGGATTATTGTCGCTGACCCGTTAATTATTGAAACATGCCGGCGTGTCGCGCCTAAAGTAGAGGTGCATTTAAGCACACAGCAATCGCTATCCAACTGGAAGGCTGTGCAATATTGGAAAGAGGAAGGCGTGGACCGCGTCGTTCTCGCCCGCGAAACAGGAGCGGAAGAAATTCGTGAAATTAAGGAAAAAGTCGATATTGAAATTGAAACCTTCGTCCACGGTGCGATGTGCATTGCCTATTCCGGACGCTGTACCCTGTCCAATCATATGACGGCCCGGGATTCAAACCGGGGCGGATGCTGCCAATCATGTCGCTGGGATTATGATTTGTATGAGATTGGCCAAGACGGTGAAAAAGCATTATTCTCCGAAAACGATGATTCTTTTGCGATGAGTCCTAAAGATTTGAAGCTGATTGAGTCGATTCCGAGAATGATTGAGTTAGGAATTGACAGTCTGAAAATTGAAGGAAGAATGAAGTCGATTCACTACGTGGCAACGGTCGTGAGCGTCTACCGTAAAGTCATTGATGCTTATTGCGCCGATCCTGCGGGCTTCAAAATCAAGCAGGAATGGCTGGACGAGCTTGAAAAATGTGCAAACCGGGAAGCGGCATCGGCGTTCTTTGAAGGAACTCCCGGGTATAAGCAGCAAATGTTTGGGAACCATAGCAAACAAACTAAATATGACTTTGCCGGCTTAATTCTTCATTATGATGACAAAACAGGTATGGTTACTATGCAGCAGCGCAACTTCTTTAAGCCTGGGGATGAGGTTGAATTTTTCGGTCCGGAAATTGACAACTTTACTCAAACCATCGATACACTTTGGGATGAGAAAGGCATTGAATTAGAGGCTGCGCGCCATCCGCTGCAAATTATCCGCTTTAAGTCAGACAAGCCTGTATTTGCAAACAACATGATGCGGAAGGAGAACTAACATGGATAAGAAGCCTGTTGTCATCGGTGTAGCCGGCGGTTCCGGTTCCGGAAAAACGAGTGTAACAAGATCCATCATTAGAAGCTTTAAAGGGCATTCCATCCTGATGCTGGAACAGGATTATTATTATAAAGACCAAAGCGAGCTGCCTTTTGAAGAACGTTTAAAGACAAACTATGACCATCCGCTTGCTTTCGACAATGATTTGTTGATTGAGCATGTGAATGCATTGTTAAAATATAAACCGATCAACAAACCGGTTTATAACTATTCCCTCCACACCCGTTCAGATGAAATTATTCATATCGAGCCTAAAGAGGTCATCATCCTCGAAGGAATCCTTGTCCTTGAGGATGAACGCCTTCGTGATTTAATGGACATCAAGTTATACGTCGATACGGACGCCGATATCCGGATTATCAGAAGGCTGTCCCGGGACATTAAAGATCGTGGCCGTTCGATGGATTCAGTCATCGATCAGTATGTAAATGTCGTCCGTCCGATGCATAACCAATTCATTGAGCCGACCAAGCGTTATGCGGATATCATCATACCCGAAGGCGGCCAAAATCATGTCGCCATCGATTTGATGGTCACAAAAATAAAAACAATCCTTGAACAAAAGTCATTTTTGTAATAACATGACATAAATAAAGGATAGGGGCCCCTGCGGTATACTAAATTTTAGTTATTTGTCAGGAAGGGCTGGACAAAACAGACAAAAGGTCATACTCTATCTAAAGACAGCTGTTTTCCCTTATAATGGGAGGACTTACATAAGATGCGCGCCCTTTTTAAGGCGCGCACTTATATATCTAAAAGCTTCGGCCGTTGTCAATTAGTCCCGAAGTAAGCGAATACACTACATAAACTGAGAAGCAGGAGGTCTCCTGTAGAGACTAGAAGGAGTGAAGGGTTTTGGCTATGGAAAAAGTATTTCCGATGACAAAAGAGGGAAAAGAAAAACTAGAACAAGAACTTGAACAATTAAAAACGGTAAAAAGAAAAGAAGTGGTAGAAAGAATCAAAATCGCCCGCAGTTTCGGGGATTTATCCGAGAACTCCGAATACGATTCGGCAAAAGAAGAGCAGGCATTTGTTGAAGGGCGTATCACAACGCTTGAAAACATGATCCGCAACGCAAAAATCATTGAAGAAGACCATATGGATACAGATACAGTTTCACTTGGGAAATCCGTAACATTTGTTGAGCTTCCAAACGGTGATGAAGAAACCTATACAATCGTCGGCAGCGCGGAGGCCGATCCGTTTGAGGGCAAAATATCAAACGACTCTCCCATTGCCAAGAGCCTCATCGGCAAAAAGGTGGGCGACGCTGTAGTGGTGCAAACCCCGGGCGGAGAAATGAACGTCAAGATCGTTACAATCAGCAAAAAATAAATACAGCAAAGCAGCGGTACCAGAAATGGTGCCGCTGTTTTTTGCAATTTTGAGTATCGCTCATAAATTTGGCTAATCGCTCATAAAAATTGATAACCGCTCGTAAATCTGGATAATCGCTCGTAAAAATCGGTAATCGCTCATAAATTTGGCTAATCGCTCATAAATCGGTAACCGCTCGTAAATTTGGCTAAACGCTCATAAAAATTGATAATCGCTCGTAAATCTGGCTAATCGCTCGTAAAAATCGGTAATCGCTCATAAAAATCGGTAACCGCTCGTAAATTTGGCTAAACGCTCATAAAAATTGATAATCGCTCGTAAATCTGGCTAATCGCTCGTAAAAATCGGTAATCACTCATAAATTTGGCTAATCGCTCATAAAAATTGGTAACCGCTCGTAAATTTGGCTAAACGCTCGTAAAAATCAGGAATCGCTCATGAATCGAAAATTAAGACTCCTACCAAAGTAAAATTCAAATAACACTCATAAATCCCGTTTTAAATCCCCGTACACCGTCAAGACTGTGTATGAGGTGTTCATATGATTCGCAGAAGAATGAAAGGAATGGCTATTTTTCTAATCGTGCTGCTGCTTGTGTTGATTGCCAGGCTTGTGCAGGTTCAGCTTGTAAGTACGGAATCTTACTCTAAACATCATATTAACTTAATGGAAGCGAGCGTAAACCAAAGGTCGCAGATTCTGAAACTAGACGACGGTAGAGGTGTGTTTTACGACCGTTATGAGACACCGCTTGCTCATGAAGAGATCCCAACACTCGTCCTATTTCCGTTTCTCAAAAGCATGACATGGCCTTCAGATAAAGTGGCAGGTATTATCAAAGTCCCAGAGCAGCAATTACTTGATGCCATCAAAGAAGCTAAAGAACCATTCGCATTTGGTGAAACAAAACCAATAAACCTCACACCCGCCCAAAGTTCAGCTATCAATGAATTGAAAATACCGGGTGTTTTCGCGGTGCGGGAAAAATTTTACGATAAAAACATGCTAGCGGCGCAGTTAATTGGAACAACAACCCAATCCGAGTCTGTTAAAAAGAAACTCCATCCTGAACGGGAACTATCACCTGAAATAAGGGTCGGCAGCTATGGCCTGCAGAAGACTTTCGACGACTTTCTCTTGTCCGAGGGCGAATCCAAGCTTGTTTTTCATGTAGATGGATTCGGGGGGCCGTTGTTTGGAGTCGATGTTAAGTATGTCGAGCCGGCCAATCCGATGTATCCTGTCAAAGTGGTGACGACGCTAGATAAAAGAATGCAAGAAGCAGCCGAGCGGTTGGTTGATGCACATAAGATTGAAAAAGGCGGTCTGGTTTTGATTGACATTGAAACGAATGAAGTCAGGGCGCTTGTTTCCAGACCAAGGGTTAGTAAAGAAGACCCAAATCATATCGGGAATAAAAATATGATGTTGATGCGGGAAACACCAGGATCTGTTTTTAAAGTAATTGTCGCCGCTGCGGCCATTGATTCAGAAATTGCCAATAGCTCAAGGACATTTAACTGTAACTTAAGAATAGATGGCAGCCCGGATACGGAGTACGAACACGGTCTGCTTACTTTCGATCAAAGCTTTTCTCGGAGCTGCAATCGCACATTCGCTGAATTGGCCCAGGAGATGTCTGTCGAGAATCCTGACATTCTTGAACAGTACGCCGGCAAATTAGGAATAAAAGATACCTCCAGCTGGACCGGTCCGGTCTATCATATCGATCCGTTTCTTCAGTTTGATACGGAGGAAAGCGGCGTCATCTGGCATAATGACGATTTAAAGAAAGATAAAAAAATGATTGCAAAAACAGCAATTGGCCAGCAGGATGTACAGGTTACCCCGCTCGCCATCGCCAATATGATGGCGACCATCGCACGTGGTGGGGAAAAAGAAATGGTCAAGACGGTAAGCAAGGTTGAGTTCAATAACGGCACGACCGTTTACGATTTCCCAAAAAATAATCTCCCTGGCGACACCCTTTCTCCCTATACAGCCATGAAGCTGCAACGACTTCTAAGAGGCGTCGTGACGGATCCAGAAGGAACTGGAATTTTTTTAAAAGATTTACCGTATGAGATAGCAGGAAAATCAGGCACAGCCCAAACAAATATTGAAAAGAAAGAACTAAATAAATGGTTCGCAGGATATTTTCCATTCAAGTCGCCTAAATATGCGATGGTCGCTGTCAGTTTTGATACAAACGAAAGTACGCCAGGAATGACGAGAGTATTCGCGGATATGGTAAAGGAGATACATAAATTGGATAATACTGACAGTTCTTATGAGTCTAAGGAATGATTTTTCTTTATCGGCGCATAGGAGGGATATCGCTTCTATCTCGGGATTTAACATGTTAGAATGGAGGCTGAAATAGTTATTGTTGGGAGGAACATATCCATGGATAAGGATCAGAATTCCTTACATTCAGCCTCACGTTTAAACAAGAAAGATAAACAGAGAAAAGCCAATAAAATTTATAATATCTTAATTATTGCCGTTTCTTTATTGATTGTCGTAGTTGCTGCTACGATTATTTTAGGCGACAGCGGGGAGCCGCGGACAGAGACGGCATCCTCAGAAAATAAGTCCGCCAAGCAAAAAGACGGGAAATCTTCTAGCGACAATGAGAGCACCACTGATGAAACGGAAGATGCTTCTGCCGAAGAAGAAAATCAAGACGAGGAACCTGTGACTGAAGACGAAACCGAAGCCGAGGAAGAAACCGATAGCGGGGAACCAAAAGTCGGCGAGCCGGTTGGCACAACTCAAACAGGAAAGAAGCAATCGACTTCTTTTGAGAAAGGGTCTGCCGATTGGAATGAAATGACGACAGCGATGGCCGCAGGAACAGGTATCGACCAAAACAATATGACGATTTGGTGGCTTGGAAATGGCGGTTCACCGACCACAGCCAAGGGGACTGTTTCGGCAAAGGATGGTTCACAAAAATACCAGGTTCAACTTGAATGGGTCGACGGCAAGGGCTGGAGTCCTGTCAAAGTCGAGGAAACGAATTAAGTTAATTGAAACAAGAAAAGCGCAAGCGCCGTATCGGCCGTTTGCGCTTTTTAACAATACGTTCGTTTAAATAAACTGTGTTTTCGTTTAAGTGGACGATACTTCCGTTTGGATCACTATGATTTTCGTTTAAGTTATAAAGATCATCATTTAAATAAAAATCTTCGCTTATGTTAAGTCTCTTTATTTCACTTTAAAGTGGACCATGGCACTATAAAATCTCCGTCCATCTTCAGAAACATGCATTTGATGTGAGATATTGTGGACTTCTAGCAGGATTGCTTGGTTTACTTCAATTTGTGACTGGATTTTTTCCTCCAGTGCCTTGATCGATTCCGCTTCGAAACATTCTATTTTATCCCGGATTAAATCAAGTTGAAAACTCATACGTTGGTGCCCCTCTCTTATTCTTAGCTTATTATATTCATTATACTCTTTTGCCATCAGGATGAACGGATGAATACTCCTGCAAACTGGATATAATAGATGAAGATCCCTCGCTATGGCAAATGATTCGAAACTGGTGGTAAAATAGTGTTTGCAGATACAGTCTAAGAAATTTATAGGAAGAGGTCGTATAATGAAACTTGCGATAATCGGAGCAATGGAAGAGGAAGTAACGATATTACGGGATAAAATTGAAAACCTGGAGCAGGTAACAATTGCCGGATGTGAATTCAACACCGGACTTTTAAATGGCATTGATGTCATCCTTTTGAAATCGGGAATCGGAAAAGTAAACGCCGCGATGTCGACGGCTATTTTATTGGAAAATTTTAAGCCGGATGCGGTGATTAATACGGGTTCGGCCGGAGGGTACCTGCCATCATTGAATGTTGGGGATGTAGTGATCTCGACAGAAGTACGCCATCATGATGTGGATGTCACGGTATTTGGCTATGAGTACGGTCAGGTGCCACAAATGCCGCCAGCATTTTTGTCGGACGAGAAGCTGCTTAGAGTGGCGGAGGAAGCTGCCAGTGAAATTGAAGATATTCAAGTGGTAAAGGGCCTGATTGTTACCGGTGATTCCTTCATGAACGATCCAGAAAGAGTCGATTTTGTCAGAGGGAAATTCAAGGAATTATATGCTGTTGAGATGGAAGCTGCCGCCATCGCCCAGGTGTCCTATCAATTCCAGGTGCCTTTTGTAATTATCCGTTCCCTTTCCGATATTGCCGGAAAGGAATCGAACATCTCGTTTGATCAATTCTTGGAAACAGCAGCGCTGCATTCCTCACAATTAATCTTGAAAATGGTTGAACGGATGAAATAATCTCACCAGCCTGCATACTTCTTATCATTTTATTTCCCAAGATTTACAGCCGTTTTAGCCTGGGTTTCTATGATAAAATGATAATCGTTGATTACAAGTTTAAGAGAGGGTGCAGGTGTTTTTTGTGAAGAAATTGCATGAAAAAATGGTCGATTTTAAACGTTTTGCAGTTACATTGCTATGTGTCGGCGTTTTCTTCTATTTCGGCAGCATCATCCCTTCCGAAGGAAAAACAATGTTTGACACATATGGTATGATGGGAGCAACAACCGTATTTCTGGTTGCCTCAATCATTTTCTTTACGCTATCATCAAAATATAAAAAGATTCTTGCTGAAAACAATGAATCTTTATAATACAAAGCAGAGAGCCTGATACCGAGACATGGTATTTCAGGCTCTTTTTTTTGGCAGAAAGGAAAGTATAAACTTTCCTTTCTGCATATCAGGGCAGCTACGTCTGATCTCCGCCTAGGGCTCGTCAATCGACAAGTTTTCTTTATCCTTATTTAATGGAAATCCCCAATTTGCGAAATTTGTATAAAGAATTGGGCAAATTAAGGGTTTACAAAGATGGGAACCTTGGATATACTTACCAGTGTAAGATAAAATCTGCAAAAGGAGGTCGAGGAAAATGACGATGATGACAAAGACTACTTATTCACCAGCTTGTGCAATGGATCCAACTTCATATCGTTATACACACAGTTTCGACCTGAACGGTGCAGATTGCATTTAAAAAAATGTGATATTAAATGATTATGCAAACTATACCGGCCGTAGGAAGAAATGTGTTTCCTGCGGCCTTTCTATGCCCATTTTTCCGCAGGAGTACTTTCTCTTCTGCGGTTTTTTGTGTTCGTTGGTCTGCTTGATCATAAGGGAGGTGATACTGATGACCCTGAATATGCTGTTTTTTACAATTACCATTAAAAAGCGAAATGTCACGGCTGAAGAATACTTACATCAAGAAAGTATTAAAAAGCTACGTGACGAATACATCGATAAGACGATCGTTTACCGAAATTTCTAATTTGAAAAAAATAACGGAAAAGGTGGAGATGAATATGAATACGATGAAAATAATAAAGGAAACAAAAGGTTGCTTATGGGATCAGAAGGATACCGGCTAACGAATCGTATTCACAATTTTGTCATTGTATCGATGAAAAATGTTCAAACACTCCTTCGTTTGGAACAGCAAAAACATGTTAGATTTAGCAAAGCAAGCTAAAAAGGAGTGTTTTGATGTTCCCGGTCGTACTTGTACTGATCGTTACTACTATCATTAGTGTTGTAATTGCTACGGAAGTGATGTTGGAAGCGGAATGATATTTTTACATCATTTTAAATAAAGTTTTTGGGAAGGGAATCTGCGAGACTCCTCGAAAATGCATACGCATTTTCTCGTGCGGTG
>NZ_QVTC01000063.1 GCF_003429085.1 Bacillus sp. V59.32b | reverse complement strand
GCACGAGAAAATGCGTATGCATTTTCGAGGAGTCTCGCAGATTCCCTTCCCAAAAACAACATTATCATTTAACAGAGCCTTTTTAATAACAAAGTGTTTAAAACTTCCTAGCATCAATGCAGCTACGCTTAATCTCTGCCTTTAAGGCTCCCCGATTGGTGAGTTTTCTTTAAAAAATCGGGGAAGTCAGTCGCAATTCCATCAAGGTTCATCTTTTTGAATTTCTGAATGTACCTTTCATTGTTGACGGTCCAGGTAAAGGCCTTCATTCCATATAAATGAATCCTCTCCTTTAGTCTTTCATTCATCATTGTTTGCTTCGGGTTGACGAATTGCGAAAATGTCGATAATGCTTTTAATTTCCTTTCCGAAATCCCAGCCGGATTATGCTTTATTAGCACACCCGCCGGTATCGATGGCAATAAATAGTTAAATCTTTTGACTGAGGCTGTGTCAAATGACTGAACCATAATTAAAGGCTTTTCGCCATGCTGCAGATTTCTTTTAATTATCTTTTCGGCGAGCTTTTTTTCGATTCCCGGGTAGAGGGAAGGGCTCTTAAGTTCTACGAGTATGCCTGTATGAGGCAAGACTTTATCGAAAACTTCCTCAAGTGAAGGAATTCTTTCATTCTTAAAATCTGGATGAAACCAGCTTCCGGCATCAAGCTGCTGCAATTCGACAAAATTATAATCCCTTACATAACCCTTTCCATTCGTAGTACGTTCCAAGGTAGGGTCATGGATGACGACAAGATTGCCATCCCTACTTAACTGGACATCGATTTCAATAAAATCTGCGCCAAGCTCCACGGCTTTCTTACAAGAAGCCAGTGTATTTTCCGGGCAATAGCCTGACGCACCCCGATGGGCTATTTTTAGCGGAGAGCCCTGATCGAGATTTAGTTGATTTTTAAGTGGTCTTTTTTGATTGAAAAATGAGCTGACAACAATTATCAGTATAAATAATCCCGCTGTGATAATCAAAAGCTTCATATCGGATTTCTCCTTAAATTGATTTCTACCTTAGTTTATACCGATAACTAACATTTTTCATAAATATGCTACTTTTCCTTTCTTTCAAGTTATATAAAAAGCGAAAGGAGGTGAGCAGCATGGCAACCCAAAGCTTATATGCAAGCGCATTAAGAATCACGTTTGAAACAGGCTTAAACGAAAAAGGTGAACCAATGCTTAAGAGAAAGGCGTTTTCAAACGTAAAGACATCGGCAACTGCAGATCAATTATTGCAAACCGCGGAATCTTTGGCAAATCTGCAAATGCATACGCTCGTTGAAATTTCCCGTCAGGACACAGCAAGTATTATCGCCTAATTTTTTTAAAAAGGAAGGAGGTGAAATAGATGGCAAAAACACTTGAATTGATTTTTGTTACCCAGGAAGGGAAAACGGCATCCATCAGCATTGAGGAGCCACAGGAGCCGGTAGATGTTAATGCAGTAAAGGCGGCAATGGACGCAATCGTTGCGGCTAATGTATTCTCCTCTCCGTCGGGCGACTTTGTAGGTAAAAAGGGAGCGAGAATTGTTGAACGAAATGTAAGTGAGTACGAAGTCATATAGCCAAAAAGGCTGGATCATAGAAAAGTTATGGCCCAGCCTTTCTTTAGGGGGGCAAAGGTAGGTGAATGAAATGGAACAACTGCTGCCGTTTATTGGGGATGTCGGCTTTCCTATTGTGGTCACCCTTTATTTGCTTCATCGGATTGAAGCAAAGCTGGATGCGCTCAACGAGACGATGACTAATCTTCCAAACAGCCTGCGAGATGAACTCCAGGATAAATTCGGCTAACCGCAAAAGGGGTCATGGAATTTATTTCATGGCCTCTTTTGCTGTGTAAAACCACTTCTCGGTTCTTGGGAGACACCGCCTAAGGCTCTCCAATTTATTTGGTATCACCCCATCAAGCACAAATTTCCATAAGCGAGCAGAAATTAATCGAATCGACAACAAACTGGCAAATTTCCGCAACGAACTCTGTACCTGGCAACAAATCGAAAAATCCGGCAACCAAAATCCCTGTTCCGGCAACAAAACTAGTTAAACCGGCAACAAAATGAAAATTTCCGCAACGAACTCTGTACCTGGCAACAAAACGAAAAATCCGGCAACCAAAGTCCCTGTTCCGGCAACAAAACTAGTTAAACCGGCAACAAAATGAAAATTTCCGCAACGAAATCTGGACCCGGCAACAAACCAAAAATTCCGGCAACCAAAGTCTCTGTCCTGGCAACGAAATTAGTTAAACCGGCAACAAAAAATGAAATTTCCACAACAAAGAATGGGACTGGCAACAAAACGAAAATTCCGGCAACTAAAGTCTCTGTTCTGGCAACGAAATTAGTTAAACCGGCAACAAAATGAAAATTCCCGCAACATAAAATGGGATTGGCAACAAAAATAGATTAAGGAAATTGTATAGAAGATTTTAAATAAGAAGGTTTTTTTGTAATTATATGGAATATTATTTAAGAGATTAGAAAAAGGGGTGGTTTATATGGAGCCTAAGGTTGAAACGGTCCCAGTCAAAAAGAAAGGGAATGTAGGACTATTTCTATCCATGCCAGTATTATCGTGGGCTTTATATGATTTTGCGAACACGATTTTTTCATCGAATATTAATACGATTTTCTTTCCGTTTTACTTGCAAGAGGTTGTCGGAGGGAATGAGGTACTCGATCAGATTGCCAGCACGTTCATTTCTTACGCGAATGCGATAGCAAGCCTTTTCCTAGTCATCTTCACCCCATTATTTGGGGTTATGATTGACCGTACAGGTAAGAAGAAAAGATATATTATGATTTTTACGGTCATTGCCGTGCTTGGTACATTGTTTATGGGAGTGTTCGGAGGTTTTCAGCTTGACGGCGAGCTGTTTGGTGTACCGATGTCCCTGGCACTTGTTATTATCCTGTTTATTATCGCTAAATTCTTTTATCATTCAAGCTTGGTGTTCTATGATGCCATGATCACAGACATTGGCAAAAAAGAGGATTTGCCGCTCATTTCGGGGTACGGGGTGGCAGTAGGGTATATCGGGACGTTGGTGGGCTTAACCATTTATCCGTTTGTCGGGGAAAACGGGTCGCATCAAGCCTTCATTCCGACTGCTTTATTATTTCTTGCCTTTTCGCTGCCGTTATTTATTTTCTTAAAAGATAAACAGACAGTTCAAAGCGAAAGAATGCCATTTTTTTCAGGATACAAGGAAATCCTTCAGACGTTTAAAGAAATGAAAACTCATCGCCCTGTATTTACTTTTATGATCGCCTATTTTTTCTTGAATGACGCAATCGCCACGACGATAGGAATGATGGCGGTTTACGCAAAAGCAGTAGTCGGATTTTCATCAGGGGGATTCATCTTATTGTACCTTGTCTCAACGGTCTCCAGCATTATCGGGTCCTTCATCTTTGGTTATATTACGAAGGCAAAGGGTTCAAAAAAGGCGATTACCTATGTTGGTTTTCTTTTGTTAGTCGCTCTTGCGATTGCGGTGGCCGCGCCGAATGCAGCCTGGTTTTGGGTCGCGGGCAGCATGTTCGGTATCGCTCTTGGTTCTATGTGGGTAACTTCACGAACATTTATCGTCGAGCTTACCCCGGAGGATAAGCGGGGTCAATTTTTCGGATTGTTTGCTTTTTCCGGGAAGGTCTCCTCAATTGTCGGACCTTTCGTATACGGTACAATCACACTGATCTTTGCGGATTTAGGCAATGTGGCCAGCCGCTTGGCTTTAGGATCTTTGATGATTATGACGTTAATCGGGCTGCTCGTTCTTTCCAGAGTGCGGGTACAATCGGCTAACCCATAACCAAAGGAAAGGCAAAGCAGCCTGATTGGCCGCTTTGCCTCCCTATAATAATGATCACACCACAATAATTGTTACATCCATATTATCTCTAGTCGCCTTTGAATAGGGGCAGACCTGATGAGCTTTCTGGGCGAGGCTTTCCGCTTCTTCTTTGCTTACCCCTGGAATGGAAACATCCAATCTTACGGCCAATTTGAAGCCGTCGTCTGCCTCGTCTTTTCCAATTGTTACATTGGCGGTTACTTCGGTATTGTCTGCCTTTACCTTTTCTTTTCGAATCACGAGATTCAAGGCACTGTCATAACATGCTGCGTAGCCAGCGGCAAATAGCTGCTCCGGGTTCGTTGCTTTTTCCCCGGAGCCTCCCAGTTCCTTAGGCATCCTGACTTGGAAATTAATGATGCCGTCCTCTGATTGCACATGGCCCTCTCTTCCTCCGGAAGCCTTGACTGCGGTTGTATATAAAGGTTTCATTCAAAACAGCTCCTTATCGATTAGATACATTAAGTAATTCCCTGACTGTTTTTTTATAAACATGAGTGAAGTGTATAATAAAGATTGGTTTGATTTTAGCTTCCTGCCTTGAAACGAAAAAGCATCGTGCTTTCTCCAATCGTTTCAAGGCAGGAAGCTACCTTTCAGCATATGCTGAAAGCCGTGTGAAACCGCGGTTTCACACGAATTAGTCAAAATACGCAGTCAAACAAAAAAGAATGCTACCCGAAAGTAACATCCTTGTCTAATGGATTAGTTTAGATTACAATTTAACAACATTTTTAGCTTGAGGTCCGCGGTTGCCTTCTTCGATTTCGAATTCAACTTCCTGGCCTTCGTCAAGGGTCTTGAAGCCATCACCTTGAATCGCGGAAAAATGTACAAATACATCATCTCCATCTTCTACTTCGATAAATCCAAAACCTTTGTCACCGTTGAACCATTTTACTTTACCTGTTACTGTCATGCATTAAATCCTCCTAAAATTAAAACAATATTTAATATGTCAATTTTATTTTTCTTTTCGAAAAATAATGATTCACACATTATCAAGCATCATAGGCGTGATGTATTGTTTCCTGTGCTGTTTGATAATATGTGAATGTTCAATCCTCTTCTATTCTTTCCTGTCAGTAAAATCTTATGCAGTAAATGTGTTGCCTAAGAACAACTAATTATCTTTTACCCTAAAGTAGAAATTCTAAACCTTTTTAAGAAGAAAATTTTTAAAAAATATCTAAAATATCGGATTGTTTGAATGTTTAAGTTTTGGAGTAACGGCAAGACTTGCGAATAAAGGGAGGCTTACATATGAAAAAATTACTTATAATGATCATGACCGCGACTTTTTTTATGGGAGGCTGCATGTCGGAACAGGACCGAAGTAAAGAGCTGAAAAAAACGTCGGAAGATATTGAAGTAATGCAACAGACACATGCATCGGATATAGCTGTTTCTGAAGAAAGTGACGACATTGTGCTTGGAGTAAATAAAGTGCTGTCAATCATTAAAGAAGTCGAAAGTGCAATGGAAAACTCGGCTGATTCAAAACGGCTTCATGCCATCGGTCAACAAATGGAAGAGGAATGGGACACTGTAGAGAAGAAGGTAGAAAAGAAATTTCCCGCCGATTACAAAAGCATTGAAGAAAGCTTATATCCTTTAATAGCTGAGTTAGGAAAATCACAGCACAATTTAGCCAAGATTAAAGACTTAAGCGATCAGACAAAGGCCAAGCTAGATCTTTTTAAACTTAAAGCGAAACAATAGCGGAGCCTTATCCACCTTTCGTATTATGTTTTCCCGTATTAATAACCGGGTAAGGACATAGTAAGAAAGGGTGATGAGAAATGGCAAGGGGTATTATGAAACGATTGATGGTTGCCGCAGTTCCGCTGGTAATTAACGAGGTTAGACAGTATATGAAAAATAAGAAGAAGACGAAAAGAATCCAAAAAGTGAATATGATGAAGTAAAAGGCGCTTATTGCAAGCGTCTTTTATTTATTTAGAAGGCTCTGTTAAACGATAATGTTGTTTTTGGGAAGGGAATCCGCGAGACTCCTCGAAAATGCATACGCATTTTCTCGTGCGGTGTCTATTCAAGGATGATGAATCAACGTC
>NZ_QVTC01000062.1 GCF_003429085.1 Bacillus sp. V59.32b | reverse complement strand
GCCCAGCCCCGACGCACAGGACGTGCTAGTGCCGACGAAGACATAAGGACGTGGCGGTTTTAGTCGGCCTCGAGGTCATAAGAGGCAGGTGTTCTTCCTGCCCCTCTCCGGACTTCCACAGGATGTGGTGACGTCAGCGTTCGTCACAGGACGTGACGGATTTTAGCTGAGGGTCCTTACTTGGCCCCCCTACGAGGTGCGACCGGAGGCCAACAGGATGTGGGTCAGAACGACGAAGAAATAACGATGTGGCGGTCTTAGTCGTTCTTCTTTACTTGCAGGGCGCTTGCGCTTTTCTAATGAATCAAGGGTTTAACACAAATTTTATCATAGTGCCCATTTAATATCATGTCTGCGGATCCTCGGCTAAAAATCTGCCACGTCCTTATATCTTCGTCGGCGCTCACTTCCTCTACGTCGAAGCTAGACATCTATCAAAGTTAAAAACTAATCTTTTATAGGGACAGACTACCTGGCAGCTTCTACCCTTCATTCTTCCACTTTTTCCGCTAGATACTCCCAGCGCTCCATCATGTTTTCAAGCCTTTCGTTCAGTTCATTCTCTTCGTCCGAAAGATCCTTAACTTTCCCATAATCACTGCCAGCCGCCGCCATTTCTTTGGAAATAGCGCCTAGCCTCTCTTCAATCTCTTGCATCTTGTCCTCGATTTCTTCCCATTCCTTTGCTTCTTTAAAAGTGAGCTTCTTCTTCTTTTTATTCTCATTCGCCGGCGCAGATGTTACAGATGTTGACTTTACACTAACAGGGGCCGTGGCTGCAGCGGCTGCTTTCGATTCCTCAAGAAAATCGGAGAATTGTCCATAAAATAAGTCGACAACCCCATCGCCCTTAAATACAAACAGCTGGCTGCACGTCTTATCAAGGAAATAGCGATCATGCGAAACCGTGATGACTACTCCTGCAAATGATTCTAAGTAATCCTCTAACACTGTGAGGGTTTGGGTATCCAGGTCATTTGTCGGCTCGTCCAGCAGCAGTACGTTTGGAGCTGACATCAGGATTTTCAATAAATAAAGCCGTCTCTTTTCGCCGCCGGAAAGCTTTCGAATCAGTGTTCCATGGGTATTCATTGGGAAAAGGAATCGCTCGAGCATCGTCGCCGCAGAAATGTAGCTTCCGTCTTTAAGCGAAATCGATTCTGCCGTTTCCCGAATATATTCAATCATCCGCTGGTTTTCATCCAAGCCTTCATTTTCCTGAGTATAATAGCCTAGCTTAACGGTTTGCCCGATTTCGATTTCCCCATTATCTATCGTTTGTGTTCCTGATAGAATATTTAACAGGGTCGACTTTCCGGTACCGTTACTGCCGACAATCCCAATCCGGTCACCCGGCTTGAACAAAAAAGAAAATCGATTCAAAATCGGCTTGCTTCCGAACGATTTTGATATTTCTTTCAGTTCCAGTACTTTTTTCCCAAGCCTTGAACCGCTCAATTCAATTTCGAGGTTTTCCTTCGATTTTTTATTTTTCAAGTCATCATCTAATGTTTCAAATCATTGAATCCTTGCCTTTTGTTTCGTTGACCGGGCTTTTGCACCGGCTCGAATCCAGGCGAGTTCTTTTTTGAACAAGCTTTCCTTCTTAGACCGCTGGAGGGACTCATTTTCTTCGCGGATTGCTTTGCTCTCAAGGAAGTCGGCATAGCTGCCTTTATATTCATATAAATTCCCCTGAGAAATCTCCCAAATTTTGCTGGAAACACGATTAAGGAAGTAGCGATCGTGGGTCACGAATAAAACAGATTGCTGGTATTTGTCCAGATAGTCTTCCAGCCAGGTAATGCTATCGAAATCCAAGTGGTTTGTAGGCTCATCCAGAATTAGTAAATCCGGGTTTTCAATCAATGTCCTGGCAAGTGCTGCCCTTTTCTTTTGCCCGCCTGACATTTCAGAAAGCTTTTTGGTGAAATCATGCAGTCCGAGTTTAGTCAGAATTGATTTGGCGTCGGCACTTGTATCCCAGGCATTGGTTTCGTCCATGGACTGTTGCAGCTTTATTAGCCGTTCCTGTGTGGCCGTATGTTCGGGATTGCTTTGCAGAAGCAGCAATGTTTGTTCATAATTCTTTATCAAGGAAAAGACCGGAGTATCAGCGGCAAATAAATATTCAAGCACAGTCAGTTCTTCGTCAAAGACCGGGGCTTGTGATAAATAGGAAATCGAGTAGTCCTTTGGATGATCCTTTGTGCCTGCATCGCTTTCCTCAAGTCCGGAAATAATATTCAACAACGTGGACTTCCCGGTGCCATTCACACCGATAATCCCAATTTTGTCTCCTTCCGTTATAGAAAAGGAGATATCCTTGAAAATTTGTTTCTCACCTTGCATTTTTTCAAGCTTCTCCATACTGAACACTTTCATAATCTAACATCCCATTCTTCATAAAATTGCTGTAAAAAACGATTCATAAAATCATGGCGTTCGGCTGCGATCTTTTTTGCCGTGCCGGTATGCAGCATATCTTTTAATAATAACAGCTTCTCGTAAAAATGATGAACGGAAGTACTATTGCCTGAACGGTATTCCTGTTTCGTCATATTCTCCCTGACTTCAATGGAAGGATCATACATTGGCTGTCCCTTTTTACCACCGTAAGCAAAGGTCCTCGCGATTCCGATCGCTCCTATCGCGTCAAGGCGGTCCGCATCCTGCACAATCTTTGCTTCAATCGACGGAAGCTCGGAAATTCCTGCACTGAAGGAAATCGTGGAAATAATCTTAGTAATCGCTTTTTCCCGATCTTCAGACAATTTTATCTCTTTGAACCAGTTCATGAGAATATCCAAACCGGCCTCTTCATTTTCATGTAACTTACCATCGGGAATATCATGCAAAAGCGCCGCCATTTCGACGACGAATAAATCCCCGGAATTTTCCGTATGAGCGATGTGCAAAGAAAGCTTTCGTACCCGATCAATATGAAACCAGTCATGGCCGCTCGCATCATTGCCAAGCTGGTTTTTTACGAACTCCTCAGCCTTCTGTATATAAGATTGATTCATATCATTCTCCTTTTGGGGTATCGCTACTATTTTATCATGAGTATGATCAATGAAAAGGAAATTGGGTTGATAAACAGAAATAAAGAAAACTCGTCGATTGACGAGCCGTAAGGCGGAGATTAGACGTAGTTAAAAAGGAAAGTTTATCCTTTCCTTTCTGCTAACAAAGAGGATGGCTTAACAGGTGGAAAAAATCCTCGTAAGCCATCCTCTTTTTTGCTGTTATTCATTATCTTGAAACCAGCTTAGGCCAATCGTGCGGTCTCCTGCATGGACACCGATTGCAGTGCCCAATGGATAGATGTGAAGGTTCAGATCTGGATTGGTTTCAAGGATTGTTTTTTTCAAGCCGTCTGCCTGTTGAGGCGAGGATCCGTACAAAATGCAGCATTCCTTTACCGTTCCTTTTATGCATGACACCGAGAAATGATCGATGAGTAATCGTTCGGCCCTCTTTTCACTCCTGACTTTCGTTTTTATTTCCAAGGCTCCGTTTTCAATGGTTACGACCGGTTTAACATTCAGAACGCTCCCCAGTAAATATTGGGTGCCCGACAGCCTGCCGCTCCGATGCAGCTGTTCAAGGCTGCCAATCATCACATAGGTTTGATTGCCGTCTCGGTAACTTTCCGCTCTATTAAAAGCTTCCGATACCGTGCAACCATTTTCAATATCACTCATGATCTTTTTTAGTAGAATGGTCATCGGGAAGGATATGAGCAAAGAGTCGAATACATGGACAGGAATGGACACCATATCAGCTGCCTGTATGCTTGACGCAACCGTTCCGCTCAGCCTGCTTGAAACATGAACCGAAATAATACGGTCATAATCACGCGCCAGTTTCTGATACAGTTCCAGAAAGGTGCCGACAGATGGCTGTGATGTTGTCGGGACTATCTTTTTTTCCTTCATCAGCTTAAATAACTCTTCAGGCATTATATTTTTGCCGTCTTGATATTCTTTACCGTTTATAATCACGACCATCGGAACGACGTAAACATCGGGATTTTTTTTGAGGTCCTCATCAAGAAAACCAGTGCTGTCGGTGATCCATGCTATTTTTTGTCGCATGCGCATCCCTCCCTAATCCTGATTTCATTATATTTCGATGTAAGGCATTTGTATTCCTTTACTTGAAAAAAATGAACCATATAAGAGTTTGAATTTTACATCCATGGTTGCGGTAATCATGCAAGTTTTAGAATTTTGGAACGGATTTTGTTTTTTTGTAAAAAAGTATCGATTCTGCCAAATAAAGAGGTCTCCTTCCGTTTAATCAGGAAGGAGACCAGCTGTTAAAGCAACTTCTTTATATCGCTTTCGATTTCAAGCGGTTTGGTTTGTGGTGCATATCTTTCTACGACGTTTCCCTTGCGATCAATCAAAAATTTCGTGAAGTTCCACTTTACTGCTTTTGAACCCATCACTCCCGGGGCGTTTTCGGTCAGATAGTTAAACAGTGGATGGGCATCCTTTCCGTTCACATCGACCTTCGCAAACATGGGGAACGTTACACCATAGTTCAGCTTGCAAAACGAGTCGATTTCAAGCTCGTCACCGGGTTCCTGGGCGAGAAATTGATTACACGGAAATCCCAACACGGTAAACCCTTTGTCTTTATTATTTTCATAAAGGTTTTGGAGCTCTTCATATTGAGGAGTTAAGCCGCATTTGCTCGCTGTGTTTACAATCAGAAGTACTTCATCTTTATATTGACTCAATGGTATTTCTTCACCGTCTATCTTTTTTGCCTCAAATTCATAAACAGACATCGCTTATTTCACTCCCCATTGTTTTGTATCGTTATATTACCCTTTACATGGATGTGAAAGCAATTTTAAAACTCTCCATTTAGACTTTCAAGCATCTCCAATGAATCTACCATGTAGTCTGTCATCATCAGCAAATCGTCCATTTGCTCTTCTTTCACTAGCCTGCCGAAGGAAACGGAAGCAACGGTATACGAGGCATGGCTTCCGCCGGCTTTCGAATATTGCACAGTACTGCTTACGTCTATAATTCTTTCTTTACCCCAAATGGTTTCGAGAGAACCAATCAATTGTACCGCTTCCTTTTCGTCCATTCGACAGGGCCATGTGAAACGGACAGTCACCGCACTTCCTGATTGCGAATCCGATTCCCTTTCCAGAAGCTCGGATGCCAGGTTTTCTATAGTAGCCTCCAGAAGAATGCTAGACCTACAGGTAAGATGATCTGGAAGACTGATTTCAATTTCATATTGTCTGGAGAGCGTAGAAAGATTTACAAGATCCTTTCTGTTTGTAACAGTGGCTTTGCCGTCTAATTCTTTATCGTAGATCGCGCCCTCCAATACGACTTTCATGTTTTCAAATGCGGTCGGATCAAACATGGCCGTTTCACCTCTTCTAAAAAAATTACCGTTTAGCGCTTAAAAGAGCCCAAGTGCATTTCCGGAATCATCCACATTCATATTCATCGCAGCCGGCTTTTTCGGCAGGCCTGGCATGGTCATGATGTCTCCGGTCAAGGCGACGATGAAACCAGCGCCAATCGACGGTTTTAAAGAACGAACCGTTATGACGAAATTTTTAGGGCGTCCAAGCTTGAGCGGATTATCTGAAAGGGAATACTGCGTTTTCGCCATGCAGACAGGCAAATCGGACCAGCCTTCTTTCTCAAATTGAAGCATTTGTTTTGTTGCTTCCAAACTGAACTCCACATCGGTAGCGCCATAAACCTTCTGCGCGACCGTCCTGATCTTTTGTTCCAAAGTATCTGAAAGGCTATATAGCGGTTTAAAGGTTTTTTGATTATTTTTAATCACACCGAGCAGTGTGTTTGCCAGTTCGACTCCGCCATTTCCGCCTTTTTCCCAAACCTCTGTCATCGCAAAAGGAATACCGCTCTCTTTACATAGCTTTTCAAACAGCAGGATTTCCGGGCTGCTATCAGTGCTGAAGCGATTTAAGGCTACGACAAAAGGCAAACCGAATTCATTGATTGTCTCAACATGCTTCTTTAAATTTTCAAAACCATTTTGAAGCGAGGATAAATCCTCATTGACCAGCTCTTCTTTGTTTAACCCTCCGTGCATTTTCAAAGCTCTAAGCGTCGCTACAATCACGACCGCTTCGGGTTTAATCTCGGCACTCCTTGCCTTGATATGCAAAAATTTCTCTGCGCCGAGGTCCGCTCCAAAACCAGCCTCAGTGACGACATAATCAGCAAGCTTTAAAGCCGCCTTGGTCGCGATTACACTGTTGCAGCCATGGGCAATGTTTGCGAAGGGGCCCCCGTGTATTAGGGCTGGTGTATGCTCGATCGTCTGGACAAGATTTGGCTTTATCGCATCCTTCAGCAACAGTGTCAATGCACCCTCTACCTGCAAATCCCCGACAGTCACCGGGTTTTGCACGTAATCATAAGCGATCACAATTTTTGCCAAGCGAACCTTCAAATCCGCCAAATCATCTGCCAGACATAGAATAGCCATGATTTCTGAGGCGACAGTAATATCGAACCCATCTTCTCTCGGGGTTCCATGCGCGGGGCCTCCCAAGCCGACGACTACATTTCTAAGAGCACGGTCGTTCATATCGAGCACTCGTTTCCAGACGATTCTGCGCGGATCAATTTTTAGATCGTTTCCTTGCTGCAGATGGTTGTCAATCAACGCGGCTAACGCATTATTGGCAGCCGTGATCGCGTGGATGTCGCCAGTGAAATGCAAATTGATTTCATCCATTGGGAGGACTTGGGCATACCCTCCTCCAGTCGCTCCACCTTTCAATCCCATAACAGGTCCAAGCGAAGGTTCACGCATAGCGATCATCGCTTTCTTGCCGATTTTATTTAAAGCATCCCCAAGCCCTACGGTCACGGTAGACTTTCCTTCACCCGCTTTTGTCGGATTTATCGAGGTGACCAATATGAGTTTACCGTCATCTTTCGTCTTAAGCTTCTTCAGCATATCAAAAGAAAGCTTTGCTTTATATTTTCCATACAGCTCGATTTCTTCTTCACCAATCCCGATTTCTGCTGCTATTTTCTGGATGTTTTTCATTTCGGAACTCAGAGCGATTTCAATGTCGCTCTTGAAAACTGTCTTTGACTTCATTGACCATTTCTCCGCCTCTCGACTAAACTATTAACATTTTATCACTTTACGCTGATTCTAAAAGGAAATACCAATATTTTTTCTAAATGGGTGCGGTAGCGCACTAATTTATATATAATGGACATAATGCAATTTTGAATTTTCGGAACAGGGGGTATATACATGCCGATTAAAATACCGAGTCAGCTGCCTGCAAAAGAAATATTGGAAAACGAAAATATTTTCGTGATGGATGAAGAACGCGCAAGCAAGCAGGATATTCGTCCTTTAAATATCATAATCTTAAATTTAATGCCTGAAAAAGAAAAAGCAGAGGCTCAAATCCTCCGCTTTTTGGGAAATACACCGATCCAGGTGAATATTTCTTTTATGCGGTTATCCTCCCATGAATCAAAGAATACGAGCAGGCTGCATTTGGATCAATTTTATAATACATTTACGAATGTGAAGGATAAGAAATTCGATGGCATGGTCATCACCGGTGCCCCGGTTGAAAAGCTGGAGTTCGAAGAAGTGGACTACTGGAATGAACTGAAAGAGATCATGGACTGGACAAAAGGGAATGTGACATCAACTTTACACTTATGCTGGGGGGCCCAGGCGGCGTTGTTCCATCATTTTGGCATAGGTAAACACGCGCTTCCGCAAAAATGCTTTGGCATTTTCGAGCATGACGTCCTTCTGCCGAACACCAAGCTTGTAAGGGGCTTTGATGAAACCTTTCTGGCTCCGCATTCAAGGCATACCGACATCGACATCGGGAAGCTTGAAAACCATGACAACCTGCTGATTGTGTCTAAATCTCCACAGGCAGGGATATTTCTATTATCATCAAAAGACGGCAAACAAATCATGGTTACCGGCCATCCTGAATATGATGTGGATACACTTTCCGTTGAATACTATCGCGATCTTCAAAAGGGAGTGCCTATCCAGTTACCGGAAAACTATTTTCCTGATGATGATCCGGATAAAAAACCAGTTTATCGCTGGAAAAGCCATGCAAGCTTACTATTCTCTAATTGGCTCAATTATTATGTATATCAGGAAACACCATATGAATGGGATTGATCTGATCGAAAAGCGAAAGCGCCCTGCAAGTAAGGAAGAACGACGAAGACCGCTACGTATGTCTACGTCGGCACTTGTACGTCCTGTACGTCGTAGCTAGACATCTTCCAAAGTATTTTAACAATAAATCTATCGAGCACAAATCCGGATCATCGAGCAAAACATCCCCGCCAATGATTGAATCGGCAGGGATGTTTTTTGTATTAGCTCTGATTAAATTGCTCGTTCGCTACGGTTTTCTTAAAAATAAACAACCACATAAATGATACAGCCTGACGCAATTCCTTCGATAGGTCGGCAAGTTTATCAACATCGACGCCTCGTTTTTCTACGCCGGTATCGGCAACCAGTTCCCAGCCATTTTCTATCGCAAGCTGTTCAAACTCCCATGACTGCATCGAATTGATGATGACCTTTTCACCATACAATCTTTGGTAACTGTTATTTATTCTTGGTGCGGCGGTCGGTCCCAGAATACCGAAGCAGGCGTATCCTTCTGGCTTTACAATTCTTTTGATTTCGCTCAAAGCTTGAAGCGGAGACTCTGTCCATTCTATAGAATTGATGGCCATCACTCCATCAAACTCTTCATTCGGGAAAGGCAGTTTAGCGAGGTCTCCCCGGATGAAGGATAAATGGCTGTTGTCAGCGGCTCTTAGATTGGCCGCTTCTATCATTTCACTGGAAATATCCAGTCCGATGACTTCGTAACCGCTTTTGGCAAGCATCAGTGAACCGTATCCGTCACCACATCCGAGATCACTTACTTTCCCACCTTCGGGAACATACTTAGAAAAAAACGGAATGATTTTCTTACGGCTTCCTTTGTCCCACATCTCACGCGAATTACTGGCCCACTTGCCGGCGAAAGAATCCCATTTTCTTTCGGCCTCTTGATGCCAGCCGTCTCTATTCATTGCCACCTCTCCTTTCCTTTCAGCCAAAAATAAGCCGGTTTTCTCGGCTTATTCTTCCTCTTCGGTTTCATTCATTTTTTGGATCGCTCTTAACTCTTCCACCCTTTTCGGGGATTCTTCAAAAAACTGCACGAGATCGCCTATTCTATCAATGGCGTCCCAGCTTAAATGATGTTCAATTCCTTCAACATCCTGGTATATATTTTCTTCCTTCACCCCGATTAACCGTAACATCTGCTCCAGTAAATCGTGCCGGTATACAAGCCGTTTGCCGATCTTTTTTCCGTTTGGGGTCAATACGAGACCGCGGTATTTTTCATAGACTAAGTACTTTTCCTGATCAAGCTTTTGAACCATTTTCGTCACAGAGGATGGATGTACGGACAGGTTTTCCGCAATATCGGAAACACGCGCATACCCTTTTTCTTCTATTAGTAAATATATTTGTTCTATGTAATCTTCCATACTCGGTGTAGGCATCCCGAATCCCCTCATTTCAAACGTATATCATAAGAATTTTACTATAATATCAAACTTGAAACAAGAATCACCTCACTCCACCATATTACTTGACGGGATAATATCCTGGTACTATGCTTATTAATAATGGAAAATTCTGAATATACGTTTAATGATGTATTAAAGGAGGATGGTATCGTGTGGTCATTTCCATGAAAAAACAAATGGATCAATTGATACGGCAAGCCGCTTCCATCATAAACACCCATAAAGGCGATATTCAAAAGGAATGGGATTATGTATTTTATCGCATCAACCAAAATCAACAGCTGATTGACTCCGAACCCAATGGCCGGGAACAGCTTAAACTTATTCCGGAATTATTTTGGAAGCATCTTCCGAGCATTTGTACAAATGACGCCGATCCTGTTTTCAGACAGTTGCAAGCGGAATGGTCCAATCATAACGAACATCCATTCAACTCTCAAAAGCTCATTTTGATTTTTACCATGCTGGAAAATGCCATTCACAAGGTCATCGGTAAAAATAACACGTTTGAATTTCATGTTCATCAATCCATCCAACATCTGTTTTCATTAACCGTTCAATCTTTTCTTTCAAAGACAAAAACAGAAATGATAAATGTAGATTATTTCGTCTCGCATTTGTTTCAACAAAAAGAAAATCATTTCCTTTGGGCTGCTAAAATCGTAAGCGATGAGATTGGTTTCCGAATTGTCAGCTTCACTTCTCATCAAAAGCTTATCATAGATGACACATGGAAAAATATGATCATGACGCTGCAAGGTCCATCACTCACGCTTCTATCCGATGCGATACTCCGTCTGCTTAACTGCTCAACTCCTGTTAACGAGCTGGAGGTCTTTCCGTTAACCGCGGGCACGGATACTTATTTATTTTGCATCCATAAAAGCGATGGGGAGCATATAAAGCCCTTTTTTTCACTGTCTCTGCAGCTTTTGCAGCAAAATGAAGATGTATTTCAAAATATGCAGATGACTAACGAATGGAAGGATTCACTCATCCTTTTTGATGAATGGATTATGCTTGCGAGGAATTTTGAGGAAGCCGTAGACAAAGTTGTAAACGGTTTCGTAAATTACTTGCCGTTTAAACGGGCTGCTTTATTTTACTACACGGAAACGGAAAATGGTGAGGAGATCGGCATCGGTGTGATGGGCCATAAAATTAATACGAATGATATTAGGAGAATTAATGAAAACTTAAACAATCTCCCTACGATCAAAAAGAAGATGACACATGTGCAGCCGATTTATGTATCAAATGCGGAAGTGATTCTGCCAGAGAAATTTGTAAAACAATTTGAATTAAAATCACTCGTCCTTGCCCCAATCTACAGTGCTTCCAACAACCAAATATGGGGCGGCGTATTCTTGGATCAAGGGGAAGGAAATACATTCGAGGTATCCGATTCAGTTCTATCTGTAATCACAAAATTCGGCCAGCATGCCGGTGAAATTCTGTCCAAATATTCCAGCAATCTTGAAAAGACGTGGTCATCCCCTAAAAAAACATCACTCAAAGATAGGGAAATAGAGATACTGCGTTTACTGGCCGATGGGAAAACAATCGATGAAGCAGCTGATCTGTTGTTTCTAAGTAAATATACAGTAAGAGATTATATCTCTGAAACAATGAAAAAGCTGGATGCACAAAACCGGGCCCACGCTATTGCTATGGCGATTCGCCAAGGTCTAATATAAGAAAATGTTAAAGCCTGGGGGCAAATGCCCCGTATGGCTTTTTTTATAAAATCAAGGTATAAAGTGGAAATTAATACATGAGCTTTTTTTTAGAAAGCTTGTTTATTTCTGCTTGATTGACCGAATTTCCCTTATTAATGAACTCATTCTTATCGTCTGGCTGTTCCAGACGGGCAACTAGCTTATTAAGATTTTCTTCCATCCTTAGAAGGCGCTCTTCCATTTGTTCGAGCTTTGATTCATCGCCCTGCATTTCCTTTGCAGCCGCAATCATTTCGCCCGACCTCGCTTTGACCAGCTCCTGCCAACGATCGCCGATATCGTATTTGGTTTTCAAAAGCCACATCACGATATCCTTTGTTGAATAGTCATCAAGGAACACATCTCGAATCGCGTCTCTAAACGTCTCCCTTTTACCCGGGGTGCCATGGTCTTTACCATCCAGCAGATGTTTTTCAATGATTCTACTAATTTGGGGGTTATTCGGGCCCCCGCTTTGTGCATAAAAGGCTTGGATCCGCTCATTCATTGTCTTTTTTTCCTGCTCATTTCGCATGCTGATCCTCCTATACGATTACGTACTTTACACAAATATGCTAATACCCGCTAAAAAAAGGACCTTGTCTTTCTCGTCCTCCATATCCGCCACAATAAATAGAGGCCTAAAACCAAACCAAGCGCAAGTCCCGTACTGGCGATGGCAGCCTTCGTCAAACCAAAGAACTCGACATCCGGCATATTGCTCATAATTAAGCCGGTCGCAATGATAATCGAAGCAACGATCATCGTTAATGCCAGGCGGTTCATGATTTGATTCGCCATGTTCTCCGTCCGTTTGTCCACCCGCATTTGCATATTCATCCGGAAATCGTTGTAATAGAAGTGTTCCAGAATTTTATTGATTCTGCGCGGCATGGTGCCAAACATTTTCACAAACTCGGTAATCCAAGTGGCATTGGCGCGATAGTTAAACCTGCGGCCAATGACTCCCTTCATCACTGCCGTATCCGCGGATTCCACGACATGATGGTAGGAAACTTCCGGACAAATCCATCTTGCTGTGCCTTCAGTGGCAGAAAACGCTTTTGCCCAGAGCGCCAAGCCGTTCGGGATTTTACAATAATTCATCATCCCAATATTGATCAGCTCCAGCACCAGCCGGCCCCAATTATATTTTTCTCCCTGGGTTGAGTTTACATAGTTTAAAAACATCGCGCGATACTGATCCCTTAATTTGATTGTATCCGTGTATATGGTTGGCATCACGACATCCATCGCACACTCTGCCGCATCTTCCGCCTGGTTCAAGCGGGTGTGCATTAAAAACCGGAAAATAGCCTGCGTATGCATCGTATCCATCTTTCCGATCATTCCCCAATCAATCGGCACCGCCTTTCTCGTTTTCTTGCAAATTAGTATATTAGAGCCGTGCGCATCGGCATGGTAGTTTCCGTTCATAAAAGACTCGATATAATAATGGGCCAGGTCGAGCATGATCTGCAATCGCTCCTCAAACGTAAAAAAGTCGACCGGAAAATCTTTAATCGTCCATCCATCAATGAATTCCATGACAAGCACATTTTTTGTAGCGAGGTACACATCAGGTCCGCGGAGCCATTCAAAACGATTCTCGGCTATTTTATGGTGTTCTTCCATTGTCCGGGCTTCCCGTACCAGGTTTAATTCATCCATGGAACCGCCGTAATAATCATTCAACAGCTCATTTAAATCGAGAGAAGCCGCCATTTCCACCGGCAGTTGCTTTTGCAAACGCCGGGCCCATTTCTTAATGATCGAAATATCTGTCTGAAACAACTTTTCAACAGTTGGGCGAAGCACTTTTACGGCTGCGTCCTCGCCTGTTTTCAGGCGGGCGCGGTACACCTGGGCAAGTGAAGCGGACCCAATCGGTTCAGCATCGATCGATTCAAATGTATCAAGTCCTTCAGGAAGCTCCGTTTCCAGTATATATTTAATATAGTCAAAATGAATCGGGGGTACTTTATCAAGCAGTGATTCCAGCTCCAATGTAATTTCTTCAGGCAAGATATCATTCCTCGTCACCAATACCTGGCCGAGCTTGATGAACGTAGGCCCCAAATCCTCAAAGACCATCCGCATCCGTCTGCCAATCTTCTGGAGCTTTTCACTTTCCTCGGGGGAACGATTCCGTTTTCTAAACAGGCGAAAGATGCTTGAATCATTAAGAATATAGCCAAGTCCATGTTTGGCGATGACTCCGACAATCTTCCTTTGCCTCTTTGCCTTAGAAATTTCCGCTTTGTACTTGTCAATTTCCCGTTTGATTTGTTCCATTTCCGCTGCGGTTAGCCCAAAAGCTCTTTTTTCAGCTACTTCCATCAAACAGCCTCCTTTTTATAGGTGCCTGGCCCCAGGCCGTAATGGGGCCCCCAGCATCTTAAAAAAATGTTAACGGTTGATCGTTCAAGTCGACAATCACGGATTTGGTTTCAAGGTATGCATCCAAAGCGTTAGGTCCGAGTTCCCGTCCTAAACCACTTTGCTTAAATCCTCCAAATGGAGCGGTAGGGGTCAAAACCTGATAAGTGTTTACCCAAATCGTACCTGACTGGATTTCCTGCGCCAGTCTGAGCCCACGCTTTAAATCCTTTGTCCAAACGGCAGCCGCCAGGCCATAAATCGTATTGTTCGCCATTTCAATCACATCTTCTTCATTTTCAAACGAGAGGACAGCCCCCACCGGCCCGAAGATTTCCTCCCGGGCAATCCGCATATCAGGTTTCACATCGGCAAATATGGTTGGCTTAATGAAGTACCCTTCTTGCCTATCGCTTTTGCCTCCGGTAACCATTTTGGCCCCTTCCCGTAAACCGATTTCAATATATTCATTGACCTTTTCAAATTGTGCGTGACTTACGACTGGTCCTAAATCATTGGTTAGATCATCACCGGGCCCTACAGTCAGTCTTTGGGCATGATCAGCTATTTTCTTCACAAACGATTCATAAACGCTTTCCTGAACGAAGATCCTCGACCCTGCCTGGCATACCTGACCCGAATTTAAGAACAAGCCGAACAATGCACTTTTTGCAGCCTGCTCGATGTCTGCATCGGCAAAAATAATATTTGGCGATTTACCGCCAAGTTCAAGAGTAACCCGCTTAATGTAGGGGGCGGCTGCGGCAAGTATTTTTCGGCCCGTAGCCGTCTCGCCTGTGAAAGCAATCTTCGGCACGTCCGGATGGCTGACAATCGCTTTTCCTGCTTCGTCGCCGCCCGGCAATACTTGGAGTACGCCATCAGGCACGCCGGCCTCCTGGCAAAGCTCTGCGAGTTTTAACGCGGTAAGCGGCGTTTCGGGTGCCGGTTTCAAAACCGCGCTGCACCCCGATGCGAGAGCTGGAGCGATCTTCCATGCCGGCATAAGCAGCGGCAGGTTCCACGGTGTAATAAGCCCCGCTACACCGAGCGGCTCCTTTACCGTATAGACGAAATGATTCGGCGGGGAACCAGTCGCCGAGAACGGCTGTGTTTGTCCAATCGGCTGCGCCACAAGAGAGGCCATATAGTCAAAGCACTCCACCACCATCGGGATTTCAACAAACAATGCCATATTGATAGGCATCCCATTTTCCCGCGTCATGATTTGGGCTATTTCCATTTGATTCTCTTGAATAAGCCTCGCAACCTGATGCAGGATCCGGCCTCTTTCAAGGGGAGTCATCCCCCGCCAGCGCTTGTCTGCAAACGCCTCTTTTGCACCCTGAACCGCCCGGTCTACATCTTCCACGCTTGCTTCACTTACTTCGGCAGTCGGCTTTCCGGTAGCGGGATTGTAAACGAAAAAGGTTTTTCCGGTATGGGATGAAACCCATTCCCCATTAATATAAAGCGAAGCCGTTTCGATATCAGGAGATATGATGGCCATTGTTTTTTCACTACCTTCACAAATATGATATTTTAACCATTTAGCGCAAAAAGGAAAACGCTTACATTTAACGATTTAGTTAAACAACTAATTCTTCACGGCCGATTCTTTTCAAATATTCACGGTACAACGGATACCATTGCTTGAGCTGCGGAACTACCTTTAACGATTTAGAAAGGGGGCCGGTGGCTTTCATTTGCTGGCGTGCCAACGCTTGCGTCAGGTCGACCTCTCCAAGCCAAAACCTGTGCCCGACATCTGAGGTCATTTCGAATGTGAGCTCTGGATTCAGCTCCTCAGCATCACCAAATACGACATCAATGCTTCCCCTGTCATTTTCAACCCAGGCCATTTTCGCTTCCGGATTATGATAAATATATTGAACAAGCGCATTGTGCTGATCAGATTTCTGATAAGAGGACATTATTGCCTTTGCCTGCTCTGTATCCTTTACTTCATTAAAAAAGCCCTCGTACACCTGATACATTTCCTCTGCCGATTGAAAAATCGCCATGCTGGATTCCTCCTTCAAATAGTTAAAATTCGACTACGCTTCGGGCCACTCTTCCTTCCTTTAAATCATCGAATGCTTCGTTTATCCCTTCCAACGAGGTGTATCTTTTCGATATCAGCTCATCCAGCTTGATTTTCTTCGCCATATACAAGTCAAGCACCTTTGGAATGTCTACGATCGGGTTGCTTTGGCCATACCAGGATCCGGTAATCGTCCTGCTCTGGGCCGGCAAGGAGAACGCGTTAATAGATATATCAACATGCGGCGGCGCTATCCCGACTACTACTGCAGTCCCGCCCTTCCCTAAACAGTTGTAGCTTTGCGCAATGGTACCTGGACTGCCGATAACCTCAAACGCATAATCGGCGCCCCTGCCATTCGTCAATTGAAGCACCTGATCAATGACATCAGTCTCCTTGGCATTCACCGTGTGCGTTGCCCCGAATAACCGCGCAGTTTCAAATTTGTTCGCAGTAATATCGACCGCGATAATCCGCCCCGCGCCGGCAAGCCGGGCACTTTGAATCACGTTTAAGCCAACTCCTCCTGCACCAATCACCACAACACTGCTTCCCGGAACAACCTTTGCTGTATTGACGACAGCTCCAAATCCGGTTAAAACACCACAGCCAACCAGGGAAGCCTGGGGAAACGGGATATCCTTATTAATCGGAATAACGCCGTTTTCAGGAACTACCGTAAATTCACTGAATGTGCCGGTCATGCTGAATTGGTAGATTTCTTCACCACTTTTGTGAAAACGAGTCGTCCCATCTGGCAGAGTTCCCGTTGCAGCTGTGGTTTGGGCTGTATCGCACATATCCTTCCGACCGATATGACAGTAATAGCACGTACCGCATTCCGGAATCCAATTTAAAACGACATGGTCTCCTTTTTTCACCCTTGTGACACCTGCACCGACCTCTTCTACAATACCTGCACCTTCGTGGCCGAGAACCATAGGTATCGGCAACGGCAAATCGGCGGTTACCACATGCAAATCACTATGGCAAATGCCTGCCGCTTTCATCTTCACGAGAACCTCGCCTTTTTTTGGACCCTGCAGTTCTAGATCCTCAACGGTTACCTGTTGGCCGTAATCCTTTAAAACGGCTGCTTTCAAAAATCCTCCTCCTCCTATCCATGAGCGCATATCCGTTCAAGTATTTTCAGGCATGCGTTGTAATGTTATTATAAGATTTAGAATTTTCAAAATAAATAACGTAAATAATCGGATTCCGTATACGACATTAGTCGGGATACTTAAAAAAGAAAGATTAAAAAAACCGACACTTTACGTTCTATTGTAACCGTTTTCAAATTCGTTATAGTTTAGCTATCAACATTATTTTGTAATGATGGAGGCGGTAAAATGAAAGGATTAAAAAATGTTCATGAACAATTCCAAACGTCAACAGACAAACTGTTAGACTGGAATCATCCGATGTATAAACTCTATGAAAAAGCGAAGAAGTTTGGCGGATGGAACCCAAAGGATATTGATTTTTCGGTTGACAAGGAGAGCATTAAGAATTGTACCCCGAAAGAAAGGAAAATGGTGGGACAGCTGGTCGGTCTGTTTGGGGCCGGGGAAGAAGCAGTAACGCTGGACTTCCTGCCAGTGCTTTATACAATGGCTAACGAAGGCCGACTTGAGGACACGATCTATCTGACGACTTTTCTATATGAAGAAGCGAAGCATACCGAATTTTTTGCGCGATGGCGTCAAGAGGTCGGGATGCTGGAGGATCTATCGCAGCATCACTCCGACAATTATAAGAAAATCTTCTATGAAAAGCTTCCTCAGGCAATGAACGCCCTTTATACCGATAACTCACCCGAAGCACAAATCAGGGCATTAACGACCTACCATATGGTCGTGGAAGGGATGCTTGCCGAATCAGGCTATCATTCTTTCCGGCTTGCCTTTCAGTCAACAGGGCTATTGCCTGGCATTATTGAGGGTATAGCTAATCTTGGGCGTGACGAAGGGCGCCATATCGGCTTTGGCACTTATACATTGCAAAGGCTAATTGCCGAGGATCCAAAGCTGTACGATGTGTTCACAGCGACGATGGACGATCTCCTTCCATATTCAATCGGGTTGATCAACGACACAATTGCCATCACTGAAGGAGAAGAAGTTTATGGCATCGACTGGTCGATCATGACGGATTACGCCATCAAACAGTACAATGCACGCGAAGCGGCCATTGCCAGGGCGAAGAAGCAGTTTGACGCCTATTCCGAAATTGAGGAGGAAGCTGTAGCCACTGAATAACTGAAACCAATAGAAGCAGGGGGGTCCCCCCTGCTTCTATTGGTTTATTTAAAAGAAAAGCTTACACGCTTTTCCTGTTCATTCCATTCCAAATAGGCATCAAACGTTTTATCCGCCTTCTTAAATCCTTTAATTAAATCGGATTTCCCGTTATCAAGGATTTTTTTCGCGTTTGTTAAAGAAATCTGTTTGCCTAGCATTTTTTTGGACATTGTAAAATTGCACTTTGTTTTGTTATAGTTCGAGCACCCGTAGAATTTCCCCTTGTCGATGACTGTGCCCTCGCATAATTTGCACTTGCCCACCGATTTCCCTGCAGAATATTTTGAATTGGTTCTTTGTATCGACTCGGTGTCCAGCCCTTCGAATTTCCATTCTCCCGATGTCTCTGTCGCGTCTTCAATGATTTTAGCCGAGAGTTTCTTTACTTGTTCCATAAATTCGGAGGCGGAGGCTTTCCCTTCACCGATTTCCCTAAGTCTCTGCTCCCATTTGGCCGTCATTTCAGGAGAGGCGAGAATTTTATCGCCGATCGCTGAAATCAATACCTTCCCTTTGTCGGTTGCAAAGACCTGGTTCTTATTCACTTCAATATATTTTCGGTCCTTTAACATGGTAATGATCCCGGCCCGGGTTGCTTCTGTTCCAAGCCCTTCTGTCTTCATCAGTACTTTTTCCAGCTCTTCATTATCGAGGTGCTTACCGGCTGTTTTCATTAAAGTAATTAATTGCCCTTCTGTATAACGTTTCGGGGGTTGCGTTTTTCCTTCTTTCACTTTTACTTTGACTACTTTTCCCTCTTCACCTTCAGCAATGATCGGTAGAATGACATCATCATCTTTATCGGCTTGAAAAATGACCTTCCGCCAGCCTTCCTGGATTTGCTGCTTTCCTTTCGAGACAAACTCCGCCCGCTGGTCGACAAGCGTTTTAATGGTTGTATAGTCAAAAATCGCTTGATTATAATGCGCGGCGATGAGTCTCCTGACTACTAAATCGTATATTTTCCTTTCGTCAGCCGAAAGCTTGTCCGGATCTTTCACCTGTTCAGTCGGAATGATCGCATAGTGATCGGTCACTTTCTTCTCATTGACGTACCGTTTGTTATCAATAATCGAAGGGGCTGGTACAGGAAACAACTCTTTATATTCGGGAAGATTGCTTAATTTCTGGAGAATGTCTGGAAACGTTTCGGCCTCTCCTTTTGTTACATAGTTCGAATCGGATCTTGGATAAGAGACGATTCCTTTTTGATACAAGCCCTGTAATACATCCAATGTTTTTTTCGGTGAAAACTTAAAGATTTTATTGGCTGTTGCTTGCAAAGCCGAAAGATTAAACAGCAAAGGCGGCTGGAATTCTTTTCGTTCCGTTTGCATTTCATCCACAATCGCCGGTTTATTCTGGCAAAAAGCTGCTATTTTAGTTGCTGTTTCTTCGTCCTTAACGCGAGATTCATTGTCTTTCTGCCATTTGCCTTCGTATTTCTTCCCCTGAATATCAAAATTGGCCAATACCTCCCAAAACGGCTCTGACTTGAAGTTTTCAATCTCTTTTTCACGTTTCACAATTAACGCGAGTGTTGGTGTCTGGACACGGCCTGCCGAAAAAACATCCGACATCCCTTTCTGTTTTAAAAGAATGCTATAAACTCTGGATGCGTTCATGCCAACAACCCAATCAGCACAAGCTCTCGTATACGCCTCAAAAAACAAATTCTTTGTTTCCTGTTCATCTAATAAGTTTTTGAAACCATCATAAATAGACTTCGGAGTTAACGACGAAATCCAAAGGCGTTTCATTGGCTTTTTCACCCCGGTCAAATTGACGATATTCCTGACAATCAATTCGCCTTCCCGCCCGGCATCACCAGCGTGAATGATTTCAGTTACTTCCGGCTTCTTAATTAGCGACCGTACAAGATTGAATTGTTTGGCCTTGGAGCGTGTCACTTCGTATTGAAACCGCTCCGGAATGATCGGCAGTGTGCCAAGCGACCATTTCTTCCATTCAGGACGATAGGTTTCCGGGGAGACAAGCTGACACAAATGGCCAACCGCCCAGGTTACATAAGCACCTTTTTGAAAAAGCTCGTTCGGAAGGATCTCTATATATCCCTGTTGTTTCTTCGTTTTGAATTGTGAAGAAAGAGCAGCCCCCTGATCCGGCTTTTCCGCGATTATTAGCTTCATAGTTTTCACCTGATTCATTTTTGATACATTCATTATACCTGTTTAGATTGTGGGAAAACATACCTAGTTTTTTTATGCAAAAAGAGAGCCACTTTCCTAAAAGGAAAAGCGACTCTCTATATGTTCATATTTTTATGCTGTTTCTGATTCTAGATTCATCGAAGGTCCAAAGAATTCATAATGAATTTGACTATCTGAGATTCCAAGCTTTTTCAGGATACCGACGATGGCCCGCAGGAATGGAACCGGTCCGCATACATAGTAATCGGCATGGGGGTCCGTTTCTATTCTCCCCTTCAGCCATTCAGCATCCATATAGCCCTGCTTGCTGAAGTATTCGTCCTGGAGATCTTCTTCTGCAGGTTGTTCATAAACAAATGACAGCTCATAGTTAGTCAATTTATTGTTTAATGCTTTCAATTCCTCTTTGAAAGCTTGAAGCTTTCCGTTTCGTGAGGCGTGGATAAACTGTACCTTTCGTCCCGGCTGTTTTTCAGAGATGGCGCAAGACATGCTCATGAATGGTGTAATGCCGACTC
Organism: Bacillus sp. V59.32b; assembly: GCF_003429085.1. Taxonomy (GTDB): domain Bacteria; phylum Bacillota; class Bacilli; order Bacillales; family DSM-1321; genus Peribacillus. The sequence continues at coordinate 14,997 of NZ_QVTC01000062.1, read as the reverse complement.
CGCCACTGATAAATACAGCAGGTGTTTTCTTTTCCATGTCGAGAACAAAATCTCCTGCTGGAACGGTAACTTCGATCACATCACCAGGATTAATATGATCATGCAGGTAGTTTGAAACCCTCCCATCCGGTTCATTGCCTTCCGCTTCCCTCTTTACGGAAATTCGGAAATATTCTTTGCCGGGCGCAACAGACAAGCTGTACTGACGGTTAAATAAATATTCTTCTCCAGGGATTTGCAAGCGGACCGTAATGTACTGACCCGGTTCAAACGTCGGAACTTGAGAACCGTCAGCCGGTTTTAAATAGAATGAAGTAATGACTTCGCTTTCCTTCACTTTATCGATGATTTTAAAATCTTTATAATCCGCCCACCCGTTCGTTTGGATGGCGGCTTCCTCATACATTTCTTTTTCAATATCGATGAATACTTGTGCAATCACCCCGTATGCTTCCGCCCACGCATCGATGATCTCATCTGTCGCAGCATCTCCGAGCACTTCCTTGATTGCCTTTAGAAGGTATTCACCTACAATCGGATAATGCTCCGGTTTAATCGCCAGGCTCCGGTGTTTATGGGCAATTTGCTTCACTACCGGAATGATCGTTTCAAGCTTGTCAATATATGTAGCTGCGGCCAGTACCGTGTTAGCAAGAGCTGTTTGCTGACGTCCTCTCTTTTGGTTGGCATGGTTAAAGATGTTTAATAATTCCGGGTGGTTTTCAAACATCGTTTTGTAAAATACGGTTGTAATTTCCGTACCCTTTACTTCCAATTCAGGTACAGTAGATTTAATAATATCAATGGTTTTCGGGGATAACATGGAACGATCCCTTCCTCTCTAAATAAGTAATATTTAAAATACATGTTTATCATAGTGCTAACCTGATTAATAAGCAATATCATAAATACATCTTTTAGCTGTAAAAAACGAAACGTTTAAGAAATGTTCACAATTATGATAAGATGAAGGCAGAAAGAGATTGCGAGGTAACATACATGCGTTTAACCACTTATTCAGATTACTCAATCAGAGTATTATTATATCTTGCCACATTAGAGCAAGGGAAACTTTCCAACATTAAAGAAATTGCTGTCGCTTACGATATTTCAAAAAATCATCTTATGAAGATTATTTATAATTTAGGGAAAATGGGCTATATTGAAACGATTCGCGGACGGAATGGAGGCATCCGCCTCGCAAAACAGCCATCCGAGATTAACATCGGGGAAATTGTCCGGAAAACGGAAGAAGATTTCTATCTTGTGGAGTGTTTCGGCAATAACCATGACAATTGTGTCATCGCACCGGTATGCTCGCTAAAGCATGTGTTGAATAAAGCGCTTGATACATTCCTGCAGGTGCTTGATCAATATACATTGGAAGACATCACTCATAACAAAGTCTTGTTTCGTGAATATTTCGAAGCCAAACAGCAGGCCAATAAAGAAGACTCGCTGACTAGCGAGCCTTTTGAGAAGAAAACAGAATGGTAGTTGCACATGTGTAGCAGATACTCTCCAATTTGCCGAATTAAAGTCCGATTTCATTATAATCGGTCTTTTTTTTATTTTCACACCGGTTAATTTGTTTTTGGGTTACCCGCAAGTTTATGCCCGATGTCTTTCAGTTTTTCCCCCACTGTGCATTGTGATATACAAAATTTATGCGCGTGGTTCCTGCCTTTTTCTTTTCTTAACGTGCTGTACAGAAAACAGTCCTTACAGTAATCCTCGAGGACTGCTTCCACTTCTGAGTATATGACTTTTCGATTCATCAATGTATGGCTCCCTCTTATTTTTCATTTAAGTTTAGCTTGCTAAGTATTTCTTCCCCTTTTAAAGCCTGGGTTGCCAGCTTATCTGCTTCACTATTATCTTTCCTTGGAATGGGTTCGTATATGGGTTTAATGCCAAGAGCCCCGACTTTTTGTTCGATACGATCAAGCCACCTGTTCAAATTTTCTTCAAAGCAAGGCCATTCCCCGGATAACTGATTTAGGACCACTTGTGAATCGCCCCTAAAAATACAGGATTGATGGTGGACGCCTAGTTCTTGAAGCTGTCTGATTGCCTCAAACATGGCCGCATATTCAGCTTCATTATTGGAGTCAAGTTCTCTGAGAACCGCATTCATCCTGATACGCCAATTCTGATTGCCCTGGGTATAATAGATGACTACCCCGATCCCGGTCAACCCATCTTCTTTTTGGTAACCACCGTCAAAATATACGGTCACATTACTTGGGTCATCTTTAATTTCGGTCAATAGCTTAATCAATTCTTTTTTTGTCCAGGACGTGCCGATTTCATCTTGAAATTCAACATCTTTCATGCGGCCTGCTTTTTCCAGGTCATCTGTTATTATAAGGGCTTTTGGGGCATCGAGCCAGTCAGAAGTAAAATCCGCGGCAGGCTTTTTCGGGCTGCCATATGTCCATCGCATAATCACTTTCATTGCATTCATCCTTATGATATCTAGTTTTGGTTATTTTAGAATATGTTTTCGTTTTTTACAATTCCCTAATTTTTTGTTTTGCAATCTGCCCTTGGCTTGCTATTATATAAAATAATGTGTTTTTCCTTAACTAAGTTGTTCGTAAGGGGTCTTTTTATGATTGAAGTATATACCGATGGTGCGAGCGCGGGCAATCCAGGTCCGAGCGGTGCCGGCATTTTCATTAAAAATAGCGGGTCGGTCGAACGGTTTTCGATTCCGCTTGGAATGATGGAAAACCATGAAGCAGAATACCATGCCGTCATCAAAGGACTGGAGTACTGTTTGGAAAAGGGGTATACTACCGTCTCCTTCCGCACGGATTCTCAGTTGATCAGCCAGGCATTTGAAAAAGAATTCGTGAAGAATAAACGCTATTCGCCGCTTTTAGATAAAGCTCTTGAATTGTCCAGCCAACTGGACTTGTTTTTTATGAAATGGATTCCGAGCAGCGAAAATAAATCAGCCGATGAATTGGCGAGAAGGGCAATCCGCTTGAATGAGGGTACAGAGGAATGAGAAATTCATCACTGTCTGATTCAACGTTATTATTCGTCGTTTTTATTTGGGGAGCAACCTTTGTAATGGTGCAAAACGCCATTTCTTCCCTCGAGCCTTTCAGCTTTAACGCGGTTCGTTTTTTTGCAGCTTTTTTACTGCTTGTCATTTGGTACCTTTTATTTTCTAGAAACAGAAGAACAAATTGGGATAAGGGATTATTGGTTTCGGGGGTGAAGCTCGGGATCTGGCTTTTCCTCGGATATGCGTTCCAAACCTTTGGATTGCTGTCCACAACCCCATCAAAAGCCGGATTCATTACCGGATTGAGCGTCGTACTCGTGCCTTTATTTTCGATGATGCTTTTAAAGAAGAAACCATCCAGAAACGCGTTGCTCGGTGTTCTCGCTGCAACGATAGGATTGTATTTGATGACGGTAGTCGAGAGTTCTTCTTTATCTTCCGGGGATTTCCTCGTCTTTTTATGCGCGATTAGTTTCGCCATGCAAATCATAATGACAGCGAAGTTTGCCGGAAATTATCCAGCGCTGCCTTTGACGATTGTCCAAATTTTCACCGTCGCGCTTCTTTCATTTATGTTCGCAATGGTTTTCGAAGATTTATCGATCGTTTTAAACTCGGAAGTAATGTTCAGAAGAGATGTATGGACCGCTTTATTGGTTACCAGCTCTCTAGCCACGGCATTCGCGTTTTTGGCCCAGACTTATTTTCAGGCATATACCTCTCCGACAAGAGTGGCGGTCATTTTCGCGATGGAACCTGTATTTGCAGCATTGACCTCCTATTTTTGGATCGGAGAAAAGCTAACGTACGTGACAATTATCGGATGCCTGTTTATTTTCATGGGAATGATCCTGGCAGAACTCCCTCAAAAATCTAAAGCAGCTGCGGATATATGAAAAACGGCAGAAATTTTCTGCCGTTTTTTCAGATACGCAGACCACGTTCCTTCGCAAATAACTCTGCATCAGACCGGGTATGTATTTCGCTTTGCTTTAACGCTTCAAGCAAAGATATATAAAAGCTTCCGTCAAAATTCTTCTGTGCTTTAAGAGTCATCTCAATCGCCATATTGACGAGAAAGTCATCAGCGTTTGTGTAATGTTTACCGAAAAAGATAAATTCGATAGCACCCTCCCCGAACGAAAAACCTTTAGATTCAAGGTTGCTAATGTACTCTTCTACTGTTTTTTCCACAGGATCCCTCCACCTGCCTCATTACCATTTTCCTCCTACATATTACCTTATAAATTCTCTTTTGACCATACATTTTTCGACAAAAGTTGCCATTATACACTTGCTTGAATTTGTAAAGATTAAGAATAGGAGGTGTTTTTAATGAGCAAAAACAGAAACAGGGGTGCAGATGCATTCAGCGGAGTGAATCCCCAAGGCTATTCCACTGGGACAGAGCGTGCAAGGGATCCAAAAAGCAGGCTTGAAAACGCTGCAAAAAAAGCAAATAAAAAATAGAAGAAAAAAACCGCTCTCCGGTGATAACCGGGAAGCGGTTGGTTGCTTATATGATCATTCTCTGCAGAGCCTTGAATTCGTGGTCCAATGCCATTTGTTTAACCTTTTCCCTGTCATAGCTGTACAATGAATCTTCTAATGAACAAGAAACAGGCACATCACATTTAATTTCCGCGAGCTTTCTTGATAAATGAAGCATATCGACCGCTTCTTCAATTTTTGCACGTTGTGTTTTTGTTAACGCTTGGACATTTTCAAGAATGCCTTCAATGCTTTTATATTCGATGAGCAGCTTTAAGGCGGTTTTTTCGCCAATTCCCTTCACTCCCGGATAATTATCTGAAGGATCACCCATAAGCGCCTTCAAATCAATCATCTGCCTTGGCGTGATGCCCTTCCATTCGAAAAAGCTTTCGGTGTTATGGACCTCGTAATTACCATAGCCCTTCTTTAAAAGCACCACCGAAATGTTATCCTCCAGAAGCTGAAGCATATCCTGGTCTCCGGTGAGGATGTATACCTGGCTATGGGACATAGATGCTTTTGCTAAAGTGCCAATGCAATCATCCGCTTCGAATCCCTCAAGCCCAATATTGGGTATATCAAAGGCTTCAACGGCCCTCTTTACAAGTTCAAACTGTGGAATCATCTCTACCGGAGGCGTGGAACGGTTTGCCTTGTAATCCCCAAACAGTTCATTACGGAAGGTTTTGCTTCCCATATCCCAGCATACCGCTACATGCGTTGGTGAGAAATGCTCTACCGCAGTCAACATATGCTTTAAAAAACCTTGTACGGCATTCGTTGGAACGCCTTTGGAATTTATCATAAACTGGCCCGTAACAGCCGTTGCGTAAAACGCCCTGAATAAAAGGGCCATTCCATCTACGAGCATGAATGTCGGCAGTTCTCTTTCGTTATCATTCAAAGTGATCACCTCATAAAAATTTACCTTATACTCCACTAATGATAAGGATTGCATTTTACTATTATACCATAATGCGTACATTTTTTTGTTCCGGGATCGACGTTTATTGCCTGAATTTCAGTTTTGTTACCAGTCCTCATTTTCGTTGCCAGAAATTTGATTTGGTTGCCGTTTTTCCCGTTTTATTGCCGGAACACGGACTTTCGTTGCCAGAATTTCTGTTTTGTTGCCAGTCCTCATTTTTGTTGCCGGAATTTTGATTTTGTTGCCGCTTTTCCTGTTTTATTGCCAGAAAACAGACTTTCGTTGCCGGAATTTCTGTTTTGTTGCCAGTCCTCATTTTTGTTGCCGCTTTTCCCGGTTTGTTGCCGCTCTTTCCTGTTTCGATGCCAGAACATGACTTTCGTTGCCAAAATTTCCGTTTTGTTTCCAGTCTCAAAATTTCGCAGCCAAAATTCTGATTTTGAGTGGTTCTAGATTTCAATAAAGACCCATTATAAATGGATTTGTTCAATTTCCCTCAATATTTCTTCATAATGAGGAATATCAATGATTTCTTCTAACGCAGAACGCAGTCCGCTGTAAATTTCGTCCAGCTCGGAACCGTACTCTTGTTGCAGCTTCAATAATCCATCATCCAAGAGTAAGGAATAAAGTTCATATATCCGGGACTGTTGGGAAGTGGTATAGCTTTCGGCCGGCTGTTCCAACCTTATTTGTAAGGCATCGCTCATCCTCGCCTTTTCATTTTTCTCAAAAAAGGCATTTGTATTTTTGAAAAAGGCCAGCTCTTTCTTGAAGTTCTGTACATTCAGTTCCTCAAATGCCGGTTTGAAATCTATCGTTTCTGCTTTTATCATTTCATATTCCCTTAATGAAAGGCTCTGGCGGATTTGTTTAAACATAGTATCCACTGCTGCCTGTTTTTCCTTTAACAGCCTGGCGACAAACAGCTCGCTTCGCAAAGCGGTTGCGCGCATTTCCTGGGATAAATCAAAGCCGAGCGAAGTGATCAGCTCTTTTAATGATGTTTGCAGCGTAGCCTTGATGTCCCGACCGTCATCCTTTATGACTGCTGGGTTGAAGGACTCCTTGAAAAAGTCGCCAAATCTTAAGAATACCCGCTGCTTGCTGTAAAACGCCAGCTCCTCGGTCTCCTTGTGCAGCCTTTGTTTGTCTGTATCCCCATTCAATTCCTGCAGGATTTCTTTAAGCTCCGCCAATTCCTGTTCCAATCCCGCCAAGGCTTGCTTTTTCGCTTGTTCATCCTGTTTGGAAGCGTCAATGACATCTCCCAGCAGCTGCTCAGCCCGGATGATCGTTCCCTTTGAAGATTCTATCGCAAGCATGGTTAAGTCATGCTCGATAAACGCATCAAACTGCGATTGGAATTGTTCCATCCCGCTGTCCGGAAGAAAATGATGTGAAAAAGATCCATCCTCCGTCTTTTCGGCGAGCGCTCCCTTGCTTGACAAAGGAAACAGTTTCGGGAACCTGATCCCGAATCCATTTAGCTGACCTTTCACATAATCCGTTACTTCTTCCAGCTCATCGTTTGTTTCGGCAAGATCGACCGCGTTGATGATAAAAAACATTTTATCCATGGCGAAAGAATCCTTTACGCGGCCAAGCTGGATCAAAAACTCTCTGTCTGCCTTTGAAAAAAGGATGGTTATAGTAAGTCACAAACAGGATTGCGTCAGCGTTTTTAATATATTCAAACGCGGCACCGGTATGGCGGGCATTGATTGAATCTGCTCCCGGCGTATCAACCAGAACCATTCCCTGCTTCGTCAGATCACAATCGAAATAAAGTTCGATTAAATCGACAAAGCATGATTTTGATTCTTCCGCGGCAAAGCTTCTAAATCCAGCCATATCCACCAAAAGCTTCGTTCCGAGCCTCTCCTGATAATCCCGCAAGCCTTGATAAAAAGCTTTGATAAACGAGAGATGGGTTTTGCCCTTTTCCTCTGCATCGGTTCTGTCAATCAGCTCCCCAGTCAGTTTGTAAGCCTCATCCAGCGTATTTGCGGTAAGGTCATAGGATGACAGGGCGAGCGATATGTCCTCAAGGAGCATTTCGGCACTTTTCAGCGTCACGGTTGCGGTACCATGCGGGTGATCTGAGTTAGAAGCCATAATTTTATTGATCGCTGCTGTAGTAGGATTTGGTGAAACCGGCAACACGCTATCGCCCATCAGGGCATTAGCAAATGATGATTTACCGGCACTGAAAGCACCGAAAAGGGCAACAGTAAATGTTTGGGTCTCCAATCGTCCGGCTTTTTCTTTCAGTTCCCTGTATAATGTTTGGAAGCCTCTTAAAGGCTGAATCAATTCGGATACTTTCGTTAATTCTCCTGCCGTTTGTTGCAGTTTATCTTTTCCGCGGAAAGCTTCCGTTCCGTCATTGGTGTCTGGTACAATATGTGGTACCAGCTCTACTTGCTCCACATTATTATTTGATAACCTCTCCGGTTCGAACTCATCGGTATGTCTGATGATGACGTCTTCTTCCTCGTTCAGCCATTGTTTCACCAGTTGTTCCGGATTTGGATTGCTTATAGAAATCTCGTTAAGCGCCAACAAAGCTTCCTTTCTTTTTTCCAGGTTATCTTTCATCGTCCTGATCGATTCAAAAGCGGATTGATAACGCTCATAGCTTTTTAATTCTTTTTCAATGTAGCTGACCTTCTCATCGGCTTCCTTTTTCAAGTAGCCGTACAGCGACTGAACAAAGCTGTCGGCTGCATTCCTCGCTTCTTTTTTAATCGAAGCAGCGAGCTCGTTCGTATAATTCAAGACGTATTCGCCGGTAATATTCACCTGTTGCTTTAAAGGATTCTCAATCGTTGTTTGCGAAACGGACACTTCGATTTCCTGGACTGCTTTTTCAAGACCGCTGTCATGAACCCCGGCCTCGCTTAATGTTTTGACTGCCAGCTCCTTCAGATGCCATTCAAGCTGGGTCCTGACTTTTTCCTGGAGATCGGAAAGAAACGCTTGCTGCCTTCTCTCTCGTTCTTCCTCTGTTTTTTTCTTCGAGAAAAGCAATCCTACCTTAAATTCAGGCTGGCTGGCCTCTAAGTATTCCTTTGCCAAATCCCTCGTTTGCGCAGGCATAATATAAGCATTCTTCAGCGTCGATTCAAGTCCGCCTTTAAACACTTCCTGCGTGCTGTCTGCCTGGGAAGCAATCCGGTCCTTTTCCTGATTCAGCGAAAAAATCCGTTCGGTGATTTGATCCCGTTCCTCCACTTGCAGCTCAGCTAGCACTTCCAAATTCGCAGCGTTCTCTTCTTCCCATTTACCCTTTAAACGGTGAAGATGGTTTTCGACAAGCCTTCCGGCAGAATCAAATATCGACTCAAAACTGTCATCCTGGCCGGTTTCTCCTTGCTTAAAAATGAATTCCTTCACCTGTTCGATTTGATTTTGGTTATTTTGCAGCTCTCTTAATGACGTAAAGAAAAAACCGTTCGGGTACACACTCCAATTGGCAAAGGCATCTACGACCGAGTTCTTGAATTCTGCAAAGCCAAGTTCTGTGTCATCATGCTTATCGATCTGGTTGATGATCAAATACACCTGCTTGCCTGCGTCCTGTAGTTCTTTGGTAAAATGAAAATTAACTTCTGACTGAACATGATTATAGTCCATCACATAGAAAATGATGTCAGCCAGATGAAGCGCTGACTCAGTTGAAACCCTGTGGGCGTCATCTGTCGAGTCAATCCCGGGAGTATCCATGACCACGCATGTTTCAGGAAGCGGAAATTCACTTGAGCTTATCGTGATGGAAGATATACTGTCGCCGTCTTTCGCAAATTGCTTTACGGCTTTGTAATCATACGGTGCAGGAAAAAGCACCGGTTTATCTTGATAATAGTAGACCTTGGCATAATTGCCTCCACGCTTTAGCTTAACCGTATTCGCACTTGTCGGAATTGGGCTGGAAGGCAACACCTGCTCCCCAAGCAAATAATTGATCATACTTGATTTCCCGGCAGAAAAATGGCCGCAAAAAGCAATGGTATATTCCTGTTTATATAGTTTAATAATCAGCTGTTTTATTTTTTCGGCATTCTCGAAATCCTCCGCAGTTTCGAAAGTTTCATAGAGTGCGAGTAAATGCTCGAGATCCCGCGCTTGCTTTGTCGTTTGTTGCACCATACGTCAAGTCCCCTTAGTTTGAGAGTCATGTTTATAATCATATATTGTAAACGATTTCTGTTTCCATTCCTATACATTGATATGCAAAAAATGAATAAAGAAAACTCGTCGATTGACGTGCCTGGTAAGGCGAAGGCGTAGTTGTACTTATGCGGAAAAGAAAGGCATACTCTTATTTCTGACAAAAAAAATAACCAGGCGCTTTACCTGGTTGTATGGGCGGGTATGAATTTTTTTTGGTTTTTTTCTGAAATAAACGCAGGGTTGCTAGTGGCTTTTACTGGCCGTTGAACGTTATTTAGTACGTATTTCATTAAAAATAAATATGTAACAACAGTTAAAAGAACAAATAACCAAACCATGCCGAGCACCATCCTTTTATATTGTGGTTGCTGTCCAAATGAGAATAATTTTCATCTTCATTTAGATAATATCATGAGTGATAATCATTTTCAATAAGTATCTTGAATTTTCTTTAAACATTTTTCTTCTTTACGAAAATCTTTTCGTACTCTGTCAGACTTTTTAATGCTCGTTCTTCTTCAGGGATCCGGACAGTCATCATCCACGCATTTAGCAGCGAAAACAAAATTCCGGTCATATAGGCATTGAACAGCAAAGAAATAACCACAATCTCGATCGCAACGATAAGGTAGTTCGGATGTTTAAAGTATTTGTAAGGCCCGTTTTCCGTTACCTCCGCCCCGGGCAAAACGATGATTTTCGTATTCCAGTACCTTCCAAGGGAAGCGATGACCCAAACTCTCCCAGCCTGGGCTGCTAAAAACAGCGTCAGCCAAATTGGCCAATAAGATGAGGCACTCTTGTCCATTAATGTGACTTCCAGAATCAAACTGCTTAAAAAACAGATATGCATCATGACCATCCAGGGATAGTGGGACTTGCCGAATTCAGTTGCTCCCTGCTTTTTCATCCAGCTTTCGTTCTTCCGGGCGATGACCAGCTCCACAACCCTCTGTACACAAATGAAAATAATAAAGAAATAGAATGCCATTATTCCCACCTCATTAACAGAAGCTCCGATGAGAACCCGGGACCTAATGCGGCCGCAAGACCTAACTCCCCGCGGACTGTTTGCTCGAGCATAAACTGTTCCAGCACATACAAAATGGTCGCAGACGACATATTTCCGTATTCCTTCAGGATATCAAGCGATTTTTCAGTCATTTCAGCATCAAAACCCAGTGCTTCCTCATAGGCTTCAATCACTTTTTTTCCGCCGGGATGGGCAATGAATCTGTCAAGTTCGCGAAAGGAAATCTGGTTTTGCCGTAAAAATGCTTCCACATTCGGTTTCAGCCAATTTTTGATAATGGTAGGTATATCTTTGGAAAAAACGACGAATAAACCTTCATTCTTAACGTCCCAGCCCATAACTTCAAGGGAATCCGGCATCAGTGTCGATTGGGTAGCCAATATGTTGGGAATGCAAGATAATTTGCTCATATTCTGTCTATCGACCTCATCGCCGGATACAAGGGCACAGCTGATACCATCTGAAAACAGGGATGTACCAATCAAATTGCTTTTTGACGTGTCGTTTTTTTGAAAAGTTAAACTGCAAAGCTCAACACAAAGAACGAGCACCTTTGCTTTCGGAAATGCTTTGCAATACTCAAAGGCACGCGAAAGGCCTGCAGCCCCGCCAGCGCAGCCGAGCCCCCAGATTGGGATTCTTTTTACATGTTGATGGAACTGAAGCATATTCATAATTCTTGCATCGATCGAGGGAGTTGCCAACCCGGTACTCGAGATATATATAAAGGCATCGACCTCTGATGGTTCTATCTTTTGATTTAGAAACTGCTGATTATCAAGGCATCTCTTAATCGCCAAGGCACCAAATTCGGTCGCCTGTTCAATATATTTTCGATTTTTTTCTTCAAAAGAATGCTCTGCCTTAAACCATTCAATGTCAGTTGATAAATAGCGGTTTTGAACCTGGCCGTTTGAAAAAGCTCGAAGTAATCTGTCGATATCCTTGAAGGAAGACCCGAACATCTCCCTGGCAAATTCCCTCGCAGATTCTTGGGATAGTCGATATGGAAGGTCGATGTGAGCGGCTGAAAGAATATAAGGCATTAAATCCACACCTTTTGTATTTTTTCATATAGTATACCCTGTACCGCTCCCATCTAAGCTTGCCTGTTTTCGGTTGTCTTCCACCATTATTTTAGCAACGACCGAATATCTTCCAGGATTTGTTCCCGATCCATAGGTTTTGATGTATTCGCCATATCATACGTAGCACGAATCTGATTTTTTTCATCGACCAAATACATGGTTGTATTATGGACGGTTACATTATTTTCTATTTTCTTGTAAATCATTTGGAATTCGTTTGCTACCTGTTTCGTTTCTTCCGGTGTAGCTCTTAGCCATTTCCATCCGCTCAGGTCGGCGTTGAAAGCGTCAGCGTATTTTTGAATGACCTTTTCATCATCGAATTCCGGGTCAAGTGTAATTGAAATCAGTACTGCTTCTGACGCGAAGATATTTTCATCTTTAAGTTGTTCCTGCAGTTTAGTCAGGTCATCCATTGTCATAGGGCATATATCCGGACAGTTTGTATAAAAAAACGAAACAAGCTTGATTTTCCCTTTATCAAACCGGTAATTGCCGTCATGCACATTGGACATTTCAAACTCGGATACACTTTTCAAAACCGGTAATTCTTCTTGCTTTGGAAATAACCAATATATTAAAAGTCCGAGTAATAGGAGCATCGATAAAAGGAATGCTATCTTTTTCAGGCTAAGCTCTCCTCCTTTCAATTATCAATATATGAAAAGGTAAACATTTCGAAACAATGCTCTATATCCTCAAGTTTCTGGATAACCGCTTATAACACGAGAGCCATTCCACTGACCAGGATAATCGTGACAATCAAAATCTTCATCGCTTTTTGAGGAACTTTCAAACTTAGTTTACTGCCGATAACTGCTCCGGGAATCGAGCCGCATAGAAGATTGCCTACTAATAAATAATCAATATGCCCAAGCCTCGCCATAAGAAGCCCGGAAACCAAAACAAGGAAGAAGGCATGAGTAATGTCTGTACCGACCAGCTCAGAAGATTTCACATTATAAAAATATAAAATTAGCAATGCAAACAGACTGCCTGAACCAATTGAGGTTATCCCGACAATTCCTCCTATGATTACTCCAGCCATAATAGTGAAGAATCGTTTATCTTTTAATGTTTTCGTTTTCCAACGATTATTGGGATCAGGAATGAAAATAAATTGAAGGAGTGAAATCGAAGATACCGTAATCAACACAATTCCGATCATTAGTACAATCAATTCTTCATCATAACCCTCTGAAAAAAGAGAATAGAATACGATATTTGCTCCAATGGCTGCTGGCAGACTTCCTATTGCTAAATATTTAACAAGCTGAAAGTTAACTGTTTTCTGTCTGATGTGCTGGATGGCTCCAAATAATTTTGTGATTGTATTGTAAGCAAAGTCCGTACCAATGGCGACAACCGGATTTATCCCCCATAAAACCAAAATTGGTGTGAGCAATGCAGCTCCCCCCACCCCTGTCATCCCAACCAAACATCCAACTAATAAACCCATCAGAACTATTTCAATACTCATATTGCCTGCACCTCAACCGAGTTATTTTGGATACTCCTGTATCAAATCACTCTATACTATATGCACTCGATGAGGATTAGGGTTTGGACATTTTTCAAGTACTGATTTAATACAATGAATCTTCTAATTTTCTTAAGAAAATATGTAATTTCCGCTTAGATAAGGGTTATTGCCCGAACAACCAAGGACAAAGCTTACTATACTAATCATATCCAAAGGAAGGGAGAGAATGATTTTGGGTGAAAAGAACGATGAGTTAAAGCGAAAAAAACGGAAAAGGAAAAAGAGGAGGCAAAGGCAAAGAGAACAGGAAAACCGTAATAATGAAAGTAGCTTAGATAACGAAGGTTCTGAAGGCGGCAACAAGAGAAGAAAAAAAGATAACTCCGGTGAGGGGAATCGTCGAAAAAGAAGAAGAAATAATGATTCAAACCAGGATTCTTCATATGATGGCACCAGTGAGAACACGAACGAAAACAATAATGATCTAGAAAGTGACAGTACAGCAAACGCTGATAGCAATTCAGACGCCGATGCTGCTGCAGACAATCAGGCGGACGCCAGTGCAGACAGCGAATCTAACTCCGATTCTAATGCCGAGTCCGACAGCCGCGCGGATGCCAATGCGGACAGCGAATCTAATTCCGATTCTAATGCTGATGCCGACAGCGATTCTAACTCTGATTCTAATGCTGATGCAGAGAATGACGCCGACAACGATGCTAATGCTGACGCTGACGCTGAGAACGATGCTGACGCCAATGCGGATGCCGACAATGATGCCGATGCTAATGCTGACGCTGAGAACGATGCAGACGCCAATGCCGATGCAGACAATGATGCCGATGCTAATGCTGACGCTGACAACGACGCCGACGCTGATGCCGATGCCGATGCTGATGCTGACGCTGACAATGACGCCGATGCCGATGCTGACGCTGATGCCGATGCCGATGCTGACGCGGACAACGACGCCGATGCCGATGCTGACGCGGACAACGATGCCGATGCTGATGCCGACGCAGACAATGACGCAGACGCTGATGCCGATGCGGACAATGATGCCGATGCCGATGCCAATGCTGACGCTGACGCGGACAATGATGCCGATGCCGATGCCGATGCGGACGCTGACGCGGACAATGATGCCGATGCTGATGCTGACGCGGACAACGACGCCGATGCCGATGCTGACGCAGACAATGACGCTGATGCTGATGCGGACGCAGATAATGACGCCGACGCTGATGCCGATGCCGATGCTGACGCAGACGCAGACAACGACGCCGATGCTGATGCTGATGCTGATGCTGATGCTGACGCAGACAACGACGCCGATGCCGATGCCGATGCCGATGCTGACGCGGACAACGACGCCGATGCTGATGCCGATGCTGACGCCGACGCGGACAACGACGCCGATGCTGATGCCGACGCGGACAACGACGCTGATGCTGATGCCGACGCGGACAACGACGCCGATGCCGATGCTGACGCTGATGCCGACGCGGACAACGACGCCGATGCTGATGCTGACGCTGATGCCGACGCGGACAACGACGCCGATGCTGATGCCGATGCTGACGCCGACGCTGATGCCGACGCGGACAATGACGCCGATGCTGATGCCGATGCGGACAACGATGCTGACGCAGACGCTGATGCCGACGCGGACAATGACGCCGATGCTGATGCCGATGCCGACGCGGACAATGACGCCGATGCCGATGCCGATGCGGACAACGATGCTGACGCAGACGCTGATGCCGACGCGGACAA
>NZ_QVTC01000061.1 GCF_003429085.1 Bacillus sp. V59.32b | reverse complement strand
GCTGGTGCTGCTGGTTTTTGTACAGCTGGCTTTTGTGCTGGTGCTGCTGGTTTTTGTACGTTAGTAACTTGCTTAGGAGATTGAAGATTATATTTTGCTAGATATTGGTTTACTAGTTTTTCAGCTTCTTGCTGATTTGTAACCTTGTACACTACTGGTTTTACTTGTACATTTATAGTAGAAGCATCCGCTTGATTTGCTCCTGCACCTGATAAGATAACTGCAGCTGCTGCTGCGGCTGAGATAAACATTTTCTTTTTCATATTTTCTAAATCCTCCCCAAATTGTTTGGTTTGTTTCTTGCAAAATCATCATAACATGCGTTTTTTGTAATAATTGGTCCAACTATTGCCAAGATGTTTAAATGAGAAGAAACCAGGGAAATTAAATGAAGCAAAAATCAATAGAATACTAAATGAACCTTATAAGGACAATGCTTGATGGATAAATGGGACGATTTTCAGTGTTTAACTTAATCTTCCTGTCAATGGCAAGGATGCATCTCGTTTTCCATTTATGTACTAATAAAAGAGTATTGACAGTGTTTTAGGCAAGCATCTTTTGTAATAAAGATTACAAGTCTATTACAAATGTTATATCAATATATTAATATTCGGATTATCCTTGACAGAAGAAAAGAACCCCGACATAGTCAGGATTCTTTAGTTACTTCATATTAATGGTTATGAGAAGACTCCCCTTGTTCCTAGTCGTGTTCCATTTGATTGCTGCCGCTTTTCTCTTCAGGAGCACTCGGCTTTCCAATTACAAATTCTTTTTTTGGCATGCTATGCGTTCTTTTAGCACTAACATGGGCGTATACATAATAGGTTCCTTCTTCGGAAAAGGATTTTTCAAGCCTATAATCACCATTTTTGGCGTTGGTAACTTCAAACTTTTCATGGTTCTCGCTTTGAGAACGCCATATTTCGAATGTAACTTCATCCGCATCCGTGACTTTTTCTTTTCCGTACATCACCTCTGCTTCAAAAAGGACCGTTTCACCGGCTTCAGCCTTCCCCGGTTCAATGCTTAAATCAACCTCCAACATCTTTGGTACTTCATCTTTCTCCTCACTATTCGAGCAGCCTCCTAAAAAAGCGAAAACTGCTATAGTAAGTACGAACAATTTCTTCATGATGGATACCCCTTTGCATGAAATGGAAATAAACTTCTTTTATTAAGATATCATGGACTAAAGAAAAAAGACTAAACTATATTAACATTCTCCCATTATATTCACATACACAGAAAGAAGTTCAACTTTCTCTGCTTCCGTTAATTCTGAAGAAATCACCCTTTTCACACTGCTGTAAAACTTTTCGAATTTTGGCTTTCTCGTTCGCGGGTGGGCGTTCTCATCCAGCAATTCCCGTTTGATGAGTTCGTATAATAAATCAACCGGTGCTGAACTGTTGTCAGTTACTGTCCGATTGTTCCATATTCGCAAATATGAATCTAATAATTTTCCTGAATCATTCAACTGCTCCCACACCTTCTTTAAGAACCTTTTTCCTGGTACATATTTTGAACAATTTTGGCAAAAATAAACGGTAAAAAGGAGTGAAAAGATTGTCACAAGTATACCGATGCCCTAACTGCAAAACGAACAAAATGAGGTTTAATCTGATTCAACAGGTTTCCACACCTGTTAAAAAGGACCCTAATTCGGGTGACATCGTACAGCAATACACAAACGAGACATTGGATCCTTTCCATATTCCCTATAAAGGTCCGGATGTACGGGTTCAATGCGGAACATGCGGGTTAATTGAAGATGAAAAAACATTTGCCGCTTTTGGCCAAATGAATAGATAACGAATGAACTGAGGCAGAGATGGCTGCCTCTTTTTATATAGAATATAGTAAAGCTTCTACCCAAACCCACATTTAGCGTATTTTTTTAATAAGTTCGAGAAAAGTCGTTAGTTCTTCATCCGTCAGCTTGCCGAATTTCCTCGCCAAATATTCTGTTTTCTTAATTTCCAGATCCTCAATCATCTCTTTGCCTTTATCCGTCAATTCAAAATTAACGACCCTGCGGTCATTTTCCATACGGTTTCTTGTAAGCAGGTCCTTTTTTACAAGGGAGTCGGTTACAGTCGTTATATGACTTGCTGAAACGTCTAATTCCTTTGATAAGGCAGAAGCTTTTTGCGAACCTGACACCACAATAAATTTAAGGACCAAAAATTCGTTGCTGTTGATTTCTGTACCGAATAGTTCAGTGAACTCCTTTCGCATACTACGGAAAACACTTTTAAATTCTTTTTCAAGGAGAAACATTTTTTCTTGATTAATGGGAATCATTCCTTCTTCAACTCATTTGCTAACTGATAACAATTATAATTATATTCTATCATGACAAGATCAAAACTTGTAAATCAGCAGCAAAAAAGCAGGCCTGCCAACTTTGTGCAGGTCACTGCTTTTTCCATTCGTTCAATTAATCTTCTTTTTCCATTGCCATTTTTGCGCGATCGATCGCAATCGGGATGGCCCGTCCGTCTTCATAACCGTCGTCCAGCAGAGCGTTAGCAATCTCTATCGCCTTATTCCTGACATCAGCATCCAGGTTTTTCATGGCATCCGGATAATCATCCTTACTCCAAGGCATATTTGTACCCCCTTTAGAAATATTTTCCCAAATCTTTTCCCCTCAGTCCTGTAAAGAAAACATCAATATCGAAAGTCCCATTTAAACGAACTAACAGTTTCCATATTTTCACTACCTTTACAGGATTAGAATTGATATAATTTTGTAGTAGCTCAGGATAAATGGGCATTGATCGGGTAGTTCAATTTTACACTGGTTTCCGTACTCCTTTTCATACAAAGAAAATCTGCTCGTTCTGAAATAAAGATAAGGAGAAAAAATCTATGCCAATTGGTACAATCCCCAGTAATTTAGAATTAGAAGATGTGTTAGAACATATAGATGAGACAATCATTATAGCGGACTTGCAAAATACGATCGTTTGGTTAAATTCGGCTGCTTTAAAGACACTTGGTCCATTATTTTCCCTATACGGTGTCGAAAATAACGCTGAAGTCATCGGAATGCATATGAATTTTTTCCATAGCATACCTTCCCATCAATCCCGAATCATGAAGGAACTTGACTCAACGCATCGAACCGTTATTTCTATTAAAAATCTTTATGTTGCAGAAACTGTCATTACACCCATTTATGATAATGGAAAAAATAAACAGGGCTATCTGCTCATGCTATTGGATGTCACCGAAAAGGCGCAGCAGGAGAGGGAAAAAGAAAAAACCATCGAACTTTTGTCAACACCGATTTTAAAAATATGGGATTCGATATTAGCCATTCCTTTAATCGGCAACTTAACGAACGACAGAGCCGATAAACTGGCCGAAACGATTCTAAGAAAATGCGTCGAAGAACGGGCTGAGTATTTCCTTTTAGATCTTTCTTCATTATCCAAAATGGATGAAGCCAGCGGCTTTCACATTAATAAAATTTATAAAGCCCTTGAGCTTATCGGAACGCAGTGTTATATTGTCGGAGTTTCTCCATCACTTGCCCAATCGATCTCACTGTCTCATTACAAATGGAAAACATTTACTCATGTTCAGCATGCAATAAAAGATATCATCAACCAAAAAGGATTAGTGCTGAAGCCCGTCCGCGACTGATTAAAAAAACTTTCAGTTTGTCATAGATGAAAAGACACTCCATAGCTGGATTGTCTTTTCATCTATTTTGCAATGGCCCTTGCAGAAGCGAAGTTGCCTTATAGGAAAGTTTATATGTCCTATCTTTCAATAAATTCTTGTAACGCTGCTTGGTTTTTCTCTTTATCCAATTCCAAAACGGCCCCTGAATGGGGATAGGTCTCATCTGTATAACTGCCCTCTACCGGTATACGCAATGTCTCGACCTCATCGATTGGATTGAACAGCAGAGACGTTCCTATTTCAATAAGTGGTTTCATTCCAATATCCGTATCAATGAGTGAACGGGCTTCACCCAGTACATGCGGCATTGCTACTACTCCCTCTACAGATGAAAGCCGCTCAACAACCTTTTCTTTTAACTGAACAAGTACCTCCTGCTGCCGTTTTACCCGGCCAAAGTCACTTTCACTGTCATGCCGGAAGCGAACGTATTTCAGAATTTCTTCTCCGTGTAGAACATTTTCCCCCTTGCTTGCTTCAATAGTCATGTCCTCAATCATTTCCGGTTTCACATCTACTTTTATTCCCTCCGGTGAAAGAAGGTCTATCAGCTTTACAAATCCGTTAAAATCAATGATGGCTACATGATCGACTTTGATATGAAAATTATCATAAATCGTCTTTTTCAAAAGGTCGCTCCCACCCAAGTAATAAGCCATGTTGATCTTATTGTAATTCAGTTTGTATCCCGGAATTTTCACATAACTGTCTCTCATAATCGAAGCTAGCTTTATAATTTTTTGTTCCTGATCATAACGGGCGAGCAAGATAGCATCTGACCTAGAAGAAGCTTCCCCTCTTGAATCGACGCCAAGTAATAAGAAGGTCTTTTCATCCAATACAGTTTCAGAAACCGAGTCATTGGCGTCACTCGGAGAACTTTCTTTATTTTTAGATCGATCATCCGGGACTCCCATACAACCAGAAACAATAAGCACAAGGGCTAATATTGCAAGTGTGCGTAGTCTCATCACGTTCACCTCAGTTGGGAAAAGTATCCTTAGCTTCCCCTACCTTTTTCAAGAATATACCAGCATTTGCCTAATGATATAGAAAAGGCCATCTCACTAGGAAATGGCCTTTCACTTTATTTCATTTCTTCTTTTAAAATCTCGATCGCTTTTTTCACTTGGGTATCATTCTTAAGGATTTTTTCACGCAATGTTTCCATTAATTTCATCGTTGTTTCATCTTTGATCGTGCCTGTTGCCTTAAGCTTGTTGTCTTTCTGAAACTTAAGGACGGCTGCCTCTGTATCCTGGTCATAAAAGCCGTCGACTTTTCCTGGATTATATCCGGCAGCCTTCAGCATTTCCTCTGCTCCTTTAACCTCGGCGGAGGAATCCGATTCTTTCAGTTCCTTATCCGGAGAGATAAAAGGCAGATTTGCATAAGCCGGCAGTGATACGGCCACGTCCGGCTCAACTCCTTTTTCATTAATCCAATTGCCTTTTGGAGTCAGCCATCTTGCGGCTGTAAATTTAAAGTTGGATCCATCTTTAAAATCCTCGGCCGTCTGGACTGTCCCTTTACCGAATGTCTTTTCGCCAATCAGCTGGATTCCTGCTGATTCGCTGACCGCACCGGCAACAATTTCAGAGGCGCTTGCACTTCCTTTATCGATGACTACAACCATAGGCGTTTCCAATGTACCATCGTTCTCGGATTTAATGATTTCTTTCTTGCCTGAACGGTCTTCCACCTGCAGGATAATTTCTCCGTTCGGGACAAACATGCTGGCAATCTCTATCGCCTGATCAAGCAAACCACCCGGGTTGCCGCGCAAATCAAGGATTAAACCCTTCATGTTTTTCTCCTGCATTTCCGCTAAAGCCGTGCGCAGTTCCTTCGCAGTGTCATCAGAAAAGCTCGTCACCTGGATTTTAGCAATGCCATCCGGTAGCATTTCTGCATATACCGTTTCAATCGGGATCGTGTCCCGAACAATCGTCACCTTCATTGGCTCTGCATTAGCACGGGATATCATTAAGTCCACTTTCGTGCCTTTCTTCCCTCGGATATGTGTGACAGCCTCGCTTGAACTCATGCCCTGCAGGCTTTTCCCGTTAACACTCAGAATAACATCATTAGGCTTTAAGCCGGCTTTTTCAGCAGGAGAACCTTTGATCGGGGAGACTACCATGATCTTGGAGTCCTGTTCTTGAATTTCTGCCCCAATTCCCTCAAAGGAAGATGAAATGCTCTGATGGAAATTTGCCGCTTCCTCTTCATTCATATAATCTGAATAGGGATCATCGAGCGATTCAAGCATTCCGTTTATCGCACCATTAATGAGCGTATTGTCATCGACCTCTGTAAAATATTTCTTCTTTATCGTATCGTAGGTTGAATATAATTTATTAAACTCCTCACGCTGATTTGCCACTGATGGAGCGATGGACTGTACTTTTTCGTCGCCAAACGTCAGAGCAAGCGTTGTAATTGCTGCGGTTAAAAAAATAAGCATAAAGATCCCCATGATGAATGGGAATTTTTTTATTTTAATAAATGCAGAACCCTTGTCCGGCTCCTGAGGTTTATTTTCCTCTTCCACTAACATATCACCACTTTCATGCACGGTTAGATGCAAGCATATAATTGTAAAGACTATTTTATCAGTGTTTACGCGAAAACGCGAAAAAAAAAATATCCTACAGTAATTTGTCTTAAAAAGTTTCTCGTAACAATAAGATAAAACGGGGTTCGAGAAGAACCAGTACTATCCAGTACGGTCCCCTTCACTTCTCGAACACCCGTTAACCAGCTAAGAACTTTTATTCCTGGATCGCTGCTTCCAATGCAACCTCAATCATGTCACTAAAAGTCGTTTGCCTCTCCTCGGCCGTTGTTTCCTCTCCTGTGAGAATATGATCGCTTACGGTTAGCACGGACAAGGCTTGACGGCCTAACTTAGCTGCAATCGTATATAAAGCAGCGGTTTCCATTTCGATGGCGAGAATTTGATATTTCGCCCACTTTTCGAGGTCGCTGTTATCATTATAGAATTGGTCAGCAGTAAAAACATTGCCTACCTTTATCTGGAGACCTTTGTTAATGCCGGCTTCATACGCCTTTTTTAACAAATCGAAATCAGCCGTCGGAGCATAGTCCACTCCACCGAATGTAAGGCGGTTCATCTGGGAATCAGTCGATGCACTCATGGCGAGGATAACATCCCTTACCTTTACATCCTTTTGGATCGCTCCCGCTGTTCCTACGCGAATCAACTTTTGAACATTATAGCTTTGCATAAGTTCGTTTATATAAATCGAAATCGAAGGAACGCCCATCCCTGTTCCCTGGACGGAAATGCGCTTCCCTTTATATGTGCCTGTGTAACCAAACATGTTACGGACTTCGTTATATAACTTGGCATCATCTAAAAAGGTTTCAGCAATATACTTTGCACGAAGCGGGTCGCCAGGCAGCAGCACCGTTTCAGCTATTTCGTTTTCTGCCGCTCCAATATGTACACTCATACTAATACCTCCTATAAACTCGGGTTAACAAATAAAGCATCGCTTTTAACTATATCATAATATCTCCATGTTTGGAAAAAAGAACCCCATTGCCATGCAGTTCTCTTCTCATATTTTTTGATGATTGCCCTCAAAATATAACCAGGGACGGAAATCCTCAGAAGCATTCGTACACAGGAGGTCAAATATGGGGAAAAAACACCGAAACCGCTTAACACCTAAAAAAAATAATCATATTCCTGCTGACACAATCATCGCCGAACACGAAGCACATGCTAAAGAATACTCGGCGATCAGAAGAAAGCCGTAGCAATCGATTAAGCGCATTTGCACCTTATGCAGAGAGGAGAGTTTGCACGTTCCTCTCTGCTAAATAAAGAAACCACCGTATATAGCAACGGTGGTTCCCTATCCTAAAAATTAAAGAGCATTAAATGTTTCAGTTAATACTGGAACGATTTGTTTTTTTCGTGATACTACCCCTTTTAAAACTGCTGTATGGTTAGACAGCTGGACGTTATAAGCCTTTTCCACCGCCTGCGTTGCGTTACCAAGAGCAAGCGCGACCGAATCATTGGTTAAGATATCGGTAACCACAAACAGGAATAGATCAAGGTTTTTCTCGGCGATGACTGAAGCAATTACAGTTTCAAGTTCTTCTTGGTGAGCAAGAACTTCATTCGTATCCACTGCGTTCACCTGCGCGATCTCCACTTTCTTGCTTCCCATTGAAAATTCTTTCGCGTCAAGAGAGATAAGGTCTTTCGCGGTTTTATCGCTCAGATCCGCACCTGCTTTAAGCATTTCCAGCCCGTAGCTTTCACTATCCACCCCTGCGATTTCAGCCAATTCACGGGCTGCCTGAATGTCTTCATCCGTGCATGTCGGGGATTTAAAAAGCAAAGAATCTGAAATGATCGCTGAGAGCATCAAGCCGGCCGTCGCTTTCGAGATTTCGATGCCTTTTTCTTTGTAAAGTTTATTTAAGATCGTTGCCGTGCAGCCAACCGGTTCGGCCCGGTAATATAATGGATCGCTTGTTTCAAAGTTGGCGATGCGATGGTGGTCGATAACCTCCAACACCTGAACTTTTTCAAGATCTGAAACACTTTGCTGGCGTTCATTATGGTCAACGAGAATGACGCCGTCCACTTCGTTTGCCACCGTTTCTACCAGACGAGGCGCTTCTGCCTTAAAGTAGTCGAGAGCGTATTGGGTTTCACCGTTGATTTGCCCTAACCGGACCGGTTCAGCATCAATGCCTAACTTTGTTTTTAGTTCTGCATAAGCGATAGCGGAACAAATGGTATCTGTGTCTGGATTTTTGTGTCCGAAAACTAGTACTTTTTCCATGATTCTCTCCCTCGGTCGTCGAATGGTTTTTAACAGAGCCACGAGCAGCCCCATTCCTACCCATCATTTTATCATAAACTCCGCTACTTTCAATTTTGGAACCAAAAAAATTTATGCAGTATCTATAATAAAAAAAGCGTAAGTAAGAACATCGACGAAAAATTGCCTCATCATTATGTCTTCTCTGATCACCGCTCATATTTTTATGGCATCGCTCATATATTTGGATAATCGATCATATTTTCCGATAATCGCTCATATGTTTGGATCACCGCTCATATTTTCGGAGCATCGCTCATATTTTCGGAGCATCGCTCATATTTTCAGATTACTGCTCATATATTTAGAGCACTGCTCATATTTTCGGAGCATCGCTCATATTTTCAGATTACCGCTCATATTTTCGGAGCATCGCTCATATTTTCGGAGCATCGCTCATATATTCAGATTACCGCTCATATTTTCAGATTACCGCTCATATATTCAGATCATCGCTCATATTTTCGGAGCATCGCTCATATATTCAGATTACCGCTCATATTTTCGGAGCATCGCTCATATTTTCAGATTACCGCTCATATATTTGGAGCATCGCTCATATCTTCGGAGCATCGCTCATATCTTCGGAGCATCGCTCATATGTTTGGATCATCGCTCATATTTTCGGATCATCGCTCATATATCAGATTACCGCTCATATATTCAGATCACCGCTCATATTTTCGGACCTTCGCTCATATTTTCAGATTACCGCTCATATTTTCGGAGCATCGCCCATATATTCAGATCACCGCTCATATGTTTGGATCATCGCTCATATTTTCGGATTATCGCTCATATATTCGGATTACCGCTCATATTTTCGGAGCATCGATCATATATTCAGATTACCGCTCATATATTCAGATCATCGCTCATATTTTCGGAGCATCGCTCATATTTTCGGAGCATCGCTCATATTTTCAGATCATCGCTCATATATTCAAATCACCGCTCATATTTTCGGAGCATCGCTCATATATTCAGATTACCGCTCATATTTTCGGATCATCCCTCGTATATTCGCATAATCGCTCATATATTCAGATCCCGCTCATATTTTCAGATTATCGCTCATATATTCAGATCATCGCTCATATTTTCGGAGCATCGCTCATATATTTGGATCACCGCTCATATTTTCGGAGCATCGCCCATATTTTCGGATCACCGCTCATATATTCAGATTACCGCTCATATATTCAGAACACTGCTCATATATTCAAATCACCGCTCATATTTTCGGAGCATCGCCCATATTTTCGGAGCATCGCTCATATATTTGGATCATCGATCATATTTTCCGATCATCGCCCATATTTTCGGATCACCGCTCACATGTTTGGATCATCGATCATATTTTTGGATCACCGATCATATTTTTGGATCACCATATTTTCACAGCCGATGTAGTTCTTATCCTATGTTGGCATTGATTCAAATGACGTCCTCGGCGTCGATGCTAGACATCTTGAAAGTAAAAGTTTTCTTGCTATCAAAAAATGCCACAGGGCTTCCTGCGGCATTTTTCAGTTTAAACGTAACGGCTGATGATCCCGTTTAATTTTTCTTTCAGTACAGGAATCTCTGAAGCGGAGATGAAACCTCTTACTTTTGTCTCATCCATATCCAGCGTCTCAGCAAACAGACCGGCAATTCCTTTCGCTTTTCTATCCACTTCAATCAATACTTCAGCTTCTTCTCTGTTTTTCAAGAAAAAGGCAATTTCAAGCTCATCCAGTTTACCTTTATAAGCGCCTGTTTTCGGAATGAACTCAAATTCTTGTATAAATGGCATTTTTTTTCGAAAGCGGTAGGGTGCTTCTTCACAATCCGCGTTTCTGAGCTGAAATCCAAGGGCTTCCAATGCAGAAAAAGTGGATTGTATCAGTTCATTGGGCTCTATGCGGATAAAATCTTCGTCCTTGGGATCGACGGCGTTTTTAATATCAAGACCGGTAGAAATCCATACTTTTGTCTTTCCTGAGGTCACCGGCGTTTCATACGGCAGATTAAAAGTAAACGGAATTTCTTTTTTCTCCGTCGGAGCTACTTCAAACGGCTCATTGATACGGATTTTATGGATCGTTGCAATCTGTGTAAGCTTCTTGCCATCATATTCCTTCACATAGGTTGTATGCACGGATAAATAGATTTCGTCTATTTTTTGGGGAACACTGCCGCCTATGATTTCGACTGAACCGGTAACTAAATCACCCGGTCTGAACCGTTCCCTCTCAAGCTTTGTATCGACATGGGCACTTCCAATCCCGATGCTGGCAAGGACTTTGTTAAAAACTGACATTCCACTCACTCCCATTGTGTTTTGATATGTTTTTTTATCTCTGTTAATGCCTGATCACTGCTGTCAAAGGGCAAATCACTCATAAGCAGCTTTTTTATGATCCTTATTGAATCAGGGTGAATCGTTAATTCTTCATCCCATGCCCGCTCATTTTTCGCTACAGGCGTATAGCCGGAGTATAATAAAAATAGCAAGAAATGACCGATCGCGTATAAATCACTGGTAAAGTGAATTGGTTTCCGCGGATCTCCATTACCCGTATCGTCAGGACTATGATCTGCCTTGCGCGCCAGACCAAAATCAATGATGAACATATCTATCCCGTTTGTCAGAATGTTGGGAATGCGCAGGTCCCGATGGATGATGCCTTTTTTATGAAGCTCTGTCACTTTGGCAAGAATCCGGGCCGATATTATAAAGGCTTCTTGCTCAGTAAACACTTTATCCTCCGAGAAGATTAGCTGCTCAAATGTTTTTCCATTCTTATACTCCATGACCATATAGGGTGTGCCTTTCCACTTGCCCTTTTCAATAAGAGCCGGAAAGGCATGATCAGCAAGTTCTGACAGCAGCTGTCCCTCGATAGTAAACCCTTCTTTTGCTTCCGCAGAATTCAATTTATGATAATTCATCCTTTTTAAGATATAGAGGCGGTTTTCCGATGGGTCCTTTATTAAATAAGCCGTCCCGAAGCTGCCTTTACCTATCTTTTTCATGAACAGCCACTGTTTATTTTTAAAAAACGACCATCGGAAAAGCAAATCAAAAATGGGCTCGCCTATTACTTTAAGAGTTATCTTTGTCATAGTTTTCTAACTGCTGAAAAAACCTCGGGATGATTTCTTGTGTTTTTTCTTATAATGGTTGTGCCCGTAGTTTTGATGGTTTTTCATATTCTTATTGTTCCAATCGCTGCTTGAATGCATAGGTCTATGTTTGCTATGGCCATCGTTCAATAATTTCTGAAGCAATTTTTTAATCACCTAAAGCCCTCCTATTATTTTCTTCTTTCTAGTAAATACGTTTACCTTTTGAGAAGGTTTCAAACATTTTTCCAATAAATAAAACGACGGGGAAGTCCGTCGTTTTGTAATCGTCCATTTTTCAAGGGCAATTTATGTGTTATTCATAGATGCCGTTATCCCTCTGTGTCCTCATCAATTATGCATTTTTCAATCAAGTAATCAAAGGTAATATCAGCGAGATCCTCCAATTCATGTTCTGTAGGGATGTATCCCCGCCTCATCAGCTCCTGAAAGAAGAATTCGGCAATTTCTTCTGTATCAATAAAAACTTCGATTTCCCCCATATCATCGCCCCCTTACTAAGGTGTATGAATGAAGGCTTTCATTTATTCCTGAGCAATCATTACTCTCAATTTTGCATCTTCTTTTTGCCCTTATCATACAGTTCTTCAGCCAGTTCCCTGATCTTCATCATTGCCAGATTCATCACGTGTTTATACTCATCGTCTTCATACATTTGATATAAAATCCGATAATCGTTATATAAATCGAGCAGGTCATCAATCAGCTGCTTTTTTTCGGCAATCATCTCCATTCTCTCTTTTTCAGATTTACGAGGTGTCGAGGGTCCTCCGGCAGGTTCCTTTTTCCGGGGCTTTTTATTAATCGGGTGAAGCAATCCCAGCTTCTGAATGATTTTGTCCGCTCTCTCAGCATCGGCGATAAGAGTTAATTCTTCCTCGTGTGCCTCGAGCCACTCGCCGTCTGAAATCCGGGAAAGCTCATAAATAACATCTTCCCAAGCATTTTCTTTATATCTCCAGATCTCCGTTCGAAAGCCGACCACCTTAAAATAATCATTTCCATACCCATCCACCTGAACAAGGTCACCGAAGAAAAACTTGTATTCAATATTAATTTGTTCTTTATCAAAAAAAACTTCACCTTTATATTCAAAGATGTGCTGAAGCGCACTTTCTATATATAAGCTTTTATTGTGGTTTACTTCGTATGCATAAGTGCCGTCAACATACTTAACATCCGTGACGTTCCCGACTGTCCCGTACATCGTAATGACCACCGTATCACCCTTCTTGAACTTCGGCTCTTTCCTTTTCCCCATTAGTGACATCCCCTCAAGCATCGCCCTCAAGTTTAATTAAAATAGTATATGCAGTGGGAAATATTCGGGTTAATGGAAAAGTGTTCAGCCTTCAGTCTGAATATACAACTCCCATGCTTGATCAAAAACGGTCATACTATCCAGATAGTGACCGTTCATTTCAAGATAGGTGCTGATTTCATGATAATCGGAAGATTGCTTTGGAAAACCATGATCTTCATATGCTTGATTAGCAAATGCCGTAATCTCATCAATGTTTTTCGGCTGTCTGTACTTCATTAGAAAATGATAAAAAGATTTCATTACAATCCCCTTTTTAATTAGTTAATAATAGACTTTATTTCGATATTACTATAGCGGATGAAATCACCACGGTCTAGTTTAACGTTCATTCGGCTATGTACGTTTCTCCTCTTATTATGAATCCTTTGCAAGATAAAAATAACCCTGGATTTATATGCAAAAAACATTCTTAAGAATTGTTAATCAATAAAGAAAACTCACCCTCCGGTGAGTTCCTCCGTGTATGCTATTTAAGCTGCTCTTCTTTCTCGCCTACTGTTTGCTCCGGTTAACCTTAATTAAAACCAAATAATCCATTTTGAAGCAGTTTGACCGGCTCCCGCCATCAGGAAAAATCAAAATAATTCCTTTTCAAAAGCCTTGGCACCTTCATTAACTCTTCGAATGGAATTGATTTATCCAGCTGGGCTGTGTTTATTAAAAAGAGCTGATCTTCAATTTGCTTAACGATGCTGTCCACCTGATAACAGGCACCGCAGGCATCACATCGTTTGGAAGGGGTTGCTGTAATTTCAATCGCTTTTGTGCCATCCGGCAACTCCCAATAGACCGGGGCCGTAACATCAGAAAGGCTGCCTTCGTTGCACCACTCGCATATCTCCACTTTGATCATCCTTTTTCCTTTTCTTTTTCACTGTCCTTCGCCAGTTGCGCTTTAAATTTTTTTTCTTTTAAGGTGTCTCTTTTTTCACGCTGGTCTTTTAGCGATGCATGACTTGGATTCAATTCATAATCCTTTCGTCTGTCCATTCGCTTCAATCCTTCCGGTACAAGATTGAACTGTTTATCGTTCATTAAACCGGCAATGCCGGTATCTGAGCCCTTCTCTTCCATATCAGGATAGATATGCTTGAAATAATCATCCGCTCTGCCGGGCGTGTAGTTCTCCGGCTCCGGGTAACTGGAGATGACCCCTTCAAAATTGCGAAGAATGGTTTTGGCCGGTGATTGCGAAAGAATATAGTTAGGCTGAAGGGTAACTTTTCCGCCTCCTCCAGGTGCGTCGACGACAAAGGTCGGCACCGCATAGCCCGAGGTGTGGCCACGAAGTCCCTCGATGATTTCGAGTCCTTTTGAAATCGGTGCGCGGAAATGACCGATTCCTTCGGATAGATCACATTGGTACATATAATATGGACGCACTCTGATTTTGACAAGGTCATGGACCAGTTTTTTCATGATCGCCACGCTGTCATTAATACCGGCCAGGATAACAGCCTGGTTACCGACCGGGACACCCGCATTAACAAGCATTTCACACGCTTTTTTTGACTCTTCGGTTATTTCAATCGATGTATTGAAATGGGTATTCAGCCAGACTGGGTGATATTTCTTTAATATTTCACACAGGTTTTCGGTGATTCGCTGCGGGAAGACAACCGGTGCCCGCGTACCAATTCGGATGATTTCAAGGTGCGGGATCTCGCGCAGGTTTTTTAAAATATATTCTAAAATGGTGTCATTAATCAGCAGACCGTCCCCGCCTGAAATGAGGACGTCCCGGACTGCCGGCGTTTCCCGGATATAGCTGATGGCCCCGTCCAGCTGTTTTTTCGGCACACCCATCCCAATTTGTCCTGAAAATCGGCGGCGCGTACAATAACGGCAGTACATGGAGCATTGGTTTGTCACCAAAAACAGGACTCGGTCCGGATATCTGTGTGTTAATCCCGGAACCGGTGAATCCTCGTCCTCCGCAAGCGGGTCTTCCATATCATATTTCGTTTTGTGCATTTCTTGTGAGATCGGGACTGACTGCATTCTGACCGGACATCTCTTGTCATCGGGATCCATCAGGGAAGCGTAGTAAGGTGTAATATTTAAAGGAATTGTTTTCGTAGAAATCCTGACGCCTTCTTCTTCATCAGGAGTTAGATTAATGACCTTTTTTAAATCTTCCAGCGTTCTGATTGTGTTCGTTAACTGCCAAATCCAATCATTCCATTTTTCCTCTGGCACGTCTTTCCATAGCTCAATGTCCTGCCAATGGCGTTTTGGTTTGTATAAATTATGAATCATGGCACTGCCTCCTTGTTTGTGGTTACTGATAATTGATGCAAGAAGCATGCCAAAATGTATAAGAAGCAGATTCACTTCAAAAAAAAGAGCCCATCTGTTAGCATGGGCCTCTTAAAAGTTTGCAACATCCATTTATTTTTGCAGTAACATTTCATTTTTGTTCATTCACTCGTTCAGAATCTCGTGCTTTTTGATTTTATATTGCAGCGTTTGTCGCGGGACTTCGAGAATTTTAGAAGCCTGATAGACATTGCCATTCGTCTGAACTAGGGCCTTCCGTATCAGTTCTTCTTCCGTTTTTTTGATTGCTTCCCTTAGCGGCAGCAAATGTGTATTGATTCCTGAGAAACCGTTGAATAATATCGGGAGCTCATTTTCCGTTAAAACATCTTCTTCTGTAACGTTCATCATATATTCGATCGTATGCTTTAATTCCCGGACATTTCCCGGCCAATGATAATGTAAAAAGGCACTTTTCACCTTTTGATTCAATCCTTTTACTGTTTTGCCAAGGTTTTGGTTGAACAACGACATGAAATGATTGGATAGCAATACGATATCCTCTTTTCTTTCTACTAAAGGAGGAAGTCTGTAGCTCATGACATTCAGCCGGTAAAACAAGTCGGCGCGAAGGTTATTTATCTTAAGTGCTTCTTCAGGATGGATATTCATTGCGGCAATTACTCTTACATCAACGGAGGTGCTTTTCGTGCCGCCTATCCTTCTTACGAGTCCGTCCTCCAACACCCTTAACAGCTTTGCTTGCAGTTCTATCGGCATCGACTGCAGCTCATCAAGAAAAAGCGTTCCTTCATGAGCCAGTTCAAACAGCCCCTGTCTGTCCATCGCTCCTGTATAGCTGCCCTTGGTCGTTCCGAACAACAGACTTTCGAGCAGCGTATCGGGGAGCGCTGCACAATTTTGGGCGATGAACGGGCCATTCCGCCTCTTGGAAGCATTATGAATACTTTGAACGAATAGTTCCTTGCCAACGCCGCTTTCCCCATAAACCAACACGGACGAAGATGAATATGCCGCTTTTTTTCCTTGTTCGATAATCTGCCGAAACAGAGGACTGTCAGTTAAAATATCCGAAAATGAATACTTGGCGCCATTATGGTTCGTCGGCTTTTTTTCTGCTTGGTTATCGTGCTTTCGAGGTCCAATAATCGTTCAGACAGCACCCTTAGCCTGGAGACATCCTTCGCTATCTCCACCGCTCCAATCAGACTTCCTTCCACGAATATAGGCAATGTTGTGTTCATCGTTTCGATCATCTTTCCATGAAGATTCACATAGGATTGACCTTTGTATGTAATCGGCTTTCCTGTCTCGATGACTTTCAGCAGTGTGGAAGAGTGCCTGGTCAAAGAGGGGAATGCCTCCAACAAAGGCCTTCCCAACACCTCTGTAATTTCCAATCCGTCATGTACCGCTGCCACTGCATTATAAAAAATCGTAATCCCCTTCGTATCAATGACATGGATTCCTTCATCAATACTTGTTAATATCGCTTCTAATAGTTCTCGGGTGTTATAAAGTTCAGCTGACACCTTCTCACTCCTTATAGCTTGCATTTCCCCTGACGTGGAGGTTTGCTTACTACCATATATATGAGGAAGTGCCAAATACTTGCCGTTTTGTGCTGAAAATTCGTCAATTCTTCACCCAAAGATTCATATCTTCTATTTTATCGAAAATGTAGCAATTGTTAGCGAGCCGCCCCCTATATCCATATCCAAGCTGAAAAAACACCGCGTTCATCCCGTAGGAGAGCGCTCGTGCAATCGAATACACACAATATATTTGGTGATCAGCCAAGTATTCTTCCAATTTGGCAATCAACAGCTTCATTAAGCCAAACTGCCGATGCTCCGGCAGGGTCGCACAGTCAGTAATTTCGGCATTATGATATGTTTCATTCACTTCCGCAGAAGCGGCGCTGACGATATGACCTTCATATTCATATATGTAAAAAACAGTTCCAGACTGCATGCATTTTTTTACATATTCCGGCTGATTCATCGGTACCGGATAAATTTTGAAGACATGACCGTATAAGTCAGCCAGCCCTGAGACATCTTCTTCGCTTGCTTTCCGTACTTGATAACCTTGAGGCGGGGCGATTGAGGCTTTCTTTGGCAGTGAAAGTACGCCATCCAAGATGTTATCCGCTTCTGTCCATTTATCACTGCTTCTCCTGTTTGACTGAAAATATTTCGCAAAGAAAAAACAGTCGCTTCCTAAAAAATATTTGTCTACACATCCCTCATAGAGAAACCCCCGGCTGATTAGTTCCTGGAAATTTTCATGCCTTGCCTTAACGATCAGTTTTTCCGCATCGCTATCGGCTGCGAGATGAATCGCTTCCGTCATGCATCCATTGAAATTCCCGAGGTAGTCATCGACTCTTACCCTGCGGTTAAAACGGTCAAATGTAATGTTTAACGTATATCCCTGTTTTTTTATCAGCTTTTGCTGTAATGGATTATCCACCTTTTTCCTCCCTCGCCCTTAACTGGACGCTGCGACTTCTTCGTCAAGCACGAACGTTTCAAACTGTTTCACTTTTTGTTTCCCCTTGATCGACGGCCGTTTCTTCAATGCCGCACCAGTTAATGATGGTAAGCGCAATAATTTCCGCCACTTCCATCATTCTATCTGTTTCTATATATTCATTCGCATCATGGGCCAATTCGGTCTTTCCCGGTCCAAAAACAACGACCGGTATTTTCCCTACATTTGAAAGATATCCGCCATCCGTACCCCAGGGCGACGCTTCGATCGAAGGCTGTTCACCCTTGACTTCAACAAAGCTGTCGGAAATGGTTTGCAATAACGGATGGTTTAACTCTAAATTCGATGGAAGCCATCTGGCACCGAACCATTCCAATTCGATCGGTTTTGCGCGGAACCATTCATTTGTCGCATTTAAACGGGCTATGCAGTTCTCAAGCGCTTTTTGGGCCTCTTCCATTTTTTCAGTAGGCGCAATGCCGAACCTGCCTTCCATAATAGCCGTATCCGGTACCGATGAAGGCCACTCCCCGCTTGAGATTTTTCCTATATTAATCGGGATCGGGATTGGGATGTTTTGATAAAGTGGATGATTCAAAGCCTCATTCCGTTCTTTTTCTAGTTTCTTAATTTCGTTGATTACCTCCATAGCAAGCTCAATGGCGTTTACCCCTTCATATCTTGTGCCTCCATGAGCAGATTTTCCTTTTATCGTCAGTCTGAACCACATCGATCCCTGTTGAAGCGGAAACAGCTTCAGATTGGTAGGTTCCGGGATGATGGCCCCGTCAGCACGATAACCTCTTAACACGGCAGCCAATGTCCCGGCGCCGCCGCTCTCTTCTTCGATGACACTTTGAAAAATCACATCGCCTTTTAATTCAATTCCCAAAGAAATGATGGCTTCGAGAGCCAAAAGCAGAGAGACCGTCCCACCCTTCATATCGGTCGTTCCGCGTCCATACACCTTCCCATCCTTCACCATTCCGCTATATGGTTCTTCTTCCCAATCGCCAGGATTGCCCTCCGGGACCACATCAATGTGACCATTTAAGATCAGTGACTTACCATTGCCTTTTCCTTTCCTAACAGCGACAAGGTTGGGATTACCGCTAAAATCCCTCCGGTCACAATAAAAATGCCGGTGCTTACGCAAGGCATCGTCTCCAATTTCCCATAAGTCTATTTCCAATCCGAGCTCCCTGCATTTCTCTACAATAATCGCCTGGGCCTTACCTTCCTGTTCCCTCCTGCTAGGTTCCTGAACAAGCCTCTGTAAAAGTTTCACTCCACTTATTCCATGTTGCTTCAACCAATTATGGATTTCCTTTTCGCGAGCCATCAATACCCCTCCTGTCTACTCCCCATAAACCGTAAGTCTATCTGAAACCTGAAATGGCGCCTTTGTATATGTTTTAATTTCATCGATTGTAAACGGCACAAATAAATCCGTTAAAAGTAACCCGTCAGCCAAAACAGAAAATACACCCATTTCCGTTATGACCATATGTACACACTTTTTTGCGGTCAGCGGCAAGGTGCAGCTTTTTACCAGTTTCGACATTCCTTTTTTGTCTCGATGATTCATAAGCACAATCACCTTTTTAGCCTTGGCAGCAAGATCCATGGCCCCTCCCATCCCTGGTACCCTTTTACCCGGCACGATCCAGTTGGCAAGGTCGCCCCGTTCGCTTACCTGAAGCGCCCCAAGGATCGTTACATCGACAAGCCCCTTTCTAATCATTCCGAACGCAACCGTACTGTCACAGTACGAAGCACCATTCCGTATAGTGACCGGGTATCCGCCTGCATTGCATAAATGAGCGTCCTCCATGCCTTCTTCCGGTGATTTTTCCATTCCAACGATTCCGTTTTCCGCATGGAAGATGATCGTGTGGTCTGCCGGCAAAAAATCGGGAACGAGTGAAGGGATACCGATCCCCAGGTTCACAAGCATTCCATCCTTTAGCTCTTCAGCTGCACGCCTTGCGATTTTTTGTCTTCCCAAACCCATTGCCAATCCACTCCTTCCGATTTAACGAAATGGTTGACAAAAGCGCCGGGAGTAATAATCTCTTCCGGGTGAAGGGCACCGAGCGGCACGATTTCCGCCGTTTCCACAATCGTGACCGTCCCGGCCATGGCAGCGAGGGGATTTGTATTACGGGCACTTTTGTCAAAAACAAGGTTCCCATATGGATCTGCTTTTTCGGCATACACAATGGATATGTCAGCGGTTAGAGCGGTTTCAACTAAAAAGGCTTTTCCCTCTATGGTAATCGTTTGTTTATCTCCCTTTACAATCTCCTCTTCCAATCCTATGTCTGTAAGGATGCCGCCAAGACCCATTCCGCCGGCTCTCATCCTTTCAACAAGCGTTCCCTGCGGGGAAAATTCCACGTCCAGCTCGCCCTCGGTCATATACTTTCCGGCATTCGGGTTGGAGCCGATATGTGAGACTATGATTTTTTTTGCGCGTTTATCACTCACTACTTTGCCTATCCCAATATCAGGGAACCCTGTATCATTTCCAATCAATGTCAAATCCTTTATCCCTGAATCCAAAATGAGATTCACCAGGCCCGGTGGTGTGCCAATGCCGCCAAAACCGCCAAACATGATGCTCATTCCATCCCTGAATAAATGCCTAATATCAGCAAATCCACAAATTTTATGAAAAGTGTCTTCTATCAAGGTTTTCACTTCCCTCTATCCTGGTTATGAATGATGAGGCAACATTTCTGCAAATTGATTCAAGGTGTTTTTGAATCTACGGATCAATTCTTCGATTTCCCTTTTCGTTATCGTTAAAGGCGGCGCAATGATGATGGCTGCACCTGTCACTCCATCTGGACCGGCGGAAGCCGGATATACAAGCAGACCGTTTTTTGCCGCTAAGGAAACAAATTTATTAGTAATGTCGAGCTTTACCGGAAACGGTTCCTTCGTTTCTTTGTCCTGAGCAAATTCCACCCCGAGCAGGAGGCCTTTACCGCGGATGTCGCCAATGAATGAATAACTGCACGCAAGCTTTTCGAGCAAATTGCGCAAATACACACCTGCTTCCACAGTTTTAACAACAAGATTATTCTCCTCTAAATATTCAAGGACTGCCAGGGAGATTGCACAAGATTGGGGATTGGCGCTGAAGGTATGCCCGGCCATGATTGATTTTGAACCGTTCAAAATCGGTTCCATGACTTTATCGGTCATAACGGCAGCGGCAATCGGCGTGTAACCGCCGCTCATTCCTTTGCCGAACGCAATGATGTCAGGCTCCACATCCCAGTGATCGGAAGCAATCATTTTGCCGGTCCGTCCAAAGCCGGTCATTACTTCATCCGCAATAAAAAGAACGTCATATTTTTCACAGATCCGCTTGAGCTTCTGGAAATATCCGTCCGGCGGGGAGATGGCGGCTCCTGCAGCTCCGATGACCGGCTCGGCGATAAAGGCGGCAACGTTTCCAGGACCGATCCGGCGAATGGCCGACTCCAGTTCCGAAGCACAGGCCATGCCGCAGCTGTCAGGCTCGAGGTTATATGGACAGCGATAACAGTATGGTGCGGAAATGGCCGGGTACGATTCGAGCATGGCCGCAAACCGTTCCCTGCGCTGCGGGTGCCCTGACATCGACAAAGCGCCAAGAGTGATTCCATGATAGCTCATCCATCTGGAGATGATTTGATTTTTTTTCGGCTGCCCTTTTTCCTGCCAATGCTGGATCGCAATCTTTAGGGCTGTTTCGGTTGCCTCCGAGCCGCTATTCACAAAAAAACTCCAGGTAAATCGATCATTGGTCAGACATGCGATTTTGGACGCGAGTGATTCAGCCGCTTCGCTTGTGAATTGAGACCGGTATACAAACGAAACTCTTTTTGCCTGTTCAGACATCGCTTCTGCGATTTCTTTTACACCATGTCCAATATTGGCAGTAACAGCCCCGGATGAGGCATCAAGGTATTCCTTTCCTTCCATATCATATAAATAAACACCTTCACCAAAGCTGATGATTGGATAATCTCCATCCAGGACGGGTTTAATCAATGATGATTGCTTCATAATCTGCCGCACTCTCCTTTTGCCGCAAGCAAAATGACAATATAGTAAAGTGTATGATGGATCAGGTTTAATCTTTCATCCTATTTCATTTTGAACCCTGTTGCATGTAAAGAAAACTTGTCGGTTGACGAGCCTCTTAAGGCAAAGACAGAGACGTAGGTGACTTATGCAAAGGAAAGTTTAAACTTTCCTTTCTGCCAAAAAAAGCTACCCCCCCTGGTTTCAGCTTCGAGGGGGGTAACTATCAATTGTTGTTTAAGATTTTTATTTCGGCCTTGCTGCCTTTGGCGGCAATCCTGGCCCTGCCGCCAATCGGTACAGCCGCAAACGGATGAACATGGCCAAAGTTCGCATTTGCAATGACCGGGATCCCGTTTAATTCTTTTTTGGAAGCGATGATTTGTTCCAACGCATAATCCGTCATCCCGGACTCCTTTTGAAACCGACCGATAACAACCGCCTTTATCCCGCCAGCATCAGGCAGATGAAGGACTGATTGAAGGTCACGGTCAAATGTCAATGGATGGGACTCTTCATCATCCTCGATGAAGAGAATAGTATCCTTCAAGGAAGGCATATATTCCGTGCCATGAAGCAGATTCATCGTACAAAGGTTTCCGCCGATAATCGTCCCTTCGGCTGCACCCTCCTGGAGAATCCGGTAGCCTTCGTTCTTATGAAAAGTCCGGTTATCCTGGTCAAGAAACCAGGCATCATCACTCCACGTTTCACTCGCTTCGATCGTGTATTCTTTCGCTTCTGTTACCGCCTTTAGGAAATAATCCTGCGTATACTCAAATCCCGCTTTCACGCCAAAGGTAGAAAAATGGGGGCCCGAATAGGAAACAAGCCCTGTCTTTTGGAGAATTGCCAGGTTCAGCACGGTGATATCGCTGTACCCGCAAAACACCTTGGGATTTCTCCTGATCAATTCATAATCGATTGACCGCAGCAGCTGGTTGGCATTATACCCGCCGATTACCGTAAGAATCCCTTTCACGTTTCTGTCCGCGAATGCATCGTGCAAATCCTCGACACGGGCTTCAATCGAGTTCGAGAAAAACTCGTCGTGATCATAAATATTTTTTCCATATGTAACGTTAAATCCAAGCTGTTTCAATCGGTCTTCCGCTATCTCTCTTTGTTCTCCCTTTATGACTGCCATGCTTCTTGATGGGGCGATAATCCGGATCTCATCCCCCGCCTTTAATGTAGAAGGCACCATTTTCCCACTCCTCTCCATTTAAGCCATTTTATCAAAAGTGGTTTTTAGTTGCATAATAAAAGCAATCCCTTGTAAATAAAGGACTTTGACTATAACCAGCCGCCTTTATGGCAAACATAATTATAATAAATCTCAAAGTCTAGATGATAACCCCCGCGTTGGCTGGAGGATTTAATAAAAAAGTTCTACTTTAATTAAAAAACTCCCTGGCACTGAATGCCAAGGAGTCAAACGCTTATACGGGTAAAGCTTCTTTATGCCGGGCAGGTTTCCCTATCGATTTTTCCACAATATCGCGCGCAATCCAGACACCGCAGGCGCTTGCCTGGGCTAGCCCGCGCGTGATTCCCGCTCCGTCGCCTCCTACATAGAGACCGGAGATTTCCGTTTCAAAGCGGTCGTTCAGCTTGGGACGCGCTGAATAGAATTTCGCTTCAACCCCGTAAAATAATGTGTGCTCCGAGGCTATCCCTGGAGAAACCTTATCTAACGCTTCTGTCATTTCAATCAGGCTTTTCAGCGTATTATACGGCAAGGCAAGACCTAAGTCTCCCGGAACCGCTTCCTTCAATGTCGGTTCAAGGAAACCTTCTTTGATTCTTTTATCTGTTGAACGGCGCCCTTTTAAAATATCACCATATTTCTGGACAATCAGCCCGCCGTTGGACAGTGCATTTGCCAGTTTTGATACTTCGTGTGCATATTCATTCGGCTTATCAAACGGCTCGGCAAATGTATGGGATACAAGCAACGCGAAATTGGTGTTATTGCTTCCGAGTTTCGGATCTTTGTATGCATGTCCGTTTGCAAGCATGATTCCCGAATGATTCTCGACCACGACATGACCTGAAGGATTGCTGCAAAATGTCCTAACTTTTGTACCGACCGAAGTATTAAAAATGAATTTTCCTTCATATAAATGCTCATTGATTTCTTCCATGACAATATTGGAAGTCTCGACCCTCACGCCGATATCGACTTGATTATTCAACATCTTAAGCCGCCTTTTCTTCAGAAGGGCGCTCAACCATTTAGATCCATCCCGTCCCGGTGAGATGACGACCTTGTCTGCCAATATCGTTTCACCGTTTTTCAACAAAATTCCCCGGGCCTGATGGCCGTCCGCACCCTTTTCGGTAACAAGGTCTTCCACTTCCTGCTTGAAAGCCATATCTATTTTCTCTGTTAAGTATTCATAAATGCTTTGCATGATCATTAAGTTTTGCTCTGTACCTAAATGCCGAACCTGCGCGCGAAGCAGCTTCAATCCCGCTGCATAACCCCTGTGTTCAATCTCCCTGACTTTATCCGTCATTGGGTCTGTGATTGTATCGGTTGCACCGTGACTCAAATTGATTTCATCGACATATTTAATTAAATCAATCACCTGGGAATCCGGCAGATAATCGGTCATCCAGCCGCCAAATTCACTGGTGATATTAAACTTTCCATCTGAATAAGCACCCGCCCCGCCGAAGCCATTGGTAATCGAGCACGCTGGCAGGCAACCCGCAAATTCCTTCCTGCCTATTGCCGGAGGACATTTCTCAATCTTCCGTTCCAGGATTGGACAATTTCTTCGGTATATATCGTGGCCTTTATCGATCAATAAGATGCTAGCTTCCGGCATCTTCAACGTTAGCTCGTAACAGGTAAAAATTCCAGCCGGACCCGCGCCGACAACAATTACATCATATTGGGATTTCATCTTAATTCCTCCCGGTTAAAAACAATTAATAATCTTTCCTATGCAACTATACCAAAGCATGCAAAACAGGTCAATTAAAATACGAACATTTCTAAGATAATTTTATTTAATATTCGTAAATATTGCTTTTTCCCTAGTGGATTTTTACCTTCCCTCTAAACTTGTCCCTTTTTTGACAAAAAAAAAAGCCGACCAAGAGGTCGGCTTTTCATTAATATTAATGCCCGAAAGAAGCACCAATAATTATCAACAGAATAAACAATACTACTATTAGCGCAAAGCCGCCGCCAAATCCTTTGTCATACCCGTCATGCCCGTCATACCCATGGCCATATCCATGGTCGCATCCACATCCGTACACAGAATTCACTCCTTTGGATTTTTGCATTCTCATTACATCCTTACAATATGTCTAACAGCCCGCCCTTGTCTGTGCTCTAGCCTATTTTACAAATATTAATTTTTTTTATTTTTTCTATTTCAGACTATTACATATTGAAGTATAATTTGAAAAAAAGATAGAAATAATTCTATAAATTAAATTGATTTGCCGGGGGAAATGAATTGAAAAAGAAAGGCCGCTTAATCGCACCTTATGCTGCTGCATCATTATTGGTCCTATTGATTTGTTTTTTTGCGTTTCAAAAACACCAAGCCACTTATGGGTTTGATGAGACCTTAACCGTATATGAAAAAATTTCGGAGAAGAAGCCTATAAGATATACGGTGATCGGTGACAGTATTGGCCGTGGTTCCGGTGCAGAAGCACCCGAACAAAGATGGTTCAAAGTATTGGAGAGCAAGATGTATGCCGAACAGGGTATAAGAATGTCCGGTGAATATAGCGTCCAAAGTGGAGCAACTGCTTTCGAGGGATTATACAAGCTTTCTCAGTTTAAAAATGCCGGTAAGTCAGATCTTGTTTTCATCGTCTTCGGCGAGAATGACCGAAAGTATATGGAGGCCAACGATTTCAGTGTACTTTATGAATCATTGATTCGAAAGGCTAAGGCTGTGTTTCCTAATGCTGAAATCATGACCATTACGGAAAGTTCTTTGACATATGACAGCTTTGCCGCAGAAATTGAAAAGCTCTCCGCTCATTACCATGCCTCTCACCTTGATATGCGGTCAGTCTTTCAGGAAACTGGCATTCCTGCTAAAGAATTAACTAAGGATCTCGTCCATCCAAATGGACGCGGATACCAATTATACGCAGACGCAATCTATCGTCAGTTGACACACGATGCAGAACAGAACAAAGAAATCACTGCTATATTCGAATCGCTAAACGACCAAACATTTGAGAAATTTAGGACGATTTCTTCCTTTAAAGAGAACCAAGGTTTTACGATGAAAAATGGCTATTTAACGAGCAGCCAAAAGGGAAGTTCTCTTGAATCTGAATTCCATGGCGAGGTCCTAGGGGTGAAGCTTTTAAGAAGTCCTGACGGCGGAGAAATAAACGTATATATTGACGGGAAATTCGTAACAGCGATCAGCACTTGGTGGCCATTCGAGCGTGAACGTTATCTATATATCGCAAGCGGTTTATCAGATGGCCCGCATACTGTCCGCCTTGAAGTGTCAGGTGGAAAATCTCGAAACAATGTATCCGAGAACTCCATCATCCAGATTGCATCGATAATCGTAAATTAAGAACAACAAAAAACTCCGATCCCCTGTATAGGGTCGGAGTTTTTTGTTGTTATTTCGCCTTGATTGTCAGAAGTGGCGTTTCTCCTCTTTGCAATTGTGTCTCCGTTGTCTTTTCGATACTTTCAACGGCATCTCCATTCGTAATGATGATTGGTGTTAGCGTACTGCTTGCTTTTTCCTTTATGATTTTAAGATCGAATGTAATCAGTTTATCGCCTTTTTTAACTTTGTCGCCTTCTTTGACGAAGCTCTCGAAGCCTTCACCGTTTAAGGAGACTGTTTCTAAACCGATATGGATCAATATTTCGATGCCACCTGCCGTCACCAGGCCGACCGCATGCTTGGTTGGAAAAACCTGCACCACCTTTGCGTCGAGCGGTGCTACCACGACGCCTTCTGTTGGTTCAATCGCCAGCCCATCACCCATCATTTTCTCTGCAAAAACAGGATCCGGTACGTCTTCAAGCTGTACAAGCTTCCCCGTTAAAGGGGCAGTCACGATTTCCTCTTCCGCCTTCTTGCCGAACAATTTTTTAAACAAACCTTACACCAACCTTTAATGATAGATTGCCGATATTATTCTGTTGCAATTATTGTTAATTAAATAACTTTGTGTATTCCCCGTACCCTTCTTTTTCGAGGTCTTGTACAGGGATAAACTTTAATGCTGCGGAATTGATGCAATAGCGTAACCCCGTCGGTCCCGGCCCGTCATTAAAAACATGCCCTAAATGGGAGTCAGCTGTTTTGCTGCGTACCTCCGTGCGTCTCATTCCAAAGGTTAAATCCGTTTTTTCGGTCACTTCTTCCTCTTCTATCGGTTTTGTAAAGCTCGGCCATCCACAATCGGAATCAAATTTATCCTTTGAGGTAAACAAAGGATTTCCAGAAACGATGTCGACATACAATCCCTCTTCTTTATGATTCCAAAATTCATTACGAAAAGGTGGCTCTGTCCCGTTATTTTGCGTTACTTCATATTGTAATGGATTCAGTTTTTGCTTTAATTCTTCTTTATCAAGTTTACTCATTCGATTCACCCCAATGTTTGTCAATAAACCCAGCCCGGCCCGAACCAACGCGGTAAGCGTTATAATGTGCCGACCGTTTTTTGTAGTAGTCCTGATGATATTCCTCAGCTGGATAAAACTCTTTCACCGGTAAGATCGGTGTTACAATTGGCCGGGAAAAACGACCGCTTTCTTGCAAGTTAGCCTTCGATTGCTCGGCGATTTGTTTTTGCTCTTGGCTATGATAGAAAATCGCAGTCTGATACGAACTTCCCCGATCACCAAATTGGCCGCCTTCATCAGTAGGGTCAATTTGCTGCCAAAACAATTCAACAAGTTTTTCGTATGGATACACTTCAGGATCAAACGTTATTTGAACTGCTTCAAAATGACCGGTTGTGTCAGAGCAGACCTCTTCATAGGTTGGGTTTGCTTTTGTGCCACCGGTATATCCGGATATGACGGATTCAATTCCGGGCTGTTCGTGGAACGGTTTTACCATGCACCAGAAACAGCCGCCGGCAAAAGTTGCTTTTTCAACTGTCATTGCTACCATCCTCCATTTCAGCTAAAACCCTTATCTATCTAATGAATTTTATCGTTTTTTACTAACGATGTAAAATGATTTGCAATATCCAATTTGACTATATGTTTTTTCTGACACCTGCCCACGTCCACGTGCATACTTTGTTAGGAAATGAGAAATGAATAGGAGGGAAACTGATGCCAAACAAAAATAGCGATCATTATTTCCATAAAGCGGCGAAGTACGACTTGCTCGCCAACTATTATAAATATACACGTCCCGATTTGCATGTCCACTATTACAAAAAACATTTGCAAAGCATGGAGAAAGCTATGAGTCCAAAGACACGGCAATACCAGCCTGATCAGAATGCTGCTAAGGTTCGTTTTCTACACGGATCCCCAGACGGGCCGAACGTGGATATTTTTATAAATGATCTGCGTGCGTTCAAGGATATCCCTTACAAAACACTCAGCAACTATTTATCAGTTCCTGCAGGAAATTACCAAATTGATATTTATCCGACAGGAGAAATGATTTCTGCCTTATTAAGTTACAAATTAAAGATAAAAAGCGAAACGTTCTATACACTGGCTGCAGCGGGTGCGGCGGATAACTTAAGGCTGGCCACCATTGAGGACAATCCTTTTGTACCGGAAAGAGAATCCAAAGTGAGGTTTGTCCACTTATCATCCGATGCTCAAGCGGTAGATATCGCTGCCAAAAATGGTGATGTCGTATTTCGGGGTTTACCTTTTAGAAGAGGCACGAGTTATCTTGGATTGACTCCAATGGTTGTCGACTTTGAGGTCCGTGCAGCAGGCACGAGCGAGACGGTTCTTGAGCTTCAAGGACAACAGTTTGACCCGGATACTGCCTATACTATTTTTCTGGTAGGATTTGCAGGCAAATCACCGGAATTAGAGGCAGTCAGAGCTACTCCATAAGTCTTCTTGTATATTGCACAAATTCAGATTATCGAGCACAAATCCTGATTATCGAGC
Organism: Bacillus sp. V59.32b; assembly: GCF_003429085.1. GTDB lineage: Bacteria > Bacillota > Bacilli > Bacillales > DSM-1321 > Peribacillus. The sequence continues at coordinate 11,207 of NZ_QVTC01000061.1, read as the reverse complement.
ACAAATCCTGATCATCGAGCACAAATTCCGATTATCGAGCACAAATTCTGATTATCGAGCACAATCCAAATCATCGAGCACAAATCCTGATCATTGAGCACAAATTTCGATTATCGAGCACAAATCCTGATCATCGAGCACAAATTTCGATTATCGAGCACAAATCCGAATCATCGAGCACAAATTTCGATTATCGAGCACAAATCCGGATCATCGAGCACAAATTTCGATTATCGATCACAAATCCTGATCATCGAGCACAAATTCTGATTATCGAGCACAATCCAAATCATCGAGCACAATCCTGATCATTGAGCACAAATTTCGATTATCGAGCACAAATCCTGATCATCGAGCACAAATTCTGATTATCGAGCACAAATCCAAATCATCGAGCACAAATTCAAATCATCGAGCACAAATCCAAATCATCGAGCAGAAATTCCGATTAACGAGCACAAATCCTAATAATCGAGTAGAAAACCGGATTATCGAGCACAAATCCTAATAATCGAGCAGAAACCCAAATTATCGAGCACAAATCCTGATCATCGAGCACAAATTCCGATTATCGAGCACAAATCCGAATCATCGAGCAGAAACCCGAATTATCGAGCACAAATGTGGATCATCGATCAGAAAATTCAAATTAGCATTCACAAATTGAGTTACTCGGTCACAAATTAGGATTAGCGAGTAAAAATTAAGAAGGTATAGCTAAGGCCTGGTATTTTGGATACCACTCCTTGTCGCTATACCTTATTCTTTAGATGGAACCGTCAGCAAAAACGAAATGTCATCATTTTTTAAATCAAATTTCTTGGCTTTAATTCTGGCATCGCTATCCAATTCCATATTCTGCAAGGATATATATATCAATTCATCATCCGGTTGAATACTAACCCATTCAGGTGTTTTATAGCGATTATTGACAAAATTCAACACATATGACACGGGCAGGTTCATTTGCCCAAGTGATATCGATTTTTGCCGTAAAATGAGATCGCCATTTTCTAGTGCTTCCGGTTCAAACGATAATTTAAGCTCCATATCTTCCCCAAATACAGGAAGTGTTCCGAACAGCTCGACATCATCCTTTAGATATACTTCATAATGAATCGGCCCGGTCATACCTTCTTTAGCCAAATATCGGTTTATCAGCCTGTTCAGATCATTTTTATTCGTATTCACTTGAAATTCAATGTCATCTTCTCTTGAAATCCCCGGTTTAATTTCCCGATCATCTGCAGGCAAGACAGCCAGGATGAAAATTGTTAAGAAAGCCAAAAGATTTAAAACAAGCAAGCCAAAAAATAAATACTTCCACTTTCGTGTTTTCATTGTTATTCCCCAATCCCTTTCGCACTAGCCTCCAGTGTATCCTCACCGAATTTGTTAACTTCCATATTTTTATAAATCCGTGCAGCAATCAATTCATATCCGCGGTCATTAGGATGAAAATAATCTTCTGAAAAAAGCAAATCCTCTTTTGACTTACTAAAAATATCTCCTATCTCTATAAAATAGGCGTCATCGTAGTCTGTGATGATTTCTTTACCGCTTTCATTCCAATCATTCATGATAAAATCCAATTCCTTAAATGAAGTCAGCCACTTGGAAAATGGATTATATAAGCCGACAAGATATATTTGCGAATTGCCATTATATGAACGGACTTTGTTAATTATCTTTGTTAATCTTTCTTCATACCCTATTTTTGCTTGTTCAAACTGAGCTATCGTTAGATTCGAGAAGTTTTCACGCACAACCTTTATAATATCATTGCCGCCAATAGTAATGACCACTGAATCCGCTTTTTCGATGTCCTCCCGGAGCAGGTTGCTGTCAAGCCTTTTCAACAGTTGGTCTGACCTGTTGCCCCGCTTGCCGTGATTGATCAAATGGGCAGCAGTTATCTGTGGCTCCTTCTCTAACCGGTTCCTTAAATACGGCAAATATCCGCCAGCTTTCGTGCTATCTCCTACCCCTTGGGTAAGTGAATCTCCAATCGAAACAATCTCGATCGGATCAGGAAAGAACGCTAACGGAACTGCCTCTTTCTTAACGAGACTTGTGCTTTTATATTGGCCCGCCATACTTTCCAGATAAGTTGGCCTCATGTGGGAACAAGCTGATAGTAATATAGCACACAAGAAAAGATAGGTGATTTTTGTCTTCATTGCTCTCACCTTCCTTCATAATTATCTATATTATATCACCAATCTCATTTTACTATCTGTCATACCGCAATGACATCTATCTTATTTTATTGTATTAGCCTAGACATGATTCTGTGCGAGTCAAAAGAAAAGCGGAAGCGCCTTGCAAGTAAAGAACATCGACTTGGCAAACATAAAAAACAGGCCGGATGCGACCTGTTTTACTGATTTTGCAATATTTTAATGTGTTTAATGATTTCCTCAAAAGGGTCCTTGTTGAGACCGGTATAATACCGGATGATCTTCCCTTCCTTATCGATTAAATAAAAATCGGTTCCATGGATCACCTGGTCTTCGGCTTCAGGCTTTTGGACAATCGTCTTAAAATTGTCCATTGCGAACTCTTCAATTTCGTTTTGGGAGTATCCCGTCAGAAAATGCCAATTTGAAAAATCCGCATTGAAGCTTGCCCCAAATTCCTTTAAAACCTGCGGTGAGTCCACTTCGGGATCAACGGAAAAAGAAACAAATTCAACATCTTTAATCCCCTCATCGTTTAATTGTTGTTGAAGCTGTGCCATATTGGATGTCATGGGAAGACAAACATCCTCACAGCTTGTAAAAATAAAATCAGCAACCCAAACGCGCCCGTCCAGATCACTCTTCGAAAAGGGTTTCTCTTCTTGATCCGTAAATGTAAAGCTTTCCACATCCCAGTTTTTAGCGTCAGGTACTCCGTTTGAACCGCAGCCGGAAAGAACCAGACCTGCCACCAGAACAACTGCTAATAACAATTGAAGCTTCTTCATTCCTTAACCATCCTTTATGTAATCAGTTCGTCATCTATTCATTCTAGCAGACGAACTAATGGTATGGAATAATAATATTGTTATGGTTCAGGTTTATAAAAACGATTGTTTATGGTTAGCCTCAGAAATAAATGTTTCCACAAAGGAATTAATATATCGGGCATAGTTAAAGTCAACCGCAACTTTATGGATGGGATAGTCTGCTTTGATCCTTCTTTCACGAAAGTCACCGATTGTTTGTCCAAAGCTTTCGCCTTTATTCGTAATGATTTTTACAGGAACCTCCTTGAACCTTACATCACCCGGTTTTTCTAATGCCCATATCACCAAAAGATCATGGAGCGGAGTCCCTGCAATCGTAGGCATCATTTCTTTGTAGGCCTGATAGTAATACGTATACATTTGCATCGTGATTTCAGCCATCTGGTGATCGACTTGTTTTATAACGGAATGGACGTATTCGATGATAGGAGGAGTAACAATGGCTTGGTGTGTCACGTTTAAAGGAAAGACATTTATTTTGACCGGAGAATTTGTAAAAACAATGTTGGCCGCGTAAGGATCTCCGTATATGTTTGCTTCTGCGACAGGAGTTACGTTGCCGGGATAGTGGAAAGCGCCTCCCATAATATAAATCTTATTGATTTTTTTCATCACGTTTGAGAAAAAAATAAACGCGGTAGCAAGAGATGTCAGTCTCCCCACCGAAACAATCGTTAATTCGTCCCCGTATTTGTTAATAAGTGGAACGATTTCATGGAAATTCTCAAAATTTGATCCCATTTCTTCCAGGATTTCAAACGGTCCGAGTCCTCCCTCACCATGTATCGTCGGATAATACTCAGGCTCACTTCCCGTTAGCGATTTCGAAGCACCACCGAAAATCGGGATGTCTGTAATATCAAACAGCTGCTGAAGGAATCTTGCGTTTGCAACCGCTTTCTCTTTTGATACATTCCCGTAATCCGCGACAATCCCGACAACATCAATCTGTTTGGAATAAGAAGAATAAATTAAAGCGAAAATATCGTCTATTCCAAAATCACCGAAAAATAAAACTTTTTCTCCCAATACAGTCACCGCCTTGAATCGATATACTCTTTATATATACATTTTATCCCAATTAGTGTTTGGGAAAATGCTGCTTAGGAATTGTGGCTAAATTCGTAACGAATAGCAATAATCGTATTTCCCATATGATTATATGATAAGATGTACCCGATTAAATATAAAAGCAGGTGATCGTTTTGAAAAAGAAATATACTATTTTCACTTCAGTGTTTTTTTCAGTTTTTCTAATCGTAGCTGGGTGCGGAAACGAACCTACCGAACATTCGGAAAGTAAGGAGAATGATCATTCTGTAGATCAGCAACATAAGGGTGATATTCATGAAGAAACAAAGTCAGCCGAAGATATGCCTCAATTTTTAGATGGAAAACCTGAAGATTTGACCGCGATTTATGCAGAAGCCGCTAAGTACCAAGACCTTCTGGAGCATATTCCATGCTACTGCGGCTGCAGTGAATCAGCCGGCCACCGTGATAATTATGATTGCTTCATTCATGAAAACAAAAAAAACGGCGCCATCGTCTGGGATGACCATGGCACTATATGTGACGTTTGTGTTGTAACGGCAGCGGAGTCTATTAATCAATTTAATGAGGGCAAAAGCATGAAGGAAATTCGGCAGTATATTGATGATAAGTATAAAAAAGGTTTCCCCGAGCCAACACCGACTCCGGTGCCTGAAGCCTAATGGGCCCCAATGATTTTAAAAGGGAACTCCGATCCGGAACTGGATCGGGGTCCCTTTTGCATTTATGTTCTTATCAACTTACTCAGGGTCCCAGTAATACATAAGGGCCATTGCTCCCTCACCTGCATGCGTGCTAATAACAGGTGTCGTTACCTCAATGGTGATGTTTTCAAATCCTGATACTTCTTGAACAGCTTTTCTTACTTTTTCGGATAGTTCCAGGCCATTGGCATGGGCAATTGAAACGCCCTTTAAAACTTTGCCTTTTGTATCATCCACAAACCGATTAAGCAGATTTTTGATGATCTGCGACTGGCTGCGTGCCTTTGAAACGGGATGTAAAACACCGTCCTCTAGAATAGCGATAGGCTTAATGTTTAATAAAGAACCGAAGAAGGCAGAAACCTTTCCGATTCTTCCTCCCTTTGCCAGATTTTCAAGGGTGTCGATGACAATGATCAGGCTTGTCTGATTTCTTATTTTAGTCAATCGTTCTGTTATTTCAACGGCAGTCTTGCCTTCCTGTGCCATTTTGGCAGCTTCAATTACTTGAAAGGACAGTGCTTTTGAAATGAATTGAGAATCGATAACCGTCACCTTTGTTTCTGTCATTCCGGCTGCGCTTTCAGCGGAACGGAACGTACCGCTCATGCCTCCGGTCATATGAATGGAAATGACTTCACTTCCGTCAGCTCCAAGCTTGTTGTACACATCAATAAAAGCACCCGTGGACGGCTGTGAGCTTTTCGGCAGTTCTTTCGCATTTCTCATTTTCTCCAGGAAATCGTTCTGTTCAATTTCAATTTTATCTAAATAGACCTCGCCATCAATCGAAATAGATAGCGGTATCATTTCAATTTCGTATTTCTTAAGTTCTTCCACAGTCATATCCACCGTGGAATCCGTTACAATTTTCACTTTACCCATCAATTCACTTCCCTACATTTACAATTCTCTTTGTATTATACCTATTCACACCTACCATTCAAACTATTTATACGCAAAATGAAGGAATTTTCACTAAATCTCCAAAATTGTAAAGAAAATACGCCATTTAGCGATTCTTTTAAGGCAGGGATGATTAGACATCATTGCACTTATTCTTCTGTTTCATATTCCGATTCAAGCAATGCTTCCTTTTTTTGCTTTCTTTTAAAGACGATCTTAGAAAGTGAAATGCTGATTTCATACAAAAGCAGCAAAGGAACCGTCACTAAGAAATCTGACATGAAGTCCGGGGGAGTGATTGTGATCGCAATCAATACGAGTACAAAATACGCGTATTTTCTAAGCTTTTGCAGAACGTATGGATTAATGACGCCAATGGAAGTAAGGAACATCGTTACCGCTGGCAGCTCGAATAAAATCGCAAAAGGCAAAGTCATAGTCAAAATGAAACGAAAATATTTATCGGCGGTAAAATTCGTCACAAACAGATCGCCGCTTAAATCAAGCAGGAAGTCTAATACGGTCGGGAAGATGACAAAATATCCGAACGCAAGCCCCCCGATAAACAAAATGAATAAGGCCGGAATATAGGATAAAGTGATTTTTACTTCATTTGGCATCAACGCAGGTTTAACAAATAGCCAAAGCTGGAAAGCGAATACGGGAATCGTAATTGTGATTGCAATAACGGATGAGATCATGAAATACACCCAGATAATGTCACTTGGTCCTAAGACGGACAATTTCATTTCCAGGTCCTCAACCAGCCATTTATAGATATCTTCGACGAAAATGAATCCCAGTATAAAAAAGACCAAAAAGGAAACCGCGACGATGATCAGCCGTTTTCTTAATTCACCTAAATGGTCGACGAGGTTTAATTCTTTGTCTGCCAAAATTGATCCATCCTTCTTTTATGGTAAGGAACTCTTGGAACGCAAGAATCTGCATTGTTCCCGAATAAAAAGGTGTAAGACAGCTTCATCTCACACCAATTGCCTTCTATGATTTTGACGCATTCTTCTTCTCATCTTCATCCATTGTGTCGCTCGTCAGTTCGCGAGTCGATTTCTTGAATTCGCGCAGAGTCTGTCCAAAGGCTTTCCCGATTTCCGGCAGCTTCTTAGGACCAAAGATGATCAAAGCGAGTACAAGAATTAAGATTAAGCCCGGAACACCAATATTTGAAAACATGGAAACATCCCCTTTAGGTATTTTAATACAATCTACTGTTAGTATAGTATTTATTATTACTATTTGAAAGCATATGGCAAATTCTTCATAGTTCGTTCACAATTTAATCATGTTGATGTGTCGTGGAAATACTCTACTATTCTACCTGAAGGTTGAAGGATATTCCAGCTTTAGATTAATAAATGAAATAAATTACTGTTTTTATTAACTTCCACAAAAGGAAAGCCCTTCTTCTCCATCCGCGAAATCAGCCCTTGGTAATCCCCTTGTTTTTTTAACTCGATTCCGACCAGGGCCGGCCCGTTTTCTTTATTATTTTTTTTCGTATATTCAAATCTTGAAATATCATCGTCAGGTCCGAGCACTTCATCAAGGAATTCACGCAAGGCACCGGCCCGCTGCGGGAAATTGACGATAAAATAATAAAGCAATCCCTCATAGAGCATCGACTTCTCTTTAATTTCCTGCATTCTCCCGATATCATTATTGCCGCCACTAATCACACAAACAATCGTCTTCCCTTTAATCTGCTCGCGATAGAAATCAAGAGCCGCAATAGAAAGCGATCCTGCTGGTTCCGCAACAATCGCGTGTTCATTATATAAATCAACAATCGTTGTGCAGACCTTGCCTTCCGGAACGACGACAATATCATCGACAAGCTCACTGCAAATCTGATATGTCTTTGTTCCCACACATTTAACAGCCGCTCCATCAACAAATGTATCGATCGTCTTGAGGCCATCCACCTTGCCTAGGTTGATGGCATGTCTCATGGACGCTGCTCCCTCAGGCTCTACGCCAATGCACTTTGTTTTAGGTGAGATACTCTTGAAATAAGTAGACAGGCCCGCCATTAACCCTCCGCCACCAATTCCTCCAAAAACAAAATCAATTTTCTCATCACAATCATTCAATATCTCTACTGCCACAGTCCCTTGCCCTGCCATAACCAGTTCATCGTCAAACGGGTGAATAAAGGCTCGGCTCTCCTTTTCGGCACAAAGTAACGCCTGCTCGTAAGCATCATCGTATGTGTCGCCCGTTAAGATGATTTCAATGCTTTCTTTTCCGAATAGTTCTACCTGGTTCACCTTTTGTCTTGGTGTCGTAGCCGGCATAAAAATCTTTCCATGAATTCCTAAGGCACTGCATGCATAAGCGACCCCTTGAGCGTGGTTGCCGGCGCTTGAGCAAACAATTCCGTTTTTTATCTCGATCTCAGTCAAGCTTTTCATTTTATAGTAAGCCCCGCGTAACTTAAATGATCTGACATGCTGCAGGTCTTCACGTTTTATATAAACATTACAATCGTATTTTTCAGACAAACGGTTGTTCTTTTGCAAGGGAGTATGGTAAATGATATCTTTCAACTCTTTATATGCGATTAGAATATCCTCAATGTGAAGCAACTTGGTTTCAGAAGTTGTCTGATTCATTGTATCCCTCTTTCTCTTCACTGTTATTTAATTTGTAAATTATAACACTTTAGCTTGGTAAAACAACAGATTTTTCTAAAAATTCTTATAAGAAAATTAGCAGCTTCATGACTTACGTCGATGCCGGCTCTAATAAAAAACACCACATCCTGCGACGAAGTCTTTGGCAAACGTAATTTTGAGTTTGGATAATAAATGCCTCAGTTCGGATAATAAATCGCTAGTTTGGATAGTAATCGAGTTCGGTTAATAAATGCCTTAGTTTGGACCAAAAAAGCCGCCTCAAATGACTGAGACGGACTTAGATACTATTTTTTTCTTTCCAAAACAATAAAGTCGTGCGGATAACGGTTTTTTTCATCAACCGTGCCTGCTGTTAATGATCGCTGCACCCATTCTGTTTCTTGGGTTTCAGGAAAATAAGTATCTCCCTCAAAGGCATGATGGATTTCAGTAATATAGAGCCGGTCTGTGACAGGAAGGATTTCTTTGAAGATTTCCGCCCCGCCGATCACGAATAGCTCCTGGGCCGAAGAATCAGCCAGCTGTCTGACATCGTCGATGGAGTGCAGAATCGTCACTCCTTCGGCGTCAAATTCAGCATTGCGGGTCACGACAATGTTTTCCCTTCCTGGCAGCACACGGCCGATTGACTCAAAGGTTTTGCGTCCCATCACAATTGGATGCCCCATTGTCACGTTTTTAAAATACTGCAAATCCGCAGGCAGGTGCCACGGCAGCTGGTTGTCTTTGCCGATCAATCTGTTCTCATCCATTGCGAGCATGAGAGAGATCATACGCTGACAACTCCCTTAATATGAGGATGTGCATCATAATCTTCGAGAACAAAATCTTCAAAAGAAAAGTCAAAAATGTCCGTCACTTCCGGATTAATTTTCATGACAGGTAGCTTCTTCGGCTCCCTTGTAAGCTGCAGGTTGACTTGTTCCATATGGTTCGAATAAATATGTACATCTCCGAATGTATGCACAAACTCGCCTGGCTTCAGTCCGGTAACCTGGGCGACCATCATTGTTAATAATGCATAGGAAGCGATATTAAATGGCACACCGAGAAAAACATCGGCAGAACGCTGGTATAGCTGGCAGGAAAGCTTTCCGTCCGAAACATAAAACTGGAAAAAGGCATGGCACGGTGGAAGCGCCATGTCTTCCAACTGACCAACATTCCATGCACTCACGATCAGGCGCCTTGAATCCGGGTTGTTTTTAATTTGCTCGATTACCTGCGAGATTTGATCGATCTGCCTTCCATCCGCTGTTCCCCATGAACGCCATTGATGGCCGTATACCGGTCCAAGTTCACCGTCTTCATCTGCCCACTCATTCCAAATGCGGACGCCGTTTTCCTGAAGATACTTTGCATTCGTATCACCTTTCAAAAACCAAAGCAGCTCATGGATAATGGCCTTAAGAGCCAGTTTTTTGGTCGTCAGCAGCGGAAAACCTTCTCCCAGGTCAAACCTCATCTGATAGCCGAAAGTACTAATCGTCCCCGTACCTGTCCGGTCCTGTTTCTCGGTCCCGTTTTCAAGGACATGTCTGCATAAGTCCAAATATTGCTTCATCGTAACCCACCTTTTAAAAATCTTCTTCTCTATTCTATCAGATTATCAGTCCAGTTGTTTGATGAAAAAATAAGTCTTCGGTGCTTTCGTTTGTAACTCCGTTTTATCGCGAGCGTTTTTATAATAATACATCGCAAAGGATTCAGCGAAGTATTCTTCAGGGTGGGTGAGAAAATAAGGCCGTCCCGGAAAAAGCTTAGGCGCTTCCTCTTTCCAGATGCGGAGAAACCCTTCATCTTCGCGGATATTCCCGTAGACGATCGTATCCAATGTATGCGCCAGCTCATGAAGCTCGAGGCTGACTGAGCCATGACCGCTTCCCTTTCCGCTCGCGCCTATCTTGACGAGAACATTTCTTGTTCCGCCCATTCCCGGCACATCATCCCATGTGTGCTCCGAATTTGTGTAGCCTCTCGGCTTTTCCCCTTTTAAATGCCTTGCTGAACGATTATCGGTCAAACTGCCCGTGAACAATTTAATCCGTACATTGTGATGAACTAGTCGATCATGCATGAAAGGCGGAAGACTGCTGATGGTCTTTATAATAGAATACGCCTCTTCATTATTAAACACTGAATTGGAAAAGAGAAACAAGCGTTGAAGGTTTTGATTATCCTTGATTAGCTTTTTGTGCTTCAACGGGTTATTTTCCGGTAACTCGGCCCATGTGATCCCTTCTTCAGATGCAGAAGGAAGAGAATCAAATGAAAAGAGAGCGCCTAAAAGAACAGCCGGAATAGCAAAGATAAAAGCCAGCTTCTTTATATTCATAATAATCCCTCTCTAAAGAAAAAAGTCTGCTCAAGTAGCAGAACTTCTTTTTGTTGATGTAATCTCAAATTGGTTCAGACAGACATCATTATCATGAAGATGCTCTGACATATATTAAAATTATAACATATGAAAATAAAAAAATAGTACGGCGACAATGTTTAATAATTGGAAAAAGCAGCTTATTATGTGTCACGCTATGCGCGGCCCGCTCATATATAGATAGTATTCAGACTTACAAGGTGATTGGGATGAGACACTATCATAAACACGAAATAGTAAAACAGCACCCTGAACTTGCTGAAGATGTTTTGGACGTTTTCAGCCTAGAGTTATTCGTATACCTGGATTTACTGTTGTTTTCTGTATTTCTCGGCCTTTTCCTTTATCCGAACGTGAATTCACTTTTGCCCGTTTTTATCGTACCTTTTGTCTTCTTCACGTTTTTTTCGCTTTTATTCCGATTCATGTGCAGAAGCACGTAATCGAGTAGGAGGGGGTGACTAACCCCCGACCTCTCACACCACCGTACGTACCGTTCG
>NZ_QVTC01000060.1 GCF_003429085.1 Bacillus sp. V59.32b | reverse complement strand
CACCGCACGAGAAAATGCGTAGCATTTTCGAGGAGTCGCCGCCTGCAGCGAAAAGCAACAGGTTTGGAAATCAATAGGGAGTACTAACACAGCCTATTTTTTGGGGAGGTACTCCTTTTTTGCGTCTCAGAACCATTGGGGCTCTAAAATTTAAAAATTGATTCAAGTATGAGATTTTTATAAAAAATTTTGATCATTTCAATTAGAGTTATTCCTGAAACCCCGGTCTCTTCTGCCTTTCAGCAAAGCTGAAAGCTTGCTCCAACTGCATAAGGCGAGAGGAAAAGCAAGCTTTCCACAGTTGGAGCTTAAATGAGCCAAAAATGATGGTATATAGATAAAGACTCCTATATGCTGCTGCTGCAGCTAGGAGTCTTTATTACTTTCCTTATCTTTCGTTTGTTTCAATTCCTGATGAGCCTGTTTGACAATATTTTCGGTGGAATCTTTTAGTTGATTGTCACCGGATTCCTTTTCTCCCGACCAATGAAGGTGGAGCAAGAATTCAATATTGCCATCGCCGCCTGTTATCGGGGAGAAGGACGCGTTTTTGATGTCATAGCCTTCTTTGATCGCAAAGGCGATGATTTTATCGATTACTTCGACATGAATTTTACTCTCACGCACAATCCCTTTCTTGCCTACTTGATTCTTTCCTGCTTCAAATTGCGGCTTGACGAGCGCCACGACATCACTATCCGGCACGAGCAACGTTTTCAGCACCGGCAGGATGAGCGTTAATGAGATAAACGAAACATCAATGCTTGCGAAATTGGGCATCGCACCAATGAGGTCGGCAGGACGTACATAACGGAAATTCGTTCGCTCCATCACCTTGACCCGGTCGTCTTGCCTCAGCTTCCATGCAAGCTGGTTATAGCCCACATCCAGCGCGTATGACATTTTAGCGCCATTCTGCAAGGCGCAATCGGTGAAACCCCCAGTGGAAGCTCCGATATCCAAAAGAACCTTGTCCAACACATCAAGATCAAATGTATTTAACGCCTTTTCCAGCTTTAAACCGCCTCGAGACACGTATGGCATCATTTTCCCCTTGATTGTAAGCTCCAAATCAACAGGAACTTTTTCTCCGGGCTTGTCCAAACGTTCCTCGTTACCGTAAACAAGGCCGGCCATAATCATCCGCTTTGCCTTTTCCCTCGTTTCGGATAAACCTTTTTCTACAAGCAAAATGTCCAATCTTTCTTTTTTAGCCTTCATGCTATTATGCCCTTTTTTGCTTTTTTGGTGTTATTTTAATGATTTTGTTTACTACCCCATCAACAGTGAGGCCGATATCCTCGAGCAGCTTATCGACACTACCATGTTCAATGAATTCATCAGGAATGCCCATGCGTTCAATGATGGATCCGTGAGTGCCATGTTCATGCGCAAACTCGAGAACAGCGCTTCCGAATCCTCCTTGGAGAACCGCTTCTTCAATGGTCAAAATAGGCAGCTTAGTATCGAGTATGCTGTTTAGCATTTTCTCGTCCATCGGCTTTATGAAGCGGGCATTGATAACCCTAACTGAATAATCCTGTTTTTCAAGTATGACGGCGGCCTCTAGAGCCATTGGGATCGTCGTTCCGAATGTTAAAATCACCGCGTCATTTCCTTCTTTGAGCACTTCCCATGATCCGATTGGAATTTGCTTTAGCTCGTCATCCAATTGGACACCAAGGCCATTACCGCGCGGGAACCTCATCGCAATCGGTCCACCATTGTACTTTATGGCTGTATTGACCATATGCTGGCCTTCATTCTCATCCTTCGGCATCATCAAGACCATGTTCGGCATAGGTCGTAAAAAGGCAATATCAAACACGCCTTGGTGTGTTTCCCCATCGGCTCCGACAAGACCTGCCCTGTCGATACCCAGAAATACGTTTAAATTCATGCGGCAGATGTCATGTAATACCTGATCATAGGCACGCTGCAAGAAGGTTGAATAGATCGCCAAAAATGGTTTCATATCCTGGGTCGCAAGTCCTGCAGCGGTCGTCGCTGCATGTTGCTCGGCAATTCCGACATCGTACATTCGATCAGGAAATTCACTTGCAAACCCTTCAAGCTTAGATCCGACCGGCATCGCCGGAGTAATCGCAACAATCCGCTCATCCTCTCTGGCAAGACGTCGCACCGTTTCACTGACCAGCTTGCTCCATGCAGGCGGCGATTGCAGCGGTTTAACAAAGGCACCTGTTTCGATTTTATAAGGACCGGTTCCATGCCATGTTCCGATCTTATCGGTTTCAGCCGGATTATAGCCTTTGCCTTTTTTGGTGATAACATGCAAAAGCACAGGTCCCTCCGTTTTTTTAGCATAGCGGAAGTTTTCGAACAGCTCCTCATAGTTATGGCCGTCAACCGGCCCTAAATAGGTAAAGCCGAGCTCCTCGAAGAATATGCCGGATACGAGCAAATATTTCAGGCTGTCTTTTACCCGCTCTGCAGTTGCCGCAAGCTTGCCGCCGACAGCAGGTATCTTTTTCAAAATATATTCAAGCTCATCTTTCACATAATTATACTTCCCGGCTGTGCGAAGGCGGCCAAGCACACTGTGAAGAGCGCCGACATTGGGGGCAATCGACATTTCATTATCATTGAGGATCACAATCATATCTTTTTTCTCATGGCCGATATGATTAAGTGCCTCCAGTGCCATCCCGCCCGTTAACGCCCCGTCGCCAATCACAGGGAGAATAAAGCTCTTCTCCTTTTTTAAGTCACGGGCAATCGCCATCCCCATCGCGGCGGATAACGATGTGGAACTATGCCCGGTTTCCCATACGTCATGCTCACTTTCAATTCTTTTTGGGAACCCGCAAAGTCCTCTATATTGTCTTAATGTATCAAATTCGCCCGCTCTTCCTGTCAAGATTTTATGAACATAGGATTGATGTCCGACATCCCAAATGATTTTGTCCTGGGGGCTGTTGAATTCCTTGTGCAAGGCAATCGTAAGTTCAACGACGCCAAGGTTTGGACCGATGTGCCCCCCTGTGGTGGATAATTTGCCAATCAGAAATTTACGGATTTCCTCGCTAAGCTGTTCTAATTCTGCCTGGTTCATATTTTTCAAGAATGATGGGTCTTTTATAGATAGAAGATCCAAACCGGATCACTCGCTTTCATTTTATTCTGTTGCAGCGTCCGACTTTTTAACTAAAATTACGGTGCTAAAAAGCCGCCGGCACCAGATGATAACGGCGGCTGCATTTCATGATTTTCCATTTACGGTTTTCCTGCTGGAAAGAATAAGCGACAAAAAACAGGAAAATTTTCAAGATGAGTATATCACAATCCCGTATTCATAACAAACTTGTAAGCGCCTACTTAGTGATTCCTTGCCGATATCAGGTCTGTAATTTCTGCTAATAAACTTGTATCGAGATTCGTTTTTCCCAATTCATGATGGGCGTTGTCAATATGCTCCTTCAGCTTGTCCTTTGCCCCCTCAAGCGTGAGTAAGGATGGGTACGTGCTTTTTTTATTTATTGCGTCGCTTCCTATCGGTTTTCCGATGATTTCTGCCGTTCCCTCGATATCGAGAATATCATCGCGGATTTGGAAGGCAAGCCCCAGGTGATGGGAGAATTGCAGCAAGTGCCGGCGCTGTTGATCGTTGGCACCGACTAATATAGCACCCGATAATACACTGAACGTAAGCAGCCTTCCTGTTTTATGCTCATGAACATATTCCAGTTCCTTTAATGTGAGCTGTTTGCTTTCTCCTGCCATATCAGCTACCTGTCCGCCAACCATGCCTTCTGCTCCGGCTGCTTTGGACAGTTCCTGTATCAATTCCAGCTTCATTTCAGCTGAAACATCCGGATGGCTGCTACCGGCAATTACCTGAAAGCTGTATGTCAGCAGCGCGTCACCTGCCAATATTGCATTGGCTTCACCGAATATTTTATGGTTGGTCGGCTTTCCCCGACGCAAGTCATCATTATCCATGCTCGGCAAATCATCATGGATCAGGGAGTATGTATGAATCATTTCAATCGCCGCCGCGGCTGGAATGCCAATCCGCGTATCTTTGCCAAAAGCGGACAGTACTGCGAATACCAATAACGGGCGGATTCTTTTCCCGCCCGCCTCAAGGGAATAAATCATTGCTTCCTTTAATGTATCCGGTGCTTGTATAGCCTTTACATAGGCAACGATCTCTGTTTCAATAAGTGTCTTATACTTTTCAGAAAAAGCCTGATAGGCTTCACCTGTACTCAATATTTATTCCTCCTCCTGAACCGCAAAGCCTTCGAGTTCGCCGTCCTCACGTAAAATCTCGGTCAATTGATCTTCCACCGCTTTCAGCTTTTGGTGGCAGAGCCTCGATAAATCCATTCCCTGCTTGTAAATGGATATAGCTTCTTCTAATGCTACGTCGCCTTCTTCCAGCTTCTCCACGATATCCTCCAGCTTGTCCATTGCCTGTTCAAAGGTTAATTCTTCACTCATGTTCATTTCTCTCCTTTATATCCTGCACAATGCAATTCAATATGCCGTCTTTTATTTGTACGGAGATTGCATCTCCCTTTGCTACTTGTTCCCTGCTCTTCACAAGCGTTTCATCTTCCGAGTATATAAGCCCGTATCCCCGGTCCATGATTTTAAGCGGACTTAACGCCGATAATGTCGCATTTTTATGAACAAAATTCTGGGTATGGGTCTTCAGGATGTTTTCCATTAATCTGTTCAACATTCTTTTCTGTTTATCAAGGCTATCCTTCCCTTGTAAAACGGCCTGATAAGGATGTTGCTTCCTGAGACTGGTCTGAAGGGCTGACAGGTTATCATTCTTTTTTAGAAAATACCTCCTGCTTTCCCTTTTAAGCCGCTCTACCGCTTTATCAAGCTGCTCCATTTTTTGTTCATACATCTTCCTTGGGTAACGGAAGGCGTATGATTTTTCCAGGCGGGCTAGCTTAGTGCCCTCAAAATTGACCAACTCCTGCACCGACCTGGTTAACCGGTTTTTCCGGTTCATCAGCCGTTCCATAATTTCATTGAGATGCGGGACAGCGAGCTCGGCGGCTCCGGTCGGCGTCGGTGCTCTCAAGTCGGCAACAAAATCCGCGATCGTAAAATCCGTTTCATGCCCGACTGCCGATATAATTGGAATATCCGAGTCGAAAATCGATTCTGCGACCACCTCTTCATTGAAGGCCCAAAGCTCCTCGATTGAGCCTCCGCCGCGTCCGGCAATCAAGACGTCCGCTTCTTTTCTCGAATTTGCCGTGGCAATCGCCATCGCAATGGATCTGGGGGCATTGGTCCCTTGTACAAGCGCGGGATAGATGATGATTCTCGCGATTGGAAACCTTCGTTTAATTGTAATGAGGATATCCCGCAAAGCGGCACCGGTCGGCGACGTGATAATGCCCACGGTCTTCGGGTATCGCGGGATTTCTTTCTTATGCTGCGGGGAGAACAACCCCTTTTCCTCCAGCTTCTTCTTTAGCTGTTCATAAGCCAAATAGAGATCGCCGATGCCATCAGGAGACATCGCCTTGACATACAGCTGGTATTGCCCACTTTGCTCGTAGACGGATACATCTCCCTGTACCAATACCTTCATCCCATTTTCCGGGGTGAATTTAAGCCCGTTCGCGCTGCTTGCAAACATGACGGCAAGGAGCCGTGCTTTTTCATCCTTAAGCGTAAAATACATATGTCCGCTTGAATGCTGTTTGAAATTCGAAATCTCACCTTTTATGTACATATTCTGCAGATGGGGATCCATATCGAATTTGCGCTTAATATATTTTGTTAAAGCCGTAACGCTTAAATATTGTTGATTTTCCATTAAGACTCTCCTTAAAAGAAACATTGTTATCTCAAAGAACGTAAGGAACATCGATTCTCTCATTTGAAATTATCACTCATATAAAAAAGCCGTCTCTTCATTATAAACAAGAGTCCGGCTTCTTTTAAGCATTTAATCCTTTTTTCTTAACAATTTAAAGTTTCCGGCTTGGTACGATGAGCCTTTTGGGCTGATTTCAGTGTGTTCTTCATCAGCATCGTTATCGTCATCGGTCCGACGCCTCCTGGAACAGGGGTAATGTAAGAGGCAATTTCTTTTACTTCCTGAAATGACACGTCGCCGCATAGCTTGCCTTCATCGTCCCGATTCATCCCGACATCGATCACAATCGCACCTTGTTTCACATGCTCAGCCGTGACCATGTTTCTCCTCCCAACAGCCACGACGATAATATCAGCCTGTCTCGTATGATGGGCAAGATCGTTTGTACGGGAATGGCAGTAGGTCACCGTCGCATTTTCATTCAAGAACAGTTGTCCAGCCGGCTTGCCGACGATATTGCTGCGGCCGACCACGACGACATGCTTACCTTCCATGTCACAGCCGATATATTTCAGCATTTCTAAAATGCCATATGGAGTGCAAGGAAGAAACGCATCCTGCCCGGTCATCATTCTACCGATATTGATTGGATGAAAGCCATCCACATCCTTCTCCGGGGAAATCGCTTCAATGATTTCCTTTTCGTCAATATGCTGCGGGAGCGGCAGCTGTACGAGAATGCCATGGATCGCGTCATCCGCATTCAGTTCTTTAATTTTTTCAACAAGCTGATACTGAGTAAGGGTAGCTGGATATTCAATTAAAACGGAATGCATTCCAAGCTCCTGACATGCCTTTTGTTTATGGGTGACATACGTGCGGGAAGCCTGGTTATCGCCAACCAAAACAACGGCCAAGCCTGGGGTAACATTTTTTGCTAGAAGCTTCTTTACATCCTCCGCTATCTCTTGCCTTACTGCTAGTGCTATTTCTTTACCATCAATTATTTTAGCTGTCATTTTCCAAGAATTCCTCCCCGAATGAAATGGTGAAAAAGAAACGGCACGTACATCGTGATTACAGCGAGTCTTTGACTTTTGACAAAACCGCATTCACAAATCGGCTTGATTGGTCATCCCCAAACTTTTTAGCGACTTCAATGCTTTCATCCATGGCGACATTTACCGGAACATCTTCACTGTACCGCATCTCAAAAATGGCAAGCCTAAGAAGGTTGCGGTCAATATTCGCAAGCCGCTCAAGCGTCCAGTTTTCAAGGTTGCTGCGGATCAGGCCGTCAATCTCTTCTTTTTTGTCAAGGGTACCTTTTACGAGCTTTTCGAAATATTCATCAGAGGCTCCGCCATCCAAAACGCTCACCAGTGCATCCTGAATTTCCGACTTGCCAATCTCGATCGTATAAAGTGCCTGTAGTGCTTTTTCACGGGCTATTCTTCTTTTCATCACTTTACTCCTTTAATATCCACTATTATATATGAAAACAAAGACAAAGACGAACATTAAATGTCATTTTATTAAAATTATTAAGTTTTATTAATTAAACGATAAACAAAGAACTCGTTTTGCCTCAACCTTCGATGGAAATCACATCTTTTACACTGTATCAGATAATAGTGTGAAGAGAAACAAAAATCCTATGCTTTTAATTCCTATATAATTTGTATGCCTCATAACAAGGCAAACTAAACTCAGGCGCAGGTGTTTTTAATAGAAAAGCCCGGCTAAAAAGCCGGGCCTTTCTTTAGAATGTAAGAATGTTACATTTCCTGCTCGATTTCCGTTTCTTGTTTCGCGTTCTCAAATTGGATCCCGACGACATGGACATTCACTTCATCGGCATCCAAAGCTGTCATATTCAATAATGCCTGCCTGATATTATCCTGTACCGACTGGGCTACCTTGGGGATAGACACACCGAATTTCATGACGCAATATAAGTCCACCTTAATTCCATCGCCGGACAGGTCCACTTTAACGCCCTTGCCGTGATTTTTTTTCCCGAGACGTTCTACGACTCCTGAAGCAAACCCGCCGCGCATCTGTGCGACGCCTTCAACTTCACCCGCAGCAATTCCGGCAATGACTTCAATGACCTCTGGAGCTATTTCCACTTTGCCTAATCCATTATCACTTTCGTTCATCTCAAGCATTGCACTTTCCATTTCACTCATTTTAAAGCACCTCCTGTTTCTCTTTCATTATGAATCCATTACATCATATATTTCAAGGAATTTAGTATTAAATTCCCCTGAGACGAACTGTTCATGCTGAAGCAGTTTAATATGAAACGGAATGGTCGTATGAACGCCCTCAATCGCAAACTCACTTAATGCGCGCTTCATTTTTTCGATGGCTTCTTCCCTTGTCGCCGCGTGGACGATCAATTTCGCGATCATCGAATCATAATAGGGAGGAATCGAATAGCCTGGATAGGCAGCGGAATCCACCCTTACGCCAAATCCGCCCGGGGGCAGGTACATCTGGATCTGTCCGGCAGACGGCATAAAATTCTTTTCGGGGTTTTCCGCGTTGATGCGACATTCAATCGCCCATCCGTTAAAGGCAACATCCTCTTGTTTCAAACTCAGTCTTTTTCCGGATGCCACATAAATCTGTTCCTTGATCAAATCAACACCCGTCACCATTTCAGTAACAGGATGCTCTACCTGAATACGGGTATTCATTTCCATAAAGTAAAATTTACGGTTCTTATAATCATAGATGAATTCGACTGTTCCTGCTCCCGAATAGTCCACAGCCACAGCTGCCTTTACAGCCGCAGCCCCCATCTCCTCGCGCATTTCACTATCCAGGGCCGGGGAAGGGGTCTCTTCAACCAGCTTTTGCAAGCGTCGTTGAATCGAACAATCCCGTTCACCCAAGTGGATGGCGTTTCCGTGTGAATCGGCCATCACCTGGATTTCAACGTGACGAAAGTCTTCAATATACTTTTCAATATAGACCCCGGCATTGCCGAACGCGGTCATGGCTTCCTGTTGGGTAATGCGGAGACCTTTAACCAGATCATCCTCGGTTCTCGCAACACGGATTCCTTTTCCGCCTCCGCCAGCAGTAGCCTTTATGATAACCGGATAACCGATTTTTTCTGCCAGTTTTATCGCTTCATCATTATCTTTTATAATGCCTTGTGATCCGGGAACAATCGGTACACCCGCTTCACGCATCGTTTCCCTCGCCACATCCTTTGTGCCCATTTTTGAAATCGCCTCGGGGGACGGACCTACAAAAATGATTCCACACTCACGGCACAGGTCAGCGAAATCCGCGTTTTCAGCCAAAAATCCATAACCGGGATGAATGGCATCCGAACCTGTAAGCTTGGCCGTGCTGATAATGTTCGTGAAATTAAGGTAACTGTCTTTGGATGCGGTCGGTCCTATACAATACGCCTCATCTGCGAGCTGGACATGAAGCGCCTCTCTGTCGGCTTCAGAAAAGACAGCGACCGTCTCAATGCCCAATTCCTTGCAGGCCCTGATAATACGGACGGCAATTTCACCGCGGTTTGCAATCAGTAGTTTTTTAATCATCTGTAACAGCTCCTTATTCAGGCTTAACTAAAAACAATGGCTGGCCATATTCGACTAACTGGCCATCATTCACTAATATTTCAACGATTTCTCCTTCTACTTCGGCTTCGATTTCGTTAAACAATTTCATCGCTTCCACAATGCAAACGATCGAATCCTTTTTAACCTTCGAACCTGCTTTGACATATATGTCTTCATCAGGAGAAGGAGACTGATAGAATGTTCCGACCATCGGTGATACAATTTTATGTAAATTTTCCTGATTGGACTCCTGTGTCTCCTGAGCGGGAGCGGATGCAACAGCCGCTGCTTTCTCCTGCTTTACAGGCTGTTCCTGTACCGGAACTTGGGCCTGTACCGTATCAACGACGACAGAAACCGGCTGTTCCGGAGCGGCTTTCTTTTTCATTTTAATTTTTGTTCCTTCTTGCTCATAAACAAATTCATTAATGTTTGATTGATCAATCAATTTAATAAGTTCACGAATTTCTTGTACCTTTAACATTACGGCACCCCTTGTCTATTTTTTTAACAGATCATTTCGAAGGAATCATCCAGTCGTATCGGTAAATTTATGACTAGATACTAATATCATACGATAATAGCTTGCCAAAATTCAATACATAGTCTTAACTAGTTTAACACTCCTAACAATTCACCTGCAAAGTTTTGGCTGACAATACGTGCAAGAAACATAAGTAAACGCTTAGGTTTATACCCAAGCGTTCATTTATAGGAAGAATTCAATTATTTTTTCGGTTGGAAGTCGACCGCCACATTGTGCATACTTTCCAATTCATCATTTACAAGCCGGATAATATTGTTGGCGGCAGAGGCGTTGGCTTTATCTGCTTTTACGGTAATGTTCACATCCTTACCCTTCACTCGTACAAGCGCGGCGTCATAATTCATTGCTTTAATTAACGATTCAATGATTTGTTCTTTTTCATCAATCTCACTCAATTCTTTAATCGATGCCGCTGCCTTGCTCCTTTCTTCCGCCGAGACCTCAGTATCTGCCATGACTAACGTCAATTCCTCTTTTTGTTTAGCGCGGCTATCCTGAATTTCCAAGCGAAGTGTCTCGTAAGCATCATCGCCCGTTTGTTCAGTTACGACATTAGCACCTGATTTGCTTTCTTTTTCGGCGGCCGGCTCTCCTTCATTCTCTTTTTCAGCTTGTTTGGTCTCGGTCTGCTGTTTGGTTTCAGTCTGCTGTTTGGTCTCGGTCTGCTGTTTGTCCTCTTTTTGCTCAGTGGCTACCATATTTGAAGAATCCTTTGGCGGCGCGGTCAAATAGTAGACAGATAATACAACGACAAGGCTTAACATCGTCAATAACCAAACGGTTTGTTTTTTTAATAACATGGATTTCTTCCCCCTTATTTTTTAGGCATTACCGAAACCCTGTGGCTCGGTACGTCAAGTGACCTTGTAACAGCTTCGATGATCCACTTCTTTATCTGGATATTCTCAGCACCCTTGGCTACGACCAGGACACCGCGGATTTTTGGTTTTTTTGTTTCTAAAACAATCGGACCTTCTTTCTCACCACTTTTTATAATGACGAGCTGCTCATCTATATTCGAATCTTCGACTGTCCGTTTGCCGCCTTCCTGATCTGTTTCTTCCGTGATTTGCTTTTGTGTGACCTTATTTTTTTCAAAAATTTTCTGTTCGGAAGCATCCACGTTTACGACTACCTTGACATCGTCGACGCCTGAAATCGCTTCAAGCGCTTCCTTCATTTCGGTTTGCAGATATTTCTCATAATCCTTAATCGATTTGATTTCCACTTGTTCTTTCCGGCCGAATGCCGGGACTTCCTCTTCTGACTCCTTGTCATTGAAAGCAGGCATTGCATCGTTTGGATCCATGCCGTTCTGACTTTCCTGATCGGTTGTCAAAAAGTTCTCTGCCATCATGATTCCGACTCCAATAATAAGGACCACGAAAACGTAAGCATATAGTGAAGGTTTTTTCTCTTTTGGTTCCCCATCTTTAATGAATAGTTTGGTAAGCCAGGTTATAGGACCTTTATCATTTTTCAATTTTTCGATTCACTCCCTTCCCCGGCTATTTCAATCACTTGTTCATCTACAGACCAATTCGCTGCGAGAAATTTTTTAATCTCTTCCAGGTTAGCAGGCTGTTTGTGCGGAGTTGGGTCCCCCTCTGTATTGATGTCTATTTTCGCGACAACCTCTACTGAGTCTGTTTCACTCTTTGCTTTGTCCAATTCCAGTACAATCTTCTCCAAGTCCTCCGGCATCTCAGGTTGTTTAGCATTTTTTACTTCTAAGTGAATGGATTGAATTTCCATTTCGTATTTCGCTATCAACTCCTCTTCCACTCCTGCCTTCAACCCGACAGCCATTTGTTCTAAAATATATGCATGTTGTGAGGCTTGTATTTCTTTTTTCTTCATTTCTGTTAAATTTTCCAGATTCTTTTGCTCACCCTTCTCGAAAGAAGCCGTTGCTTCTGCTAGCAATTGATCAAAATCGGTGTTAAATAAGGAAAGCACCGGTGATATGATAACCGCGATCAGCAAGAGGCCAATGACCATCTTTGCATATTTCTGCATTGCCGAGGTCGGAAGCAGCATATCAATGACAGTGGCTAGTAACACAAACAAAATGATATTTGTAACCCATCCCGTTAAAAACTCCAATGCTCCTGCTCCTTTCCTCACCTCACCTCACCATGAGCGTAATATTTCCGGCCGCTATAATAATCGTTATGCTTAGAAAAAACATAAGCGATACAATAGCCAAAGCCGCAAAAATATAAATCATGCTTTTGCTGATAATATCGAGACAGTTGATCACCGGTCCTCCGCCAAGCGGCTGCAAAAGCCCCGCTGCAAGTTTATAGATGAAGGAAACGATCAATATCTTGATGGCCGGAAAGGCAGTGATCATAAGCAGGATCGCCACACCTGCCATCCCCACGGTATTTTTCAAGAGGACCGATGCATTTATAACAGTATCTGTAGCATCAGTAAACATTCTCCCGATCACCGGGATGAAATTGCCGGTAATAAACTTGGCGGTTCTTAACGTGACCCCGTCAGCAACAGCCGATGTGGCTCCCTGGACAGAAATAACACCGAGGAAAACGGTCATGAAAGCTCCGAGAATCCCGATTCCAAAGTTTCGAAGCAGCTGGGCAAGCTGGGTCACTTTATATTGGTCCGTCAACGTACTGACAATGCTGAGAAGTGCCGAGAGAAACAGCAGCGGCAGGACGACATATTGAACCAAAATTCCGCTCGTGTTCATAAGAAAGAGAAGGACAGGATGAAAGAATCCCGCCGAGATTACACCGCCCGAAGCGGCAACTAAGGCGAGCAGCAAAGGGATCAACGCCATCAGAAAGGAAATCATTAAATCGATTGTTTCCTTCGTATAGGTAATGGCGACATGAAAGCTGTTAAGCGCGAGAATAATCAGTACCATATAGACAATCGCATAGGCGACTTTACTGATGGAACTTTGTTCAAAGGCATTTTGGAGCGACTGGAGAAACATGCTAAACACCGTAAGCAAAATCAATGATCCAAGCAGCTTTCCATTTACAATCAATTCATGGAAAATGAATTTTCCCAATCCCTTAAACCATTCCGCGAATGAAAATTTCTTTTCCCCGCTAATAAAATCCATGAAGCTGCCTTTTTGGCTTTCCGGCAAGAAACCTCCGTATTCAGAAATGACATCATCCCAATATTGTTTCAGCTCGTCCACGCCGAGCTTGTCGATTTGAGACTGAACAAGCTCCGATTGCATAATGGGTTCTGTTTCATCGGTGGCGGAGGCAAGGACCGTGCTGCCCTGAAAAAAAAAGAAGAAAAGCAGCATGAGTGATAGGTAGTATATTTTTTGCTTCATATATTCACCTCACCTGAAATTAACAGATACCGTCTGTCAGCTCGGAATCATCTTAATAATCGTTTCGATGATGACTGTCAGAATCGGGATCGCCATTGCCAAAATCAATATTTTGCCGGCGAGTTCAATCTTTGAAGCAAGCGATCCTTGTCCGGCATCTTTCGTAATCTGGGAGGCAAACTCGGCAATATAAGCAATCCCGACAATCTTTAGAATCGTTTCAAGATACACCATATTGACATTGGCATTGACTGCAATTTTTTCGAGCATCTGAATGATTTCATAAATTTTATCTGCCAAAAAAAGAAAGATCGAACAACCAACAAAGACCACCAGCAGGAAGGCAAAATTCGGCTTTTGCTCTTTGATGATAAGAGCGAGAAAGGTGGCCACCAGTGCGATCCCGGCTATTTTGATAATTTCAATGGCCAGCCCCTCCCTACTGAAACAAAAACACTGATTTGATTTTCTGGAAGAGATTTTCCACGATCGACGCAACCATAAATAAGATATAAATAAAGCCAAAAAGAGTGACCCATTGAGCGTATTCCTTTTTTCCGACCTGATCCAAAATCGTATGCAAAAAAGCCACGACAATTCCGACACCGGCGATTTTAAATATGATGTCTACATCCATGCCCATCTCATTTCCTCCCGTATCTGCCTACATTAGCAAAATTATTAATAGCAAGCCCGATAGAAAGCCAAGGCTTTTGACCATTTTTTCGTATTTTCCTTGCCGGTCGATCGCGTCGTTCTCTTCTCTTTCCAAATGCGTCATCGTGAGCAGTATCTGTTTTTGCTGATGATATCTGTCATGCCTGCCGAGTGTTTCACCAAATTGGGATAGAATTTCAAATTCCCCCTGTTTTAATGCAAGCCATTTCCATATCTCCTTTAAGGACTCATCCCAGGCATCCTTCACGGTCGTTTCTCCCGAAGTAAGACGGTTAGCGAAGGATTCGAAAAACCATGAGAGCGGTTTAGGCATTTGCTTCGAAAGCTTTATAGCTGCTTCTGCGAGAGGAGTATGACCGTACATAATTTCTGCTTCCAGCGATTGCAAAGCCACCTTCAGCTGCCTTAGCTGGCGCGGCCGCTGGCTCAAATGTCTGGAAGCTTCAAATCCAGTCCAGGTCGTGGCTAAAATAATGATTGCCGCACCTATTAGCTTAATCATCTATGAAACCCCCAGTTTCCGTGAAATAGGCTGACCTCGGGCATCCAGAACGGTTGAAATTCTGCCTTTATCTTCATCTCTTTTTAATTCAATGAATCTTTCAAATATGTTCTGTTCAAGGATATGAGCAATATTCGGACGTTTTTTAACATCCTCCAATGAATGCCCGTGAGTGGTGATAATCAGCTTGATCCCCGCATTCACCGCTTCCAGCACGGCCATCGTATCTTCAGCCCTGCCAATTTCATCGACGATAAGAACATCCGGAGACATCGATCGGATCATCATCATCATTCCTTCCGCCTTTGGACAGCCATCAAGCACATCCATCCTCGGACCGAATTCCAGCTGCGGCACCCCATGGACCGCTCCTGCAATTTCCGATCGTTCATCGACAACCCCTACCTTATTCGGCTGAATCTGATGTCGCTCATCTCCGCCTGAAATAATGCGCGCAATATCCCGCAGCAAAGTCGTCTTACCGCTTTGCGGCGCACCGATGATCATCGTATGCTGCCATTCTCCTGCGTGGAGATAGGGTACTAAGCCTTGCGCAGCACCGATTTTCTGTCTGGCTATCCTTATGTTAAAAGAAGAGACATCCCTGATCGCTTTAACAGCACCATTCTCTAAAATTACCTTGCCGGCCAGGCCAACTCTATGTCCTCCTGCAACCGTTATATAACCTCGTTTCAGTTCTTCCTCAAGCGTATATAAAGAAAATTGACTCAGACGACTGAGCAATCCTTGAGCATCCTCAGCACTCACCAGGTATGGCATAAAAGATGGCCTGCCGCCGATAATGATTTCAAGAGGCCTCCCGACACGGATGCGAAGCTCTTCGATTTTTTCGGTCGCGGCCGGTGGAACAGACCTTAGTTGTTCATGAATCTTTTTCGGCAAAAGTGACAGGATATTTTCCATAGCTACCCTCCTCGTTCATATTTAAAATGTATGCCTGTCCGCACAGTTTATGACAGGGAGTGGGTGAAGAGTTATGGAAGAAGGTCCGCCAATTGGGGATTGGGAATTTCGATATGTAGCGGGTTTTACCGGGGTGGGTGTTTTCATTTAGATTTCGTTGCGGGAATTTCGATTTTGTTGGAAACTCTAATTTTCGTAGCTGAAAATTCAATTTTTGTAGCCGCTTTTCTCAGTTTTGTAGCCGATAATACCACTTTTGTAGCGGTAATTTTATTTTTGTAGCCAATCCCAGATTTCGTATCAAAATTGAGCAAAAAAAACCGGAGATTAGGCTCTCCGGTTTTTGATTCAAAGACTTTTATAATTTTGACAGATGTTTAGCCACGACGTACAGGACGTGTCGATTTTAGTCGACGCGAGCTTCCGCTTTTCCTTATGCACGCGATACATAGGAAGCTTCTGTTGTATTGATGATCAGACGGTCTCCCTGATTTACGAAGAAAGGAACCTGGACAGTAAGTCCTGTTTCAAGAGTTGCCGGCTTCGTTCCACCGGAAGCGGTGTCCCCTTTGATTCCCGGTTCTGTTTCGGTTACTTCGAGTTCAACCGTGTTTGGGAGCTCGACCCCAAGTGTTTCGCTTTGGAATGTCATGATATGCACTTCCATATTTTCTTTCAAGAATTTCAATTCCCTCTCGATGCTCTTTTCAGGAAGTTCGATTTGATCGTATGTTTCATTATCCATAAACACATGGTTGTCGCCGCTTGCATACAAATACTGCATCTTGCGGTTTTCGATATGGGCTTTGCTTACTTTTTCTCCGGCACGGAAGGTCTTTTCCTGGATCGCTCCTGTACGAAGGTTCCGCAGCTTTGAACGTACAAAGGCAGCCCCTTTACCTGGCTTTACATGCTGGAATTCAATTACCTGCCAAATGCCATTGTCCACTTCAATTGTTAACCCGGTACGAAAATCATTAACGGAAATCATTTTTTGTCCTCCTACATCTTATTACAAAATAATTAACTCTTTTGTTGAATGGGTGAGCGATTCATTGCCTTGAATGGTAATGATCGTATCGTCCTCAATCCGGACACCACCCAATTCCGCTACGTAAATGCCCGGTTCCACCGTTACGGCCATGCCAGGCTCCAGGATTGTTTCAGATCGGACAGAAAGTGCCGGTCCTTCATGCACTTCGAGGCCGATGCCATGACCGGTTGAATGGCCAAAACTTTCTCCGTATCCTTTTTCGGCAATAAAATTACGGGTAAGCGCGTCTGCTTCTTTTCCGGTCATGCCCGGCTTGATGCCGGCCATTCCCCGCAGCTGTGCTTCAAGAACGATGTTGTAAATATTTTTTAACTCATCACTTGGCTGGCCCACTGCCAGGGTTCGGGTAATATCGGATACATACCCGTTGTAATAAGCTCCGTAATCAAGAGTGACCAATTCTCCCTTTTCAATCACTTTATCAGAAGCAACCCCGTGCGGAAGAGCCCCGCGGTATCCTGATGCCACAATCGTGTCGAAGGAAGAAGAAGCAGCTCCCTGCTTTCTCATAAAAAACTCAAGTTCATTGGAAACTTCCAATTCAGTTAAACCGGGACGGATATATTGTGTGATATGGGTAAATGCCGCATCGGCAATCTGTGCGGCTTCCTTTAATATCTTAATCTCTGACGGTGTCTTAATCAAGCGCAATTTCTCTATCAGGCCCGATACCGGGACGAGCTCACCTTCAAAAGCGGTTTCATACACTTTGTATGACGCAAACGTGACGTGATCCTGTTCAAAACCAAGTCTTTTGATGCCCATCGCTTTTGCCTGACTGGCCACTTCATCGGTAATCGTACCAGTATGCTGGACAATTTCAAACCCTTGAGCCTGCTTGCCTGCCTGTTCCACATAGCGGAAATCCGTAATGAATTTCGCTTCTTTGCGGGAAATCAACACAATACCCGCAGAACCAGTGAAGTTCGTCATATAGCGGCGGTTATATGTGCTTGTGATCAAAAATCCATCAACCTGGACAGTCTCCATTTTTTCGCGGAATCGCTCTAATTTCTCCATCCCATTTCACTCCTTTATATTTTTTTTAATGCATGAAGCGCCAATTCGTAACCTTGCAGGCCAAGTCCGACAATTTGACCGGCCGTTACCGGCGCAATAACGGATACATGCCTGAATTCCTCCCGTGCATGAACGTTAGTAATATGTACTTCGATGACGGGGATTTTTATAGCAGCAATTGCATCTCGAATCGCATAGCTGTAATGTGTAAGTGCTCCTGCATTGATAACGATGCCCTTCACTCCATTATCTTCGGCCCAGTGCAGTTTATCAATAATCGCCCCTTCATAGTTAGACTGGAAGAGATCGAGACTGATTCCGAGTCCTTCCGCACTTTGCTTTAAAGAATGCTCTAAATCGGAAAGCGTCTCTATTCCGTATTGCTTTGGCTCCCGTTTTCCTAACCGATTAAGATTAGGACCGTTTATCACTAATATATTTTCCATGCTACACCCGCTTTATCTGCTGAATTAAAAAAGAATGTTCAACATGAACATTCTATCATAATCCCAAATTATGTTACACAGAAAAGCGCAAGCATCTTTTCATGTTCAATGTGTGATCTACATCAAGTCATCTTTGCTTCCGTTTCCATCTTTTCTATCTTTTCGAGCTCCTGATGTTCGTAAGAAATCGAATAGCCGATAGATACACCAAATAAGATAAAAAGACAAATGCTCGTGATAATCGTGTTACCCGTCATTTCCGCATATGAAGGAAAATCAGGGAACATCGGCTTAAATATAAAAACTAAAACCAGCCATAAAACTACTCCATATAGCAGACCGGCAAAAATGCTTGTGACCTTTTTTAATAAAGCATAGTAAATGAGAGCTGCCAAAATGGAAAGGATTCCAAATAGCAGGATCGATATGACAACCCCGAGCCAGCCTTTGGCCCATTCTAACGTAATCCATGAAGTCAAAAGAAATTTTGGGCTGAAGTCCAAAAAATTTAAAAAGTAGGCCACTTGGGCAAGGAAGCTCCAAAAAACACCGCTATAAAAACCAATGACCATGGAATCCACGATAAGAGACCTTGGTGTGTCCCGTCCGGTTTGTTCTTCATTTAGTTCAGACATATCTTTCACCTCCATTATGTAGCATGCCCCTTCCCCGCATGCAATATTTCTATGAATTCATCCATGTAATGATAGAAGTTGAACGATTAAAGTATAAAAATATTGTTTTTTTTAGTATGATAAAGAAGTAGTACGAAGGGTAAAATAACAGCATAGGTTGGTGTAGAAATTGTCTGAAACCCAAAAACCAGTATACGGAGGGCAGGCGGTAGTGGAAGGCGTCATGTTTGGCGGCAAACACCACACCGTTACCGCGGTCCGGCGTAAAGACTCTTCCATAGAATATTTTCATGTACCACGAGAAAGTAAGCCCCTGCTTCAGAAATTAAAGAAAATCCCTTTTTTGCGAGGTATCGTGGCCATTATAACTTCAAGCGCCAACGGCTCAAAGCATCTAAACTTTTCATCAGAACGCTTTGATGTAGATCCTGCAGATGATGGGGAAATCGCAAAGGAAGCGGCATCATCGTCGAAGCTGACCATGTGGCTAGGTGTAGCAGCAGTTGGCGTGCTTTCATTCATTTTTGGAAAATTGATATTTACACTCATCCCGGTTTTTCTCGCTGATTTAATGCAACCGATTTTTCAGGGTAAGACCGCACAGATTCTTGTGGAAGGCTTCTTCAAGCTTCTCCTATTGTTTTCCTATATATATTTTGTGTCGCTCACCCCGATCATTAAAAGGGTCTTCCAATATCACGGAGCTGAGCATAAGATTATCAATTGTTTTGAAAACGGCAAAGAACTTACTGTAGAAAACATTCAAGCCCAGTCCAGACTCCATTACCGCTGTGGTTCAAGCTTTATCTTATTCACTGTATTTGTAGGGGTTTTTGTCTATATGTTCTTTCCTACGGATCCCCTCTGGCTGAGAGTGGTCAATCGGATTTTGCTCATTCCGGTGGTTCTCGGCATTTCCTTTGAAGTCCTTCAGCTTACAAACAAATTGAGGGAGGTTCCCGTGCTGCGCTATCTTGGTTATCCCGGTCTATGGTTGCAGCTTTTGACCACTAAAGAGCCGACAGATGACCAGGTCGAAGTGGCCCTGGCTTCTTTCAATGAACTTCTCAGACTGGAAAAAGGTACAGCCGCAGGTTTAAAAACAGAAGATATTGTGTAAAAAATAGCATAAGGAAAAAAGTTTGAGGATTATTTGAAAAAGCTCGTTTAAAAAGCGGTAAAAATGCTCATGATGCTCTTAAGGAGGTGTCTTTGTTGAATCGTATCATTTACGGGATCATTGCATTGGCCGTTCTCGGACTCGCCAGCCAATTGTTTCATAATCCATGGGGCTTGATCAGAAGCGTCCTGATTATCGCAGTTGTGGTGGGGATTGTTTATTTCATTTATAAACGTTTAACAAAGGATAAGCCTGAAAAAAAAGAGCAACGGGCATTTCTTAAAGCCGCTCGCCAATCGAAAAACAGGCAGAAATCCACAAAGGCAAAACGGGATAATGTCGCTACCTTTTCTCTAGCCAAATCAGCGAAGAATAAATCGAAAATCAGAAAAAAGTCGGAAGCAAACCTAACCGTCATTGAAGGAAAAAAAAATAAAAAGAAAAATCGGGCTTCGTTTTAAAAAGCCCGATTTTTTAATAGGTCCATTTTTTCAGGAACTTTTCAGCCGATTGTTTCCCTTGATTGACAAGCACAGCCTTGTTCTCCTCTGTTAATTCAAATTCAGTCGCCGACACGCCCTTCATCGGAATGAAAATAATATTGTTAACATGCTTTCTTGAGATATATCTGGAATCGTGGGCATCCTTCATCGTCTTGAACAGAGC
Organism: Bacillus sp. V59.32b; assembly: GCF_003429085.1. Lineage (GTDB taxonomy): Bacteria > Bacillota > Bacilli > Bacillales > DSM-1321 > Peribacillus. Next base: position 72,800 of record NZ_QVTC01000060.1, on the reverse strand, counting down.
GCTGAACATCTCAAGTGCGTTGTCCACTTCATGAGGTTTTTCGCATTCTTTATCTCCGCTTAGTTTCATCCCAAGTACAGGACGCCGCTTTTTTACATGTTCCGAATCGAATAGCCACATCGGAAAATTGCTCAACACACCGCCATCCACAAACACATGACTACCCATGCCCTTCTCCAGCTTCAGCTTGACTGGTTCAAAAAAATAAGGAATGCTGCAGCTCATTCGTACTGCTTTTGCGACCGGGAAACTCCCCGGATCAATTCCATACTTAACCAGGTCATCCGGCAGCACGACCAATCTTCCATTTGAAATGTCGGAAACGATAATTCTCAAGCTCTGAAATGGAAGATCCGAAAACCTGACGACTCCTCTTGCTGCAAGCTTTTCGGCGACCCATTTTTCAAGGGCGTCTCCCTTATACAAACCCAGCTTCCAATAAACCATAAGCCATTTTGCAAACGGAATGGGCAGTCTGTTTCTTATTCTAGCATCCAAAAACTCGCTTGCATCCATTTCATTTAATATATCATTTATTTCACGGCCATTGTAACCGACCGTAATAAACGCTGCAATAATCGAGCCTGCACTTGTCCCGGCCGTCCTGCAGAATGTAAAGCCCCTTTCCTCCAGTACCTGTAATGCGCCGACCAATGCAAAACCCTTTATTCCTCCTCCGGAAAACACACCGTCAATAAGCAATTTGTCCACCCCTGCTAAAGGCCTTTTCTACACTTTAATCAGGGGATAAGCTATATGTCACTAAATTTTTCACTTTATTCATTTAGGTAAAATACTGAACCTCACTTTTCGGAAAAAAGCGGTCGATATAGCCTCTGATCGTGGATTCCAAGTCAGCCGCCTCTTCGTTTGGATAGACATACTTTCCAATTCCATACCGGCCCCATTTATATTTACGTTTGCCTTCATCGAGCTCAAGCTTTGACTTTGGGTAATTTTTTTGAATCACCCGTTTTGCCGGTGCGGTGAACCGGTGCTGGATCAATTCAAACGTTAAGTTGGAAAGATCCATTCCTTGCAATGATTCACTTAAACGCTCAAACAGCTCAAGATAGCCTGCTTTCCAATCCTCATGGATATAAATCGGCGCCACAATGAATCCGAGTGGATAGCCTGCAGCCGCCACCTTCCGCGCTGCTTCTATTCGCTCATCAAAAGAAGAGGTCCCCGGTTCAAAATTTTTAATGACATAGCGGGAATTGATGCTAAAGCGAAATCGTGTCCTTCCGTTATGCTTGGCATCGAGCAGATGGTCGACATGATGGAATTTGGTAACGAACCTCAGCAAACCAAATTCTTTTTGCCCAAAGAACTCAATCGTTTTCTTAAGGGAATGTGTTAAATGATCGATGCCGACAATATCAGAAGTACAGGCTGCTTCAAACCGTGTGATCTCCGGCTTTCTTTCATTCATATATTTTTCAGCCGCCTCGAAAATATCCTCCAGATTAACATAAGACCTTATGTATGGCTTGCTCCCGAGAGTGGTCTGCAAATAGCAATAATGGCAATGTCCCATACACCCGGTAGCGAGCGGAATCGCATATTCTGCGGACGGCTTGGATGTATCGAATTTCAACGTCTTCCGGATGCCAATCACCAAAGTCGATTTTGCGACCCGGTATCTTTGAAAGTCATTATCTCCAGGCAGCCCTCTGATTTGGTTGTGTGACGTCGTTTCTCTGATTTCGATGTTCATCTCCTCAAACTTTTGTTTCAGTTCACGGCCAAGCGGATATTCCAGGGCTTTTGGTTCGATATAAACAAGCTGTGGAACAAATGGTTTCATTCTTCATGCTCTCCTTTTATAGTCAGTATGCAGTTGCGGAATTTTGACATCCTATTCATAAGGATAGTTTTTCTGAATCCGTGTGTTCTCATGTTGGGTTTATTATGGGAAAATTAATAGTTCGGAGGTGTTAAGCAGAGCATGAAAAAAAGAGAGGATCAATATCTAACCAATGCCCCAAAGAAAGAGAGACTGACAATTGAAACCGACCAGGCCTTTCCGAACCGAAAAACGGTTCCGGGAGATTCAGTGGATGAATATATGGAGTTAAAAACGGCAAACGAAATTTTAGCCGGGGATGAGATCGGACAGCAGAATGAGAATCTTTAAAGAAAAGTGAAAGCGCCTGTGGTGTACGTCGTAACCATACAAAAAGAATTTTTATTCCAACATAAACGACCGACTACAATTTTTGTAATCGGTCTTTCAATTATGCGGGCTCATTTTTTCTTGTCCGCTCTCTGTGTGGATGCACTTGATGACGATCAACATAATGATCAGGCCAATAATACCTGAACCAATATAGCTAATGTTTAAATAGTTTTTCATAAGGATCGACATGAGCGGCGGTCCCAGAGCCACTCCGATAAAACGCGCCGAGCTGTAAAAGGAAGAAATCGTCCCTCGTTCTTCCTTTTCAATATTTTCGGTGATCAAAGCATCCAAGGTTGGCAATAACGCTCCTATCGCGATCCCGACGAGACTAGTTACGACAAGAAGCAAAATCAGCCTTGCTTTCACAAACCCGATAAACACAACACTGCCGGACATAAGAATCAAGCAGCCAATGATTAATTTCTTCATCGCAGACAGGCTTCCTTTGATTTTCCTTCCCGAGACATACGATGAAATACAAAGCAGGAAAAGCGGGACCGCAATGATAAACCCTTTTCTCATGCCTTTTAATCGGTGGACGGTTTCCAGGCTGTCCGAGAGAAAAAAGCATGGCAAACAAAATAAGCATCACAAATGCACCTAACAGGAAAACCGTGTACAGCCATCTCCCTTCCTGTTTGAACGTTTTCTTCGTCGTCTGGAGAAATTCCTTAAACCTTTTTGGCTCTTCTTCTCCTTTAGGTACCTTAATAAAGAAAAAAACGAGGATCATGGATATCAGGCTAAAAAAGGAAATCGAGAAAAATGGAAGAAACCAGACAATGGACGCAAATAGGGATCCCAATATGGGACTGAGCACTTTTCCAAATGTGTTGCTCGTTTCAATGATGCCTAAACAGGAGCTTGTTTTTTCATCATCATCTTTATAAAGATCGCCTACTAATGGCAAAATGATTGGTGCAGCACCGGCTGCTCCAATGCCCTGCAAAATTCGTCCGATAATGATCCAAGTGAAAGGCTGTTGCAGCTTCCATGAAGCAAAACCCGCAATCAATCCGCCGATCAAAGCGAATAGGAGGGCCGGCAGCATCACTTTTTTTCTGCCAAACTTATCGGATAAATAACCGGCTACCGGAATCAAAAAGATGGAAGCAATCGAATAGCTTGTAATCACCATACTCGACTGAAAAGAGGTAATCCCCACCTTATCTTCAAAGATGGGCAAAATCGGGATCAGCATTGAGTTTCCGAGCGTCATGACAAGCGGGATCGAAGCCATGCTTACGATACACCAGACACTCACTTTGTTCTCTTCTAGGTATTCCTTGTTTTTCATCCCTGCACCTCATCCGACATTTGTATTAATATGATGTCCTAAACAAGGAAATGTTTTCGGTCAAAAAAAGGAAATGCAACAGGGGAGTTTCCACTCTTTCAGGTTGTTGCGCAAAAAAACCTGACAGCTTACCGCTGTTGTTGCTTTGAACTAAAGTTTGGTCAAAAATAACTCACAAACCAGTATTTTACGATAAATAAAAAGAATCCATTTTGAAAAAAGATTGATCAAAATGGATTCTTCTTCAGCAGTTTAAGTGTGGTTCTTATAAAAAAATTGATCATTTTCTACCTATGTTGTTCCACAATCGCGCCCTTTTATGGAAGAAGTAACTTGCGCTTTTAAACATGGGGCACGCAGATAAACACAGAATGTAAATACTTATTATTAAAGTATTGTTTTGAAATCTTGAAAATTATTCGTGATAAACCGATGAACAAAACGTACGATCACAAAAAGCAATAGACGAATTGGTGGAATAATAGAAGGAATTTTAAGAAATCATATGATTCGAAAAGATGGTTCTTACCGTAATTCAGTATTTTATAGCATTATAGATAGGGATTGAACACCAGTAAAACAAAAATTAGAGAGTCTTTTAGATCAACATTCTCAGAGATTATTACATGATCACTTAAAACAATAAAGAAGATGTGCTAAACAAATTGCCAGCATCTTCTTTATTGTTAGTTTACTCTTTCCCTTATTCAAGAATAGCACCCTTTACTTTAAGTACATTACTTCACAATCTTTTTTACACCACAAAAAACTCAATCCCTTAAATGTGTGGTCTATGCAAAAAGACGACTTCTTATTAATAACGAGCTCCAAGGGTTCGCCACCTTTCGTATGGCTCCCAATAGCACAAAGGGACACGCCCCCTGACCTCATCGCTGTCATGAATGTGTATCCCACCTTGGTTAATTTCACTGCTCTAATATTCGATAACAGCACGACTTTGAATGTACAACTTTGATCATAAACATATTTAATCAAGAAAGGCCAATGATTGTTTACTATATAGCTTTGATAGAGTCTACAAGTTGGAAGAAAATTCAGAAATCTAAGTTATTGTAGCTGATAACCACCTGTTTATTTTTTATTCATAGTTGTGCCCAATATAATCAAGGCAACATAGATTACGATGGCAATAGAATCTACAATCGTATCCGTAAGAGCTGAAACGTCAAGTAATGCAGTTACGCCAAGAATGACAATCAGTCGGACGATCAGGATCGCCGCGATTATCAAAGCGGCAATACGGATTTTTAATTGCTCACTTTGGAATGACATGTAAATGAATGCAATGCCGAATACCAGATTTTCCGCCGTTATAATGTGCCAAACATACGTGAATACCGTCCGGGTATCCATGGGCATCGCCTTAATGTCGAGTGTCGGCAGCACAACGGATTGCCCATTCCAAGCATGCGTAACGGCAAACAGAATCGCAAGAACCCCTACAATCAGATAATAATAATTCCTAACCTTGATGACGATCACAACCCTCCTTAGAAATTTCCGGTTCATTCTCTCGGATATCCTTGTAAAGCTCGCGGACGAATTCTGCCAATCGTTGGTCGCTTTCTTTATTAAAGTCCCTTAACGTTTCGGCTGCCATATTGAGCAGCTGGCTGACCTTTTCCAGATGGGTAATCTTCATCCGCGTTTCTGCGTTTTTAGCATCGAGGAACGAAGCAACATCTTCACAGTAAGTGGAATCAATATTTTCCATCTTGCGGATACCAATAAATTTCTCCTTGATTTCGTCAAGAGAAAAGTCCGCATACTGCATGATCTGAGTATTCATCAAGTCTATGAGGTCATCCCTCGAATACTTGCGGTACCGATTGTCATCCCGAGAAGGCGAGATGATCCCAATCCGGTCATAATACCGAAGTGTATCCTTGGGGATCCCAAGTTTTCGTGAAACCTCTTGTATAGAATAAAGTTTTTCCATGAACCCAGAATATCATTGGAGTTTACTCCAATGTCAAGTTGTATTTATAATTTTTCCTCAATATGCTTTGAAATAAAATTTGTGGTCAAATTAACTACAAAAACCGGTATTTAACGAAGAAAAGATTGATAAAAGTGGATTCTTTTCCACTGGGTTAAAGTATGGTTTTTATAAAAAGTTCAATCATTTTCTATCTGTATTATTCAATAATCTGGCCCTTTAACGGAACAACTCTATTTTCTATCAACAGTTCATTAATCCGTCATTTAATTTAGATGTTCTTTCCTTTCACTATAAAAACACCCCTTTAGATTATCCAAAGGGGTAGAGCATCGCAACATTTTTATAAACGTCGCGACTTATTTTTAAACATCGCATCTTTTTTATAATCATCGCGACTTTATTTTAATCCACAGCTGTTGTAGCTTTAAAATAAAGTTTGATCAAAAATAACTTACAAACCCACATCTTACGTAACTTATAAAGAACCCGTTTTGAAAAAAAGATTGATCAAAACGGGTCCCTTTTTTGTGAAGTATTTCACAACTTTTGTAAAAAAGTTTGATCATTTTCTGCGATTAGCTCTTCCACAAACGCGCCCTTTAACCGAAGAAAGCCAACCGTGAACATACAAGAATTATTGAAACTTTTTCGGATGAAAATATTCAACCGAATAAAATAACGATTATTTTTTATTATAATTCTGCAAATATTAATTTTGCATCATCTGAAGAAGAACCATGGTCAGTATTATCGTAAGAAATTGAAATAACTTCACCTTCTTTTAAGCTGACAACTACATCATCATTAGTAGCAGTAAACATTTGATCTCTGCTCTGACCATTTTCATCGTTATATATTGTAATTTTCCATCCTAAATTCTCAAATTCAGGATTTAATTTAACATTAGTTGAAAGTTTATAATCTCCAGGCATGATATCTCTTCCAACTATAAACTCACCTATACCTAATTCATTAGAAGGTTCAACCTTTTCAGGTACTGCATTAAATTTAACTTTAGAAATATCGCTAAATTCAAGAGTATCACCTTCAAAAAGTATCATTCGTATTTTTGAAGGATATCCTCCAGTATTTTCTTTTGCTCCTCCAACCCAATTTATGAATAACGAAGAAACAGAAGAGCGGTCACCAAATATATTTCCAGAACCTCCTGTGATTTCTAAATCATAAATACCAGGTGTAACTTCTTCATTTTCGCCAATTACTATATTGCCTGTAACATAAAGCTCTTCTGTTTGGGTAGAAAGTGTTGCAAGTTGATTCAAAATATCCAGAGGTGCATTTTTCTCTTCGGGTTTATCCTCTGTAGTGTTTTCAACTTTGTGTACTTTGTTTTTAGTATCTTCTGTAGATCCACTTGAGTCATTTCCACAAGCTGATAATAAGATAATAGATGAGAGAAACAACCCTATAATAATGTTTCTTTTATTAGTGATTTTGATAGAATTCATAATACTACTCCTCTGATTTTCGCTCAATTATTTTTTAAAAATATCAAATATAATATGGGTTAACCAGTTTTATTAAAACTGATATTTAAAGAAGGGCAAGCCATAACAACTATAAAGCAAATAAACTTTCAAATCATAGTTAAAGTTAAACCGTCACCTAATCTTATACCTGCAGCAAAACCACTTCCGTTGAACTTTCGCTCTTTTCAAAGATAATTATCAACCTCCAACCTTACTTTGTTAAATATAGCCGCATTGTACAATATTTACATAATCTATTATACAAAATCTTGGTCCTATTGTGGCACGGTTGTTTCCATTAACGCGCCCGATTCTTGAAGAATAAATCAATATCATGGACCAGTGAAGTGTCATATTTGCCTTTATCTAACGTTAATAAAAATCTGTTGTCATCACAATCAACTCACCACTCCTAGGATTAGTAGGATGTTTAATTCCCAATTCATCTGCAATTACAATTGTTTCTTCCAACGGCAATAAGGGAAATTGTTCTCTAATATCGATAACTAAATCTGAATATTCAGTTATATAAAAGTAGTTTCGTTCTAAATCTGATAAAAACTCATGCTGTCTATTTGTTTTTATTCCTTTTAAGCGTGTGGAGCGACCTTTTGAGGATACATCTTGAATCTTTAGCCACGGTTTGTACTCTGCACCAAAACCTGAACCTCTTCCTTCTTTAATCCACTTTTCCGTTCTGGATGTTCTTGTTCTTTTTGACATAAAAAACACCCCTTTAGATAATCATATCCAAAGGGGTAAAACGGTGCAACTTTTTTATAAACAGTTAAACTTTTTTACAAACGGTTAAACTTTATTTCAAAACCACAGCTGTCAGGTATTAAATGGATTACAAGCCGCATTTCAATTGGGCGCCGCAGTTGGTGCATGTGTTGCAGCCGCCGATTTCGTTTACTTCGCCTTTACGGCAGACTGGGCAAGTATCGCCTACTTCAGAACCGATGGTTACATTCGTGGACCGCAATTCGTTAATTGTATCAACAAGGACCACTTTCGGCTGTTTATCCTCTTCATATTCTAAATCAAATTCATCAAGATTGTTTTCTTCCGCTTTCAAAGTTAGAACCTGGCTGTCACGGCTTCCGTCAACATAAACCGTACCGCCTTTGGCTCCGCCTTTATACAAACGCTCATATACCTTTTGAACCTGCTCGACATTATAGCCTTTCGGTGCGTTAACGGTTTTGCTGATTGAGCTGTCAATCCAGCGCTGGATGATGCATTGAACATCAGCATGCGCTTCCGGAGCAAGCTCCATCGCAGAGACAAACCATTGCGGCAGGTTATTAGGATCCGCTTCAGGATTTCTGTCCAGGTATTCCTGAACGATATCCGCTTTCACTTCGATGAATTTCCCAAGGCGTCCGCTTCGGAAATAAGTGAATGAGAAGTAAGGTTCCAAGCCTGTTGAGACTCCGACCATCGTCCCGGTAGATCCAGTTGGTGCAACCGTTAACAGATGCGAATTTCGGATACCATACTCTAGAATGTCATTTCTCACATCCTCAGGCATTTTCTGCATGAAGCCTGTTTCTGTGAAAGCTTTTCTTAAGCGGTTTGTTTCCTGCTGCTCTTTTGCTTCAAGGAATGGGAAGCTTCCTTTTTCTTTCGCGAGTTCAACCGAAGCACGGTATGCAGTAGTTGCAATCGCTTCGAACACGCTATCGATCAGGATGTTGCCTTCTTCAGAACCATACTCTGTTTCACAATAGATCAATAGATCATGAAGACCCATAACTCCAAGCCCGACCCGGCGTTCGCCAAGAGCCTGCTTTTTATTTTCCTCCAGGAAATAAGGAGTGGCATCAATGACGTTATCCTGCATTCTTACGCCGATTTCCACGGTCTGTTTCAATTTTTCAAAGTTTACAGTTTTCGTTTCTTTATCAGCCATTTCACCCAGGTTGACTGCAGCGAGGTTACAAACACTGAAAGGTGCGAGAGGCTGCTCCCCGCATGGGTTTGTCGCCACTACCTGCTGACCGTATGCTTTCGCATTTGTCATTTCATTGGCATTATCAATGAAGAATATGCCTGGTTCAGCCGAATAAGTGGCACAGATGTTAATCAGGTTCCAAAGTTCCTTAGCCTTGATTTTTCGGTAGACACGGACTTTATGTCCCTGCTTTTTCCACTCGCGTACATCGCCGACTTCATGCCATGTTTCGTTGTAAATTTTCATTTCATCTGAATTATAGCTTTCCACATCAGGGAAACGAAGTTCATATTCTGCATCATTCTCAACCGCATCCATGAATTCTTTTGTCAGGCAGATCGAGATGTTTGCACCTGTCAGGAATTCCGAATTATGAACGGTGTAGGTTCCACCCGTACGCAGTTTCTCTTCAGCGTCTCTGATAATTTTATCATTAAATCCGCCCATTCCTGGGATCTGCTTGTAATTCACAATTCCCTGATACATTGCTTCTTCCTGTTCGGTGAACGGTGTAAATTTCAGCTTTTCGCTGGCATATTTCTTAATTGTTTCATCATTTGTATTTTCCATTAAATAACGAAGGATTCTTGGGTTTTGCATTTTAGAGATAATAAATTCAATGATATCTGGATGCCACGTGCATACCGTTCCTTTCGGAATATTTCGCTGTTAATCAACAGCCGGACTAGACTATATCATCACCCTCAGCAATTACTGTTAGGGGCCGGGCGCTTGTGAGAGTTTATTGTTGGGACTCACTCTCTAGTCGTTGAACCTTCGCCATTACCTTTGCCCAATGACGCTTGGCTGCAGATTGTCCAATGCAAAGCAATTTTTTGCCGTCACGCTCACCGTTTCCAGTCACGTTGTGGCTTGCCTGCCTCTAAGGATTTCCCTGCAATTCACCCGATTTTCTAGCCGTTCATTGTCTGAACGACGCGGACTAATGCATCTACTGTAATGTCATTTGTTAATCCGCTAGCATTATCATTTGCGCGCCTCGCTTATTGTTACTCGCTCTTTCAAGCGGGCCGGGTCATTTCTACCCGGCTCTCATACTTTCATATGAGATCAGACTATATCATCAAAGAAGAAAATTTTTCGTATTTGCGATTGAGTTTGATGCTTCCACTATTATATAGGTATAGAAACATGATCGTATTTCATCTACTTTTGAAATAGATATATCATAGCAGCCTTGTTTTGGAGTTATTGCATTTACGTTCTTGCCGATACCATGAGAATTAAGGAACTGTAAAATGGAATTCATCATTACTTTTGAACCCGTAAATCGGACTCGAGATATTAGCGAGCCATTTCTCATATAGATCCCAATATGACCATCTGCATCGAAAAAGCCTCTTACAAATGCCCATTGGAGTTTTTCATCCATTAAATCAATCCATTTTTCATTACCAGTCTTCTTAGGAGTTATTCCTAGCTTGATTAAGTCATTGCACATTTTTGTTGAATTAATCGGTAATGAATATTTTTTGTTTTGTTCATTTATGGCACTTGCTTTTCGATATTTAACAACATTAGTCATATTAAGTTCTTTTGCGATATCAAAGATAAGTTGCCTGTCTTCTTCAGCCAGACTTAAAACTAATCGCTTAGATTTTTTTCTATCCACCAAAGTCCCGTCCCCTAAAATATATCCAATCAGATATGCTTGGTTCGGCGTAGTGATTTCAGAAAAATAATCTTCATTATAGTGGTATATCCTAGACTTTAATTTCCCCGCTTCACCTGGAAGTCTAGGAGTGAAGATGTTCAATTCTTTGTTCCATCTCAAAATGGTTCCTCGGCTAATTTTAAGTTTCTTTGCAATATCAACTTGGCTATACCCATGCTTGTGTAATTCACCAATCGCATTTACTAATTCTTCTTTGTCTCGCGCCCCATAAATCCGTCTCCGGTTATTATGGTTTACTCTCACCTTTGATTCCATCAAATACCACCTTTTTCAAAATGTTTATCTGAAAATCTTTAGGTGATTTCAATAGTCGTTGAACGTTCATCTCCGTTTCCCGAGATGCTTCGCTGCTGATTGCCCAATCCATATCCTTTTTGGACTATCACGCTCACTGTTACCAGTCACGTTGTAGTGGATATGGCTCTAAGGGTGTTCCAGCAATTCACGAGATTTTAATCCCGCCATTGCGCTATTTAACGGGACCCGCCCTGCTCAACCAAATGCGTCAATTTCGCAATATCATCAAGCCATGATACAGAACCTGATGATTTACCATTCACACCTTTAGCAAGCGTGTTGCGTGGACGAAGCGTTGAACCGTTCGTACCAACACCGCCGCCGCGGCTCATGATTTCCATGACCTGTTTCCGATGTTCAGAAATTCCTTCACGCGAATCCTGGACGAAAGGCATTACATAACAGTTGAAGTAGGTTACGTCCGTGTCAGCACCGGCTCCGTACAACACACGCCCCGCTGGTACAAAGTTCAAATCGGCGAGCTCTTTATAGAACTTTTCGAACCATTCCTGGCGTTTTTCTTCTGTTTTTTCTACTGAAGCGAGTCCAGTAGCATTTCGCTTAGCGATTTGTTCGTAGAAGATTTCAAGCGGTTTCTCAATGATATCGAGGGAACGGTTGATGATCCCTGTTTCCAATTCTTTAGGATTATCTAACACCCCGCGATATTCTTCCTCGACCAATACATCGGCCCGCTTGTTTTCCCAATCGATGTTCTGGATGTAACCGAGACCCCTTGCCGGGAATTTCGGATCTTCTTTAATGGTGAGCACGACAAAGTCACCGTTTGATAATGTTACTTTTGCCGTATCCTTAAATGAGTAGCGGTCAATCATCACCAGCTTTGAGACGCCCTTATGCGTCCTGTGCATGTCAGGTGTGATCTTATGCACCTGCGGGAACAAGGAAATATCCTTATTCAACCTCTCTACATTAATCTTCATCGTGTCTTTCAAAACTACAGCCATGACCATCTCTCCTTTACTTACTATCCTCTTCTTAGATGCGGGTTTCTTTATGTAGTTGTCTAAGAACGTCACATATTTTTGAAGTACCCTAAATCTATCACACCAAACCGCAAATATCAATATATAGTGTGTTAAATATTTCACCGGATACTACATATTGATATTTTGATCAATCTCTACTCTTCTTGTCAAACCGAAAAACACTTAAATCAGTCAGGATTTTGTAGAAAACTATCGATTTTTGTCAGTTTTCGGACGAATACAGCCAATTTTAACTGTTGCATTTTTTTGGAATCATTCAAACACTGATGGTTGCTGAAAAAACAGGCTAACCCTAAAAAATCTGAAAATTTTTTTATTTTCTAAACCACTCAAAAAGAAAAAAGCGACGCTGGCCGCCTATCTCATATAGGTCCATTCATCGCTCTCATATTTTGTTTTGGCAAGCTGCTCAATTTCCTCTAATTGCTTTTCGCTTAACGAGTAAGGCTTCAATTCAATCTCTAGACCTTCTGCAAATCCATTCTTAAATGCTTCCTTCGCTTCGGCAATGTTGATTCTGCGGGGTGTCAGATCATGTATGGCGACAGCTTTATCTTTAAAGCTCTTCATCATTCTTTCCTTGACCCGGTCATTCGGGAAGTTAAACATGCTGAACAGTTTATCGTCATCAAGATCAATCAGGATCGAGCCATGCTGCAGAATCACTCCCTTTTGCCTGGTCTGTGCACTGCCCGCGACTTTCCTGCCTTCGACCACCAGCTCATACCAGCTTGGAGCATCAAAGCATACAGAAGATCTTGGTTCTTTTAAAGCCGCCTTTTCCGAATCGGTTTTAGGAACCGCAAAATAGGCTTCCATGCCAAGATTCTGGAATCCTTTTAAAACGCCCTCGGAAATGACCCGGTAAGCTTCCGTGACGTTCTTTGGCATGCCAGGGTGTTCTTCCGTTACGATGACACTGTATGTAAGCTCATGCTCATGCAATACAGCCCGTCCGCCGGTTGGCCTCCTGACGAACCCAACTCCCTGTCTTTTCACTTCATCGAGATTGATTTCCTTTTCGGCTTTTTGAAAATAGCCGATCGAAAGGGTCGGCGGGTTCCAACCGTAGAATCGAATCACTGGTGGAATCTCGCCATTGCTGTGCCAGTTCAGCAGCACTTCATCCATCGCCATATTAAATGATGGGGAGCAATCTCCCGAATCAATATATGCCCATACTTCTTTTGTCATATCCAAACCTTCTTTACAGTCATATTACCATAGTAGTGTATCAAACTTATCCGTTAATAAAAAGCAAACTCTCTTCCCGAAATATAAATTCATTTACGATAAATTTTTTTTGATTAAATAGGTGTTCAATACTATAATATAACATGTCTGGTCTGTATTGCTTATCGCAGAGAAAGGGGTTTGAAGACTTTGACATCATTATATATTCTCTTGATTATCCTGGCTGGTTTCATGTCATATTCGATATTTAACTTGCTTAGACAACGCAAAATCGCAAAGACTTTAACCCAGGAAGAATTCGTGGCAGGATACCGCAAAGCCCAGCTAATCGATGTGCGGGAACCAAATGAATTTGAAGCGGGGCACATTTTAGGGGCGAGGAACATTCCTTTAACTCAGCTAAAAACCCGCCTGAAGGAACTTCGTACGGACAAGCCGATCTATTTGTATTGCCAGAGCGGACTAAGAAGCGGAAGAGCGGCACAAATGCTGCACCGAAAAGGATACAAGGAGCTCTATCATTTAAAAGGCGGCTTTAAACAATGGAGCGGTAAAATAAAAGCGAAAAACTAAGAATCCATGTCATCATGGGTTCTTTTTTTACTCAATGCAGAAAAAAATCCTTATCAGTTTTCATCACTGATAAGGATTTTTCTTTTATGCCTGATAACGAAGGACAGGTTTTCTCGCAGCTAACGTTTCATCAAGCCGTTTGATTACTGTCGTATGCGGAGCTTCCTGGACGATTTCCGGTGTATCTTCGGCTTCTTTGGCAATTTGGATCATCGCATCAATGAAAGCATCTAAGGTTTCTTTTGATTCGGTTTCTGTCGGCTCAATCATCATGCATTCCTCGACATTAAGCGGGAAATAGATGGTTGGCGGATGATAGCCAAAATCGAGTAATCTTTTGGCAATATCAAGCGTACGGACACCGAGTTTCTTTTGACGTTTACCGCTCAGCACGAATTCATGCTTGCAATGCCTGTCATATGGCAGATCGAAGTAAGGTGCCAATCTCCGCATCATATAGTTCGCATTGATTACTGCATTTTCCGTTACAGCCTTTAGTCCGTCCGGACCCATGGACCGGATATACGTATAGGCGCGTACGTTGATGCCGAAGTTTCCATAATACGGCTTCACACGGCCAATAGACTGCGGCCTGTCATAATCGAAGAAATACCTGCCGTCTTTTTCTGACACGAGCGGCTTTGGAAGGAAAGGAATCAGATCGCTTTTCACGCCAACCGGACCGGATCCGGGGCCGCCGCCGCCATGCGGGCCGGTAAATGTTTTATGAAGGTTTAAATGAACGACATCAAAGCCCATGTCGCCCGGACGCGCCTTTGATAGCACAGCGTTCAAATTAGCGCCGTCATAGTAAAGCTTACCGCCTGCGCTATGAATAATTTCCGCCATTCCCAAAATATTTTCTTCAAATAAGCCCAGTGTGTTCGGATTTGTCAGCATAAGGGCCGCTGTATCAGGTCCTACTACCCGCTTTAAATCTTCAAGGTCAACAAGCCCTTGTTCATTTGATTTCACCGTGACTGTCTCAAAGCCGGCAACTGTTGCGGAAGCAGGGTTCGTACCGTGAGCGGAATCTGGAACAATTACCTTGGTACGTGCTGTATCGCCATTCGCTTCATGATACGCGCGAATCATCATCAGCCCCGTCCATTCCCCATGTGCTCCAGCCGCAGGCTGCAAGGTTACCTGATCCATTCCGGTTATTTCGATTAAATGCTCCTGAAGATCGTACATCAACTCCAAAGCACCCTGGACAGTGTCTTCGTCCTGGTATGGGTGCACATGGGCAAAGCCATTCATGCGCGCGACATTTTCATTTATTTTCGGATTATATTTCATCGTACATGAACCTAACGGATAGAAACCAGAGTCTACCCCGTGGTTACGGTGAGAGAGCGCCGTATAGTGACGCATAATATCCAGTTCCGATACCTCAGGCAATCCCGCGGCTTCCTCTCGAATATATTCAGCTGGAAGAATTTCTTCAATGGAAATAGCTTCGACATCCATTTCCGGTAGACTGTATCCGATCCGCCCCGGTGCGCTGATTTCGAAAATCAGTGATTGATCTTGTTTATTCATGGCGATCCCCCAATTCCGCAGCAAATGCATCAATTTCTTCTTTTGTTCGTAATTCGGTTACCGCTACAAGCATATGGTTCTTAAGCTCTGGATAAACACGTCCCAAATCGAAACCGCCGATTATATCCTTTTCAAACAGCCTGTCATTCACTTCTTTGTAGGAAGCAGGAAGCTTCACGACAAATTCGTTAAAAGAAGGGCCGTCAAATACAACCTCGATTCCTTTATCCTGTAGCGCTTTCTTGGCATAATGCGCTTTTTGGATATTGCGGATGGCCATTTCCTTGACACCCGTTTTCCCAAGGGCCGTCATCGCTACTGAAGCAGCCAGAGCATTCAACGCTTGATTCGAACAGATGTTGGAAGTTGCCTTATCACGGCGGATATGCTGTTCACGAGCCTGCAATGTCAGTACAAAACCGCGTTTGCCGTCCTCATCGACCGTTTGGCCAACCAGCCTTCCCGGCACCTTCCTTATCAATTTGTTTGTCACCGCAAAATAGCCGCAGTGTGGTCCGCCAAACGCTGCAGGAATTCCGAAGACCTGAGCATCGCCTGCCACCACATCAGCACCAAGCATGCCTGGCGGCGTCAATGCCCCGAGTGCCAGCGGATTGCTAGAGACAATAAACATCGCTTTTTCGGCATGGACAATCTCTTCGATTTCTTTGAGTGGCTCGATCCGTCCAAAGAAGTTTGGATACTGGACGATGACACCGGCAATCTCATCGCTGGTCAATTCTTTCAATGCCGCTAAATCTGTAATTCCGTCTTTGTACGGAACCTCAATAACCTCGACATATTGCCCTTTTGCGTATGCTTTCACTACGTCCCGGGTTTCTGGATGGACAGCGCTTGAAAGCAGAATCTTCTTCCTGCGCGTCTGGCCGGCGCTAAGCATGGCTGCTTCTGCAAGCGCCGTTCCGCCATCGTACATCGATGAATTGGCGACATCCATGCCGGTCAATTCACAAATCATTGTCTGGAATTCAAAGATTGCCTGTAATTCTCCTTGTGAAATTTCAGGCTGATATGGTGTGTAGGCTGTATAAAATTCGGAACGGGAAATGACATGGTCTACAATGACGGGCATGTAATGGTCATAAACACCAGCTCCCAGGAAAGAAGCATAGCTCTTCACATCCGCGTTCTTCGCCGCCAGCCTTGAAAGCTCCTTCAATAAAGAAGATTCGGACTTTGCCGGTTTGATCTTGTATTCTCCCTTAAACCTTACACGTTCAGGAATATCATTGAAAATTTCGTCGACGGCCGATACGCCGATTGCTGATAGCATTTCGTGTTTGTCTTGCTCTGTCATCGGTAAATAACGATGTTTCATTCTTACCCTTCCCCTCTACTTTTTAGGTCGTTTATAAAAAGGTGTCGCCACAACCTGCGCCTTTAATCGTTTTGAACGGATTTCCACTTCTACCTCTGTGCCAAGCTCAATATAATCTTTGTTCAAAATAGCCAGACCGACATTTTTCTGGAGCGAAGGGGACTGGGTGCCGGTCGTGATTTCGCCGATTAACTCATCTCTCGAATAGACCGGATACCCGTGGCGTGGAATTCCTCTGTCGATCATCTCAATGCCGACGATTTTACGGGGAGCGCCCTTTTCTTTTTGTTCGGAAAGAACCGCTTTGCCGATGAAATCCGCTTCTTTATCTGTCTTGACCGCAAAACCGATGCCAGCTTCGATTGGCGTTATATCAGGACTTAATTCTTGCCCGTATAGGGCGAGATTGGCTTCAAAACGCAGCGTGTCACGGGCTCCAAGGCCAATTGGCTGGATTCCTTCTTCCTTCCCGGCTTTTAGCAGCTTTCGCCACAACGCCGGGCCATCCTCGCTCTTGCAATATATCTCAAAGCCATCTTCCCCGGTGTAGCCTGTTCGGGACACGAGCGCGGTGATTCCGTCCAAGTCCACATTTTCTCGGAATGTGAAAAATTTGATTTCACTTAAATCAGTATTTTCAGTCAATTTTTGGAGCACTTTTTCAGCTGCCGGCCCTTGAAGCGCAAGTTGGGATATGTCAGAAGAAATATTAATCAGCTCAACATCTTCGATAAGATTTGTCTGCAGCCAATTGAAATCTTTGTCGATATTGGCAGCATTGACAACGAGAAGATAATCTCCCTCGCTTTTCTTATAGACAATCAAATCATCCACGGTACCGCCATTTTCATAGCACATCGCCGTATACTGCGCACCGCCCGCTTTAAGCTTCAACACATCATTCGTGAGCATTCTTTGCAGGAATGCAATGCTCTCAGGGCCTTTTACTTCGATTTCACCCATATGCGAGACATCGAACAACCCCACTTTCGTGCGTACGGTTTCATGCTCGTCTTTTATACCGGAAAACTGCACGGGCAGCTCCCACCCGCCAAAGTCGATGGTTTTGCCTCCATTTTCTTTATAAACCTCATGCAGCGAAGTTCTTTTTAATTCAGCCAATTTACATTCCCTCCCTATTGATTTTTTACTTCCATACACAAAAAAGGACAGAGAAGCTCCTATAAATAGAGCTATTCTCTGTCCTGGTACCTGAGAGTTTGCCTTGATAGAAGGTTTTCCCCTTTGGTGGCCCTTGCACAACCTGCGCCCGGACGCTCTCCAGAGCTGCGTCCAGCAAGAGTTCTTTTGCCTGAGAGATTCACTTTTCAGCTTGCTCCTTCGGCGCTACATATGTAGTCTCTCCCCTTGCCTTCATCCGCTTATAATAATTCTTCTGATTAGCCATACTAAAAAGAAAAGATTTGCCGCCTGAATATACTCTCATCCTACCATTAAGGCCTATTTTTCTGCAATCTTTTTTATCAGATAATAACAAAAAACTTATCATTAACAGATAAATCACTCTTTAATGTTCGTCTTTAAACATAATGGCAGTCTAAATCTATCATATTTTTAATTTTTTTTATTTTTTCCTGAAACCCAAGGAGGTGGCAGTATAATGAAAATCAATATCACATTCGATTCCACCTGGGAAGACGAATTCTTACACCGAACCAATGAGGACGGACCGTGGGCAAACTGGGAGTTATTCAAGCTGGCTGTTCAAATCGAAGAACATCTGGTCATACCTGATTTCGAAGGTCTGCAGGCGCCAAAGCATCTGCCGCAGTTAAAACCTCTTCCCCATCAATTAGAAACCGCGATACAGGTTGTCGAGAATATGAATGGAAAAGCAATTCTCGCCGATGAGGTCGGGCTGGGAAAAACGATTGAAGCAGGTTTGATTCTAAAAGAATACATGATTCGCGGCCTCGTAAAAAAAGTGTTGATCTTAGTGCCTGCATCACTGGTTAGCCAATGGGTATTCGAGTTGAACACAAAGTTTCACATCCCGGCTGTCGGACAAAAGAAAAGCTATGTTTGGGAATCCTGCGACTGTGTCGTTTCTTCCATCGATACAGCTAAAAGGGAACCGCACCGCGAGATTATTTTCAACCAGGAATACGATTTGATCATCATCGATGAAGCTCATAAACTAAAAAACAATAAAACGAAGAACTATCAATTCGTGCAGAGCCTAAAAAAGAAATTCTGCCTGCTTTTGACGGCAACACCCATTCAAAACAAGGTAGAAGAAATCTTTCATCTTGTTTCCCTGTTAAAGCCCGGACATCTCGGAAACGCTGCCTTGTTTTCGGAAAAATACAAAGGAAAAGGCAGAGGCATTCATGATGACCAACATTTAAAAGAGCTGGTGAATAAAGTCATGATTCGAAACAGGAGGGCCGATACCGGGATAGAATGGACAAAAAGACTTGTCGAGACGATCATCATTGAGTTTTCCCCGACGGAACAAGCGCTTTACGATGCAGTGTCTGAATTCAGGCCATCCACCGCTGGAGGCATAGGCAGCACTTTTTCCTTGCTTACTTTGCAAAGGGAGGCATGCAGCAGCCGGGAAGCTGTGTTGCATACATTGAAAAACATGATCGAAAAAGAAGAAGATCCATCGGAAGAATTTGTTGAAAGGCTCAATCACATATTTGCGACATTGAAAGAAGTCGAGCGAAACTCAAAAGCGGAAAAAGCATTGGAGCTGATTAAGAAGATTGATGAAAAAGTCATCATCTTTACGGAATACCGAGCTACTCAAGCTTACTTACAGTGGTTCCTGAAACAAAACGGCATTACTTCTGTGCCGTTCCGCGGCGGCTTCAAGCGCGGCAAAAAGGATTGGATGAAAGAGCTGTTCCAGAAGAATGTTCAGGTGCTGATCGCAACAGAAGCCGGCGGCGAAGGAATCAACCTCCAATTTTGCCACCATTTAATTAATTTTGATTTGCCTTGGAATCCGATGCGGCTGGAGCAGCGGATTGGCCGTGTCCACAGGCTCGGTCAGGAAAAGGATGTTCATATCTATAATTTTGCGACGAAAAATACCGTTGAAGATCATATCTTAAAACTGTTATATGAAAAAATTAATCTGTTTGAAAAGGTAATCGGGGAGCTCGATGACATCTTGACCAAGCTGGAAATCGGCAATATCGAGGAATATTTAATTGATGTCGTTGGTGCCTCAAAAAGTGAAGGCGAAATGAAGATCAAAATGGATAATCTTTCATCGATGATCCAGTTTGCCCAGGAAATAAAGGAGGGTGAGGTTCGTGCAGCAACAGGAAATTCATGAATTTTTGATCAAATACTTTCAATCCAACAACTGCGAAATCATGGAAAACCAGCCTGGCTATATAAAAGTCCAGCTGACGATCGAAATGGACAAGGAATTGATGAACCGGCCGTTTTATTGGCATTACCTTGAAAAAACGGGTGGCACTCCCGACCCGGCGAAGCTGACGCTGATTACCGACCAAATGAAGGCCCCCGACACCGTAAAGGGAGAACATATTCATTTCGGTTCACCACGGCTGCACCAGATATTCGAATCAACAAAAAGGCTCGCAAGCTACATTCGGCTCTTCGAGGATACAAAATCAAACGGGACAGGACAATATCCGCTCATTCCCTGGTTATGCCTGAATGTGAAGGTATCCTACCAATGCGACCGCAAGCGGGATGTGTTTATTTCGGTCGGCTTGAACTTGATAAACGGGCAAATCCTCGAGGATTTTCACCGCAAAGTTCTGAACTTGCAGACAACCCCGAGAATTCCCGACTTTTCGTTTACATTGTCGCCGATGATCATGCCTAAAAGCGGTTTATCTCGGCTGGATACGTATATAAGGCGGACGTTTGAAGGAGACGACCATTCCTGGGCCGAGGAAGCTGTGAAACGATGGGACAATGATTTAAAGCTGCTCGAACAATTTTACGAGGATATGGAAGAAAAAAGCGAAAGCTATTATACGGAAAAAGAAGCACTGCGCGCCCAGTACGAACCGAGCATCAACATCGCAGTCGTCAATGGCGGGCTTTTCTATCTGACGGAAAAAGCCATGTAAGCATGCATAAAAAACATGCCCCGCCAAACGGCAGGGCATGTTTTTTATCCTATTTTCTCTTAAACAGCATCATCAAGGCAAACGGCATAATCCCAAACCAGTTGCTCACAAACGGCCTTCTCATCTGTTTCCGGTTTTCCCGCCGCAGCTTTCTTTCTTCTTTAGTCATGGCCATATATTTCACGAACTGCTGTGTCAGAAATTTAATATAATCATTTGTCTTCATACATACCACCCGTTAGCTAGTATGTCCCATTTCGATATCTTTTATTCGTTTCATGATTGTATCGACAATCTCATCCAAGTCCTTCCCCGTCGTGTCGACAACAATATCGGCTTGTGAATAAAGCGGCAGACGCTCGTTGAAAATGCGATGCAGGTCCTTTTTCCGCTCTCCGCTCAACAGTGGCCGCGACTCATCATTCGCAAGCCTCTCGGCGATCTCCTCCGGTTCGCAATGCAAATACACCCAGTATCCCTGAGTTGCCAGAAAGCAGCGGTTTTCTTCTTTTAAGATGATTCCGCCGCCTGTTGTGATTATGGAATCCTCACGCGGCAGTTCCTGAAGCATCTGACTCTCCATTTCGCGGAATGCTTCCTCACCCTGCTCGGCAAATATGTCAGTGATCGTTCGCCGCTGCTGTTTCACAATTTCGTGATCCGTATCATATACAGGCAGTTCCATCGCCTTGCCGAGTACCCGGCCTGCGGTTGTCTTCCCCGCCCCCATAAAGCCGGTCAAATAAATGCTCTTCATTACGTTCACTCCGGACTACTTTTCTATCCATTCTATCACTTTATTCTGCGTGATGTCATAAAGAAACAGCGATTCTGCCTTCCGTTCGGCTTTCGTGCTGGCGTACAGTAAAACCTTTACCACCGTCTCACTCGACTTCGTACATTCATAATAAACATCTCCGCCGGGGTAAAAGAGGATTCCGTTCTTTTCTGCTATGATTTCGGTCGATTCAAGTTCTGTCGTTATATCAAGTGCAGCCAAGCGAATCAACTGCTCAAGAATCAGTTTTTCTTCACTTTCTTTATAAAAATTTTTATCAACAGCATATCTTTCAATCGAGAAGAGCGTAAAGGAAATAAAACCGGCTGCAATGATGATCACCATGGGAAAAACAACGCCCTTTTCGTTATTCACCATTTGTGGATCCTCCGCTAACCGAAATGAAGGGACGCAATCTACTCCTGAAAGGTTTTCCTTGCTTATCTTCAACCGTGACAGTCACCGAATTTCCGTCGCTGATTACCTGGAATGAGCGAATGTTTTGCAGGGCGATTTCATGGCCTGTCTCGTTTAAACGCCTCCTGACTTTATCCTGATACTGCTCGATTAATACCATATCTTCGCCGACAGTGAGATACAGCTTATTATGGGATGCCTCCATTGTTCGGGATTGCCAGACATCTCGCTTTAATTGATTAATGAATATTTCCCACTCTTTTTGATTCAAACTGCTCTTTTCAGTCGTATTCGTTTGGATCAGTGTGAACAGATTGAGCACAAATGAAGCGATGATCATAAAAATCACCAGGGAAACAAGCATTTCTACGAGAGTAAAGCCATTATCTTTTCGCAGCATCACAAATCATTTCATCTCTTTCCCCATAATTTTTATATTCAATACAGCCTCTCATCATCCCGGAAAAGTCCGAAGATAATGGTAAGGAGGGCAAGAAGGGCTCCCAGGTCATTTTGTAGGTCATGCCATTGGCAACAAAGGTTTCATCCACAGCTTCACTCTCCCCTTCCATATAAGCTTGTAATTTCTCATATAATAAATGGTGGGCTTTCATTCGCTGCATGGCATTATTCCGTTCGGTCGCAACAAGCTCTAGAATCGGCAAAACAGATAAGGCGATAAAACAGCAAACAGAAAATGCAGCCAGCATTTCAAGATAAATATATCCCCTAGAGTTTCTCAATCCGGAACCTTCCTTTTCCGATATTAAAGGTTATTTTATAAGAGTGAAGAGGTGAGTCTATAAACCATGTGCCAGCGCTGGTACTATTTCCGTTAGGTGCAAACGCAATTCTTAAGTTCATCGAGCCCTGTTTGAATACAAGATCTTTTGGAATCTTGCGTTCATACAACTTCCCCATCCGCACACCCTTTGAAATATGATAGGTTTCACCCGATGCCCCAATCACAACTTCAATAAATTGCTGGTGGCTGATCGCATACGCCTGAGCATAATGGATATCATCACTTAACTGACGCAAAAACTGTCCAGTCTCCTGGTTTTTCATGAAATGCGGGAAAAGCGATGAGGCAAGCGAAAAGATTAAGAGGAAGATTGTCAGTACCACAAGCGTTTCTATCAACGTAAATCCGCCGTCTTTACAGTTGTTCTTACCTTGTCTATGGCGTTCCGACAACTACCGTTACAACTCCATCAGCATCTAGATTAATATTATCTCCATTCGGACAAGAGGTTTGCTTTAAATATCCCTCACTTTTAAGTTCACCGACATTGGCCGGAAGCCTGTTGTTATCCATTTCATACGCTTGCACCTGAGCCTGGACCATTTTCACAAATGCATCACAGCCTTTTGTTTGGATATTTGACTGGTGCTTGGTAATATTCGGAATGGTGATAATCAACAGTACCGAAATAACCAATAGTACGACTAGCATTTCGATCAAAGTGAAGCCCTTCTCATTCTTTTTTAGTTTCCATTTCATTTTCATTAATTAATTCCTCCTTATAATCCTCCCAGCATCGAAAACATCGGCAGTAGCACAGCCAAGTATATGGAAACGATCAGTAATCCGATAACAGAAAACAGAACTGGCTGGATAATGCGGATGGAGGCGCTGGTTTTTTCTTCAATCTTAACAAGGACAAATCGGCTGTAGTGAAAAAGCTCTTGGTCGAGGGTTCCATATTTTTGTCCGTTAGCAATGATGATCCCTAAATGCTTTTCAAAAAAAGAGAACTTTTTAAAAATATCTTCGAGAGTCTTGCCTTCTGTTAATTCCTTTTTAATGAGAATGCATAATTTTTGATAGAAGGGGTGGCTGTTATTTTCAGAGAAAAGACGAATGCTTTCGTTGATTGACAAGCCACCTGAAAGTAACCCACTAAGTTGACTTGAGAAAAAGTGGGTGTCATAGAGTTTGAGGAAATTTCCAAATACAGGAATATGGTGAAGGAGCTTACGTCGTTTCAGAGGGTTTAGCTTCATAAACCAAAACTGTCTCAGGCAAAAGATGATAACCGCCAAGACAAGAAGAAGAAAAGGAACCGATGGAAGAAACTCCGAAATAGCCAGCACGATCTTTAGAAATAGATTTTGCTCGACATCCATCGATTGGAAGAGCACCTGAAATTTAGGCAAAAGGACTCGCTGAAGGATATAAAAGATACTGCCGACAAAAATCAACAGAAAAAGTGGATAAACAAGCAGTTTATTAATCTTCTCCAGATCTTCCGTTCTCTTAAGCCAAAAACTGCCCCCATCTTTCAGCGCCCGCTGCAGGTCGCCGTGATTCTCGCCATAAAATACATAGCTGATTAATTGCGGATGGAAGTTCATCATTTCCAGTACTGTGTGCAGCGGATTACCCTCTCTTAACCTTGAAAGAGCAACGGTTAATTCCGCCGCCTTTTTCCTGGATTCCTGCAATTGAAGGAATTGGATCGCGTGAGAAAGCGGATAGCCGTTTTCGAGCAACTCGCCAAGTCTGATAAGAAAAAGGGCTTGTTCATTCTTTTTCCATCTACTACGCTTCATGTCCGTGCACCCATCGATCATATTCTTCCGGTTTAACATACCCAAAAGCAACTGCCTTCGATATCTCATCCTTCAATTGACGGTGATTTGGCCGTGCTTGATCCCCTTTCGCTGCCTTTAATACCTGGACAAGCCCTTTGCCATACAATAGTTCATAGACGCTTGCCCGCTTATTTCTTTTATGGACATGACATTCCGAAGTACAAGCATCCTGGCAAAAAGGACATTTTAATTCCACAAGTCTTTGGGCCGTTACTGCAATCAAGGTCTGTTCGATCTCAATCCAGTTGATCCCAAATTCGAGCAACCGGTAGACAGCTCCTTTTGCATCGCGGGTGTGCATGGTGGTGAGGATAAGGTGGCCGGTCAGCGCAGCTCGGACTGCTATCTGTGCCGTTTCCGCATCCCGGATTTCTCCCACCATGATGATATCTGGATCATGCCGTAAGGCCGCTTTTAGGCCTACCGAGTAAGAGATTCCTGCTTTTTCATTGATCTGGACCTGAAGCATCTGCTCTGATACATTTTCGATTGGATCTTCGAGTGTTATGACATTGCGTTTAATCATTTCTTTTGCATGGTGCAGCAAGGAATAGAGAGTTGTGGTCTTCCCACTGCCAGTCGGACCGGTAAAAATAATCATCCCGTGGGAATGCTTTAAGAGCGCCATTAACTTATTCGCAGTATTGCCAAAAAGGGACAGTTGTTCCAAAGGAAGGATATTCTGCTGCGGAATTAAGCGGATCACGAGGCTTTCTGAAAAAGATGCGGGAAGCGTGGATAAACGTAAGCCGATGGTTTTGTTATCAATCTTCATCGTAATCGAGCCGCTTTGCGGGCGTCTCTTTTCACCGATATCCATCGATGCGAGAAATTTCAAATGGGAGATCATTCTTTCTGATTCGTCCTGGGTGATCATGTCTTGCGGATAAAGCTTGTTATCGATGCGGAACTGCACGAGGGGGCTTTCTTTTCTGGGCAGGATGTGGATGTCTGATGCATCGAGCCGGACTGCATGCGTAAGAATTCTTTCTGCCGTTTTTTCAATCGATTCCAACCATATCTCACCTCCAAATCTGTTTGCATAATGAATTCGACTTTATTTTAGTTTTTCCTTCTTCATTTTGCAAAAAAGCATAAAAATTTCTGATTATTCATTTCACAATGTGAATTTTCTCACATTCCCCTCATTTCCACAGTACTATAATGGAATATATAAGCTATGCCTTGAGGTGAAAAAGGATGGAACAAACATTAAGAATAACCAATGTATTATCTGATCCGACCCGATATTATATTTATCAGCATATTACCAACCGTCATCAGGAGGTGACCGTCCAAGAGATCGCTGATTCATTTGCGATTCATCCAAACGTTGCCAGGCTCCATCTCTCAAAGCTTGAAGATGTGAAAATGCTGATTTCTGAAACAAAGAAAACGGGAAAAGGCGGACGTCCGAGCAGGCTTTATCGATTGTCTAACGAGCTCATTCAGCTCCACTTTCCTTTCCGCGACTATCAGTTATTATCAAAAATCGCGATCCAGACAATGCTTACACTTGGTGAAGCAGGAAAACAAGCCCTGCATCAGACAGGTAAGCAGTTTGGACAGGAGCTGGCAGCCGGGCAGCTGGCTGCAGGCACGAAGGCCAATGGCGAATTTTCATTCGAAGAAAGATTGAAGATGCTGAAAAGCGCAGCCACGCTCGCTGGATTCTATCCGGAATTGAATGTTAGTGAGGATCAATCGAAAATTTATTTTGAAATCTTCAATTGTCCGTTCAAGGAAGTGGCATTACAGGAGACCGAAGCCATTTGCACGATGCACGTCGCTTTTTTGAAGGGGCTGTTTGAATCCTTGTTTGATTCTGTCGAACTTGTGGAAAAGGAAAATATGCTTTCAGGGTGCGAATCCTGCGTATATCAGGCAATCCTCACACAGTAGAAACAAACAGGGGGTTTACATCTTATTACCATCTAATTTATAATTTAGGAGGAACATGATGGGACAAAGGAGGGATACAGATGGAGCGTATGTACAGGGTTATGGGTTTTTGGACAGGTATCATGGCTATTATGTTTTATCTTGGTGATATGAATACGACAGCATTACTTTTCGTCGGGCAAACCGTATTCTTTATTCTTTTAAGTTATTTGAAATTATCTGAACGTATGTATATCTATGTATTCGGCGCATACCTAACCATTTTCTTTGCCGGATTTACCTACTGGACTACATTTATGATGGTTCCAGGTGCCGCTACCGGTCATTAATAAGCGTACATAAAACCCATGAAATCAAATTTCATGGGTTTTCCTTTTCCTCCGGAAATAAAGTTTGATCAGCGGGTAGCCCTTTCGACTGTAGCAACACCCGAAAATAGGAGCTGATTCCTCCGGGAACGATGAGGTTTCGGATCGCTCTATTCCGTTTTGCGGTTTCTGAAAAGGGGTTGGGATCATCGTGAGCCTGCAGTTCGTTCAGTATCCCCGCCCGTAACAGAAATTCCTGTTGTCCGATAAGTGCTTCATGTTTCAGACCGAACACCGCACCAAATTTGATCAAAGCATCGAAGTGAATATGCGTGGTCATATCCATTTTCCCCGGATATGACAATACATTTTCAACCATCTGATGTTTATGATAGCCTCTAAGGCTTCCCTTCCTATGGACAGGCTCCTTCCATTCTTCATTCGTGTAGCCGTAATCAATCGAAACAAGAAAACCTTTTTGTAAATGTCCGGCAATCGATTGCAAGTAAGCGACCATTTCCAGCGGCACCTCGAATCGCTGTCCCTCAACGAGTGAAACATCTTGCTCTTGTAAATAGCGAAGTATTTCCTGCTTCTCAAGCGGCTCTAGAACTTCCACAAGCTGTCCCGCTTTCTCGGTTATCATCACCTCAAACAAAAGCCCGTGTTTTTTCTCCACTACATGGACAGGCAATGCGTCAAAGAGTTCATTCGAAAATATGATTCCCTCGATAACAGGCAGGTCTTCCAGCGCGTCTATATAATGTATATCTTTAAAGGCCGACAATGTCTCCTTTTGTTTTTCCCTTTGAAAGGGACTAATATCAATGATGAAATACTGCAGCCTGTCAAACATATCAGGTTCATGATTTTTTATGTAGGTAAGGATAGAATCGGCAAGTCTCCCGGTTCCTCCGCCGATTTCACATAGGACCGGGGGCAGGCCGGATTCAGTAATGATATGCAAAATCCACTTGGCAAGCGTGCGGCCGAACACATCAGACAAATTGCTTGTCGTGTAAAAATCACCCTGTTTCCCGATTTTTTCTCTATCCCCCATATAATAGCCAAGCTTTGGTGTATAAAGGACAGTGCTTATAAATTCATGGTAAGTCATTTTCCGATCAGGCTTTTGATTCAATAAATCGATTATGAATTTTTCCATTTCATTGCCCCGCTTTAAATGTTTGAATAATCGTTAAAACCCGTTCAAAAATGGATTGCTTTCCATTTCATCGATAATCGTCGTAACGGCTCCGTGGCCGGACAACACAATTGTATCCTCAGGCAATGTCAGCAGCTTTTCATGGATGCTCTTCATGAGCTGCTTTTCGTTTCCACCCGGCAGATCGGTGCGGCCAATACTCTGCTGAAACAACACATCACCAGAAAAGACGAGCCCTTTTTCTTCTAAATAATAAGAAATGCTTCCCGGAGAGTGTCCCGGTGTTTCGAACAGCTTAAATGAAAAGCTGCCAATCGCAAGTTCGGTTTCGACGGCTAGAATATGGTCTGCCGGTTTTAAACGGATCGGCTCACCCGGAAAAAGCTGTGATCCGTTCAAAGCCGGATCGAGCAGCCATTTGGCTTCTTTCTCATGAAGATAGGCTGGAATCTTGAAAAAATCACGGATCTCATCCAACGCGCCAATATGATCAAAATGAGCGTGAGTCAATAGGACGGCGAGCGGCTTCAGTTTTTTCGTCTGGACATATTGAATAAGCTTGGCTGCTTCTTCGCCCGGATCGAAGATGATGCACTCCTTGGCATCATTAGAAAGTATATAACAATTGGTTTGCAAGGGCCCCAGTGGGAGCTGATACCATTTCATATTTTTCATCTCCATTATTTATTTTCTTTAAAAAGAACGACTGACAAGTTATTGATTTCTATTTTACACTATATGCGTTATATTTTTAAGAAAAGACATGGGGGCCCGCACATGAAATCGGTATTTGCAATCGAACTGGGGGTTAGCCTGGAGGAATTTCCCGATCTTTATAGGCTGCTGGAGGAACAAGTTGAGATCATGGATCGTTTTGAGTCCATGCTCTTATCCAGCTCAAAAAAAGGAAGCGCAATTATGTATGGAGATTTCCACCGCAGCCGAAGCCTTCGTGCAGATTCACAGCCTCTTAGAAGACGCTGCTTTCATACCTCTTGAGCTTTTCGAGGATTACGGCTTTAAAACAGAGGCTTCGACCTATCTTTTCAAACAAAGTCTCGCATGTTTCCAATTTGCCTCAGGCGGGAAAACAGAGATTGAAATGGCGCTTTTGGAAATGGATGAAATCTTAATTGCAAGGTCCGATGAAAACGTTTATTTCATCGATGCTTTTCAAAAAGATTTGGTGCTCGGTATTGCAAAAGCATATCAGGTTCAACCATCATTTTTAGCCCTCGACAAATAATAAAAAAACTATTAAAATAGTAAAGAATACACGATTTTTTACATATTTATCCGTCATTCCGTCAATCTTGGGCATAATAAGTTTATTCTTAAGATGAAACATTCTTCAGTACATAAGGAGGAACAACCATGCAATTAATGATTATCTTCGGACTTGTGACAATCATGGCAATGCTCGCGGTTGTCAAAACATTTAAAAGCAAGAATTTCTTAGGATTGTTTTTCGCGGCTGGCAGTGCGGCTGTTTTCGGCTGGTTCACGGTCATGACAATCATCGAAAGCGGATATCCGGTTGCACACTAAATATTAAGAAAACTCGCCAACCGGCGAGTTTTTCTCTTTATACACAAGTTTTACTTAATTGTATCTCCAACCATCGCCAATTACTCGTCATTTCTAGCCTTCAAAAGCGGATATACCTTCTTTTCCTGCATATTTATCACACTCTCCAACTGATGGCCATACAAACACCAGCTGCCTTCCGACGAACAGCTTAACGGCGCATTTTCCATCTCCTTCAGCACCTCTTTTTTCTTGCCGGTCTCCCAATTATATTCAATCAGCTTGAATGTTCCTTGATAAGGATCCCCGGTAAAAGCACTTTCCGGAGTAAAGGTGTAAAAGGTATTTTTTTTATCGTCAAAGCTGTAAAAGGGAATCATCGAATCCGAAAACGTATTCACGTGCGGGACTGAAAAAGAAGAGACTTGCTCTTTTTTCCCGTTATAAAACTTATATTCCGCTTGATCCGGCTTCTCACTTTCTACTTGAATCGCCATTAACCCATTCTTTATTTTTTGGAAGTGAACGACATCAAGCATCACCGTTTCTTTTTTCTGATTCTTGATATTCAGCGAAATAAGCGGAGCACGCAGATCCGGGTCTTCTTTTTTCCAATCCACATACAGCAGCTCTTCCTTACCTGCCCACTGCGCAAAAGGCTGCGGGAAATCGAGAGGTGCAATCGCTTTTTTCTTCGTATCTAACACATATGAGGTGAAGCTCCAATCTTCAGAAAAGCTCGTTAAGAAAAGAATGCCGTCCTCATATGGATTCCAGGAAAAATCAAGTTCGTCGGATGGAATGGCCACTGAATATTCTTTCGTACCGTCTTGTTTCAGAATATCGATATTTGCTTTATGCGGGGAGGAAGATGTGTGTACCAACACATAGTTTCTTGATGGACTGATTGACACATTCACAATAGCGGCTTCTGGCTGATAAAAGATTTCCTGCTTGCCAGTTTTCCGATTGAACACCTTTAATTGTGGAGGTTGATTCTCATCTTGTTTCACTGAATATAAGATGGTCTCAGAATCAAGCCACCCAAGAGCCGCTTCAAATTTATCATTTTCCTCATTTAACAGCTTATGTCTGGAAGGAACCTCCTCATTATGGTCGTCAGTGACCGGTTTCGCTTGAGGCTGGCACGCCGATATAAGAAGAAACAGGGAGATTACAGCTAATATATTCATTGCAAAAAATCGCTTTTGCAATGACTGACTCGCAAAAAAACGAAAAATAGAAATCTCCCCCACACTCCCTGATCAATATTGTATATGCTACTCATTATAAAACAAAAGTTTTATAAATGCCGTAACAACTTATCAATAATTTTAATTACAAATACAAGCCGGCCATCAGGATGCCGAGTGTATCACGGTAAATCGATATCATCTGTGACAAAGGCAACGGATTGATCCCCTTTCCCAGTTCAATGGTGAAGCCAGGACGATGAAACTCATGAATGAACCAGTCTTTATAGCCGGCATGGCTATCCACATAACGGACCGATTTGTAGCCGCTCCTTTTTTCAAACTCTTTAGCAATACAAGAGGCATAGACCGGCTCTTTGCCTTCATATCCCCAATAAAATTCACTTCCTTGCGTATGGAGTGCTATCACTTTTTCAAAATTCCGCTTGAAGGCGAGATCTTTCATGGCCATCGCTTCCGGTTCGGTCAAGCAGGCTTCCCCTGGATAATCCCGCGGTGCTGGCGCCTGAGGGATTTTTCGTTTTTTCTCGATTTCCCAGTTGGCAGGGTACTGATTGTTTAAGTCAACTCCCCGAATATTGGCCTTCCATGCAAAAAATCGGTCATACCCACCGTTCATCGCAACAACATCTGCTTTGCCTTCCGCTGCCTTCTCCCCATGCAGAACAAGGTCTACCCCATCTGGATTCACCATCGGCACGATTGAAATCTTTTTCCGCTTATACACGTGAAGAGGGTCGACTCCCGCTAATGACATTCCACCGATAAGGCAATGCAGGATCTCATTCAGCCATTTCATGAGAATCGCAGTCGTAATCCATTCATTCGCATGGAAAGAACCATTATAGTGGACGATTTCTTCTCCCTGACCGAGCCTCACTTCATATATATCCTTGCCAAGCACGCTCTTACCGATTGATTCTATTTCAAGAAAGGGATACGTCTTCTTTAATTTTTCCAAATCTTTTTGCACCGCAGCATAATCATACTGCTTTTTCGTTTTAATGACTGGCTTTTGCAGCCTGACAGGTACCAACGCATTCTCCATTACGGCATCCCCACTGTTATTTAAAAGCAGCAGCGCATCCATGGAGATGTTATAACTCTTTGCAATATCCACAAGCCGCGTTTGACCGGAAATATGCATCTCCTCCATTATGTATCCCGGGATATGGATCGTTTTCCCGCCCAATTGCAACCCGTCCGAAACATGGGGATTTGAATCCCGCAGCAGTTCAATCGGAACTTGAAAAATCCTGCTGTAATAATCCAATGTATCATTGTCTCTGCCGGTACATTTCAATTCTGTTCCCTCCCCAGATATTCTGTTTAACTTTATGTGAACATCAGAAAAAAAATGAAAATGAGTCGATATTTAATATTAAAGATAAAGAAAAAACCCGGCATCTGCCGGGTAATTCAAATAATAGGATTAATTTTGGATTAGTTGCAGTCCCCACTTTTTGTTACGGAATACTCTCGCTTTGTTGCAGGTTTGACCAGCTTTGTTGCGGGAAATCTGATTTTGTTACACACCCACTTTTTGTTACGGGAATTTCCGGTTTGTTGCAGATCTGACCAGCTTTGTTGCGGGCATCCTATTTTTAGGTACAGACCCATTTTTGTCTACCTGTCATTATAGAAACGGAGCAGGTCTCCATAAATAATTTTGTCAGAGTATTCAAGCTCTAGCTTAGCTTTTTCAAAATACGGCTCACATGCAATTTTGTCGGTGAGTTCACCGGTTTGCTTATCATAGCAAGCTTCCCTCGTAAACAGATAGTCATCCGTAATAAAGCTGCTGTCACGCAGCACGGTAAAGCCGAGTCGGTCTTTTGCGAACAGGTCGCTTCCAAATTCAATGTTTTCTCTTGAATTAATCCCCAATAGATGCATAAGAGTCGGTTTAATATCGACCTGGCCGGAAACCTCGGAAATCGTTTTTCCTTCCTGTCCCGGGACATGGATAATAAGCGGAACGCGCTGTAATTGAACCGATTCAAAAGGAGTAATTTCCTTGCCGAGGAATTGGCCGAGCGCTTCGTTATGATTTTCGGAAATGCCGTAGTGGTCACCGTAAATAACAATGATGGAATCGTCATAAAGGCCCGCCTCTTT
Organism: Bacillus sp. V59.32b; assembly: GCF_003429085.1. Lineage (GTDB taxonomy): Bacteria > Bacillota > Bacilli > Bacillales > DSM-1321 > Peribacillus. Next base: position 40,148 of record NZ_QVTC01000060.1, on the reverse strand, counting down.
TAGATCTCCGAAGAATTGCCTTAATGCTTCATCCGTGTAGCGCACAGTCGGAAAATACCTGTTCAGCGTTTCCGAGCTTGAATCGAACTCATTAATGGATTGGTCTGCTTCATCAAGTGTAAAAGGAAAATGATTGGTCAGCGTAATTAATTTTGCATAAAACGGCTGAGGCATCCCCTCCAAGTGGGCGATGGATTGCTTAAAAAAATCTTTATCCTTCAAGCCCCAGCTCACGGAATTATCGCTGTTCACCTGGTAATCATCAATATCATAAAAACGTTTGTAGCCGAGCGATTGATACATCATATCCCGGTTCCAAAAGCTCTTGTCATTGGCATGAAGCGAAGCCGTAAAATATCCTTTCTCATTCAGAGTCTCAGGGGTCCCGTTATACTCATTCTGCGCATGTGTAAAGAACACCGCGCCGCGCCCTAATGGATACAAGGAATTCTCGACGATAAATTCAGAGTCCGAGGTTTTGCCCTGACCGGTTTGATGGTAGAAATTATCAAAATAGTAGCTATCCTTGATAAGATCGTTCAGAAACGGAGTGACTTCCGGGCCATTCACCGACTCGTTAATGACAAAGCTTTGAGTCGATTCCAGGGAAATCATGATCACGTTCTTTCCTCTGGCCATTCCAAAAAACTCACTGTTTGGCTCGCTTTGATTGGCACGGACGTAATTTTCAATTTCAGCGAGCTTCGTCCCGTCGGCCAACGCTCGTTGTGCAGAGGATTTGGACTGAAGAAACACATCGTATATGTGGTAATTGTACGTTCCGATATTTTTCACGAGTATTTCCCGGTCAAAGGTTCTAGTCAAAAGCTCCGGACGCTCTGCCTCTGAAATTCCAAGATTGAAAAAGGCGATTCCTAACGAAGCCAGCACGTATACCTTTTTGTCATTTTGGGAGTAATGCCTGTCAATCAGGAAGCTAGGCTTCTTCTTCATAAAAAAAGCCAGCAGGATGATATCGATGAAATATAGAAAATCCCATGGGTTCACCAGCTCTGTAACACTGCTTCCCAAATCGCTCATATTGCTCGCCTGAAAAAGGACGGGAATCGTCAGGAAATCATTAAAAAAGCGATAGAACACAATGTTGGCAAACAAGATGCCTGTTATGAAGAAAGAGGTGATGAACAGATATGTATATCTTCGTTTTTCTTTCAGGAACAGACTGATGCCAAGCACAAACAGCAAGAAACTAAGCGGGTTGATAAACAGGATGAATCCCTGCAGCCAGTTTTCGATATCGATGTCAAAGTTCACCAAATAGGCGATATAGGTTTTTAGCCATAGCGAAAAAACCGCTATGGCTAATAATGATATCCTGGGTAAGCTGAAATTTGCTTTCATCATGTATATCCCCCGTCTCGGACTAATTTGCGAGTTCGCTTTTAACTAACCAGGCCGCACCGATCACACCCGCATCATTTCCAAGAGTAGCTATATCAATCTGCGTGGATTCCCGAACCCTTTTGAAGGCATATCGGCTGAACGCTGCTCGAACAGGATCCAACAATTGATCGCCTGCTTTTGATACCCCTCCGCCAAGGATCACTTTTTCAGGGTTTAACGCATTTGCGATATTGGCAATGGCTAAACCTAAATAATTACTTATTTTTTGAATAACTTCGTTTGCCAGCGGATCTCCTGAATAGGCAGATTCAAAAATATCCTTGGCTGACAGGTTGCCATTATTATTTATAATTTCGTGCAACTTACTGACTTCTGTATGCGTTTCGAGGGCTTCTTTTGCCAATCGGACAATCCCTGTAGCGGAAGCGACCGTTTCAAGACAGCCGGCGTTCCCGCAATTACAGGCTGAACCGTTTTCGGTTACAACGGTAATATGCCCAATTTCACCGGCTGCCCCGCTGACACCATGAACCAATGAACCATTGGCGATTACTCCCCCACCAACCCCGGTTCCGAGCGTGACACAAACCAAATCTTTTGCGCCGTTTCCGGCCCCTTTCCACATTTCACCAAGTGCAGCGATATTGGCATCGTTATCAATAAAAGCAGGAAGGGACGTTTCCAGCTCCAATAAATCCTTGAGCGGATAATAATCCTTCCAGCCGATGTTTACAGCTTCGTAAATCGCCCCGGTTGCGTCATCGACCGGACCCGGTGCTCCCATTCCAATTCCCAACAGCTTGCTCTTCGGCTCTCCAAGTTCTTCAAGCTTAGCATCAATCGCTTTTGCGATGTTGACGGTAATATTCTTTCCGTTCTCTGAAATATCCGTGGGAATTTCCCATTTGTGCAGGATTTCTCCATAAAAGCTGATAATCGCAAGCTTCGTCGTTGTTCCTCCAAGATCGACGCCCATAATCCACTTTTCCATGTCATCCCTCATTTATTTATATTTTTTTACGCTTATCTTTTTCGATTTGAATCTGATGCCGCAATAACAGCAATGCCATTTGAAAATCCTTCGGTTCGATCAATTGCAGGCGATAGAGTTCCTTTATCTCTTCCTCCATTAACTCCAAGTCGGCGACGCGATCGCCTACGTAGATAATGGTTCCGAATCTCTTCAAGAATTGCTGCACATCATAGATTGTTTTCATGTTTTCCCTCATCGTTTTGTCTGCTTATAAAAAAGTATATCGGAACGTGTTTTTTCCGACAAGTATCAACCTTTAAATTTTCCACTCATACTCGTCCAGCTCCTGACATATAGTGGAGTAATGTGATTAGGAGGACTTCCCTTATGAAGATTCAAGCCAAATATGGTTTACTTGCTGTCTTTATTCTGGTTTCTGCACTCATTTACTTTCTATACGTAAAGCCCGTCAGAGAAACGATTATCTTTTTTCCGATCGACCCTTCACTCAGCTTTGACAGCGCTCTAACGACGATAACTGCCAAACGGAGTAATCATAAATATGCTGTAGACTGGAAGGAACAATCTGTTTTAAATACAGATGCCTTTTTGCGTCAGGACATCTCCTTATTATATAAGAACGGCAAACTTGCAGGGATTCTCAAGGATTGGAAGCAAAACAGGCGGAATCTGGAGCAGAATGAAAGCATCACAGAAAAGGAGAGCGCCCTGTTCCAGGGAATCACGTTCCACTATGCTGAAGTACATTTGCCAGAATCTGATATTGTTAGCGCACAGACATTAACAGATGACGAGCTTTACGTAATCCTTTCCCCTTTTTCAGAATTTCAATCATTCAGGAGACCGATAACCGCCGACCAAAAAGAATGGCAGCACGTGATGGACCAAACGACAAATTCGATCTTGAAAGAAAGCTTAAATCAAGCCATTGCCAGTTTTCAAATCGACACAGGCCGCTACAGGATTGCTTCGTTAATCGATTTACAATCGAAACAGCAGGAGCTCTTTTCCGGCTTCACGGACTCAAAACAGAAAGAGATCATCGGCAAGCTTTGGGAAGGCTTATATCGAAACTATGTATTGGACATCAAAAAAAGCGACGGCAGTGCCATCAGCCCGCTTAACAGCACCATCCCTTACCTGCTTGTTTCAAGCGATAACAAAGAGCTGCTGGTAGTGTTCACTGCTTCAGACGGCTCTCCCGCAATTTTGCGCCAACAGCTTACGGCTCCTCATTGACGGACTTGTAACAGCAGGTTGTGATAGTCTTCGCCGGGCTCAAGCTCTGCCGCTCTCTTTGTGTGGGCCAGCGCATCCTCTATTCTGCCTGCATCTCGATATAGAAGGGCAAGGTTATAGTGCGCCTGACGGAAATCAGAATCATGTTCAGGTAGATTCTAAATTACTCTCTTCTGCCGTTTGCAAATTCTTCTTCTCATATTCCAAATTTTCAAGAATAAAGAAAGAAAAAGGCGCTTCCGTATCGTTCTTAAAAAACTCATACGCCATTACTTCTTCTCCATCTGCAATAGAATCCTGGGCAACCTGCGCGGCAACCGATTCATTCCCGGCAGGGGCGCTTCCTTGGGTTCCATTCATGTCATAGCCCCATTGAAGCAGCCAAAAAGTGAGCAAAGCTGTTGCAGCCGCGAAGATGATTTGTCTGGCAGGCTGTTTGCTTTTCGGAAGGTGAACGATCCCCGCTGCCAGGAACCCACCAATCAAGCCGCCAATATGTCCAGCATTATCGATACCTTCCACAGAAAAACCGTAGATTAGGTTGAATAAGATTAAAATAATGACATTTGCTCCCATTGTACGGAAGAACAGTTTAGGGTGAACAATCCCGAAATAAAGCAAGGCGCCGAAACAGCCAAAGATCGCACCGCTCGCACCGGCTGAAATATTAGCATTCATTAAAAAACTGCCCAGCGTCCCGGCAAACCCGGCAAAAAGGTAAATAAGCAAAAAGCGGGACCGCCCGTATATTCTTTCAACCAATATACCTAAAAAGTATAAGGAAAGCGCGTTCATCAATAAGTGGAGCAGCCCGATATGGACAATGATAGGCGTGAAAAACCGCCACCATTCACCCTGCAGAATCAAAGGATTATATTTAGCCCCGAATTCAATCAGTGTTAAAGAATTCGTGCTTCCTCCCCTTAATTCCATCAGAAAGAAAACAGCAATCTGCAAAACGGCAAAAACATAAGTGAAAAACGGTTTACCCACAGTGAAAAGCTCTTGCTCCTTTTTGACTCTTTGAGCGGAAGCAGACAGTGCCGATTGTTTGATGTACGCAACTTGGCCTTCCTTTATATCATCATCCGGTGCCTTAAAGATGAACCGTTTGTCCAGCAGCCGCTGCAGCTCTTCAGACTTTTGCTCATATTTCGAGACATCCATGATGAAGGTATGAATTGCGGCCTTATTATTCACTGCCGGCTCTCTTATAAGGTAATCATAGTCATCTACTGGCGCAAATTCACTGATATATATGTTCAAAGCCTTTAATGGCCTTCTATATAACTGCTTCCTGATCTGCTCCCCGTTTAGCGCGGTTCTCTCTATGTCACGCTTTAGCCAGTTAGTCCAATCAATGTCATGGCGCATTAGCCTGATTACAGGAAATGATTGATCACGATCAGTCTCAAGCCAAATTTCCTGATGCCCTTCGGCAATCGTGATGACCCGGTAATCATAGCTTGTTGTGAGCTCCTTCACCATCGACCAATAAATATAATCTTCTCGTACTCCCAAAGCCTTCCCTACTTTCATTCCCGAGCAATCATAGGTTTATATATATAAACTATAGACGAATCATTTAGAAATGTAAAAAAACAGACCAAGCTGCTTTACTTTTGGTCTGCTTAACTCACGTACTCTTCATTGAGTTTTAAACATGCCCTCAACCATTCTTTTGCGTACTCCCGGCATGTTCAATGAACTGGTTACAAGTGCTTTTCTCAAAAAACCGTTTGAAAGTACAGAATTCAATAACCGGTACCGGTAGCGGAAACCAAAGTACATCGCTCCGCCCAGCATGATGAATCTAAAAAGTGATCGCAACATAAAAAATCCCTCCTGCTTATAGCTTGCGCTAGAGGAGGGATGATTATGAACGATCATTTGGGATTTTGGATGGAATCCAAAATCGGCAGCGTATTCGTTTTCAGTACTTCCACGGAATGTGAAAACTTCGATTGTTCCCCTTCATCCAGCTGTAATTCAACAATTTCCCTGATTCCGCTTCGGTTTACGATGGCCGGAACACCGATATACACATCATGGCTTACATATTCACCGTCTAAATAAGCTGAAACAGTCAGGATCGAATTCTCATCCTGAAGAATCGCTTTCGTAATCCGGATCAGCCCCATGGCTATTCCGTAAAAAGTAGCACCTTTTCTTTGAATGATCTGATACGCTGCATCCCTTACGTTTACAAAAATCTCATCCAGATCTTCCCTATGGTATTCCCCTCTGGTCTTCAAATACTCATCAACCGGTTTTCCGCCTATATCGGCATGGCTCCAGACCGGTAGTTCCGTATCGCCGTGTTCACCGATAATGTAAGCATGTACATTTCTTGTATCCACCTGAAAATAATCTCCCAAGAGATATCTGAAACGGGCGGTGTCCAAGATCGTGCCTGACCCGATTACACGTTCTTTCGGCAGCCCGGAAAATTTCTATGTTGCATATGTAAGGATATCTACCGGATTAGTCGCAATCAGGAATATTCCATCAAATCCGTTTCCCATTACTTGTTCGACAATGTTTTTAAATATTTTCATATTCTTTTCAACAAGGTCCAGCCGTGTCTCTCCTGGCTTTTGATTGGCTCCAGCCGTGAGAACTACCAAATCGGCATCCCGGCAGTCGGAATAATCGCCGAACCAGATTTTTGTCGGTGATGGTGCAAATGGAAGTCCATGGTTTAAGTCCATCGCGTCTCCCTCGGACTTTTCCTTATCCAAATCAATCAACACCAATTCCTCGGTAATTCCTTGATTTAACAGGGCAAAAGCGTAGCTGCTGCCGACAAAGCCCGTACCGACCAATACAACACGATTTATTTGATTTTTCAATGCCGCTCATCCTCCCAGTAAAAAAATGATTAGGAATTAAAAACCTTAAATGATATAAGAGCTAATAATGAGGCAAGCGTGATTGCAGAAAAGTTGACAATATCATTGTCAAAAAAGCGTGCTCCCTTTATTAGGATGGTATTTTCTCCGCAATGGAACTTTTTTTCTGTTTCCAATCCGCATTTCACACAACGAAATCTTGCCTGGATTAGCGCGCCGAGCAGCGTATCTATAATATTCCCCAAAAAGCCGAATATAGTTATAAGCAATAGCCACGGGGCCCATGGAAATTCAAAGAGAGTCACGGAAAAAGCAGATATCAACCCCGCTCCCAGAAAAGCTGCGATTGTGCCCAAAAAAGAGACAGCCCCTGATGTTCCCCGTTCAACCCGTCTGAAGCTCAAAATATAAAAAGGGCTTTTCTTGCTCAATACGCCGATTTCCGATGCCCACGTATCGGAGTTGGCAGCCGCAATGCTAACGATGAAGACAAGAATCCATATTTCGGAAGGATCGAATAGATGAAGCCATGACGCAATCACAGCCATTCCCCCATTGGCAAGCACTTGCTGCCAATCCCTTCTGTCGCCTTTTTGAAGCTTTTCTTCTATTTTTTTCTTCCTGGATGCTTTAAATTTTGACCAGAAGCTTGAGCTTGCAAAAAAGACCCCCAATAGCAGCAAACCCGGGAGTTGAAAGCTAAGCACCACCGACAGCCCGACTAGCATAGTCGCTGCCGCACCAGATTTCGAAAGTGATTTTACGAGATAACCGCCTATCGCGGTCACTATAATTAAGACAATATATAAAAGATTACTCAGCATTGCAAACAAATACCTTTTCCGGGGTAACAAGCTTAGCTACAGGTATATCATGTGTTTCGACCGGCAACGCAGGCAAAATCTGATCTTTAAATGCGAGGGAAAGTGTCGGCCCTTTATAATAAGGAAGGAATCGATCGTAATACCCCCCGCCAAACCCAAGGCGGTATCCGGATTCTGTAAAAGCGAGGCCGGGCACAACCAATAGCCCTATTTCATTCGCGCTCACTATTTCGGTTTCAGTCATAATCGGCTCCCAAAGTCCATAATAAACCTTTTCGAGCTCGTCAAAAGAGACAATTTTTCTGAATTGAATCGACTTATCAGCAGGAAAGCATTTTGGTACGGCTACTTCCTTTCCCTGCTTCCACGCCCGTTCAATAATCTCCCTTGTATCGACCTCCGGGTGATTCGAAATGGTGATGCCAATAAGATTCGCTTTACCCCATTCAGGGAGTTGGTACAGTTGGTTAGCGATTGCTCGTGAAAGTAGGTGGTAATCCGATTCACTCATTGTCCGCAAAATGGTTTTCATTTCACTGCGGATCTTCTCCTTCACCTGAGATTGCCCCCCTTGATGTTCAAGATTAGTATGTAGTGGCCGACCGCCTTGGATATGAAAAAAGCAACAGGAAAAAAATCCTGTTGCTTACTTAGTTTCACGATGAGTTGTGCTACGTTTTTCTCTTGGGCAGTATTTATTAAGCTCAAGACGATCTGGATTGTTACGTTTATTTTTTTTAGAAATATAGTTACGGTCTCCGCACTCAGTGCAAGCCAGCGTAATATTCACGCGCATGGGTATTTCCCTCCAAACATAAATGAGTTGTTCACATAGGACTTTTCTATAATAGCATTTTTTAATGCAAAATGCTAGTCTGTTTTTTGGAGGAAAACGAAGAATTATAAGATGTTCAGGTTGGGTCCTTCAGCAAGGAGGCTGTCATTAATGAACTTTGCTTCTTCCTGCGTCGCAGAAGATATCACCCAGGCAATCGCTTCGACAGAATCCTGCGGCATAATGGGGGCTTCCAGAGAAAACATGCTAATTACCTCACCCTTGGCGAGAGGGGAAAAAGAAAGGATGCCTTCATTCAACGACTTAAAGCAGCCGTTCTGGTAAAGATGTTTTTTACCTTGAATACAATATTGTGCTATACCATTTCCATTCATTAATCCACCGACTAAAGCAACAGAGGCTTGTCCAACGTGTAAAATCGCTTTTTCACTCGGACTATAAAAGGCTACCGTTTGACGTTCTAATAGATCCTGGTATTGAAACATAACTTTCGGAATCAATTTTGCTTTTGATGAATTTTGGATGGTGAACTTATAAAATGTTACTTGTCTTTTAGTAAAGCTTTGAACCAAGGTTCTGACTTCGCCGCCTAAGTAACTTGAAGATTCATCCGTTACCCAATCAAAGGTTCCATCCAGCCAAATTCCTGCCTTTAAATGTTTCCGGGAAAGTTCTCGCTTAAAATTCGGTTGATATGCTGACAGACTGATCATAATATTTCCCCCTTAGGAATCAATGAATGAAGTATGACAAACCTAAACGCTTACATTAAGATAAGGACCCGGAATAGAAGTTTTCTTGACCTCTAAGCCGTTACGAACTAGTAACAGAAATTTCAAAATTATTTTGTACCTTAATCGTAGCACTGAACGAATAGACGGACAATGAACGCATTTTGTCGACTTTTACCTCCCCTTTATTCAAAAGGGCTAAACGCAAAAACTTTTTTTGAAAACACTCATAAATACGGGCAACACAGTCGGTTTCGACAAAACTATTACAGCTCATCTGACAAAAATGGACAATTTTTTTAAAAGAGGGAAATTATCCGTAAAATTGTGTATGATAGATTTTGTAAAAAGAATTTAAAAGCTTCAGAGGTGGAAAACATGAATGCAATCTTCATCATTTTATTATCAATAGCGATCGTGCTGCTTATCTTATCTTTCTTTAAGAAAGATCCTGTTAAAAAGCTTCAAGAGGAGTTGGAGGAACTCACACTCACCCATATGCAGGACGTCTACCAATTAAAAAAGAAAATTAAGATTCTTGAAGAGGAGTTACTAATTCAGGATAATCCTGGACCAGGGATGCGAACTTCTCATTCTATCAATAAGCCACAACCAATAAATGAAATCCTCAAAGTACAAGTGGTGTCCTTGTACCAGCAAGGCCTTTCTTTGGAACAAATTACAAAGCAATCAACTTTACCTATGGAAACCGTCCGAAAAATCATTAAAGAGAATGAATCGAAAGGGGCTGCACAATGAATAGAGGTACTCTCCAGGCATTTGCAGCAGGAATCATTCTCTCAACAGCAGTGGTTGCGGGATATGAACACTGGTTCCAACCGGAACGTGACAGCATTGAAGAGGCTACCTCACTGCTGAAGCAAAAGGGATATACCGTCACAGCTGATCTTAAGGAAGAAAAGGCAAAGAACACGGCTCCCGAAGCTAAGCAAACTTCAGAAATACAGCAGCCTGAGAATATTGAGGAAGCTGCTTCAAAAGTAGAGGACGGGAAGAAAGAATCACAGAGCGTTCATAAAGAAGTAAAGACGGCTCCATACAAGCTATCTATTCGGTCCGGAATGACCTCTATAGACATTGCGGCATTGCTTGAAAAAGAAGGCATTGTCGAAGATGCGAAAGCCTTTGAACAGTATCTGGAACAAAATGAACTGAACAAAGAAATTCAAGTCGGTGAATATGAACTTACGAATAAGATGACCATCCAGCAGGTGGCGAAAACAATCACTGAATAACTAATAAGAAACGCCCTCCGATTTGTTTGTGGAGGGCATTTTTTATTGGAGGGCGCTAATTTTGAGAATGTGAGTCTTATCAAAATTTATTTGTGAGCGATTATCTTATTTTCTGCTCGATTATTTGAATTTCTGCTCGTTTATCCGAATTTGTGCTCGATAATACGGATTTCTGCTCGTTTATCTGAATTTGTGCTCGATAATACGGATTTCTGCTCGTTTATCTGAATTTGTGCTCGTTAATACGGATTTCTGCTCGTTTATTTGAATTTGTGCTCGTTAATACGGATTTCTGCACGATGATTTGAATTTGTGCTCGTTAATACGGATTTCTGCTCGATGATCTGAGTTTGTGCTCGTTAATACGGATTTCTGCTCGATGATCTAAATTTGTGCTCGATAATACGGATTTCTGCTCGTTTATCTGAATTTGTGCTCGTTAATACGGATTTCTGCTCGATGATCTGAATTTGTGCTCGTTAGTACAGATTTCTGCCCGATTATCTGAATTTGTGCTCGTTAATCAATCTTGTTAGCATAATCCGGATTTACGAGCGACTATCCGAATTTGCGAGCGATTAATAAATAGAGACAAACCAAATAAAAAAGGCAGGCTCCCGTCAACTTTGCAGTAATCCGTATGATTCAGATCACGCTCGTTGAAAGGAGGCTGCCTTCCGCTTTTATTCGTTTAGATCAAAATGACGTCCTTTTACTAAATAGTAGATACTTTCCGCGATATTGGTCGCATGATCTGCGGTTCGTTCTAGGTATCTGGCAACAAACGCAAGTTGTGTGACCTGTTGTAAATTTTCATGTGAGAGCTGAATCAGACTTTTGAAGTTTTCCCCATAGAGGCGGTCCACTTCCTCATCCATGTCTGAAATTTTCTTGGCGAGTTCGATATCCTCATCTTCAAACGCCTGGATGGATAAACGAATCATTTCGATAGTAACATTATGCATTTCCCTTAAATGAGCCAGCGAGTTAATAAACGGCTGCTGGCCGATCCTGATTGTGGACTTGGCAATATTCACGCCAAAATCAGCCATTCTCTCAATATCTGAAGCAATCTTAATCGCAGCGATGATTCTTCTTAAATCGATCGCCACCGGCTGTTGTTTAGCGATAAGCAATATCGCATAATCATTAATTTCTTCTTCAAGCAAATTCGCTTTTATATCGTCTTCAATTATTTCCAGGGCCATATCCAAATCCTGGTTTTCAAGTGCGGTAAATGACCTAGAAATCGCTTCTGATGAAAGGTTTGCCAGTTCAATAAGCTTTCCCTTTAACTCAGCCAATTCCTGTTCGAACTTTTCGCGAACTATCATTCGTCCATTCAACCCCTGTCTGTCTTCTTATCCAAATCGTCCAGTTATATAATCTTCTGTTCTCTTATCAGCAGGATTTGAGAAGATTGTATTTGTATCTTTATATTCAATGACTTCTCCATTCAAGAAAAAGGCCGTTTTGTCAGAAATCCTTGCTGCTTGTTGCATGTTGTGGGTAACGATGATAATGCTGAATTCCTTTTTCAGTTCCTGAACAAGTTCTTCAACCTTTAGTGTTGAAATAGGGTCAAGTGCCGAAGTAGGTTCATCCATTAGAATAACATCAGGTTCAATCGCAAGACATCTGGCAATGCATAAACGCTGCTGCTGTCCGCCGGAAAGTCCATAGGCATTCTCGTTCAAACGGTCTTTTACTTCATCCCAGATGGCAGCGCCGCGCAGACTTTTTTCTACAATCTCATCAAGAACCTTTTTGTTTTTAATGCCATGGATCTTCGGTCCGTATGCGACATTTTCATAAATCGACTTAGGGAACGGATTCGGTTTTTGGAAAACCATCCCTACACGGGTCCGTAAATCTTCCACTTGATATGATTTATCAAGAATATTGCGCCCGCGGTACTTAATTTCTCCAGATGTTTTAACTCCAGGCACAAGCTCGATCATTCTGTTTAATGTCTTAATATACGTTGATTTTCCGCACCCGGAAGGCCCGATGATCGCAGTAACTTCATTTTGGGAGATATCGAGATTGATATTTTTTAAAGCATGATTCTCCCCATACCAAAGATTCAAGTCTGCCGTTTCATATACAAGCCCTTTTTGCTCTGTAAATGATTCATTCATTTGGATATTATCTTTTTGTTCCGTCTTCACTTTAGTTGCAGTCATATTGAAAATCCTCCTTCATCATAGAAAAGCGTAAGCGCCCTGTTCAGCCGCGACAGGTATAAGACGCACCTCGTAGGAGGGCCTGTCCTCCGAAGAGGGGTGACTTATGACCCCGAGCGGCTGGGCGCTGTAGCTAGACACCCGTCTAAGTAAGATAGTCTACCTTATTCTCTTTCTTAGAAAAGCGTAAGCGCCCTATTCAGCCGCGACAGGTATAAGACGCACCTCGTAGGAGGGCCTGCCCTCCGAAGAGGGGTGACTTATGACCCCGAGCGGCTGGGCGCTGTAGCTAGACACCTGTCTAAGTAAGATAGTCTACCTTATTCTCTTTCTTAGAAAAGCGTAAGCGCCCTTGTGTTAACCCCTTAAATTAATATCTTTTTTGAAATTTATTGCGGATAAACACCGCGATCGAATTCATGAAAATTAGCAGTACAAGCAGCACAATGATGCCCGCTGCTGCTACACTTTGGAATTCTTCCTGCGGCCTAGACGTCCAGTTGAAAATCTGCATAGGCAGAACAGTAAACGAATCGAATACCGTTCTCGGCAGGAAGGCGATGAATGTAGGGATTCCTACTACAATTAGCGGTGCCGTTTCACCGATGGCTCGGGACAGGGCAAGGATTCCGCCGGTCAAGATTCCCGGAATCGCAGCCGGAAGAACTACCTTAAGGATGGTCTGCCATTTTGTCGCACCCATTCCGTATGAAGCTTCGCGTAATTCATTTGGCACCGAGCGAATCGCTTCCTGGGCCGCAACGATAATGACCGGCAGAACGAGCAAACTCATGGTCAAGGCCGCTGCTAAAACCGAGCGGTCAAGCGCCAGGGCCCGAACAAAGATCGTTAATCCAAGCAAACCAAACACGATGGAAGGTACTCCAGCCAGATTTGAGATGTTCACTTGGATAAAGGTTGTCAAACGATTCTTAGCTGCATATTCTTCCAGATAAATCGCTGTACCCACTCCAAGTAGTAAAGAGATAGGTGCAACAGTAGCCATTAGCCAGATTGTACCCGTAAGTGCGGCCTTCACACCAGCCTCTTCCGGTTTTCTGGAGGCAAAGTTTTGTAAAAAGTCCATATCCAGATAGCCAAATCCTTGAGTGAATATCCGGTAAAGCAAAATTCCCAGCACTAGCAATCCAAACATTGTGGCAAGGAAAAACAATCCTTTAAAAATCGAATTGATTGCCAAGCGGACAGACATTTTTTTTCTTACAGTTTCTTTATTTAATAGATTCATCAGTATTCCTCCCTAAACTTACGAGAGATAAATTGCGCCAACAGGTTCATCGCCAAAGTAAATATAAATAGTGTCATTCCCACTGCGTAAATACTGTAGTAAATAGTCGTGCCATACCCCGCGTCACCCGTGCTGACCTGTACGATATAGGCAGTCATCGTTTGAATCGATGATGTTATATCCCAATCGGTGTTCGGTGTCGAACCACCGGCAACGGACACTATCATCGTTTCACCAATGGCTCTCGATAAAGCTAGTACAATAGATGACATAATGCCTGAAATCGCTGCAGGCAGAATGACTTTAATGGCTGTTTCCAGCTTCGTCGCACCAAGAGCGAAAGCACCTTCCCTAATCGAATTGGGAACGGCAGACATCGCGTCCTCTGATAAGGATGCAATCATTGGTGTTATCATAATTCCGACTACAATTCCCGGGCTGAGGGCATTAAAAATCTCAAGCGATGGAATGATATCCCTTAAGATTGGCGTGACGAACGTTAAAGCAAAGAAACCATAAACAATCGTCGGGATTCCTGCTAATACTTCCAATACCGGTTTAATAATTCTTCTAGCTTTCTCCGTAGCATACTCACTCAAATAAATGGCAGTGGCCAAGCCGATCGGTACGGCGACCAGAGCTGCAATTCCTGTTACCTTCAACGTCCCCATTATTAAAGGTGTAATGCCGTATGAAGCGGCCGTTTCCGAAAACGGATACCACTTATCGGCTGTGAAAAATTCAACAATTGAAATTTCTTTAAAAAAGGTAAACGTCTCAAAAATCAAGGTGAATACAATTCCAATTGTAGTTAATACCGAGATGATCGCTGTCAACAGCAAAAGTCCCGGGACTATTTTCTCGAAACTCAATCGATTACTCTTTTTCTTTTTCTTTTCCTGAATCATTTGCTGGACTGAACCCTTTTCTGCAGTGCCAAGTTCCAAAATGAAAACCCCTTTCCATCCAAGACATGGCAAGTCGAGAAGCAATTACTGCTTCTCGCCCGCCCTACTCCATATTTTGTTAAAACAAACCCCTATTTTTTCAATTCTTCGAGTGTATCCAGACCTTTTGTATACTCTTCTTCCGGAAGTTGCACATATCCAACTTCTTCGGACATTTCAGCTGCATTTTCTAAAACGAATTCAGTGTAATCGGCAACCTGTTCTTTATCAGCAATCGCTTTATTGGATACATATGTGAACAATGGACGTGACAGCGGCGCGTATTCTCCGCTTTCGATTGTCTCGGCATTAGGCTCGACTGGTCCATTTCCACCGTCAATCGGAACAACTTTTAACTTATCTTTGTTTGCTTCATAATAAGCATATCCGAAGAAACCAATTGCGTTCTTGTCACCAGTGACGCCTTGTACAAGTACGTTATCATCTTCAGAAAGAGTAGTATCTGCAACGATCGGCGCTTCTTCAAGGATTATTTCATTGAAGTAATCGTATGTTCCTGAATCCGTTCCCGGAGAGTAAAATTTGATTTCTTCTTTTGGCCATTCAGGACGGATATCAGACCATTTTTTCGCCTTGCCTGTATCTACCCATAACTTTTTCAATTCATCCACAGTCAAGTGGTCAATGAAATCATTGTCTTTGTTGACTACCACTGATAGACCGTCGAATGCTAATTTAAATTCGGTATATTCAATTCCTTTTTCTTCTAATCCAGCTTTTTCTTCATCTTTGATAGGACGTGAAGCATTACTCATATCAGTTTCGCCGGCAATGAATTTTTCGAAGCCGCCGCCAGTACCCGCTAATCCAACTGATACTTTAACTTCCGGCTGTTCAGCCATGTATTCTTCAGCTACTGCCTCCATTATTGGATAAACAGTTGAAGAGCCATCGATGGCGACATTGCCTTTAAGCTGTTCATTTCCCGCTCCGGCTCCGTTACCTTCTTCTGCGTTTGAACCGCAGGCAGCCGTTACTGCTATCGCCCCGCTCATCACTGCTGTTAATGCCATAAACTTAAAACTTTTCATTCTCGAATTCCCCCTGCGAGATTTAGTTGTTTTGTCCTACAACTAAAGAGTAAAGCTTTTCTATTAACTTTGTTTTAATGGATTGTAAATTTTGCGTAAATTTCGACGAGAAATATGTAAAAAAACGCTCCGTTTTGACGGAGCGTAGCGTTTTATCCTATAAGATTGGTAGATTCATAATTTAGTTATCCTGCTCTTCCCGTACTTCAGCCTGTCCCTGCTGGGCTTTCTTGCTGTTATCGACTTTTTCCACGGTGGATGGGTCCGTCGATTTTGCTTTGGCGCGTTCTTTTTTTAAATCGAAATATTTGTCCATGACCTTTCTGGCAATATCCTTATTTATAGTATTTGTAGGCCTTCCTTGATAGGCCCAAGGAACAACCGACGCGAAAGCAACTTCAGGATTATCAAACGGTGCGTACCCTACCAGCGTCAGGTTGGTCGTCGGCACCGGCTCGCTATAGTTCTTACGATTCGGTCCATCATAGAATGCCTCTGCGGTACCTGTCTTTCCGGCCGGATTATAGTCTGCACTACTAAAGCCTGCGGCAGTTCCGCCTGGCTGCATGACAGCCTTAAACCCTTTTTGGACCCGTTCGATTTGATTTTCCGGCATAGGAAGTCGGTTTAGTACGGTTGGCTCGATTTCCTGCATGACCGGTCCCAATGTTTCGTTATTATCAAGCGGCTGGCGGATTTCCTTTACAATATGCGGCCTCATTCGATTTCCGCCATTGGCGATCGTCGAGACATATTGCGCCAGTTGCATCGGCGTATACGTATCATACTGCCCGATGGAAAGGTCAAGCAGTTTACCAGGAAGCGTTTCAGAGCCCTTGAATCCTACCATCTCATTCGGAAGGTCAATACCGGTACGGGCGCCCAGCCCGAATTGCGCATAGCTGTCACGCATGATGTCAAAGGCTTTAGTATTGATGCGCAAAGGCGCTCCCGGAACGTAATTACCCCCGGCGATATTGACTGCTGTTCTGAACATATAGACGTTCGATGATTGCTTCAGCGCAGTTAGATCATCTACCCAGCCCATGTTCCGGTAGGACCCTTTCTGTAATTGCCCGATTCTCATCTTTGTATCAAAAAATCTTGTTCCCGGGGAAATCGCCCCTGTCTGATAGCCTGTCAATACAGTCGCACCCTTGACAGAGGACCCCATCGTATAGGAAGTGGTAATATTGCCAAGCGCGAAATCCTCGATTGTCTGCTTGCCTGTCTTTTCATCGCGCACGATTTGCTTTCCTGCCATTGTAAGGACTTCACCTGTATTAGGATCCATCATGACGATAAAGGCGCGGTCAAGCAGGCCTGTATTGCCATTTTTCTTCGTTTTCATCAGTTCTTCTTCAATGATTTTTTCAGCCGCGAGCTGAAGCTCGACATCAATCGTCAGGATCAGGTCCTTGCCTCGCTCACCTTTTGTAACCTCTTCTGTTTCCACTACATTCCCAGACTTGTCTTTAATGTTCTTAACCTTTGCCTTCTGTCCGTGAAGCACCTCTTCGTAGGCCTTTTCAATATAGCTCTTTCCGACCCGGTCATTCCGGCTATATCCTCTGGACAGGAAATCCTGAAGATTTTCCTGAGGGAGGCCTTCTTCGGACGAAGAGACTTTGCCAAGAAGAGATTTCAGTGTTTTGTCATAGGTGTAAAAACGATCCCAGTCAGTCGTTACATCGACTCCCGGAAGCGATTCAAGATTTTCACTGACTCTTGCAAATTCTTCCTTTGTCATATCTTTATTTTTCACAATTTGGGGTACGAGCTCCATGCCGCTGTTCATTTCACGAAAAATCGCCAGCACCTCAAGCTCATCTCCTGTAAAGCTGTTAATTTCTTCTTCCGTTATCCGGTCAAGCTGGAGATCGTATAAATATTTTTCAGGCTTCTTTTTTCCCTCTTCCGCCATTTTTTCAGCGACTTTTTTATCTTTTTTGGTGATTTTGTCTTCTGCCTCTTCCGGATTTGTCAAGATCCAAAAATCCTTCCGGTCCCGTTCGGTAATCTTTTCGGGATCCATCTCGATCAGCGCCGCCAATTTCTCGGCTGTCTCGAGCATGTCCTTCGGTTTGGTCTCTTGATATCTTGTATACGTAACCGCATCAAGCGGTACATTATCGACCATCACTTTTAAATTCCGGTCGAACATTTTCCCACGTGGCACCGGCGTGTTAACCGGTACTTCTTCTTTCTTCTCCAATTCCCGCCTGTAATCATCGCCATAAACAATTTGCACGACGCCAAGCCGCAGAATTAAAACCGAAAATAGGACAAAAACGCCTAAGAAAAGCAAATTTAAACGAAAAGGAACATGCGTCTTTTTCTTTTTCTCTTTTTTCACCATCAAGCCACACATCCTTCAATAATATTCAATCCTACTTTTCCATTCTATATAATGCAGTCTTTTTTTTCTACCCTTGTATACCTTATTTTTTCGTAGAAAATATGAGATTTCTATACGGCATCATTTTCAGTGTTCATTTTTCTTACAAAAAAGTAAATACACAAATGTCCGGCTCCGATGATTAATAAAAATATGGGCAGGCTTTCCTCCGGCTTGAATAGAGTGACCGATGCAATAAATCCGAGAATCGATACGATACGTCCGAAATGGATGAAAACCTCTCGTACCACTATGTATTCAATCCTCATATCCGTTGCATTCCAGGCTGTCCCGATGACATCATAGGTCATCGATACATAGGGAACGAGCAAAAGCGGATAGGCAATAGCGATCGTGCCGGCATAGAAAAGCAATTTCCCATAGCTGACATCAAACGCAATCAGAAAAACCCCTGCATACAACAGTACTCCCCCTGCAAGAATCGCCTTTTTTCTCATCGGCTGCTTTATGTAGCGAAGGGCAAGGAAATAAGCGACAAAAGAGATGGCGGAATTAATCAAGGCGAAGTTTCCGATTGCCATTTCGCTTCCTGTTTTTATAAAAACAAAAACTGAAACAACAAACATGAACGTTCCTTCCCTTAGTCCCTGAAAGAAATTCGCGTTTGTGATCATTCGCCAATTAAAATTGTTGTTTCTTTCCTTAAAGATCATTTTAAATAAATACTTACCGTTGGCAGGACGCCTTCTGAGGAAAAAGCTCAAAATAACGGCGATCGAAAATAAAAACAAAGATATGCCAAACACGATGGAATACCCGGAATACTCGGCAAGACGGGAGATAATAAACCCAGCCAAAACGGGACCGATCATCCCCCCTAACGAGGAGAGGATTCCCATAAAACCGTTGAAAAAATCCCTTGTTTCCGGTTCGGTGATTTCAAAAGTCAATACATTGAACGCGAGCCAGTAAAATCCATAGCCTACACCAAGCACCCCTCCAAGCAATATGAGGAAATCCGTTGCATTCGTACCGATTAAAAGGACACATAGATAAAAGGCCGACAGGAAGATCACCCCGAGCCTCAAAACGATGATTCGATCAACCTTCTTTGCCAGCCATCCAGCCAGAATAAATGTGAGCGGTTGAAAAAGAACGATGGATAAATTATAAATGCCAATATCGAGAAATTCACCAGATTGCTTCCATAGATAAATGTTTACAAAGGTGTTGGACAGTGCGATGCTGATGCTGTACAATCCGCCAATCAGCAAAAGCAGATGCAAATCTTTATTTACTTCCACTTTACCGATCACTTTTTTTAAAAAGCCCATTGTTTACCTCTCCTTTTAAGTCTTCCATAGTGTTTGAAAAAAGGAGGGCATTTATGTTCTGAAAATAAGAAAAGCGAAAGCGCCCTGGTAATTAGGAAGAACGACTATGTTAATAAAAATTATTTTTGGTTCATTTCGTGTGAAACCTTCACACGCCTTTCAGCTTTGCTGAAAGATAACGCCCCATTCGTTTTATGGATAGAGCGCAAAATGATCCAAAATTTACAGAGATATTTAACCTAAAAAAAGCAGGAACCCTGTAAAAAGGATTCCTGCTTTATGAAATGCTGCGAAATTACTTCGCTGCGCTAAAACGTTTTGAAACTTCGTCCCAATTTACAACATTCCAGAAGGAGTTGATGTACTCAGGGCGGCGGTTTTGATAGTTCAAGTAGTAGGCATGCTCCCAAACGTCTAATCCAAGAACTGGAGTTTTACCTTCCATTAATGGAGAGTCTTGGTTTGGTGTGCTTGTTACTTCCAATTCGCCATTGTTGACAACAAGCCACGCCCAGCCAGAACCGAAGCGAGTGGTAGCCGCTTTTGCAAATGCTTCTTTGAAGCTGTCAAAGCTGCCGAATTTAGAACTGATAGCGTCAGCCAATTCACCTGTTGGCTGTCCGCCTCCGTTTGGAGAAAGAAGCTGCCAGAATAAAGAGTGGTTAGCGTGACCGCCACCATTGTTGCGTACAGCTGTACGTGCGGATTCAGGAACTGCATCCAGGTTAGCGATGACTTCTTCTACGCTTTTGCCAAGAAGTTCGTTATTGCCTTCTAATGCAGCGTTTAAATTTGTTACATACGTGTTGTGATGCTTTGTGTGGTGAATGTTCATCGTTTCTTTATCGATATTTGGTTCCAATGCATCATACGCGTAAGGTAATTGTGGAAGTTCGAATGCCATAATAAATTCCTCCTAATATGTAATAAAGTTTTACAGGCTTTAGAAACAAGGAGAATTCCCTAATTTTTCTAAAGCTCGTTAGCACTAGGTTATCAAAGATTGAAGTTGGTTTCAAACGTTATGCTCTCCAATAGGTGTTTTCGTAATTCCTTCAAAAGGAAAGTGAAAGGACTAAAAGACAACGAGTAAAAAGTAACCAACCATAAAGAGCTGGATAATCGCTTTTGTGACGACACTGCTAATAAATCCAATCACTGACCCGAAACCGATTTTTGAAGCAGTTATCACGTCCCTCTTATGGACGAGCACCTCAGCAAGAATCGCTCCAACAAATGGACCGATTATAATTCCGAATCCGGGAATAACAAAAGGACCGACCAAAATCCCGATCGTGCTTCCCCATATCCCTGCCTTTGAACCGCCATATTTCTTAACTCCAATCATGTTAGCAACATAATCTGCCACGAAAAGTAAAATCACTAGCAAGATTTGAATGGTCCAGAACAACCAGCTGAAGTGCTCGAACGTAAAGAGAAATCCATACAACAAAATTCCTCCAAAAATGAACAAAACGCTTGGAATGATCGGAAACACAAGCCCGACGAAACCGACTATGAACATGATAGCGATTAATACCCAATAAATAGTTTCCAATCCGTTTTCCCTCTCCCGCTCTTTTTTCTTTACCTATCCTAATACGGGCAAACTGATAAAAAGTTTCACTTAAGGTTAACATCCCCCATTTCACATTTCATAAAACTACAATTATTGACGTTCCCCTATAACGGCTGCAGCTATGTTAACTGCATGATCCCGAATGGCCCTGAAACTCAAGACCAGATCCGCCGTCCTATCTGGTCCGTTCGTCGTTTGTCTTATCAGAATCTTTTCCATTTGTGTTCCCTTCGAAATGGCATCTTTGGCGGAATCAAGATCATAATGGTCAAAAGCAATGATGGCCTGTTCAAACATATCGATACTTCCCTGAAAAATTCCTTTTATATCAGTCATGATTATTTCCGGTAAATATGTCTTCGTATTGATTTGGTTTTCGGCTATTTCCATTATCTTTGCAAAGTGATTTCCGATTGTTTCGATATCCTGCCTTGCATTTGTAAGAATAAAATATTTATTGGATTCCACATTTGATAAATCTTTTTCGGCCAAGCGTGTCAAGTACCCGGTTATTTTCCCATCAAGGTTGTTGATGACCCCATCGAACTGTGAAGCTGCCTCTCTATGTTTATTCTGATTCGACAACAGATATTGGAGCGATTCCTTTAAGCCTCTCACCGTAATATAGCCCATCTTAAGAATTTCTTCCTTGGCCTGTCCCAGTGCTATCGATGACGATTGTTCGATCAATGTAGGATCTAACGACTCATCTGATGGAATAAGCTTTGTTACGGCTTTAGCCAACACTGAAATAAAAGGTAATTTATCCACACACTTCAACCCCTTGTATTTAGCAAGAAATTCTATTCGCCAAATTTCACTCTTTTCCATTATGATAAAAAAGTGAAATTTATGTAAAGGAATTTGCCCAAAAATTAATCTAAGCTTAATATTTCAAAGTACAAAAGGTTGTTTTCTTCATTTGTGACCGATAAAATAAACGGTGTGATTTCTTTATAAAAGGTGTTGTCGATATTGAATATTTTCAAGCAATTGATTGTAAGTTTGTATTCCCCGAGAGACATGGCTGCATTTCGCAATCAGGGAATCGGAAAAACCATAGCTTTTGTTTTTCTGCTGACTCTCATTTCAATCATTCCGCCGGCTTACTATTTTAGTACAGCTCTCCAAAGCGGAATTCATGCATTTCAAGAAACCGTCAAAGAGGATCTACCTCCCTTTGAGATTAAAAATGGAGCACTAACCTCTGAAGCGGACGAGCCTATTGTCGTAAACAAAGCCGGCTTCCAAATTATTTTAGATGATACCGGTGAGTGGACGAGCAGCAATATCGCCGATCAAACTGAAAATGGAGTAGGCCTCTTAAAGAATGAAGTAGTTTTTGTGACTGCGGGCCAAGCCCAATCAAACCCCTATTCGATGTTTGAAGGATTTACGATCACAAGCGTTGAACTCAATGATTATCTGGAAACAGCTGATTCCAGCTTAGTCATCGTCCTTCCCGTTCTTATCGTGATGATGTATTTGTTCACAGCGGCCGTCAACTTTCTTAAGATTTCGTTTTTGGCGTTATTTGGCCTCTCCTTTATAAAGAGTCTGAATAAGAACATCTCGTACCGTCATAGTTGGAGATTGACAGCCTATGCCATCGTACTACCGACTTTCTTCTTTACCATCATGGATGCATTTCAGGCACCGGTTCCGTTCGGGATCCTGATCAGCTGGTTCGTGACATTGGTCATGCTTTATCTCTCTATTAAGGAAGTACCTGAGGGCGAGGAAGCAAAATAAAGTCATATGAGAGCTTGGACATGAGTTTAGTCCAAGCTTTTTTTATTTATGCCGAATTTTAGGCATAATCCAAACACTCCCCCATATATTGTAGTAATACAAGCTTGAGGAGTTGGAAAAAATGAAACAATTGCTGCTTTTTCTTACCTTATGTTTCATTGGATTCATTATTTATTTTGATTTAACGACAGGCACCCTGCCGACGTCGGGAGTTAAAGCAGGCGCATATCCGATACAAACTGAAAAATCATCCGTCCCATATACAGAGGTGACGATTAGCCCGGGCGATACGCTGCTTACGATCAGTGAAAAAGAGGAAGGCAGCCTGACCGTTTCTATAGAAACGTTAATCCGCGATTTCCAGGAATTAAATAACGGGCTGAATCCGGAGGAAATGCAAATCGGAAAAACCTATAGAATTCCGGTGTATGAAAAACAAAAGGGCCCGTCCCAATAAAGTGAAACTTCCATCGGTGGGGGTTTTGTTCATCCCCCACCAATGGTTAGTTTTTAACCAATCGGACTTTTACGGGCAGTTGCTCCCCGAATTATCCTTGTTTTTCCATCCAAGTCTTGAAGTGGGGTCTTACTGCCCGTTAAAGCGGAATAAATTCTATTGCTTGTCAATTAGCTCCTAACATTGATACAATATTGAATGAATCATAAAAAATAATGATCCGAATTGAAATCTGATTTTTTCCAAAAGGAGAGAATTCCACTTGAGTGAACTTATACATCGTACCAAAACCCGCCCCGTTAAAGTCGGTAATATAACAATTGGCGGCAATAACGAGGTCGTCGTTCAAAGTATGACGACTACAAAGACACACGACGTCGAAGCTACAGTAGCTGAAATCCTGCGGCTGGAAGAAGCAGGCTGCCAGATTGTCCGTGTCGCTTGTCCGGACGAGAGAGCCGCTGACGCCATTCCTGAGATAAAAAAACGAATTAATATACCGCTTGTTGTAGATATTCACTTTGATTACAAGCTTGCTTTGAAGGCAATTGAAGGGGGCGCGGACAAAATCCGCATCAACCCGGGAAATATCGGTCGCCGTGAAAAGGTTGAAGCTGTTGTCCAAGCGGCAAAAGCAAAAGGGATCCCGATTCGCATCGGGGTTAATGCTGGTTCTTTGGAAAAGCGCATTATTGAAAAATATGGTTATCCTACCGCTGACGGCATGGTAGAAAGTGCCTTGCACCATATAAAAATCCTGGAAGACCTTGATTTTCACGATATCATCGTTTCCATGAAGGCATCCGATGTTAATTTAGCCATCGAAGCGTATGAGAAAGCGGCCCAAGCTTTTGATTATCCGCTTCATCTGGGCATCACTGAATCTGGAACACTTTTTTCCGGTACGGTGAAGAGTGCCGCCGGTCTCGGGGCAATTTTAAACAAAGGAATCGGTAACACGGTCCGTATATCCCTCAGTGCCGATCCTGTCGAGGAAGTAAAGGTAGCGCGTGAATTGCTGAAATCATTCGGACTGGCTTCGAATATGGCGACATTGATTTCATGCCCGACATGCGGCAGAATCGAAATCGACTTAATCAGTATTGCAAACGAAGTGGAAGAATATATTCAAACCGTAAAAGCGCCGATCAAGGTTTCCGTCCTGGGCTGTGCCGTTAATGGTCCTGGGGAGGCTAGGGAGGCCGATATCGGGATTGCCGGAGCTCGCGGTGAAGGATTGCTGTTCCGCAAAGGTCAAATTGTCAGAAAAGTACCGGAAGAAACAATGGTCGAGGAGCTCAAAAAAGAAATCGACAAAATTGCTGAAGAATATTATGAGAAGCAAAAAAGCGAGCAAGCCCCAATTTTATAAAAAATTAAAAACGCTTGGATTCATAAACTGAATCCAAGCATTTTTGTGCCCTATTATTTAAAAATTGATCCTTGTAAAGGCGAGACAGAGGCGTAATTCCCTTATGCAGGTAGAAAGTTTTTACTTTCTTACCTGCTAAAAAAACGGGAGAATAAAGATCCCGACGATGATGGAAACTGCTCCAACGCCGATCGCCCAAGCGCCAAGAGTGTTTGCTCCCCGTCTTCGTGCAACGAATCCCAGCACAATACCCGCGAATCCGAGCAAGATTGGCATGATAAAAAGGGAAAGCACAGACAAAGCTAATCCAGAAACACCAAATGTCGTTCCTGAATTCCTTTGTTCAGATCCGTTTTCACCATCTGAACCAGTCGCATCACTTCTATTCAAACGCTGTGGTACCGCTAACTCTGCGGAAGTTTCTTCATTATACCTGTTATCGTCATTCAGGCTGCTGATTGACTCCGGAGTTGTCGTTTCGAATTGAAGGCTGTCAAAGTCGCCAGTTACATTAGGACTACGGTAAACGGCATCTGACTCACTTTTTCGAGCGGTTTCCATTTCATCATCCAAACTGGAATAACTGTTTTGGTTATCGTCCAACACGCATCCCTCGCTTTTCAAAAGATAGGAGCATTTATAGTGTATGTGGTTTCTGCAAAAATCCACTTGAAAAAGGTTTCATATCATGGATAGTATTTCTTAATTAGGATTGGCATTTCACTCAAAGAAAAGGAGAAAACAATGAAAAAACGCTTTGGTATTGACATAGATGGAACGGTGACCCGTCCCGATTCGATGATTCCTTTTTTAAATAAAGCTTTTCAATTAAACCTGGCGGATGAAGATATTACGGAATACGACTTAAATCCGTTCATCAATATTTCCCATGAAGCTTTTGCAGAGTGGTTCGCCGAACACGAACCGATTATTTACTCGGAATCACAGCTATCGAAAGGAGCCAAAGAATCACTTTCAGAATGGGTCGAAATAGCTGATTTATACTTTATTAGCGCCCGGCACCAAGACCTTTTGGAAGTCACGGAAAGCTGGTTCCATAAGCATGGAATCCTCTTTAATCATATCGAGTTAACCGGGTCTCATGATAAAGTGGAAACAGCCAAAAAATTCGGGGTGGATATTTTCTTTGAAGATAAACATGACAACGCGGTCGCGATTGCCACTGAATGCAATATTCCAGTCATCTTATTCGACACACCATACAACAGGCTGCCGATTCCCGAACAAGTCATCCGCGTCGACAACTGGGCTGAGGCTAGGAAGTGGGTCAATCGATGGCTGAAAGAAAATTAAGAAAAGAGGGGCCGTTTGTACGACATAACTAGACATTTCCCAAAAAATCACAACGATAAAAAAGGCTGTCTATTCCATTGCGGAAAAGACAGCCTTTTTGTCAAAGTCCTTATGAAACCTTGCACTCGGGGCAGCGTCCGTAGATTTCAAATTTATGGCCGGAGACATCATAATCCTGCAAACTTTCCTCCAAGCCGCCCATTGGACATGTTTCAATTTCCTTCGTCTTGCCACAGCCCATACAAATGAAGTGATGATGGTGGCTCTCGTGGCTGCATGTAAAGCGGAAATGCTTTTCACCGGCAAGTTCCGTCATCTCAAATATTTCATGCTCTACAAAAAGAGAAAGGTTTCGATAAATCGTATCAAAGCTTAAACCTGGATAATCATCTTTCATGGATTCCAGAACATCCTTAGCTGTTAAATATTTATTGCTCGCTGAAAAGAGCTGAAGCATTTCCTCGCGTTTTCCAGTATGCTTAAAACCCTTTTCTTTTAACAACTGCATGGCTGTTTCCACATTCATTCAAATCACCCGCCTTACGAAATTCTTGCTTTCATTTTATCGACCATGATCGAAACGATCAGCAATCCAACCGCAATCATGACAATGGTTCCACCTGGAGCCAAGTCTAAATAGTAAGATAAGAACAATCCGCCCGTAACCGAAACCTCTCCAAACAAAATGGAATAGAATATCGTTTGTTTAAACCCTTTTGCAAAGCGGAGGCTTGCGGCAACAGGAAGCGTCATCAAAGCCGAAACTAGCAAAATGCCGACCACCCTCATCGAAGCGGAAATCACCAATGCAACCATGATAATAAAAATAAAATGAATCCATTTTGCTGGGATTCCCGAAGCTTTAGCATGTTCTTCGTCAAAAGATAAAAGAAATAGTTCCTTATATAAAAAGATGATCGTGAGAACGACAATCACGCAGACTGAAATAATGACCCATAAATCATTGCGGCTTACTGCGCTGACACTGCCGAATAAATATCCGTATAAATCGGCATTAAAGCCGTCCGCGATAGATATGAAGACCACACTTATTCCAATCCCACCTGACAGGATGATTGGAATCGCGAGCTCCTGATAATGTTTATACACATTTCTCAGCCGTTCGATAAACAGCGAGCCTATAACAGAAAATGCCATCCCCATATACAGGGGATTCATTCCCGCCAAAGCCATGAATCTTTTTTCCAGCAACAGGCTGAACGCTATCCCTGCCAGTGTCACATGACTTAGCGCATCAGCTATAAGAGACATCCTACGTACTACTACAAACACGCCCAATAAAGGAGCAAGCGCACCAATGATGATTCCTGTCAGAAAAGCATTTTGCAAAAATTCAAACTGAAATATACCCGAAAGCATGGGGCCCCCCTATCCTCCAAAACATTAGTGATTATGACTTAACAGCTGTACGCCGTGACCATATATAGATGAAAACTCCTTGTCATTTAAGGACCGGTATTCATCAGCGTCTCCATGGAAATGGAGCCTTTTATTTAGACAGGCAACATGGGTCACCTTCTCCGTCACTGTTCCTACGTCATGCGTGACGAGAATAAGGGTAATCCCCATTTCTTTATTAAGCATCTCCAGCATTTCATAAAATTGTTGGACATGCTTTGAATCTACCCCTACAGTAGGTTCGTCTAAAATCAACAACCGAGGTTCGCTGACCAATGCCCTGGCAATGAAAACCCGCTGCTGCTGGCCGCCTGATAGTTCACCGATATTCCGGTCTTTGAACTCAAGCATTTCCACTGAATCCAAAACCTCCAGCACCTTTTGTTTATGTTCTTTTTTTGGAAAAGTAAACAAACCGATTTTTTTTGTCAATCCGCTCTGGACCACTTCAAAAACAGTAGCAGGAAACCCGGAATTAAACGAATTGGCCTTTTGTGAAACAAAACCGATTCTCTGCCATTGCTTAAATTGGCGGATGTCCTCACCAAATAACTGAATCGTTCCCTTTTGCACCTTTAACAAACCAAGAATCAATTTAAGCAATGTTGATTTTCCGGAGCCGTTTGGTCCCACCAGCGCAAGGAAAGCCCCATCAGGCACCTTTAAAGAGACCTGTTCGAGGACGCTGGTTTTGGCATATTTATACGATAAATCTTCAACCTCAATAATTGGTTCTTTCATTTTATCTCCCAAAGGAATCACCCTTTTTTAAGAATCATTACGATTTACAAACTGTAGTATAAGGCATACGCGACTTAATGTAAAGGATACGAATTTACTGAATGATTTAGTTCACTTGTTCATCGCTGCTTCATATGTTAGAGGCAGGAGGGATTGTATGAAGTTATTTGAAATGATGATTAACCACAAAGTAAATACCATCACGCCTGATGAGCTTTTAGGCTTGGCCCGTCAATATAATGTGAAGCTGACAAAAGACCAGGCGAGCATTATTTGTAAGGTTGTAGCCGGAAAGAATATCAATGTCTTCAATAAGGTTGAACGGCAAAAGGCAATCAAGCAGGTTGCCGATCAAACGGGACTCGCCACCGCTAACGAACTGGAGGCCATCTTTCAGCAGCTGACCGCTAATTTAAAATAACGGAAAAGGGACAGCCAAACCGTTTAGGAGCCAAGACTGCGTGAGAAAAATGATCTCACACATGTCACGGCATTCCTATACGTTTTTTACTGTCCCTTTCAATTTCAGGCCATGATCTTATCAAGCAAATTGTCATCAAACGCTTTATTCTTGAGCATTTCAATCTCAAATAAATAGGGAGGCTTTTTATTTTTCTTATCTTCCCCGACATATGGGGTTTCCAGGATCTTTGGAATATTCTCAAGCTGCGGATGGTGCACGATATAGCTTAATGCTTCGAATCCGATATGGCCAAAGCCGATATTCTCGTGACGGTCTTTTCGCATTCCGACAGCGTTTTTACTGTCATTGATATGAAGAACTTTAATCCGGTCAATGCCGACAATCTTATCAAATTCATTCAAGACACCATCAAAATCCCGGGCAATGTTATAGCCTGCATCGTGGGTATGGCATGTGTCAAAACAAACGGACAGCTTGTCACTCAAATTTACCCCATCCATAATCATCGCAAGCTCTTCAAAATTCTTTCCGCATTCTGAACCTTTTCCCGCCATTGTCTCAAGAGCAATCTGTACTTGCTGGTCTTCCGTCAAGACCTCATTCAAGCCTTCAACAATCTTCTTAATCCCCACTTCCGTGCCTTCGCCTACATGGGCTCCCGGATGAAGGACAATCTGCTTTGCTCCGAGTGCTTCTGTCCGTTCGATTTCACTTCGAAGGAAACTGACGCCCAACTCAAACGTTGCAGGGTTTACTGCGTTTCCGATATTAATGATATATGGCGCGTGGACGACAATTTCATCGATTCCATTTAGCTCCATATGGTTTCTGCCTGCTTCTATATTCAAATCTTCAATCTTTTTCCGTCTTGTATTCTGCGGCGCCCCTGTATAAATCATAAACGTATTTGCTCCGTAAGAAACAGCTTCCTTGCTTGAACCCAAGAGCATATCCTTTCCGCTCATGGACACATGTGAACCAATTTTCAACATATCTCGTATTCCCCCGTCTTATTTCTTTTTCTGAACGCGGCGCTGACGCTTTTTAAAACCTTCTACTTCGCGCTGCAGTTTCTTTTTATAACCCGGTTTTACTTTTGCCGGTTTTTTGACATGGCTTTTCGCCATTGCATCAATTTCGTTCCCTTGCCTTTTGCGGTTTTTCCGCTTGTTCCGTTCATCAATCTCGACCCATTCGCCTTTATCGATGTCTATATTCTTAAATGTGATACCCATCTTTTCCAAGCGGTTTAAAGCATCCTCATCCGATGTTTCATAAATGGTCGCCGCAACTCCAGAGTATCCTGCCCGCGCCGTTCTGCCCGTTCTGTGCACATAAAAGTCAAGATCGGCCGGCAATTCATAATTGATGACATGGCTGACGCCTTCGATGTCAATACCTCTGGAAGCCAAATCTGTTGCTACAATGTACTGATACTCCAGGCTATTAATTTGCTTCATCATTTTCTTGCGATCACGCGGACTCAGGTCGCCATGTATCCGACCAACCCGAAGCCCTTGTTCAATCAAGCTATCTGCGACTTCGTCCGCCATTTTCTTTGTGTTCGTAAACACGATGGCCAGATACGGATTATATTGAACGATTATATCGTGCAGCAGTTGTTTCTTATTCCGATGGCGGAGCGGCACTAATACATGCTCGATTTTCTCAGCGACCACCTTCTTCGGATCGACTTGGATGTGCTTAGGATTGTCCATGTATTTTTTCAAAAACGGCTTGAGCTTTTCCGGAATGGTTGCAGAAAAGACAAGCATCTGAATGTTCTGGGCCATTCTTGACGCAAACTTATCGACATCCTCAATAAATCCCATATCAAGCATAAGGTCAGCTTCATCGACTACAAGCATAGTCGCTGAGAAAACATGGAGCGCCTGTTCATCCACAAGGTCTTTGATTCGACCCGGTGTGCCAATGACAAGCTGAGGCTGGGTTTTTAATTTATCAATCGTACGCTGCTTGTCTGTACCGCCAACAAGCAAACGAATCTGGATAGGCGCTTCAGCCGGGAAATGCTCGGCGATCTTCTGCGCTTCCTGGTAGAGTTGAGTCGCAAGCTCTCGTGTCGGGGCACTGATAATTGCCTGCACTTCTTCATTACCGGGAATGATCTTATTCATGATTGGCAGCAAGTAGGAATGTGTTTTGCCCGTCCCTGTTTGCGATTGACCAATCAGACTTGTCCCTTTTAATACGGAAGGAATGACTCTTTCCTGAATTTCAGTCGGTTTATCAAAACCTAACGCTTCCACCGCGTCTATAATATAGCTTTGCAGCTTAAATCTTTCAAAATTATTTTGCTCCATTAGAAAACTCCTTTATTTAAAATGCCGCGAACTTTTTACATGTCCTGCTATTATAATGAATGCAAGAAAATAAAACTACCTTTCCTATCTTATCGTCTTTCGATTAAGTTCACAACCTGACAGACGTTTACCATTTGATGGTTCATGCATAATCTATTATGTATATAGCTTATGGAAGGAGGAAAAACTATGCCCCCAGGAAGAAATGGCCCAGGGAGAAACTTTGGCATGTGGCCTCATAATGATCCTGGAATGAGGCGTCAGCAACAATTTAGAGGAGGGGGACCCTTTTCAGGCAGGCCTCCGATGCAACATCAACCGGCCGGGTCCCAACAAAAGGGTGTCGGCGGATTGATTTCAAAGATACTAGGCAAACCAAAGCAGCAAAGCCCCTCTCCCGCTTCATATTTCAGCCGCCCTTCAGCCCCTGTGGAGCCGATAAAAAGCACCGCCTCGCTTACGTCAGTGCTTGCCAATACTCAAAAAGTGCTTTCAGCGGCAGAACAAATCGGCCCAATGGTCCAACAATACGGGCCGATCATCAAAAACCTGCCGGCGATGTGGAAAATGTACCGCAGCATGAAAGATACAGAAGGTACGGAAACAGCCGAAGATGAAAATACTGAGACAACAGAGGAAGAATTAGCAGAACCGGTTGAGACAGATGTTAAAACTGAAGTCAAGAAAGGTAAATCCTCGCATTTGGAAATTAAGGATGAACAAATCGTCCCAAAAACAAAGAAGCGACAACGCATTTCCCAACCAAAGCTTTATATTTGAATTTTCATTTGACCCGAATGCAGCTACAGTTGCATTCTTTTTTAGTTATTCCTCTGTCTACGCCGCTACGGGATCCGGTACTCGCTACAAAATCTAAATCCTTGCTACAATTAGTGTCGGCTACAAAAACAAAATTACCGCTACAAAAGTGCAACTATCGGCTACAAAAACAAAATTACCGCTACAAAATCCGGTATTGGCTACTAAATCGAGATTCTCGGCTACAAAAGTAACCATATCGGCTACTATCTGCTATAAACCCGCTACAAAAAGGAATTTCCGCTACGAAATCCTGACTGTTACCATAATCCGCGGGGTTTCCGTCAAGTGTCACTGATTATTTCCAGCAGGATGATACTTTTTGTAATATTGACCGGTGTCTTATATAATATATTGTAGCAGGCATGAAGATTTGCTTCGCCGCTTAAAGGAGGAACACGATGAAGGTTATCAAAATATCACCGCGCGGTTATTGCTATGGAGTTGTCGATGCGATGGTCATCGCCCGAAATGCCGCTTTAGATAAGACGTTGCCACGTCCGATTTACATCCTGGGCATGATTGTCCATAACAAGCATGTGACGGACGCTTTTGAAGAAGATGGCATCATCACTTTGGATGGAACAAACCGTAAAGAAATCCTGGAAAAAGTAGATGGCGGAACCGTTATTTTCACTGCCCACGGAGTTTCCCCCGAAGTAAGAGAACTAGCTAAAACAAAAGGGCTGGTTTCCATTGACGCAACATGTCCCGACGTTACAGCTACCCATGATTTAATTAAAGAAAAAAAAGAGCAAGGCTATCAGATTATATATATTGGTAAAAAAGGTCATCCTGAGCCGGAAGGTGCTGTCGGAGTGGCACCAGATATCGTTCATCTTGTTGAAACGGTTGACGATGTGAATGCCCTTACCGTGAAAAGCGACCGGATCATTGTCACCAACCAGACAACCATGAGCCAATGGGATGTTATGGACATCGTCGAAAAGGTTAAGGAAAAATATCCGCATGTCGAGGTACACAAGGAAATTTGCCTTGCGACCCAGGTTCGGCAGGAAGCCGTTGCCAAGCAAGCAGGCGAAGCAGATGTCCTGATCGTAGTGGGCGACCCGAAAAGCAATAATTCAAACCGGCTCGCACAAGTTTCCAAGGAAATTGCCGGAACCAAAGCTTATCGGATTGCCGACATCTCTGAATTGCAGCTGGACTGGCTAAAGAATGCGGAAACAGTCGCCGTAACCGCCGGAGCTTCGACGCCGACACCGATTACGAAAGAAGTGATTGCATTCATTGAGCAGTTCAATCCTGAAGATGATTCCACATGGGCAACTGAGAAGAAAGTTCCTCTAAATAAGATCCTTCCTAAAGTGAAGGCCAAAGCTTAAGTGTTGCAGGCATGTCAGCATGCCTGCTTTTGTTATATTCGGTTTTAAATCATCATGTTAAGAGTCCTGCTGCATAACTGTAATTTCGGTTAAAAAACCAAAACCGGCTACAAAACTCGAATTCTAACTACTAAAGCTGGAACCGCTCCTCGATCAAACAAAAAACTCCTCTATTTATCCAAAATCGACGTATCTATAAAAATGTAAACGGATCGGTATTCAACTCTGAAGCGATAAATTCTACTTCAAATTTTCTTTCTTCACACAGAGCAGCTAAAATCCCTGCTATGCCCTTTTTCATGACCTTTTCCACGTTATGGCCCGGATCGATAATATTCAATCCCATCATCATCGCATCATGGGCAGTATGATAATACATGTCTCCTGTAACGTAAACATCGGCTCCCTTAAACTTCGCCTGGGTAAAATATTTATTTCCGTCCCCGCCGAGAACGGCTACCTTTTTAATCTTGCTATCCAGATCGCCAACCACCCTCAACATCTTCACATCGAGAGCATTTTTCACATGCCCGGCAAACTGCTCTAATGTCATTGCCTTTTTCAAGGTCCCGATTCTCCCTAAACCCAACGAATCTCGTTTGTTTTCGAGCCGGTAAATATCATAAGCGGGCTCTTCGTAAGGATGAGCCTTGATCATAGCGGCTAAAAGTTTCTTTTCGATTTCTTCAGGAAAAATCGTTTCAATTCTGATTTCGTTCACGCTTTCAAGCTGTCCCTGAGTGCCAATTGCCGGATTGGTATGTTCTCCGGGAAGAAACCGGCCGACACCTTCCGCGGAAAATGTGCAATCGCTGTAATTGCCGATATGACCTGCTCCGGCATGACCAAGCGCTTCCCTTACTTGTCGTTCTTCACTTTTTGGCACATAAACGACCAACTTTTTGTAAGAAGACTGATAGGTAGGAACAAGTACTTCCGTGTTTTGAAGCTGCAAAGCTTCCGCAAGCAAATCGTTCACACCGCCTCTAGCAACATCCAAATTCGTATGCGCCGCATAGACAGCGATATCATGTTTAATCAGCTTCTCAATAATCCTGCCGCCCGGTACATCCGTCATAATTTTCTTTAATGGCCTGTAGATAAGAGGATGATGTGCAATAATAAGCTGAATCCCGTTCTCGATTGCTTCGTCAACGACTTCCTCTAAAACATCCAAAGCAATCATTACCTTTGACACAGGCTTGTTCAGCCTGCCGACCTGAAGCCCGACCGGGTCTCCATCCATCGCGTAGCTTTTGGGTGAAAACCGTTCAAACAAACTGATGATCTCTTCTCCATTTGGCACCTTCATCGCTGCAGCGCCTCCTCCACTATTTGTATTTTCTTTAAAAGGGCTGACCGCTTCATTTCCACATCAGGATTTTCCCCTCTTTCCACAAGCTGCTTCAGAATTCTTTCCCAATGTGTTTTCTCCTGAGTCCATTTCTTTACAAACGCACTGTTTTGCTCCTTTTGAAGAAAAGGCCCAAGGAGCATGTCTGCCACCCTGTTTTCCGAATAAGGGCGAAGCGGTTCGCCTTTTTCCGCGATTAATATTTCGTAAATCTTGTCATCTTCTTCCAAAATTTCTTCTTCTATCAGTTCCCAACCGTTTTCAATAAGCCACGTTCGAATGGTGAACGCTCCCACATTCGGCTGAAGGATCAGCCGACTCACTCTCGAGAGCTTATCTTTGCCTTTATCGAGAATTGTTGAAATGAGGGTACCACCCATTCCCGCTATCGTTATGCAGGTTGCTTCCTCGGGCTTAAGGACTTTAAGACCATCTCCTTTACGGACGTCAATGACATCCTGCAGATTCGCTTGCACAACCTGCTGTTTAGCTGATTGAAAAGGCCCCTCAGCAACCTCGCCAGCAATCGCCTGGACCGCCAAGCCTTTTAGAACGGCATAACAGGGCAAATAGGCATGATCCGAGCCTATATCAGCCAAAACACAATCTTTCGTTATATGAGCCGCAACGCGCTCGAGGCGCCGTGATAATTTTTCATGGTTCATCTAATCATCTCTCTTACTATTTATGTACAGTCTCGCCTTTAGTATAACAAAACCGCCCGGCGTTATTAAATCAACATACCCAGAAATACAAAATGGCTGAGATCCCACCTGAGACCTCAGCCATTCTCTATACCATCATTTTAAGCCATGTATGAATTCAGCCATGGCATCAAGATTTCCTTCTTCAACAAGGCCACCTGGCATAGCGCCTTTACCATTTTGAATCGTCGATTTCACTTCATCAACAGATAAGCGCTCCCCTACACCTTTTAATGCAGGTCCGGCACCGCCCTGGTACTGGTCACCATGACATGTGATACAAGACTGTTGATAGATCTCCTCTGGATTAGCAGAAGCCTTTTCTTCTGTAGCCTCTTTCCCTCCGCCTTCTTGTTCCTTGGCAAGATCCTTAGCATCTCCCAAACCTTTAAAAGAAAGCATAAACATAAGTCCGATTCCGAAAACTGCGATTAGTAAGAATGGAATAAGCGGGTTGCGATTCATAGATTTACCTCCCTTATGTAACCTAAAATGCCAATAAAAAGAATATACAAACAAGTTATATTTTACTTGAAAAAGCTTTCAAGTAAAAGCCTAAACTATAAGATATTTGTCATTTTTTTAATTTTTACAGTTTTTAAAAACAAATTTCCCTTAGAATATTCTTTATCTTCAAAATATATTGTATAATTTAGCTATGAAATAAAGGATGACTACAATCCCCAAATAGCCTGCAACTGAGAAATAAACCATCGACAGCCTTTTTCCCGTATATACCCATATTCCGCAATGACAAAGCAAAAAGAAATATAATACACCAGTCCGGCCCGGAGCAAAATGCTCGATAGCAAAAACGGTGGCCAATAGAAAAAGAAAGGCAGCCCCAATCAGTGGGATATGATACGACCATGACCTTTTTGAAAAAAAGAAAGCCGCATACAGCAACGTAACGATCGAAAAAATGGATAAACCGATTTGCATTCCAAATGGCAATTGAGTAAAATGATTCAAAAACAGCGTTAACAAGATTATGGAGCCTACGATCAGGTAAGGCATCACTATTTTTTTTCTTGCTTGATATTGTTGCGGCACTTCCTCCCCTTCGCTGTATAGGGCTAACAGAAAGTCGCAATATTGTTCAGGCAGCAAACGGCTGTTTTTCCAATACACTATTTCTTGTATGATCATTTTCTTGCGATTTTCATCCATATCACGCACATCCCGGCAAATCATTTTTCTTTTTGTTATTTCTTATCTGCAAAAAAGGAACCAATCAAAGACAGATCGGCAACGGAAGTGAGTGGCAATCCAGCTTGCGAATTGCCTTATCTATCCATTCAGTTACCTTGATGCCTAAGTTGATTCCTGTTTGTTTATTCTAAGAAGTCTTTAAGCCTTTTGCTTCGGCTTGGATGTCTGAGCTTGCGCAGCGCTTTCGCTTCAATTTGCCGGATACGTTCCCGGGTGACGCCAAAAACTTTCCCGACTTCTTCAAGAGTGCGGGTACGGCCGTCATCAAGGCCAAAGCGGAGGCGAAGCACGTTTTCTTCCCGGTCTGTCAGCGTATCAAGAACATCTTCAAGCTGTTCCTTTAAAAGCTCATATGCTGCATGCTCGGAAGGAGATGTCGCATCCTGGTCTTCGATGAAGTCTCCTAGATGAGAATCGTCTTCTTCCCCGATAGGTGTTTCCAAGGAAACCGGTTCCTGGGCAATCTTCAGGATTTCCCTTACCTTATCGGGCGTTAAGTCCATATCTTCGGCGATTTCTTCTGGAGAAGGTTCACGGCCAAGATCCTGAAGCAATTGCCTTTGGACACGGATTAATTTATTGATGGTTTCCACCATATGGACCGGAATACGAATCGTTCTTGCCTGGTCAGCAATTGCACGGGTGATCGCCTGACGGATCCACCACGTAGCATACGTACTGAATTTAAATCCTTTACGGTAATCAAATTTCTCAACGGCCTTGATAAGTCCCATGTTGCCTTCCTGGATTAAATCTAGGAAAAGCATACCCCGGCCGACATAGCGTTTTGCGATGCTGACAACGAGGCGCAGGTTTGCCTCAGCCAAACGGCGCTTGGCTTCTTCATCGCCCTCTTCGATTCGGGTGGCAAGGGAAATTTCATCTTCCGCGGATAGCAAATCGACGCGGCCGATTTCCTTTAAATACATCCGCACCGGATCGTTTATTTTAACGCCTGGCGGGACACTTAAATCGTTGAGGTCGAATTCCTCTTCCTTATTAAGCTGTTGAATGTTTGGATCATCGTCCTCATCCTCTTCTTCACTTTCAGCGAGAACTTCGACTCCCTGGTCACCCAGAAACTCATAGAATTCATCCATTTGATCTGAATCCAATTCAAAGCTTCCAATTTTCTCCGCAATCTTTTCAATTGTCAGGGATCCTCGTTTTTTTCCAAGTTCCAGCAATTGCTCTTTCATCTGGTCCAAATTCAATTCAGTATCAACCTCTTTGGAACGTGCTGGTTTTTCAGCCATGTGTTCCCCTCCTTCCAAAACTTACACCAAAACATGAGTACTATAATAATTTTCGTAACTGAATGAGCTCCCTCTGGGCTTGTTTAATCCCCTCATGGTCGCTCCTGCGTTCTGCTTCCTTTATTTCCGCCTCTTTTTCCTTTATCTTTAACAATTTTTCATATTTCAACACTTGATTTATATAATCTGTCAGCTCTTTATCCGAAACTTCGGCGTTCACTGACATCATTTCTATCTCAGATACGATTTTGCGTAAGTTCTGATCGGGCAGGTACGTCAGGAACAAGCTTGCATCCGGATCGTGGTCGTCCTCATAGAATGCATATAAATAAGTTATGATTGCCTGGTGTTCATCGAGATTAAAAACTGTTCCTTTCATCATTTGGCTGATCTTAAAAGCCGTTTCTTTGCTTTTTAGCATATGGGCGATCAGCTTGATCTCAGCGTTATGATAGGCCGGCTTCAGTTTGTGTTCATATTGTAAAGTGAGATTTCTATTCATGGTGGGCTGTGGAACATTGCCTTTTTTTCTTTCAGCAAAAAAAGTCTGTCTTTGCTGTTGTTCCAATGCATCCAATGAAAGGGAAAACTCGGACGATATTTGCCTGAGATAATGGTCTCTTTCAACCGCGTTTGGCAAACGTGAAATTTCTTTTAGTATTTCTTCAATATACTGAATGCGTTCTCCTTCATTATTCAGGTTTTTTCCTTTACGCAAATACTGCATTTTAAAAGCCATATACGTCAAGCTTGACCCTATTACATCAGAAACGAAACTCTTTTCACCGTATTTCTTGATGTAGTCATCGGGATCAAGGTTATCGGGCATAAGGGCGGCTTTCACATGAAGGCCAGCTTCACTCAGCATATTGGATGCCCTGTTGGCGGCGGCGAGACCCGCTGAATCGGAATCATAGCATATCAATACATTTTCGGTATTTCTCTTGATCAATTGAATGTGCTGGTCGGTCAATGAGGTACCCATTGTCGCAACCGCGTTTTCAACGCCGGCTCGCACAGCCGAAATGCAATCTGCGAACCCCTCAAAAAGAACGATCTGTTCTTTCTTTCGGACATGAGGCCTTGCCTGGTGGAAATTGTATAAAATTTTGCTTTTATTAAAGATCGGCGTTTCGGGACTATTCAAATATTTGGGCTCATCAGTCCCCATCGCTCTTCCCGAAAACGCAATCGTGTTTCCTTGGGTGTCCATAATCGGAAACATGATTCTGTTCCTGAAACGGTCAAAATAGGTCTCATCCCGTTCCCTGAAAATAATCAGCCCCGCTTTTTCCATCGTATCCGCAGCGTATCCTCTTTTGGATAGGAATTTAGAAACAAAATCCCAGGAATCGAGAGAATAACCGATTTGGAATTTCTCGATCGTCTCTTCGGTAAATCCGCGATTAAGCACATACTCAAGTGCTTCCTGCCCCTCTTTTGTGTTTACCAGTAAATGATGGTAAAATTTCTTCAGAAGATCATGGGCTTCGAGCATTTGCCTGGATGATTCAGGTATGTTCGATTTTGCTGCTTCCTTCTGAAATTCGACATCAAGCGGAATATTTCCTTTTTCGGCTAACACTACGGCCGCTTCAATAAAGCCATAGCCCTCGATGTCCATTAAAAAGGTGAAAATGTTTCCCCCGGCCCCGCAGCCAAAACAATGGAAAATTTGCTTTTCCGGTGATACTGAGAAGGACGGGCTATTTTCACCATGAAAAGGACAAAGGCCGAAATAGTTTCGCCCTTGTTTTTTCAGCTGAACATACTCACCAATCAAGTCGACGATATCTACAGCCTCTCGGATTTGATTAATTTTATCATCTTCAATTCGGGCATTTGTCATGGTTTCACCTTACATTTCCGGTGATAATTTTTTCGGATGATGGTTTTAATTCGATATTGAATTAGATTTTCCTGCATGGTTCGACAAAATTTTTGAAAGATTGTTTATAAAATTCATCCTGTCTTGTTTTGTAAAAGCTTTCGGGCCTTTTGTATGCTTGCCCTGTCTACGCAACCTTGCAGATTGGTATCTTATATCCAGAAGAGTGTTAATATTGTCTTCTGTATATTCCTTTCCCCTCGGTGAAATTACATAAACGCGCTTACCAATCAGGGTTCCTGCCAATCCAATATCCGCCGTTATAACAACATCACCTTGACTTACAGCATTTGCGATGTAAAGGTCTGCCGCTTCTTTATCCGCATCCACATAGACCCAATTTCCTTCATGTTCGTTCATCATGTTTTTATACGACGCAACAAAACAAACCGATACTTCGTGCACTTTTGCACATTGAAGGGTTTCGTCTTTCACTGGACAGGCATCTGCATCCACATAAATCTTCGGCCTATTAGTACTCTGTTTAAATTCTACATCTTTCTGCATTATCCTTTTTTTCTCCTTTTAAATTTTATGGAGATAAAGCGGATTTGTCGAATTATATTTTTGACCAAAACCTTGACTTCTCATCCTTTATAGTCTATTCCCCATTGATGAAGTCTAAACCTTAAGAATTCATTTTTCTCACAATTTTTTATTATAGTATACTTTGATCGACTATGCCATTAAAAAGCTCAAGCCAGAATGTTTTTGCATATAAGTAAAGCACCATGCCCCTGTAAAAAAGAACTCGATTAAAATCGGCACTTATTGCGCAATGTAGTTCTCGTGCTTTGATAATAAATCTTGAGTTCGGATAATAAATCCTGTTCGGATAATAAAATTTGAGTTTGGATAATAAATCCTTAGTTCGGATGATAAATCAGAGTTTTAATTATAAATCCCGCGTAGTTGGACATTTTTTATTATTTGGCTCTGTAAAATCCATTGTTGATTTTCAAATGGTCATGGAATCTACTCGCTTTCCGCGGACGAACTGGCA
>NZ_QVTC01000006.1 GCF_003429085.1 Bacillus sp. V59.32b | reverse complement strand
GGTACGAGTGAGGAGGCTTGCCAGTTCGTCCGCGGAAAGCGAGTAGATTCCATGACCATCTGAAAATCAACAATGGAATTTAACAGAGCCTTATAATAAAGAAAACTCGTCGATTGACGAGCCTTTTTAAAACAGATTATCAAGCCCTTCACCATTATTCAGGCTTCCGGGTTCGATGGTTAATGTTTCAATTTTATGAACAGCCTCATCAATGAGCGTGTCAAAATCGACAAAGCTTTCGTAAAAGTTTACTTTTTCGCGGCGAGGCTTTGTTTTCGGGCTTGCTGGAGTAAACACCGTACAGCAATCTTCATAGGGACGATTGGATATTTCGAGTGTATCGAACTTCTTTGCCAGCTCAATAATTTCCGTTTTGTCCATTGTGATTAACGGACGGAGAACAGGCGTGTTGGTAACTTCATTGATTGCATACATGCTGGTCAACGTTTGGCTCGCCACCTGGCCAAGGCTTTCTCCCGTAATAATGGCCATCGCCTCCTGATTTTCCCGGATTTTATCGGCGATCCGGAGCATCATTCGTCGGGTAGTTGTCATTGTGTAATTTTCCGGAATTTGTTTTTGAATCAGCAATTGCACATCGGTAAATGGAACAATATGCAGCTTCACACTCCCGCTCACCTCAGCAAGCTTTTCTGCAAGGTCTACCGCTTTTTGCCTGGATCGCTCACTCGTGAATGGCGGGCTGTAGAAATGTACGCACTCTATTTCAAGGCCACGCTTCATCGATAGAAATCCGGCTACAGGGCTGTCGATGCCACCGGACAGCATTAACATTGCTTTCCCGCTCGAACCAAGCGGCAAACCACCTGCCCCGGGTATGACCTCCCCTGTTAAATACACGGCTTCCCTTCTTACTTCTACCCGAAGATTGAAATCAGGATTTTTGACGTCCACTGTTATTCCGTTCGTATTTATTAACAAATGTCCGCCAAGCATATGGTTTAGCTCATCCGTATTATAAGGAAAATCCTTATCCGACCTCTTCGTCGAAATCTTAAACGTGGAAACATTCTCTGAAAGCTGTTCAAAGTAGTAAAGCGCCGCCTTTTTTATTTCTTCGACGTCTTTATCGACTTTTAAGGCGGGACTTAAAGATTGAATTCCATAAATGCCTTTCAATCGTTTGATAATTTCCTGATGATCTTCCCCGTTCAACAAAATATACATTCTTTCCCGACTCGATGACAGCTTAGCATCGCTAAACTCCTTTAGTGCCCATATGATATTTGCTTTCATTTTGTCTATAAAACCTTTGCGATTCCGTTTTTTAGTGGAAATCTCACCATAACGGATGATAATATGATCGAATTTCATCTGATGCTACCTCATTATCATTCTTAATTTATTTACAGTTTCACGAATAAGTTCAAGCGCTTTTTTCGCTTCTTCTTGATTGTTTTGATACGACAAGCTGATTCGAATCGTACTTTTTGCCCTCGCAAGGTTTGCGAACATCGCCATTACCGTTTTGCTGGGCGTATTTTTCTTGGAGGAACAAGCGCTTGTAGTAGAAACGAATAAGTCCGCTTCCTCAAGTGAGTGAATGAACACTTCCGACTTCAATCCCGGAACGGAAAAATTAAGAATATGCGAAGCGCCGTCAAGCGGACTGTTTATTTCAATTCCTTCTATTCCCCGAAGTCCATCCCATAATAGTTGCCGAATCGCTGTCAATTTATCGAGATCCGTTTGTTGTTTCTCTTTCGTGATTCGCAGTGCTTTGGCGAGAGCAACCGCGCCGGCGACATTTTCCGTCCCGCTTCTGATCTTGGACTCCTGGCTTCCACCCGAAAATAACGGGGTAAGATTCACCCCATCACGGATGTATAAAGCTCCCGTGCCTTTCAAACCGTGAAATTTATGTCCTGAAATGGTGCATAAATCTATGCCGGCCTGGTTCACTTCAAGCGGAACCTTTCCGATTCCTTGGACATGGTCGACATGGAACAGGATGTCATCATAACTGGAGAGCACTTTTCCTATTTGTTCAATCGGCTGGATGGATCCCGTTTCATTGTTAACATGCATAACTGAAACTAAAATGGTATCTTTTCTAATCGCCTTCAATAGGTCGTCCAAATGAATTTGCCCGGTTTGGTTTACGGGAAGATACGTTATATCAAAGCCTGAATCCTCTAAATGACTAAATGCGTCGTAAACGGATGCATGCTCAGTAGCCGTTGTAATAATATGTTTGCCTTTTCCTGAATTGGCGAGCGCCGCCCCTTTAATGGCAAGGTTATTCCCCTCAGTCCCTCCTGAAGTAAAATAAACCTCGGAGCTTCTTACTCCAAGGAGCTCTGCAATTTGGCTCCGGGCTTGCGAGAGCAGTTTTTCCGCCTGGGCGCCAATGCCATGAAGCGATGAAGGATTTCCGAAAAATTCACTTGAGACTTTGACGAAGGAATCAATGACCTCCGGATATGGTTTTGTTGTCGCACTGTTATCAAAATAAATCATGGACCTCACCCTCCATGTTTTCTATCATTTAAGTAAATTCTAATGTTAACATACTTTGATTAGATGTGAAAACATCCATATATCGGGAAAATAAAATAATTGCAGAATCAGTAAGATCAAGGATCTAACAGGATATGAGCGGCAATTCCTGTTAGATGCCCTCACCATGTTGCTGGTTCGGTTTCATGAAATAGAGGGAATGACCTGAGTTTTGACAGGATTTCAGGCGGCCTTTTCAGTGCCTAAAGTTCATAAGCATTGATATAATAATAGATACATATATTTCAACTAGCGTTTTATAAAAAAGGAGGATGCGAGTATGAAAAAAATCATTAACAATCCGGAAGCTGTTGTGGAAGATATGATCAGAGGGATGGTTGCCGCGCATGAAGACCAGCTGAAACAAGTTCCGGACTCGACGGTTCTGGCAAGGAAACAATCTCCGGTTCAGGGAAAGGTCGGTATTGTCAGCGGCGGCGGCAGCGGCCATGAACCCGCACACGCAGGATATGTCGGCAAAGGGATGCTTGATGCGGCCGTCTGCGGGTCCGTTTTTACTTCGCCAACCCCTGATCAGGTTTTGGAAGCGATTAAAGCGGTTGACGGCGGAGCAGGAGTGCTGCTGATTATCAAGAATTATACAGGGGATGTCATGAACTTTGAAATGGCTGCAGAATTAGCAGAAATGGAAGGGCTTACAGTAGATAAGGTTGTCGTCAATGATGATGTCGCTGTGAAGGACAGTACCTATACAACGGGCAGGCGCGGCATTGCCGGTACAGTTTTTGTCCACAAGATTGCCGGAGCCAAAGCCGAATCGGGCGCCTCATTGGCAGAAGTCAAAGCCGCTGCCGAAAAAGCGGTAGCCAATGTGCGCTCCATGGGAATGGCGCTTACTCCATGCACCGTCCCTGCTGCCGGCAAACCGGGCTTTGTCATTGGCGAAAACGAAATGGAAATCGGGCTGGGGATCCATGGGGAGCCAGGCATTGTGCGGACAGACATCCGTACAGCCGATGAAATCGCCGCAGAATTGACGGGGAGAATTTTAAATGACGGAGTCCATCAGCCGGGGGATGAGGTCACGGTCATGATCAACGGGCTTGGATCCACACCGATGATGGAATTATACATTCTGAACGCGAAAGTGAATGATATTTTACGAGAAAAAGGTATTTCCGTCTACAAGACACTGGTAGGAGAATATATGACAGCCATCGATATGGCGGGCTGTTCCGTTTCACTATTAAAACTGGATAGCGAGCTGAAAGAATTGCTGGATGCACCTTCCGAAGCACTTGCTTTACGGGTGTAAAAAAATAGACAGAGAAAAGGATGAATGGGATGGGACTAACGGCAGAGCATATGAAAATGTGGCTAGAAAAGACAAATGACTACATTCAAACCAATCGGGATTATCTTACGGACCTGGACCAGGCGATTGGTGACGGAGACCATGGCATCAACATGTCACGCGGTTTTAATGAAGCGGTAAGGACAATATCATCCAATCAGTATAAAACGGCTTCTGATTTATTAAAAGAATGGGGCATGACGCTTTTATCCAAAGTAGGCGGAGCATCTGGCCCTCTCTTCGGGTCTGCCCTTCTAAAAATGTCGATAGCGA
Source organism: Bacillus sp. V59.32b (assembly GCF_003429085.1). Classification (GTDB taxonomy): domain Bacteria; phylum Bacillota; class Bacilli; order Bacillales; family DSM-1321; genus Peribacillus. The sequence goes on along the minus strand of NZ_QVTC01000006.1, from coordinate 61,674 downwards.
TAAAGGATCGTGAGGAAGTTGATTATGCATCGCTAAGGGCTGCCATTGAAGAAGGGCTTAATGGGATCCTGCTAAGAGGAAAAGCTGAGGAACACCAAAAAACAATGGTCGACGTATGGTATCCTGTCGTTCGGCTATTAAAAGAAAACGAGTCTTTTAATCCCCAGACTTTTAGGGAAACCGCCAAAACATCCATGGAGGATACGAAAGATACGCAGGCAATCAAAGGCCGTGCCGCCTATTTAAATGAACGTTCCATCGGCCATATCGATCCCGGGTCTGCATCCAGCTACTATCTATTTCGGGCATTGGCGGAAGTAGTCGAAGAAGGCAGGATATCTTTATGAGCAATGTGGGCATTGTTTTCATTTCCCATAGCGAAAAGATGGCGGAAGGCTTAAAAGACCTGGTTTTGCAAGCAGTCGGAAACATACCTGTTGAGGCAGCAGGCGGGACAGACGAAGGGGAGATTGGAACAAGCCTGGAAAAAATCCAAGAGGCGATCCAACGGGTTCATTCTGACAAAGGGGTACTTGTCCTGTTTGATTTAGGCAGTTCTGTAATGAATGCGGAAATTGCAATCGAACTATCCGGACTTGAGCATATCAAAATAGCCGATGCCCCATTAGTCGAAGGCGGATACGTGGCAGCGGTAGAATCGAGTCTGGGCAAATCTCTCGATGAAGTCCTGCATGCTGCTGAACATATACGGGGGAAATTGAAGCGCGCCTGATCAGCGCAAGTCTTAAAAAAAGCAAGCGGAGGAAAATGAGCTGTTTCTCTCGCTTGCTTTTGCATTTGTGCCATTTTTTTATGAAGCTTTGTTCATAACCTGATTAATTCTTTTTGTTCATCTCAATCATTTTATGTATCCATTTTAAAATAGATTTTAGGAACGTTCCATAGTAAACGTTTAAAAGCCTGTTGATCAACGTTCCAGGCGCGAAGACTCCTGCGGGAGCAGCGGGACAGGTGAGACCCCGCAGGAGCATGCGACGAGGAGGCTCACCGCCCGCCCCTAAGGTGCGCGAAGCGCCTGGAACGGAAATCAACAGACCCCATTAACAGGCCAAATAAAAAAATAACTGCATACAAACTCGATGATTTCATCGAGTTTGCCTGCAGTCTGATCCGGCTTTCAGCCGGCTCCCTTCGCTTTATGAAAAGACTTCTTCCAGATCAGCTTCGATTTTCTTTAAGCTTCCCGGGTCTACCTTTTCGACGACAGAAGCCGCGGTTTCAAGTGCTCCCTCATACTCATAATTCCTGAATTTTTCTTCTGCTTCCATCAGTCCATCTGCAACGGTAGGATATTGACTGCGGTACCTGTTACCGTATTGGATAACCTTTTCGGCAAGATACATATTTTCAATGATGTCCCTTGTATGATCAAACAATCCATTTACCGTAGAGACCGCCTTTTCCAAGTAAATTTGCACGGATGCCATATCCAAAGGCTTTTCCTCAAATTTATTTTGAACATCGTCCAAGCTTTCCTTGGCTTCTAGCACGGATGCTTTGTATTCTTCAGGGAGCCCCGGTATATTGCTTTTCACCACTAGTTTACTTGTATCAGTCATTTTACGTTTGAGCTCTTTTAAAGTGTCCCGCGCTTCTAATTCATCCTTGCGCAAAGCTTGGAGCTTGCCGGAAAAATGCTTTTGTTCCTCTTTTAGGTCTTTGATTTGTGCTTCTACTTCCTGCATTTCTTCGCTTAGGGTAGAATGCGCGTCGCCATTTTCTTCAATCTTCGTTCGCAGCAAGCTATAGCGCTTGGAGATTTGAGAAATTTGTTTTTCCAGCTTTCGCTGTGCTTCCAATTCGTTCTCCGTTAAATGATAGCTATGCTGCACGACGGCTGTTTCAGCTTTCACCTTTTCATGTTCGTATTCAAGACCCATGATGCCTTCGTTAAGCAATTCTTCATTTTTTTGAATGTACTGCTTGGAATAGACTTCCTTTTCCAGCAGTTCATACAGTACGTTTACACTGTCAGCGATGTCCTTTAATCCTTCTTCAACTTCGACGATTTCCGCTTTTTCAAGATGTTCCACATATAATCCCAGTTCACTTTCAAGTCTTGCTGCTTCCTTTTCAAACTGGATATGATCCAGGAAATAGCCTTGGCTGACCATCTCCTTGTATCCTTCCTTCAGCTCCGCTATTTGCGCGGGCAAGGATGTCTGACTTTCGACTAACAGCTGTGGAATCCATTCAATTTTTACTTCAATGTCGGTCAATTTAGCTTTGATTAATAGTACCAGCTCTCTGGCATTTAAATAGTTCCCATTTTCCGTCGCTTCTTCATATTGCTGAAAAATGCCCAATACGTCGTCCAGCAGCAGCTCCAATCTTGCGGCCGCTTTCCCGTAAGTATGGTGGTGAGCTAGTAAAGATTTTTTGGCAGAACGATACGATTCTTTCAATTCTTCAATTTCAATCCTGTTTTTTTCTTCGCTTCCGACAAGCTCATTCAATTCAGAGAGGATCCTTTGAACCGATTCTTCCACTGCCTTTAGCACGGAAACGATTTCGCGCTGTACTTCCTTGGATTTGGAAAAGCGATACTTATCAACATATTCTTCGGCATCGAATAAGAGCTCTTCAATATCAGGCATATGGGTCGTAATAATCGCATCCCATTCTTTCCGCCATTTTTCGAACATCTCTTCTGTTTCACCGGTCATATTAAGCTGCTTGACCTTGGATAATTCTTCGAGTACCGGACGGTTCATGATGTCAATCTTCCATGACTCGATCCGGTCGATCTCTTTAAAGTACTTTTTCTTAAAAAAATAACCCCATATAATAAAAGCTAAAATAATTATGATAATACCAAGTATGTATTCCATCATAAGCCCCCTGTTCTAAGCCGAAACATAAGAACGATAGTCCTTCTGTTGATAAATAACGATATAAATATCCATTTCAATGCTTTTATGATACCATGTTAACAATAATTTTTGACTAGAAAATTCAATTTTTTTGTAGAAATATGGATTTTTCTTAATCGACTGCTATTCTATTCACGACAATCACTTATTAGGGAAGCAGCGGATTGCAGTTTCATTGAACAGGGGAGGTTTTTTTCTTGAAATATGACGGCCATGTTCATAGCCCGTTTTGTCCGCACGGTTCACAGGATTTATTTGAGGAATATATCGAGAGAGCGATACAATTAGGAGTACAAGAAATATCTTTTACCGAGCATGCTCCTTTGCCTGAAGGATTTATTGATCCCACTCCTGAAAAGGACAGCGGTATGGATCCAGGCCATTTGCATGCATACATAGAGCAGTTGAATTCCATAAAGGCAGCCTACGAAAATAAACTAAAAATCAATATTGGTCTCGAAGTTGATTACATTGAAGGCTTTGAAGAACAAACAAAGAAATTTCTTGATAAAATAGGTCCAATGCTTGACGACAGCATCCTTTCCGTTCACTTTATTAAACATAAGGATACCTGGCATTGCCTCGATTTCAGTGCGGACATGTTTGGCGATATTGCAGTCCAGCTCGGCTCGGTCGAAGCAGTTTATGAACGTTACTATTCGACCATTGAACAATCCCTGCACGCCGATCTTGGGATTCATAAGCCCGCAAGAATCGGCCATATCACCCTCGCTCATAAATTCCAAAAGCTATTTCCGATTGACAGGAGCTTTGACGAGCGGGTTTTTGGGCTGCTAGACGTTATTCGCAAAAAAAATTACGCACTTGATTATAATGGAGCAGGACTGGTAAAGCCGCTTTGCGGTGAGCCTTATCCGCCCGAGAGATTCGTCCGCCGAGCGGCAAAGTTGGGCATACCTCTTGTTTACGGATCAGATGCCCATCAGGCAGAGGGCCTAGGGCAAGGGTATCAAGCATTAATCCACACCGCTTTATTGACGTCACCAACCAATTAATAAACAGATAGCTATTTTTAGAGTAATAGAAGCTGTTGGCTATCCTGCGGCTTTATAGGATTTACTGGGTAAAACAGGGTAGCCTGAAGAAAATAACAGACTTCCTCAGCATATTTTTCTGTATAATACGTGTCCTGCGGAAAGATATAGAGAACTTCTCTCGCATATTGTGAATGAACGAGAGGAGCTGTAAGCAAGCCTTTTAGCTGTAAAATATACAAGGGTACTGAGATTTTCATAAAATCTTTTTGTTCGATTCCGTTTTCTAAAATTAACTGAAAGAAATATTTTTCCTTCATTAAATAAGTGGAAAGAACCTCTCGATTGAGACTGGAATCCAGTGAGAATTCCCCATAAATAAAGCTGGACGCCAAGAAGTTCTTTCTCTGAAAGCTGAGGATATCTAAAACCATATCCAATAAACATTCTACAGGACCTTTTTTCTTCAAGTCGGCAGCGTTCTTATCTAATATGCTGATATATTCTTCAAAATAGGATATAAAACAATATTCTAGCAATCCTTGTTTATTTTTGAAATAATAAGCGATATTAGCCGTGTTGACCTGGGCCTTGCCCGCAATATCTCTGATGGTAGTGGCATGGTAACCTTTCAGATGAAATAAATAAAGAGCCGCGTCCAAGATAGATTGTTTTGTTTGAGTCTGGCGATTCATACATATCCCCTCGCTTTCCAGAAAACAAGTTTCTTTATAGTTTTATTCTTTTTTTCTCGTGAATAACCTTTTATAATTGCTCGACAAGTTCTTTAGTCCTAGGTTAGATTGCAGGGATATTTGTAAATATATACAGAAATAAGGTGATTATTGATGTTTGATGTCGAATTATATAGAGGAAGTAAGGAAGAAAAGTACCAGCTTTTGTTTAAACAGCTGGCTGCGCTTGTGGAAGATGAAACAAACATGATTGCTAATTTAAGCAATGCATCTGCTCTTCTTAATCATTTTTTGGAAGACGTGAACTGGGTCGGTTTTTATTTAGTGGAAGATGACGGACTCGTTCTTGGTCCATTTCAGGGCTTGCCGGCCTGCATTAGGATACCTTTTGGAAAAGGTGTGTGCGGTACGTCTGCGGCTGGGCGGAGAACACTGCGCGTCGAGGATGTTCATCAATTCCCGGGTCATATTGCCTGTGATGCCGCTTCACAATCTGAGATCGTTATACCCGTCGTGCTAAAGGATGGTAGCTTAATTGGCGTCTTGGACATTGACAGCCCTATTAAGAACCGTTTTGATGAGACGGATCAAAAGATGCTTGAAGAATTCACAGAGATTCTTGCCAAGCATCTCTAAATAGTTTTATAACAGATTAGGGACCCATTCAGAATAATTGAAAGGGTCCCTAATCATTATATGACGCTTAAAAACGGTGTACGTTAACTTTCTTGGACAAGAACTTTGTTTTTTCCACTATTTTTGGCGAGATACAGGGCTTCGTCAGCACGCTTGAACAATTCCTTCACATTATCGGTACGGTCGTTTTTCCAGTAGGAGACCCCACAGGAAATCGTGACTTTGGGACTTGACAGTTCACTGACTTTCTCTAACAGTCGCTCGGCAATACATACACCCAACTGTAAGGGGACTCTCGGTAAATAAATAGCCAGTTCCTCCCCGCCCCATCTCGCTCCGACATCGGATTCACGAATATTGCAATCTATTAACTTCGCGACTTGGATCAATATTTCATCGCCAACCTGATGGCCATACGTATCATTCACTTTTTTGAAATCATCGATGTCAATCAGGATAAACGTTCCCTCTTCATCATCCTCCATGGACTCGTAAATCTTCTTATCTAGATAGTTACGGGAATATAATTTTGTCAGGTGATCTGTAATGACCATCTTCTCAAGCTCTTCCCGAAGCATAGAGTTCGAGAGTGCCAGGCTCGAATGGTGAATGAGTGATTGGAGCAACTTAAACATTTCAAAGGAAAAATAGTAAGGCTTCTCATGCAGAACGACAGCTAAACCCTTCAATGAGTTGTTTTGTACCATCGGGACTGCCATTAATGAGCGGTATTTCATATCCAAGTCGATATTTTGTATGTGTAAATCTCCGATAAATAAGGATTCCTTATCGATATCCATTTTTTCTTTCGTATAAGAGAGGTACGGCTCTGATTCCTCTGTTTCAAAAAAATTCGTGCTTCCTTCCAAGAGCTTTGCCTCGCCATTAGGCAGAAGATAAACAAAACCTACTTCCTGCGCGCGGAATGATTTAATGATCTGTTTTTTCATATAACTCATTGTTTCGTTTAATCGGAGGTTTGAATTTAATCGATGTGATGTTTCATTGATAAGCTGCAAATTTGATATGAGCCTTTTGGATTGCTGGTATAGTTGTGCGTTTTCGAGGGCGCTCCCCGCAGTATTGGCGAGCAATATAATAAACTCCACTTCAGTTTCAGGAAAAACAAGTGAATTAGGAGCCACAACTTGTAAAACACCATAAATCCCCTGCCTGCCTTTGAGAGGTGCATAAAGCACTGAGTTTCTCTCTGCTAATGAATCTTCGAATTGAACGGCGCCCGTCACATATGCTTGCGTGGCGGCATTCTTTTCGCTTCCATATTCCAAATCTTTTATAGGCAGGTTTTCGTGGTTATTATTGTCATGTGAAAGCATCAAATAATAGCTGAAGGATGGATAGACTTCCTGCAATGTGTCAATGATTTCTTTTAACACATCGTCCATGCTCATCGATGAGTGAAATTTCTCAGTAACTCTGTATAATTGCTTGTATCTTTTTTCCTCAAGGATCACTTTATTAATATTGAAGGCATTTTCCAAAAGCTTCGTACATTCTTCCATCAGTTCTTTTCCTGTTTTCGGACCGATTCCCAACAATGAGCCGGAGAATTGTTCCTTTATAGCTACTAGTCCTGTTACTCTTTCTTTCTCTATTAAAGGAAGAATTAACTCATAGTCCTTAAACTCGGGAAGTGGATAGTCGTTATAATAGTACCGTTTCCCTGCTGCCTGTCCTAGGTTCAGGACTAGTTTTTCAGTATGGTACTCCAGCCCATTCAAGCCGGAATCAGTGGAAGCCTCTATGAATAAATTCTCTCTCCAATCATCACACTTAAACAAAGTCACTTCCTTCACCGGAAGAGACTGTTTAATTTGGGCGAACATTGTATGGACAAACTGGTCATATTGAACGTTCCTGTTTACCAAGTCCATGTGATTGAAAAAAATGGTTCTTAAATCATAAAGCAATTCAGTTTTTAGCTGTTCCATCTCTATCATCCCTATAATATACTGCGTTATTTTTGCTGGATATGCATAAAAATTGTTATAGTTCATTATAAACCTTGTTCAACAAAATTTCACCTTAATTGTAAATTTCTTCTTATTAATTAGTCTGAAATCCTTATTTTTGATGACTCTTTATGAATCTTTCTATCTAGCCTATAGATATATCCTTGACTAAGAAGCACGGAAATTATATAATACTCTTTGTGTAAAATATTGCAGCCTATTGTGTTGGCCTTTATGTTTTCATTTTGTTCCTCTATCTAATCATAATCAGATTTTATATCTTTTAATTTAGATTAATGTCTAGCTGCAGCGCCCAGCCCCGACGCACAGGATGTGCTAGTGGCGACTTTGCCACAGGACGTGGCGATTTAGTCGCCCTCGAGGTCATAAGCCAAATTCCTCCAGAAGGCAAAAAACGCCTTCCTACAGAATTCGACTTATGCTGGTCGGGGCTGAACAGGGCGCTTACGCTTTTCATTAGAGGTGTATCACGTAACCCTCAGCTGCTAGGGCGAAGGTACATGAAAACAAAATGATCATGATTGTTATTGCACAACGGTTTTTATTTTACCCAAATAAAAACATTCAAGGAGGAGTCATTCATGTCTCGTTATACTGGCCCAAGCTGGAAATTATCCCGTCGTCTTGGAATTTCCTTAACCGGAACTGGTAAAGAATTAGAAAAGCGTCCTTACGCTCCTGGACAACATGGTCCAAACCAACGTAGAAAGATTTCCGAATACGGAACACAATTACAGGAGAAGCAAAAGCTTCGTCATATGTATGGTGTGAACGAACGCCAATTCCGTACTTTATTCGATAGAGCCGGAAAATTAAAAGGGGTACACGGTGAAAACTTCATGGTACTTCTTGAATCCCGTCTTGATAATGTTGTATACCGTCTTGGCTTAGCACGTACACGCCGCCAAGCACGTCAGCTTGTTAACCACGGTCACATCACTGTTAATGGAAGCCGCGTTGACATTCCATCTTTCAGAGTGGCTGCCGGCCAAACAATCGGCGTTCGTGAAAAATCACGCAACCTTGACATCGTTAAAGAAGCAATCTCAGTGAGCAACTTCGTTCCTGACTTCTTAACTTTTGATGCTGACAAATTAGAAGGTACTTTCACTCGTTTACCAGAACGCTCTGAATTGCCTGCTGAAATCAACGAAGCTCTAATCGTTGAATTCTACTCTCGTTAATGGATTTGCTTCATTAACGACAATATTCAAACTCCTAGAAACCACGTTACTACAACGTTTCTAGGGGTTTTTATTTTTTTCTGCTTTCATCGTTTTATATCACGCTGTTTTGATTAAATTTAATGGTTGTCATATCGAGAAATACAGTTACAATGGTACATAAGGACATGCGCGGGGTGGGTATCGAACCTTCCGGAAGGGAGGTGAGATAGATGGATTTGCCGACTGCAACATTCGTAGTACTATTCATCGGATTAGTCGTACAAATAATCATCGCCACAACAAAAAAGTAATCCACCCCGTCGACCAAAACAGTGGTGGATTACCTTTTGTAATATTTCACTTTAGATAACATCGATCGCCATTCGCGACGCATGTCCTGACCGTTGGTGTTTGCGCACCACGGTCTTTTTTTATTATATGTTGCACTTGTTGAAAACATTTTAAAAAAATAGTTAAAATAATTTTCCAATCTTTACCCGATAAAGTGCTCGCCTACACAGGATAGTAATAAATTAAGACTGTATTAGTGTATTACACTATACTGTCCTGTATTTATCCTGAGTATAACATATGTACGTCGTATTGAAAAATAATTATATTATAAATTTACTTTTAAAAAGGAGTGAGGTCGATTCGTAATTTGGTTAGTAGTATACTACTGTTATTTAGTTATAGCATTATTCTACTTTGATATAATTGCATCCATACTGATCAAATTTTAATAGTAAAATTTACGGAATAATTCTTTTTTAATGAGGTGCTGTGATGGATACTTGCTTATTCTGTGATCCGACGTCTTTTCAAGATCAAAAAAGTGTTTTTCAAAATGAATATTGTCTTTTTCTCTAGATGCCTCAGAATTCCTGGTTGGTTCCGGATTGATTATTCCCAACGCTCATCGAGAGACCGTTTTCGACTTAACGCCGGAAGAATGGACGGCTACCCAACGACTTGCTATTGAGAGTGATAACACTTTTGGATTCCGAATATGCTCCTGATGGCTACAATGTCGGCTGGAACTGTAAGGAAACAGGCGGTCAGAGCATTCCGCATGCCCATTTACATATCAGGACGAACCTTATGCCGGAAGAGACATTCGTTATTGGTTAAAAAGCGAAGCAAATCGGAGATGAACCAGCTGAAGGATAGGTTTCAAACGAAAATTCTGGTGATTCAAACGACAACTTCTCCCATTCAAACGAAAGTCCCTGTCATTCAAACAAAACCCATAAATCAAGCCGGCCCGCGGGCCGGCTTTTTTCATTACTTAATTAATGTATATTTCTTCTTCCCGCGTCGGATCAGGCTGAATTGGCCTTCGATCATATCCTTCTCGGATAACTCGTATGCAAGGTCTATCACTTTGTCACCATTAATTGAGATGGCACCGTTTTGAATATCCTCGCGCGCCTGGCGTTTGGATGGTGAAATATTTGCTTCAACGAGAATATCCACAAGGCTCGCCGCATCCTTGTTGCTGCGTTCAAAGCTTGGGACATCCTTGAAGCCGAGCTTGATTTCTTCAGCTGTCAGATTCTTCACATCTCCGCTAAATAAGGCTGCGGAAATTTTGATGGCCTGCTGCAATGCTTCCTCGCCATGGATTAAGCGGGTCATTTCTTCGGCAAGCGTTTTTTGTGCTTTTCTCAGATGCGGCTCAGTTTCAACGGCCTGGGCCAATGACTCTATTTCCTCATGTGAGAGGAACGTGAAGAACTTCAGGTATTTCACAACATCTGCATCGGCTGTATTAATCCAGAATTGGTAGAACTCGTAAGGCGTAGTTTTCTCAGGATCGAGCCAGACTGCCCCGCCTGCCGTCTTCCCAAACTTCGTGCCGTCCGCTTTCGTCACAAGTGGAATCGTCAGGCCGAATGCCTTCGCACCCTCGTCATTCATTTTCCTGATCAGTTCAAGTCCGGTTGTGATATTGCCCCATTGATCACTTCCGCCGATCTGCAGCTTACAATCCAGGTTTTGGTATAAATGATTGAAATCCATTGCCTGAACGATCGTGTACGTGAATTCCGTAAAAGAAATACCTGTTTCCAGACGCGAAGCGATTGTATCTTTGGCAAGCATGTAATTGATGCCAATGTATTTTCCATAATCACGCAAAAAGGTAATCATGTCGATAGCGCCGATCCAGTCATAGTTGTTAACCATGACCGCTCCATTCTCCCCTTCAAAATCAAAGATGCTCTCCAACTGCTTCTTAAGGCCGTTCACATTGTGCTGAACGGCTTCCATTGTTTGAAGTTTACGTTCTTCGCTTTTTCCACTCGGATCCCCAATCAGCCCTGTCGCTCCCCCTACCAGCACAAGCGGACGGTGGCCGTGCTGTTGAAAACGGCGAAGCGTCAGGAATGGCAGTAAATGACCAATATGCATACTATCGCCAGTTGGATCCATTCCGCAGTAAAGAGAAATTTTTTCATTCTCTAATAGGTTTTTCAGCCCTTCTTCATCTGATTGCTGATAAATAATCCCTCGCCATTCGAGATCTTTCAACAATTCCATTTGTCTTCCTCCTTATGATCGTGATTATTATTTTAAAGCAAATAAAAAACGCCCCTTCATAAATTATGAAGGGACGAATGAAATTCGCGGTACCACCCAACTTGAGGACACATCAAACACGCCCTCCGCTTAAAACGATAACGGTCGCTGCCGTTTGCCGCTACTAAGTTCACAGCAAATGCTCGAGGAGGTAATTCGCTTCTCTATATATACCGGTTTCCACCTGCCACCGGCTCTCTAAAAACAGTGATAGAGTCACTACTGAATCCTGTCATAGCCTTTTGAATAATGTTTTCATTAATATTGATTTTTATCATAAATTAAAATGATTGTCAATATTCCTCTGAGATTATGGGGAAATGTTGAAAATTAGCATCTTGTATTGAGTATATATGCTATAATGATATGTGATTTTTAGGGGGATGACACTATGAAAAATTTTCTAAATCAATTGCCATCTAAATGGAGGAAATTCACCGAATTTCTTCAAAACAAAAAGACGAGAAAATATTCTCGGATTACATATGGGGTAGTTTGGAATTTATCGCTTTTATTCATTATATTATCGGTACTTGGCTTCTCATTTGCCGGTGGTGTCGGTGCGGGTTATTTTGCAGCCATGGTTAAGGATGAGCCTGTCCGGACAGAGACTGAGCTAAAAAAAGATATTTACAACTACGAGGAAACCTCTGAAATATACTTTGCGAATAATGTATACCTCGGTAAGCTTCAAACCGATTTAGAGCGTGAGGAGGTTGCGTTAGATGAGGTATCTCAGCATCTTCGCAATGCGGTAATCGCAACAGAGGACGAATATTTTTATGAGCATGACGGCGTCGTTCCTAAAGCAATCATGCGGGCGTTGTATCAGGAAATGACAAACTCCTCCGTCCAATCCGGTGGAAGTACACTGACACAGCAATTGATCAAAAACCAGGTACTAACCAATGAAGTTTCTTTTGAACGTAAAGCAAAAGAGATTCTTCTTGCTCTTCGCGTGGAAAAATTCCTGGAAAAAGATGAAATTATGCAAACATATCTCAATGTATCCACTTTCGGAAGAAATTCATCTGGACAAAACATTGCAGGTGTTCAGTCAGCTGCAGAAGGAATTTTTGGCAAGGATGCTAAAGACCTGAACATTCCACAATCCGCGTTCATTGCCGGGCTGCCGCAAAGCCCTTTCGGCTATACGCCTTATACACCGCAAGGGACGATTAAGGAAAATTTAGAGCCGGGGCAAAACCGGATGAAAACGGTCCTGAAACGGATGCGGGACGGTAACTATATTACCGAAAAAGAATATCAGGACGCTTTGAAATATGATTTAACGAAAGATTTTATCGGCAAAAGGCCTTCTCCAATTGAGGATTATCCATGGGTCACTTATGAAATCGAAAAACGATCCGTTGAGATTCTTTCCCAAATCCTCGCTACGGAAGACGGCTACGAAGAAAGCGAACTAAAGAAAGATAAAGATTTAAGAGAGCAATATATAACACTCGCTGACCGTAACTTGCGCCAGAACGGTTATAAAATTCATTCAACCATCGACAAAAAGATCTACGATCAAATGGAGAAGGTAGCCAAGAACTATCAATACTATGGAAGCGCGAGACCAGAAGAGGTAACAGATCCAGAAACGAAAAAGACGAAGACAGTTATGGAGCCGGTCGAAACAGGCGCTGTGTTAATCGAAAATAAGACAGGAAAAATCATCAGCTTCGTAGGCGGACGGGATCATGACCGGGAACAAACGAACCATGCTACTGCATCGCTTCGACCAAACGGCTCCACGATGAAGCCGCTTGTTGTTTATGGACCTGGTATTGAGCTCGGAAAATTGTCACCGGGTTCTGTTAAAGTAAATGTGCCGGTAAGAGCCATACCTGGTTCATCAAGAGCATGGCCAAGCAATTATGGCGGAAGTTTTTCTGGGTTATCAACTGCCAGGGAAGCATTAAAAAAATCATATAACGTTCCTGCTGCATTATTTTATAGGGATATCATGAATCAAAGACCTACTAAATATCTTGAAAAAATGGGCTTCACAAGTCTCGATCCAGTTGACCATACGAATGTCGCTCTCTCACTTGGTGGCATGAGACATGGAGTCACCGTAGAAGAAAACGTCAATGCCTATGCCACCTTCGCCAACAAGGGGAAGTTCGTTGACGCTTATATGATCGATAAAATCGAAACGAAAGACGGAAAGGTCATTTACCAGCACAAAGCAAAACCGGTTGATGTCTTTACGCCGCAGGCTTCCTATCTGACAATTGACATGATGAGGGATGTTGTTTCAAGCGGAACTGCCGCTTCTCTGAGAAGCCGCCTTGCGTTCTCGGCCGATTGGGCCGGCAAGACTGGTACGACCACAGACTATGAGGATGCCTGGTTTGTCGCCTCCAATCCAAATGTGACATTTGGGACGTGGATTGGCTATGACACGCCTAAAGCCCTTGAACAGAATTATCGAGGGGTTCCCTACAGCAAAAGGAATATTAACTTGTGGGCGCAGTTAATGAATGCCGCCTATAAGGTACAGCCTGAATTGGTCGCACCAAAGAAAAGGTTTGAAATGCCAGGTGGAATTGTAAGACGTTCCTTCTGTGCCGTTTCTGGCTTATTGCCATCAGATGCCTGCTCAAAAGCTGGCATGGTACAAACAGATTTATTTATCGCGAAATTCGTTCCGGGCCAAACGGATAACAGCTTTTCAGGCTCCGGCAGATTCGTTCAAATCGGAAGCAAAAGGTATGCAGCGCTTCCTTCCACTCCAAGTGAATTTACGACTGGCGGTTTCACTGTAAGTCCTAGTAACTTCGAGCAAATTGGCGGGAAGTATGTGATCGATCCCGGGTCGATATTCCCCGGGTTTAAAAAGGGCGGCGGAAGTATGCTATCGTCCAATGCCGTACTGAACGATAACGGAAAAGCGCCAAGTCCGCTTTCTGCGAGTATGAAAGGAAATTCAATCGTTTGGGGCAAACACCCGGAAGGCGATGTCATTGGTTATAGGGTTTATAGTAATGGCAGAAAAGTTGCCAGCATCAAAGCAGGCGGCAAGTTGTCGTTTAGCGGCGGGGGCGGTTCTTATTACGTAACCGCAGTTGACATTGCCGGTAAAGAGTCGGCTCCATCCAACATCGTTTCCAAGGATGGAAAACCCGTCTCAGCAGAAAAACCGCAAGTTAAACCTAAACCTGAGAAGCCTAAAGAAACCAAACCAAAGCCTGCAGATCCTAAACCTGCGGAGGACCCTAAACCAGAACCAGAGGCACCTCCTGCAGATCCTGCAGTCCCTGAGAATCCAGATGCATAAATCAAAAAATGACGTGCCCATTGGCACGTCATTTTGTTTGATTTTAAGTTAGTCTATAGAAGAGTGCAGCTTAGTCCTCCATGGTCGATAGGTCACCTGTCGGCAAATCAAGCTCCCAAGCTTTTAAGACACGGCGCATGATTTTACCGCTGCGCGTTTTCGGAAGCTTGTCGCGGAATTCAATTTCACGCGGAGCCGCATGTGCAGCGAGGCCCTTCTTAACAAACTGGCGAATTTCTTCAATAAGTTCATCGCTTGGATCATACCCGTCGCGAAGGGCGATGAATGCTTTGATGATTTCGCCGCGAATCGGATCTGGCTTTCCAATTACGCCAGCTTCAGCAATAGCGGGGTGTTCAACCAGCTTGCTTTCTACTTCAAACGGGCCGACACGCTCCCCGGATGTCATGATGACATCGTCCACCCGGCCTTGGAACCAGAAATAGCCTTCTTCATCCATGTAAGCCGAATCGCCTGAAACGTACCAATCGCCAGGCATAAAATAAGATTCATACTTTTGCGGGTTATTCCAGATTTGGCTCATCATCGATGGCCAGCCCTTTTTAATCGCAAGATTCCCCATTCTGTGTGGTGGCAGCTCATTCCCTTGATCATCAACAATGGCCGCTTCAACACCCGGAATTGGTTTGCCCATCGAACCCGGTCTAATTTCCATAGCAGGATAGTTACAAATAACCTGGGCGCCAGTTTCAGTCATCCACCATGTGTCATGGATCCGCTTCTGGAAGACTTTCATGCCCCAGCGCACTACCTCAGGATTCAGCGGTTCTCCAACGCTCAGGACATGGCGGAGAGAGCTCAAATCAAAATTCTTCACAATTTCGTCCCCCGCTCCCATAAGCATGCGGAAAGCAGTCGGTGCACTATACCAAACCGTGACGCCAAAGTCTTCAATTGTTTGATACCACGATTCCGGTTTAAAACGGCCGCCCACAATTACATTGGACGTTCCCGTAAGCCACGGACCGAAAATACCATAGGAAGTACCGGTTACCCAGCCTGGGTCCGCCGTACACCAATACACATCATCATCGCGTAAATCCAGCACCCATTTCGCTGTTTGATAATGTTGGATCATGGCATTATGCACATGAAGGACACCTTTAGGCTTTCCGGTTGAACCGGAAGTATAGTGAAGGATTAACCCATCGTTCCGGTCTACCCATTCAATGGCTAAATGTTTATCAGCCTCTTTCAATTTTTTGTTGAAATCATAATACATCCCGTCTTCTTCAATGTTTTCGCCGACAAGGAAAATATGCTTTAAAGCGGGAAGATCTTCGACTGGAACCCTGGATAATAAATCAGGAGTGGTGATCAAAACTTTTGCTTCGCTGTCTTCGAGCCTGTCTTTAACGGCACCTTCCATGAATGCCTCGAAAAGCGGACCGACAATCGCTCCAAGCTTAATGACACCCAAGAGGGCGAAATAAAGCTCCGGGGACCGAGGCATGAAAATGAAGACACGATCACCTTTTTCCACATCGCCAAAAGTTTTTAATACATTGCCTGCCTTGTTTGTATAGTCCTTCATATCCTTGAAGGTATACTTTTCGTCCCGTTGTCCATCTCTGTAATACAAGGCAACCTTGTTTTTCTTATGCGATTCTGCATGGCGGTCGATTGCTTCATAAGCGAGGTTCACTTTTCCTGTTTCGGACCAGGAAAATTCTTTTTCAGTTTCTGACCAGTCAAATTGCTTGTACGTTTTTTCGTAATTCTGCAGGTTGAATTCTCCCATAACTACTGGTAGCGCTTCCACTTTCATATACCATATCCCCCTTTGATCGACATTACACTATCTATTATAGTATAGAAATACTTTTTTCTCAATTTTTTAAATATTTAATTTTATATTAAGATAGCAATTTACTAGAATTAGATTAAACAAGAAAGTACATAAAAGTTTTGGTTTTTCTATCCTTTTTTTTATGTATAATGAAAAGGACTACTTTACATAGGTGGTGAAGGAATGGATCATAAAAAAACGTATAATGCCAAGGAATTGAAAACGGCACACGGTCCACTGATCATTGAAGGACCGGTTTCATCCGAAAAAATGAAAACGTATGAATTTCACCATGATTTAGTAGCTTTCCGTCCCCCTGCCCAGCAGCATAAAGCTTTAATTGAAATTGCCGACCTTCCCGAAGGACGGATCATCATAGCTAGGCATAAAGATACAATCGTTGGTTATGTAACCTATTTGTATCCGGATCCATTGGAGAGATGGTCCGAAATTGAAATGGAAGATTTAATTGAACTGGGTGCGATTGAGGTAATTCCTGAATTTCGCGGGGCAAAGGTTGGAAAGAATCTTCTGATTGTGTCCATGATGGATGATGCCATGGAGGATTTCATTGTCATTACTACTGAATATTATTGGCATTGGGACCTTAAAGGGACAGGGTTGAATGTATGGGATTATCGGAAAGTCATGGAAAAAATGATGAGCGCCGGCGGACTCGTTTATTACGCCACAGACGATCCGGAAATCAGTTCCCACCCCGCAAATTGCCTTATGGCCCGCATTGGGAAAAGAGTCCCTCCGGAATCCGTACAAAAGTTCGACCAACTGCGATTTATGAATCGCTTTATGTATTAAATCGGAAAAAGGAGGCCTAAAGGATGAAAATTGAAGAAATCATGATAAAAGACGTCGTCACTCTAAGGGAAACCGATACAATACATGAGGCCGTCAAATTAATAAAAGAAAAGCGGATCAGGCATATTCCGATCGTCAATGAACAATTCCAGCTGATTGGTTTAGTTTCTGACAAGGATATCCGTGAAGCGGCTCCTTCCATTTTCCGCACCGAAGAATTCAAAGAGGATCTGCAAAAGCCCCTGGGCATGGTCATGAAAACCGATCTGATCACCGGACACCCACTGGACTTTGTCGAGGAAGTGGGCGCCGTATTCTATGAAAATCATATTAGCTGTCTCCCGATCGTAAAAGAAAATAGATTAGTAGGGATCTTAACCGGAACAGATTTATTGCATAGCTATGTAGAACTAACCGGAGCGCTTCAGCCAGGGTCGCAGATTGAAGTGAAAGTTCCAGACACAGCAGGAATGCTTCACGAGGTTTCATCCATTATCAAGAAAAGAAATGCGAATATCCTGGGTGTGCTCCTGTATCCTTATAAAAATGATGAAGCTTACAAAGTCCTTGTACTTCGTATCCAAACAATGAATCCATTTATGGTGGTGGAGGATTTAAAAAATGAAGGCTATACCGTTTTGTGGCCAAGTCTTCCGGGAAGCCCATCATGAAGAAAAACGCAGTGTTTGTCTACTCCGATGAACTTTTAACTTATAAGTTCCATGACAAACATCCCTTTAACCAGAAAAGGCTACAAATGACGCTTGATTTATTAAAAAAACACCATGCGATAAATGATGAGGATATTGTTGAACCAAGGATAGCTACGGATGAAGAGCTGGAGCTGATTCATGACCCCGGGTATGTAAACGCTGTCAAGCTAGCCGGACAAGGTATGCTAACAGAGGAAAAGGGAGCAAATTTTGGAATTGGCACGGAGGATACACCCATCTTTTCAAAGATGCATGAAGCAAGTGCACTGCTTGTTGGGGGTACCTTGACTGCGGTCGACCAAGTGATGACTGGTCAGACAAAGCATGCATTGAACCTGGGAGGCGGGCTTCACCATGGTTTCAGAGGGAAGGCCTCAGGCTTCTGCATCTATAATGATAGCTCAGTTGCCATCAAATATATGCAGGAAAAATATAATGCAAGAGTGCTCTATGTTGACACTGATGCCCATCATGGGGACGGGGTGCAATGGTCCTTTTACGATGACCCCAATGTTTGTACGTTATCGATTCATGAAACTGGGAGATATTTATTTCCGGGAACCGGAAACATCAATGAACGGGGCCAGGGAAAGGGTTATGGCTATTCTTTTAACATACCTGTAGATGCCTTTACTGAGGACGATTCCTGGCTGGAAGCGTACACGACCGCTTTCAGGGAAGTAGCGGAGTTTTTTAAGCCGGATGTCATCCTGACCCAAAACGGGGCGGACGCCCATTATTATGACCCGTTGACCCATCTGTCATCAACGATGCAGATATACAGGGAAATACCAAAGCTTGCTCATGAAATGGCCCACGAGTACTGTGACGGCCGCTGGGTAGCTGTAGGCGGCGGGGGATATGACATCTGGCGTGTCGTTCCGAGGGCATGGTCTTTGATCTGGTTGGAAATGACGGAGAACAGAAAGAACACCGGGGCCCTACCGCCGGATTGGATTGAACAATGGCAAACAGAGTCTCCAGTAACACTCCCTATGGAATGGGAAGACCACGCGGGCATCTATCAGCCAATCCCGCGCAAGCCTGAAATTATGGAAAAAAACAAGCAAACGCTTGAAAAAGCGCTCTATCCCATTAGATCTAATCGGAAGACTTCGACATCAAATGGAGGCTTTAAATGAATCAAAAAAACGTCCCGAGGGACGTTTTTTATTTGGTGGATTGACGTTTTTCAATGCGATGCGGAAGCACGACCTTTTCCTGCTCATCCGCAGTTTCCTTATTCATCAATTTTGTTAATAATCTCATGGCTACAGCACCGATATCATAAAGCGGCTGGACAATGGTTGTGATCTGCGGGCGGACCATTAGCGTCAAGCGGGTGTTATCAAAGCTGATTACCTCAAAGTCATCCGGAACTTGATTGCCCTTATCCTGGGCTGCGTGCACGATTCCGAGTGCCATCTCATCCGCACCAACAATGATCGCTGTCGGTTTTTCGGATGCTTCCAGCAGCTTATCAAATGATTCAATGCCTGAATCATATGTATAATCCCCATCCACCACATAAGATTCGTCGAAAGGTAAATTCGCGTTCTTCAATCCCCTTTTATAGCCCGCTAATTTTTTCTCATTAATAGGCTCAGACAGGTTTCCGCTGACAAAGGCAATCCTGCGGTGTCCCTTCTCAGCGAAGGAAGTTACCGCATCAAAAGCTGCCGCCTCATAATCAATATTGACAGAAGGAACCTGGCCGGTGTCTTCCACAGAACCCGCAAGCACAATTGGAACAGGAGATTTTTGAAATTCCTCAACATGCTCATTGGTTATATTGGATCCCATAAATACAATGCCGTCCACTTGTTTGCCAAGCATCGTATTTAATAAATGAAATTCTTTTTCTTGATTTTCGTCTGAGTTACTTAAAATAATATTATATTTATACATCGTAGCGATATCTTCAATCCCCCTGGCCAATTCAGCGTAGAAAATGCTGGAGATATCGGGGATGATTACACCGACAGTCGTCGTTTTTTTGCTTGCCAATCCTCTTGCTACTGCATTCGGACGGTAACCCAAGCGGTCAATGACATCCAATACCTTTTTTCTGGTGGCCGGTTTAACATTCGGATTCCCGTTAACAACTCGCGATACCGTGGCCATTGAGACGCTAGCTTCACGGGCCACGTCATAAATCGTTATATTATTCATTTTTACCACTCCTTCATTTCCTGTATTTTTCCCTGAATATAAATTGTTTATTTTGGTTCTTTTCAATCTCTATCTGCTATAGGGCATTTAAAAAGCAAGAATAACAATATGGAATGTTCACGGTTGAACAATAATAGATAGATTATCGGAACAAATAAATCATTTACGATGAGAAAACACACTTTTATGTATATAATCATACGACAGCAACCCATTTACTGCAAATGTATCTGTCTTACTTTTTGGCGAAAATTGTAGAATTTGTACTATATGGTGATCTATACCAATAAAAACAGCCCTAGCAATCGCTGCATAAGGGCTGTTTTTCGTTCGAACTATTTAGAAATGGTATCGGTCAAACCGTTACCCAGTTCTGCTTTTGGATTTCACGGTAGAACTCCTCA
Organism: Bacillus sp. V59.32b; assembly: GCF_003429085.1. GTDB lineage: Bacteria > Bacillota > Bacilli > Bacillales > DSM-1321 > Peribacillus. Next base: position 41,513 of record NZ_QVTC01000006.1, on the reverse strand, counting down.
AATTGGTCAAAGTCCATTTGCTGGGCCGAATCTGATAAGGCCACAGAAGGATCAGGATGAACCTCAGCCATAACACCGTCGGCCCCGATGGCCAAAGCAGCTTTTGCGGCTGGAAGAAGCAAATCACGTCTACCGGTAGAATGGGTGACATCGACCATGACCGGCAAGTGTGTTTCCTGTTTCAGAATTGGTACCGCTGATATATCAAGCGTATTGCGTGTCGCCCGCTCATATGTCCGGATTCCTCTTTCACAAAGAATAATATTGCCATTTCCTTGAGCCATGATATATTCTGCTGCGTTGATGAATTCATCGATTGTCGCAGCCAGTCCACGCTTTAGCAGCACTGGTTTATTCACGGCTCCCGCCGCTTTCAGCAATTCAAAGTTTTGCATATTTCTGGCGCCGATTTGGATCACATCAATATAATCAACAGCCGTTTCAATATCATTCGGGCTTACGATTTCACTAATAACCGCCAAACCGTATTCATCCGAAACGCGCTTTAAAATTTTCAATCCTTCTATACCAAGCCCCTGGAAATCATAAGGAGAAGTACGTGGCTTATAAGCGCCTCCGCGCAATAATTTTAGTCCTTTACTCTTTACTACTTCCGCAACCTTTGCAACCTGCTCGTAAGACTCGACCGCACACGGTCCAAATACGAAGCTTGGTATGCCATTCCCGATCAACTCGCCTTTAAGATTGATAATCGTATCTTCAGGCTTTTTCTTTCTTGAAACCAATAAGGCTTTTTTATGATCGTCCTTCTGAAGGTCCAGACCGAGCTTAAAGATTTCTTTGAAGATATGTTTAAGGGAAGCTTGGTCAAGCGGTCCGTTATTATTGGACTCAATCAAATCGAGCATCTTTCTTTCACGAACCGGATCATAACGGTTCACACCTTGTTTTTCTTTAACGCGACCGATTTCCTGCACCAGTTCTGCACGCTTGTTAATAAGCTCTAGTAATTCAAGATTAACGTCATCCAGTTTACCGCGCAGTGTTTCAAGTTCTGTGTTGCTCATTATAATCCTTCCTTTCGCCTTTTAAGATACGTCCGGTTCAACAATCATCAGCCTTGTTTTAACTGACTGAGTGGTGACAATCTTTCAATTGCTGCCGGCTGCTTTAATGAATAGAGAATATATGGTACATTCTTATATAATTAGAGATTATTATATATGATATAAAGAAGAATGTCACTATTTTTTCTTTAATAATTAAACGCTTTTAAGCACTAAAGTATATTTTCATAAAGAGAAGGTGTTTTCATTGCAGGAAAAGATATTCGCTCTTGATATCGGGACCCGTTCCGTAGTTGGTATCATTCTGGAAAAACAGGATCAGCATTTTCATGTCAAAGATATCCTGACAAAAGAGCATACCGAACGGGCCATGCTCGACGGCCAGATCCATGATGTAGTTGCCGTATCAAAGGTCATTCAAGAAGTAAAAGCCCGACTCGAGGAAAAGCACGGCCCTCTGCATAGAGTTTGTGTTGCTGCTGCAGGGCGGGCGCTTAAAACAGAACGGGCATCCATTACAACCGATATCAAAGGGAAGCCGATGATGAGTCGTGAGGATATCCTTCATTTAGAATTAAGTGCCGTTCAGCAGGCGCAAGCCCTCGTCGCCGATAAAAATGCCGCTCATGCTTTGTCCCATTATTATTGTGTCGGTTATTCGGTTTTATACTATCGACTTGATGGAGAAGAAATCGGCAATTTAATCGATCAAAGCGGTGATGAGGCTACAGTCGAGATCATTGCGACTTTCCTGCCAAAGGTAGTTGTTGAATCGCTTGTTGCCGCCTTAAAGCGGGCCGACCTGGAAATGCAGGCTTTGACCCTCGAGCCGATCGCCGCGATAAATGTCCTGATACCCCAATCGATGAGACGATTGAACGTGGCACTGGTCGATATCGGGGCCGGCACTTCAGACATTGCCCTTACTGATTCAGGAACGGTCGTCGCCTATGGCATGGTTCCAGTCGCCGGAGATGAAATAACGGAAGCGATCAGCGACCAGCTGTTGCTTGATTTCCCACTTGCGGAACAGGCAAAAAGGCAGCTAAGCGATCAAGAGGAAGTAACAGTGACAGATATCCTTGGGTTTGAGACGTCCTTGCCGAAGCAGGAAGTAATTGAACAAATTTCCCCTGCCCTTGATCGCCTGGCCGGGGCGATAAGCACTGAAATATTATCTTTAAACAGTGACAAGCCGCCAAAAGCAGTAATGCTTGTTGGCGGTGGAAGTTTAACACCTGAGCTCCCTGCCCTTTTGGCTGACAAGCTGGATCTGCCCATAAACCGGGTTGGCATTCGGGGCCTTGATGCGATACAGAATCTTTCATTAGATGACTCCCTGACAAAAGGGCCGGAGCTTGTAACGCCAATCGGGATCGCGATTGCCGCCCATCAAAATCCGATTAAATATATGAGTGTCATCGTAAATGGCCAGGCTGTCAGACTATTCGATATGAAGCGAATGACAGTAGGCGATTGTTTACTAACCGCGGGAATCAAATTAAACAAATTATATGGAAAACCCGGTATGGCAATGATGGTCAGCCTGAACGGGCAAATCGTTACGATCCCCGGCGTGCATGGAAAAAAACCATCCCTTCTTTTAAACGGAGTGGAAGCGTCGCTGGATGACGAAGTGAAAAATGGTGACGAGATAACCGTCGAGAAAGGAATGGACGGCTCTTCATCTTCTGTACGTGTATTCGATCTAATCGATCATGTACCAAAAAAAGTCGTTACGATCAATGGCAAAAAGTATACGATAAAAGCTCAAACTATGAGAAACGGTTCTGTCATAAGCGGAGATGACCTTGTTAAAGACAGGGACGAGATTATTTGCCGCCTTCCGCAAACGATCAAGGAGGCTCTTTCCTTGCTTTCCTTGGAGCATCTGCTTGTCCATGTCCAGCCGTTTGTAATCCGAATAAATGAGAATGACAAACAGATTAGCGATTTTTCCGGAAAGATTGAGAGAAACGGACGGCAGGCACAGCCGGGGAGCCCGTTTGAAGATGGGGATGAAATCAACGTAATGACTGCTTCAATCCCAAATGTTGCTGATCTGGCAAACGCCATCAACGTACAAATGAATCATTCCATCCCTGTCACATTCAATGGAGATAGAATCATATTATCGAAGAGTCTGACTGAATTTCATCACGATGGGGAGCTTTTGACGGAAGAAGATTTGATTAAGAACGGAGCTGTTTTAAAGTGTGTCCAGCGTAAAAGAGAACCGTTTCTTTTTCAGGATGTTTTCAGGTTTGTAGAAATCGATATGCCGAATACGTCAAATGGCCGGTTTTCTCTTTTGAATAATAATCAAGAAACCGGTTTTGATCAACCAGTTTCCGCGGGAGACGAATTGAAAATCGTTTGGACGACGATGCCGCATCGTTCGTAATTTATTGTCTGGACTGCCAGATACCAATAAAGGACCCTCTCTTTGTGATAAAGAGAAGGTCCTTTTAATTACGACAATAGCGCCCGGTCATTTGCCAAGCGTGTTCCGCGGATGCTTTGGAACTCTTGCATCAAGTTTTCTATCGTCAATGTTTTTTTCTTTTCCTCGTCAGCCTCCAGGATGATTTGCCCCTTATCCATCATGATCAGCCTGTTACCCAAATCCAAAGCTTGCTGCATATTGTGCGTAACCATGATGGTAGTTAATTGATACCTTTCCACGATCTCTTTCGTCAGGGAAGTAATGAGCTCCGCACGGGATGGATCTAGGGCTGCTGTATGCTCATCTAATAAGAGGATGGAAGGCTCCGTGAAGGTTGCCATCAGCAAAGATAGCGCCTGTCTTTCTCCCCCTGACAGCAGGCCCACTTTAGCTGAAAGCCTGTTTTCAAGGCCAAGATGCAGGGTTTCCAGAACTTCCTTAAAATATTCTTTTCTTTTTTCGTTACTCCGCTTTTTAAGGTTCTTCTTTTATTGCGGGAATATGCCATCGCTAAATTTTCTTCAATCGTCATAGTTGGGGAAGTTCCGGCCATCGGGTCTTGGAAAACCCTTCCTATCAATTTGGCGCGCTTGTATTCTGGGAGATAGGTGACATTCTTTGTTTCTATTTTCACTTCCCCCAAATCAGGCTGCAGCACTCCTGAGACAAGGTTCATCAGTGTCGATTTTCCCGCCCCATTACTGCCAATCACCGTTACGAAATCTCCTTGTTTCAGATGAAGATTAATATGATCCAAGGCTATCTTTTCGTCAGGTGTGCCTTCATTAAAAACCTTATGAATATTACTCAGCTGTAGCACTTGTGTCACCATTCCCTTCTGCAGGAACACGCAATGAATTTCTGTGTTCAGCCTGTCTCCGGGCTTTTCGTTTCCGTTCTTTATATCCGTCCCTTATCTTTGGAAGAACGAGGGCGAGGATCACAATGAAAGCCGTAATCATTTTCACATCGCCTGGCTCAAAGAATTCAACCCTGAGCGCAAGCGTCACAACGATTCGATAGATAATCGCGCCGCCAATTACCGCCAAAGTAGCCCGGGCGATTGTTTTTACCCCAAACAGGGCTTCCCCGATGATCACGGACGCAAGGCCAATGACGATCATCCCGATTCCCATCCCGACATCTGCGAATCCGCCTTGCTGCGCAATCAATGAACCGGAAAGCGCGACTAATGCATTCGACAACCCGAGCCCTAATACAATCATGATATTCGTATTGGCAGAAAAGCTTCGGATCATTCTTTGATTGTCCCCTGTTGCCCGAAGCGCCAAGCCAATTTCTGTCTTGAGAAAAAGGTCGGTTAAAATTTTTATGATAAAAGTAATCACAAGCATGAATAGTAAAATGCTCCATGTCTGCGGCAGGCTATCCCCCAACCCGATTGCCGTTAACGCATTATTCACTGCCGTATCGATTCCGATGTTGCTCCAGGCATCTCTGATATGTGTAAAAACGGAATCTGTGTTCAGTAAAGGAACATTCGATCTTCCCTCCATAATTCTAAGATTAATAGAATAAAGAGCGATCATCATTAATATTCCAGCTAATAATGAGTTAATTTTACCAACCGTATGCAGAAGCCCTGTCAAGCACCCGGCAAGGAAGCCGGTTAACATAGCAACGACTGTTGCCGTAAATGGATTGACCCCGTTTACAATTAAAATCGCTGCTGTAGCGGCCCCGGTGACAAAGCTGCCGTCAACCGTCAAATCAGGAAAGTCCAGAATTCTGAAAGATAAATAAACGCCAAGTGCCATGATGGCATAGATGATTCCCGATTCAAATGCAGAAAACAAAGCTGTGAACATCGTAAATCACCCTTCCTTATTCTCCTTCATAAATTTCGCCGATTTTTTCCCACTCTGGCTTGATGTTCACTCCCTGTGCCTCTGCAGCCTTTTTATTGATCATCAATTTCAAGTCTTTTGGAAGTTCCACCGGTATATCGGAAGGCTTTTCACCTTTCAAGATAGCCGCTGCCATTACGCCGGTTTGGTAACCAATATCTTCGTAACTAAAGCCACTGGCCGCAACTGCCCCTTTTTTCATGGAATCCAATTCACCGACAAACAACGGAATCTTCTTGCTGTTTGCAACTGAAATAACAGACTCGAGCGCAGAAACAACCGTGTTATCTGTCGGGATGTAAATGGCGTCCACTCTTCCTACTAGTGATTCAGTTGCCTGTTTGACTTCTGCAGTTGTAGAAATGGAGGTCTTTACAAGCTTGGCGCCATTTTTCTTTGCCAACTCCTCCACCTGCTCGACCTGAACTACTGAATTTTGTTCACCTGAATTATAGACCACTCCGATCTCCTTAGCACCGATTTCTTTCGTAATGAAATCAATTGTTTTGCCCGTTGCATCCGGATGATTATCAGTCGTCCCTGTAATATTGCTTCCCGGTTTGTCCAATGCTTCAACCAATCCTGCCCCAACCGGGTCTGTTACGGATGTAAAGACGATTGGAATCTCTTTGGTAGCATTTAATGCACTCACTGCGCTTGGCGTAGCATTGGTGAATATTAGGTCAACCTTATCGCCTACAAAGTTATTCGCAATCGGCTGGGTGTTATTCTGATCGCCCGAAGCGTTTTGGAAATCAAACGTTACATTTTCGCCTTCTTTAAATCCATTGTCTGCAAGGCCTTTCTTAAATCCTTCGGTCGCAGCATCCAACGAGGCGTGCGGAGCAAATTGAGTCATCCCAATTGTGTACTGCTTTTTCTCGTCTGTTTTATTTCCATTGTCACCGTTTGAAGCGTCACTGCTGCAACCCGCTAAAGCGAGAAGGCCTGCAAGGATTAATGGTACTGCACTTATTCTCTTTTTCACTAGAAAGTCCCCCTTGTTTTTAAGTACCGTCAAAAAAAATTATATTCTAAAAATTTAATATATTATGTATGAAAAATCAACCATTCTTTTTTTTTCAAGAAAAAAAGCCTCTCCCTAATTGGAAAAGGCTATTCACATTCATCTATGATTTCAGTGCGTTTGACAATGATTCGTTCGTGATTTTCCAATGGGAAGCATTCCAAACAGGTGCACCGTTTTTAAAAAGAATCGCTTGCGGCGATTCATGCTTTATATTGAAGGTGTCCGCTACATAATTAGAAAGCGAGCGGGCTTCTTGCACGGCAAGATAAGCTGTGTTGAGGTCAGCATGGTCTTCAATGAAGCTTTCATACTCTTCAAAAGCAGCACCGCTTACAGGGCATGTCAAGCTATGCTTGATAAGCAAAAAGCGATCCTGTTTTGCCAGTTCCTCAAATTGTTCTTGTGTTTCAATTTTTTTTGCTGCCATTTCTCTTTCTCCTTTCATCAGTTACACATAAAAGCGATGAAGTCATCTTACCACTTCATCGCCCTCTATGCCAAAAATACGGCTTGTCCTTAATTCGGTTCAGAAAAAAATATTAATTGTAGCGGTTTTCGGTTTCTTCAAACGCCTTTTTTGTTTCGTCCAGCTTCAACTTGGCCGCATTGTTGCCTGGAGTCGTGGCGGAAGAAGAAGTTGCATCAGCGGTAGAAGTGCCGTTAGAAGCAGCTGTTAAATCAGTTGTAGGGGCCTTTGAAGTGGAATAGTCACTTACACTTCCACCACTGTCATTAGAAGAAGATTCCCCGTTACTTCCTTTCATGCTTTTTACTTTATTCATCAAGTCTGCTGATTTGTTTGTTACCATTTCGGTTACATTGTTCGTTTTTTGCTTGGCAGTTTCAGCAAAACTACCTCCTTTTTCCATAGCCGTTTGTCTAAATTGCTCCGTTTTATCCGATAGATTTTTTGCTTGAACATTTAAGTCATTGCGTAAATCCTTGCCCGATTTGGGGGCCATGAAAAGAGCAGTTGCCGCTCCTACTACCCCGCCAATCAATGCTCCCATGATGAAATCCTTTGAACTTGACTGGTCTTCCTGGTAAGGCCTTTGATATTCCCTTGTGTATTCTGGATAATCTTTTTGAGACATGAGTAATTGCTCCTTTCAGATTTTAATGCGATCTTAGAAATCTCTTTTTTGCTAAATTATCTGTTTCTTCTACTCTCGTTTCTGTGAGAGATGTATTCTGAACGGCAGGCAGGTTCGTTTTTTTTCGCGCTTTCCATTTATCACGGATTTCCATTGCCACATTGCCCCATTGAACAATTTGAGAAATCTTTTCCTGATTGTTATCAATGCCCGTCTGTACTTTATCGGACACCTTTTGGATCGATGAATTAAAGTTTTGAATCGATGTTCCCACATTCTTCACCGCGTATACGACTGAATTCAGGTTTTCCGATTTCTTTTGCAGGTCCTCTGCAAGTACGTTCGTTTTATGAAGGAGAGACGCTGTTTCAACCGTTACCCCTTGCATTTGCCTTTCAAGTCCATCCAATGTGTGTGCTACGCTATCAAGCGTTGTCTGAAGCGATTTTAATGTCCTTGATAAGAATATAACCAAGACTAAAAACGCAATCGCTGCTACAGCAGCACTCAAATATAATATAACTTCCATAAAGCACCTCCGATAATTGTTTCAGTACATCGTACCGTTTATGTTGTAATTGTTAAATACCACGTTCCCTTTTATTATAAACGTATTTATTTTTTCAATATAGCCCCTAAAATTCCTGCTTTTTCATAATAGCATTGCTTCTCATTCCTTTATTATTTTCTAATAGACAATATTTTAATCGATACATGCTATTATTTTTAGTATTAAAAGTGAAATTAATCCGTTTTCCGGTTACAATATTGAGGAAATTAGCATTTACATATGGAGGAATGATTATGAAAGACCCTAGAATAGAGAGGCTTGCGAAGAACTTAATCAATTATTCGGTCAAACTTCAAAAAGGGGAAAAGGTTTTAATAGAAAATTTCGGCCTTCAGCGAGAGCTTGTCACAGCACTGGTGAATGAAGCGTATGCCGCCGGTGGTTATCCTTTTGTGACGTTGAAGGATCAACAGGTAGACCGTGCGTTACTGCTGGGTGCCCAGGAAGAGCAATTTAATATGATGGCCGATTTCGAAGCTGAAGTGATGAGCAAAATGGATGCTTACATAGGGCTTCGCTCCGGTGATAACATTAATGAGCATGCCGATGTTCCTTCCGACAAGATGGCGATCCATGGAAACACCGTTTTTAAAAAGGTGCATAGGGAAATTCGTGTACCAAAAACAAAATGGGTAGTTCTCCGCTATCCGACTTCCTCCATGGCCCAGCTGGCAAAAATGAGCACAGAAGCGTTTGAGGATTTCTATTTTGATGTTTGTAACCTCGATTATGGAAACATGAGCGATGCCATGGACAGCTTGGTTGATTTGATGGACAACACAGACAAAGTCCGCCTGGCAGGTCCCGGGACCGACTTAACCTTCTCCATTAAGGGCATTAAAGCCATCAAATGTGCCGGTGAGTTAAATATTCCTGACGGCGAAGTGTACACAGCTCCTGTGAAGGATTCCGTAAACGGCGTTATTACGTACAATACTCCTTCTCCTTACCAAGGCTTTACTTTTGAAAACGTGAAGTTGACTTTCAAGGATGGGAAAATTATTGAAGCCACAGCCAATGACACAGAGCGTATCAACAAAGTCTTTGACACAGATGAAGGCGCGCGTTTTATCGGTGAATTTGCAATCGGTGTGAACCCGTATATTCTCCATCCGATGCAGGATATCCTGTTTGATGAGAAAATCGACGGCAGCTTCCACTTTACCCCGGGACAATGCTATGATGACGCTTATAATGGAAACCAATCCAATATTCACTGGGATATGGTTACTATTCAACGGCCTGAATACGGCGGTGGTGAAATTTATTTCGATGATGTATTAATCCGCAAAGACGGCCGTTTCGTTCTGCCTGAACTGGAAAAGTTAAATCCTGAAAACCTAAAATAAGAATCATTCCGATATTGGTGATATATTCTCGATTTCGTTGATATAAAACACCATTGTAGCTAAAATTGCACAATGGTGTTTTTCATTTATCAAACTTCCAGTAGAATATCTATTTCTTTAGAAATGTTCAAAAGCAAAAAAGCGGAAATCCATCGCACTGGATTTCCGCTTTTCTTATTGGACTTGCTGAATTAATTTTTCATAAGCTTCCTGGAATTTTTGGATATCCCCGGCACCCATAAATAAAATCACGGCATTACTATGTTTTAATAACGGAGCGGTATCTTCTTCACTAAGGATTTCCGCGCCTGGGATTTTCTCCCGTAGATCTTCAATTGAAAGCTTGCCTTGATTTTCACGGGCGGAGCCAAATATTTCGCAAAGATATACCTTATCCGATAAATTAAGCGCTTCGGCAAACTCCCCAAGGAATGCCTGTGTGCGAGTGAAAGTATGCGGCTGGAACACAGCTACGATTTCCCGCTCCGGATATTTTTGTCTGGCTGAATCTATCGTTGCTTTAATCTCAGTATGATGATGTGCATAGTCATCAATTATAATTTGGCTTCCCGCTGCTTTTTCAGTAAAACGGCGCTTTACTCCACTGAAGGTTAAAAGCTGGGCTTTGACCGCTTCTGTATCTAAGTTCTCATATTTACACAAGGCAATGACTGAAAGTGCATTCAGTACACTGTGATTGCCATATGTCGGGATCGTGAATGTTTCATAATACGTATTCCTGACAAAAACATCGAAGGTTGTTCCTTTTTCAGAAGTAGTTATGTTTCTTGCTTGAAAGTCATTTCCCTCGGCAAATCCATAAAAAATCACCGGTACCTTTGCCTGAATCCGCTGAAGCTGTTCGTCGTCTCCACAGGCAATGATTCCTTTGTTCACCTGCAGCGCCATCTCCTGAAACGCCTGAAAAACGTCTTCAATATTCGCATAATAATCAGGATGATCAAAATCAATGTTTGTCATAATCGCGTAATCCGGTACATAGGAAAGGAAATGCCGGCGATATTCGCATGCTTCAAATACAAAATATTCCGCATCCTCTACACCTTTACCCGTGCCGTCTCCTATTAGGAAGGACGTCGGCTTTGGACCGCTCATGACATGCGAAAGCAAACCGGTCGTAGACGTCTTGCCATGCGCTCCGGTTACGGCTACACTTATGAAGTTCTTCAGGAAATCACCAAGGAAACGATGATAACGGATTACAGGCAAGCCAAGCTCCATCGCTCTTGTAATCTCAGGATGCGTATCAGGAAACGCGTTCCCGGCGATGATGGTCATACCCGGCTGTATATTTTCTTCACTGAATGGAAGGATTTTAATTCCGGCCTTTTCTAAAGCAATCTGTGTGAAAAATCTTTTTTCATAATCGGAACCCTGAACATCGAGATTCATATCATGAAGCACCTGTGCCAGTGCACTCATGCCCGAACCTTTGATTCCAACAAAATGGTAAGCAGTCATAAATTGAACCTCCACCAGTCCATATCTGTATGACAGTATATGACGTTTTCTGTTATTTGCCTTCAATGGACAAAGCGTACGGCTTTCCATTTGCCCATATTGGCTTAATTCTTTGCTGTATTACTAAAGTTTTCTACTTCAGTCAATGAAACCAATTATATCACTTTTTCCCCACGTCGACTATGTAAGGTGCATGCCAATAATTAAAAACTTTGGAAATCCCCTGTTATCGACACCTATTCCACTCTTTCAAGTCTTGGATTCGGGCGGTACCTGCGCCCCTCTTTTGCCTGGTGCTTGCCATTCAAAAGCACATTATCGCCAGTGAAGCTTACGGTAATTTTCAAGAGACTGCTGCCAATTCCGTACATATCAACGGGAACACCAGCTTGCTCAAATTCCTCGATCCGTTCTTCGGTAAAACCTCCGCTTACGACGATGCGTACATGTTGAAAGCCTTCTTCATCGAGCGCTTTACGCAAAGCAAACACCAACTCCGCGTTTACTCCTCTTGGATCAAAAGTACCAAGCAGATGTTGATTCCTTACAAAATATTTATCAATCATTGTTTTCGATGTATCTATCCGGACCCCGCGCAAAGTATCACCAAAGGCCCGGGCTAGCTTCAATGAATCGGTAATTACATCATTGTTATAATCAACAAGAGCGATCAATTCATCTTCTGGATATTTTTTATGATAAGCTTCAGAAGCTGCGACAATGTCGCCATTAAATAGCTGAATAAGCGCATGCGGCATCGTGCCCATGCCTTTTTTGCCCCACCATTCGCTCATGGCATGTGTAGCCTGAGCTGTGGCTCCGCCAATATAGGCGGCATAGCCGTCTCCGGCCTGCTGTGTAAAATGATCATCGCGATCACCCATGAAAATAACAGGCTTTTGGGTTCCTGAATAAGCTGCGGCCTTTACAACATTATATACGTTCGTGGCTACGGAAGTTCTGCGGGCGAGAATGCCATCAATGATCCCTTCTAAATAGCCGAATTCCTGATAAGGTCCCGTAATCGTAAGGACCGTTTCAAACGGGCTGATTTGATCGCCGTCTTGTAAAGAGTGAATTTCAAGCGAATCAGGATGGTCCGCGAATGTCTTGATCAATGCAATCACTTCATCTGTTCCGCACAGAACGGCATGCTTTCTTTGAAAGAATTGCATCGTAACGGTATGATCGGGACAAAAATCTTCAGCGATTTCTTTCGTTTTTAAAAAATAAACGGCTGAAAACCATCCTTCTTTCACTCTTTCATCAAATTTAAAAGTATGATTCGTTAATCTCTTGATTTCACCCTTCAATTTCAACTCGATTTCCTTCATCCTAAGTGCTCCCCTAATTCCTATTCAAAGCCTTTAGCTTAGTACCATTTATGATATCCAAAACTGTAAACGATCGCGGCCCGATTGATGGCGTTAGTTTTCGCCATTCTTCTCAAGGATATATTCAAGTTCCTCTTCAGATATTAACACATCGCGAGGTTTGCTGCCTCTTGATTCGGAAAGAATTCCCTGGCGTTCCATCATTTCAATCAATCTCGCGGCTCTGTTATAGCCTACATGAAACCTTCTTTGAAGGCTGGAAGCAGAAGCTCCGTTCTGATTGACCGCGAATTCGCAGGCCTCATAAAATAATTCATCCGTCTCTTCAGAAATCTGGGCCTTGCTCAACAGTTCTTCCTGTTCAAATAAATAGTTCGGCGCTTGCTCGTTTTTCACATGCCTCACGACTTGATCTATTTCTCCATCACTAACATAAGTCCCTTGTAAGCGAACCGATTTCGAAGATCCATTTTCCGCGAACAGCATATCGCCTTTACCGAGCAGCTTCTCGGCGCCGCCGCTATCGATGATCGTTCGGGAATCCACCTGTGAGGAGACGGAGAAAGCAATCCGCGTCGGAATATTAGCTTTAATTAAACCTGTAATGACATCCACAGAAGGCCGCTGTGTGGCCACGATCAGATGAATACCGCATGCACGGGCCTTTTGGGCAATCCGGCTAATCGCTTCCTCTACATCGGCAGGAGACATCATCATTAAATCTGCGAGCTCATCGATAATCACAACGATATAAGGCAGCTTATCAGCGTATTGCCCGGATTTTTCAGCCATTTCATTAAAACGGCTGATATCGCGGACACCAGTATGAGCAAATAGCTCATAACGGCGCTCCATCTCTTCTACCGCCCATTTCAATGCCGCAGTAGCAGCCTTAACATCGGTAATGACCGGGCTCACCAGATGAGGAATGTTGTTATATGGCGCTAGCTCGACCACCTTTGGGTCAATCAGCAAAAGCTTTAATTCCTGTGGTGTAGCTTTATACAACAAGCTGACCAGCATCGTATTAATGCACACACTTTTACCCGAGCCTGTCGCGCCTGCGATTAACCCATGCGGCATTTTATTTAAATCGGTGACGATTGGCTGTCCGGAAATATCCAGTCCAAGCGCAACAGCCAGAGGTGATGTGTTTTTTCTGAACGCTTCACTTTCAAGCACCTCCCGTAAAAATACCGGCTTGCTTTTACGGTTCGGAATTTCAATCCCGATTGTGTGTTTCCCTGGGATTGGTGCTTCCATCCGGATATCCTGCGCGGCGAGACTCAGCTTAATATCATCTGCTAAATTCGTAATCTTGTTGACCTTCACTCCCGGTTCCGGCTGCACTTCAAAACGTGTTACTGCAGGTCCCTGCGTTACATTTACTACTTTCGCCCTGACATTAAAGTTTTTCAGCGTGTCATTTAATAATTGCGACTGATTATTCAACCACTCCCGGTCACTTTGGGCATGGGCCGGCGGTGTCAACAGATTAATGGATGGGAAAGCATAATAAGGCGCCTCTTCAGTATCGTCATCTATACTTTTCATAGCAAGCGCTTCTTCTTGCCCTTTATTCGTTTCATGCTCTAAACGGTTTTTTTTTACAAGTCCTCCGCTTTGCTTCCAGTCGTCTCTGTCTTGCTTTGTCATCATCACATTGAATGGAAGATGTTTTTTTCGCGGGCGTCCTGTCTGCCGCTCTTCTTCGACCTTCTTTTCGGGATTTGCGGAAGCAGCTTTTCCTTCGAATGCATGAAGTCGATTTTCACTTGGAACATTATATCTATCATGCTGTAACTCTGCAGTTTCACTAGGTGGATTAGTCCCCAATTCCGGTCCAGTTGTGGACACCCAGCTGTTATCTATTGGTAATTCAGGTTCAGCAACATCCTCTAATAAAACGGAAGCCTGTGAAGAAGCAGCAACTTCTGATAATATTTCCTGTTCTTTTTTTCGGTAGATGGCAGGAACATCATATGGCTCTCTGTCCAGTTTTACAGCAGTTGGTTCCTTGCTTTTAAGCTCGAATTCAACTACGTCTAGCTCTTTAGGTTTTTTCTTTTCCGGTCGCTGCTCAAATCCGTAAATGGGAGATGGGGTTTCTGTAGGCCGGAACGGAATATTGGAAGGCAGAATCTTCCTTGGCTTATTTTCAGCAGATGCCGGAGTCGCTTTTTTTCTTGTTTCATTCTGCTCCTGGTGTGCTGTCCGCTTCTGTTCGATAGCTCGGTCTCTTTGCCCTGCTTCTTTTTTCCTGTTTAACCGATCATGGTCCGATATCAATGGAAATTTAAATTGTCCTTTCGGGTATTGATAGAGCACCTTTGCATCCGGATCGTTTGTTTTCATTGGAGAAATGGGTGCCGCGCCGGGTCCTGCCTGAATCGATTTTGTTTTTTCCTTAAGCTTCGAAAAGTCCATCTTTTTTAATTTTTCTTTATCAATTGGTTCATCAAGGATAATTTCTTCTATTTCAATGATTTCTTCATCTTGAAACCAGTTTCTCATTTTTTTATACCATTTCAAAAATATCACTCTTTCTCTCACTCGTTCTTTACTCATTCTAACAGGATTTCACAAAATTTGTAGAAAAATTAACAGATTGGTACAATATGCGGATTGTTTGGATAACATTGGCTGTGAGACTGTTTGTAGCCCCTTTTTTCTAGTTCCCCCTACTTATCCCTAAGTAGTGACATTTCAAACATCAACTTTTATTTCGACAAAATTCTACACATATTAATATAGGACAATAAAAAAGGAGTAAAACTTCCATCTGATCCAGCAATATCATTTGCTGTTTCCATGAAAATTTAACTCCGGTTTTATTGCATATTAGAATTATTGCTCGCGTTTCTTATTTTTACCCAATATGAAGATCGGCTCAAGTCCATCTTCTTCATAAAGGAAGGATAATGCAGTGATTGGAACATGTCCGCTTGCAAAAAAGCTCATCGCCATTTGCGCCAATATATCATAACCAGTATCGTTTTCGACATCCACGATAATGATGACATCCTGATGGGGAATGGCGATTGCCATCGTGCCCTTCATTTTGCCTTTCATCTCTCTCAACCATGCCTCATTTAGAATTCTGCTTGCATCATATCCGTCGTTTGTATTTAGAAAATAAAAGGTATTTCCTGCCACCGTATCTGTCTTTACCGGCGTGGTAAGAGAACGGACGTTGAAGCGCGCTACCTGACGAATCCGTTCAGTGTTCCAATTTTCTTTCTGTAACAGCTCCTGGTCTATCAGGCGGTACGTATTTCCAAGGTCCAGTGCATAATAAATTCTTGTCTCAGCTGTATGCTCATCGAACAAGAACCGGTTCCCTTCCGCAGCCTCTTCCGGGAATGATGTAGATCTTATAACAGGATAAATTTGTTTTTCGCGGCCTTCCAACGTATGCTCTTCCCCCATGACGTTCAACGCCTCTTCCACGTAATAGACGACCTCGTCAACTGCTTTTTCCTTAAGTGTTTCCCACTTTGCAATAATCGCTGCCAATTCGATGGATATCCCTTTTCCTGTAGTGGTGTTTTCAATCCGCAGAACATCTTTCTCACTATCAAACCGAAACGTCCGATTTTCCGTACCAATTCTCTGTTTCAACAGGTCCTTCATTTTCTTTCCGTCCATTTTCATTCTGATTCACCCCTATCCGTGTAAAATAAATGGCCCCCATCCTTAAATGGGGGTGATCGATTTAATTTTGTGCTCGATTATCTGGATTTGTGCTCGATAATCCGAATTTGTGCTCGTAGATCCGGATTTGTGCTCGATAATCTGGATTTGTGCTCGTTCATCGCGATTTATGCTCCATGACCCTTCACCAGCACATTTTCAGATTTGATTACAACGATTGAATGAAATTTTCAATCTCCTGTTGCGTCTTACGATCCTTGCTGACAAAACGGCCTAATTCCTTGCCATCTTCATAAGCAATGAAGCTAGGGATTCCAAACACGTCATTTGCTATGCAAATATCGATAAATTTATCGCGATCGACATGTACGAAGCTATATTCCGGGTATTTTTGTTCAATCTCAGGCAAAATCGGTTCAATTACGCGGCAATCAGGGCACCAATCTGCCGAGAATAAAAAGATGTGTTTACCTGCGTTTTTCAATTCATCATATTGCGCTTCAGATTCCAACTGTTTCATATATCCTTCTCCTCCATCGTATATCTATAATCAATTGTTAAAAGCTAGTTTTGTCCAATGCTATTTTGATAATACCAAACAAATAGGCACAGACCAAATAAAATGCAATTTAATGGTGATTATACTAAACTTAGTAACAACATATTAGTTTGGAGGCGACAGTATGAAAATGACCGTTTATTTGGCAGGTGAAATTCACTCGGCTTGGCGAAACGAACTGAAGGAAAAAAGCGAGGCTTTACAGCTTCCGCTCGAATTTGTCGGCCCGATGGAAAATCATGAACGTTCGGATAATATCGGAGAAGAAATCTTAGGCCCTCAGCCTTCCAGTATATTGAAGGACGCTGCAGCTTCAAGCATCAATAATCTGCGTACTGAGCTGCTTTTAAAGAATTCAGACCTTGTCATTGCTTTGTTCGGGGAGAAGTATAAGCAATGGAATACAGCCATGGATGCGAGTGCGGCCATATCTCACGGAAAACCGCTTATTCTGATTCGTCCTGTGGAATTGCACCACCCGCTTAAAGAATTATCAGGCAAAGCAAGCGTGACCGTTGAATCTGTTAACCAGACATTAAAGGTTTTATCCTACATTTTTGAAAAATAACATAAAAATCCTTGTCGCTTAAAGTGTCCGACAAGGATTTTTCTATGCGTATCAATGGTTTTTCTGTTTATATTCGTATTGACCAATAAGCATTTTCATAATATGTTGAAACATTTCAGCACGCGTTACCCGTTCGTTTGTAAAGACACCGATGGCCCCTTCTTTTTTTCGGATGTTTCGCTTTTTTGTAAAATCGTCCATAACCGGACCCAGTTCCTCACCTGCAATCAGCCTTAGGGAGATATTATCGGGCAGTCGTACCCTGGCACCGCCGGCAATCACGATGGATCCATCCCGGTCAGCTAATGCTCCCCAATTGCAGACAAATAAACCATATTCGGTTTGGACAACTCCTCCTTCAAGGCCGATGCCAATCACAGCTTCACTTTGTTTTAAACAATTTTTTGCGCGGTTAACCGCTCCTTCAATGGTTTCTTCATCAGAGAAAGGCTGGTCAGCGACTCCTGATGAAACATCTAGCGAAATGACTTCAGCAGATTGACCATATTCATCCATGACAGCTTGGGTCTTCGCCGGGTTCGTGCTTCCAATTGCAACTTTCAAAATTGTATCCCTCCGAATATTACCCATTGTCCCTAATGCTTGCCAAAGTGGTTTTATCACATGCTCTGACAAGCTTGCCAAGGAGCTCGCGGGCTGCAGCATAATCATCGACATGGATGATAGAAGCATGCGTATGGATATAGCGGGAACAAATACCAATTACGCCGCTGGGTACTCCTTCGCCTGCAATATGTACTTTTCCGGCATCCGTACCGCCCTGGGAAACAAAATATTGATAAGGGATGTTATGGGATTCAGCAGTATCCAGAATAAATTCGCGCATGCCTTTGTGAGTAACCATCGACCGGTCAAGTATCCTCAGTAACGGTCCTTTTCCCAGCTGGCCAAATTCCGACTTATTCCCAGACATATCGTTTGCCGGACTGGCGTCTACCGCAAAGAATATATCTGGTTTTATCATAAAAGCCGCTGTTTGGGCTCCTCTTAAGCCGACTTCCTCCTGAACGGTTGCACCCGAATATAAGGTGTTTGGCAATGTTTCATCCTTCAAATCCTTTAACAGCTCAATGGCTAGGCCGCAGCCGTAGCGGTTATCCCATGCTTTGGCAAGGATTTTTTTCTCATTTGCCATCGGGGTAAACGGTGTAAGCGGGACAATTTGTTGGCCTGGTCTCACTCCGATCCTTTTCACATCCTCCTGATCATCAGCACCGATGTCGATCAGCATATGTTTCATATCCATGGGCTTGGAGCGCTGGGTTTCTTCAAGCAAATGCAAGGGCGTGGAACCAATCACGCCGATAACAGGGCCATTTTCAGTTATGATCTGCACTCTTTGCGCAAGCAAGACCTGGCTCCACCAGCCACCAAGAGCTTGAAAGCGAATCATTCCATTCTCTGTTATTGAAGTCACCATAAAACCTACTTCGTCCATATGTCCGGCAACAAGAACTCTAGGTCCATCAGCACTTCCTTTTTTTACGCCAAAAATGCTGCCCAAATTGTCCTGTACGATCTCATCCGAATATTTATCAAGCTCTGAACGCATAAATTTCCTAACGGCATGTTCATTTCCGGGTGCACCAGGTAATTCAGTTAACGTCTTAAACAGTGATAAACTTTCCTGATCCATTTCTATACCCCTTTTACCAGTCTATTTTCATACATCCCCATTCTACAGAAATATACGATGAGTTGCCATATGAATGCTTATCTGTTTTACGTTTGTTCTTGGAAGAGTGTTGTGATTATTAGGCATTCCTTTTATTCTTTTGTATACTATAAGAAGACTATTCAATTTCAATTTGGAGGGGAACAATATGAAGATAAGAACCTTGCTTCTGGGTGCTGCAGCTGGATTTGCCGCGGGATATGTGACGAAACAAGTAGTGGAACAAACAGGTGGTCCTTCTCCTGAAAAAGTGCTGGAAAAAGTAAAGTCAGCTGTCAAAAAAGATGGAAAAATATATGGCTCCTGGATTCTTATGAAGCCGGAAAATTATCAGAAGTTCGATTTGAATTATCAAGTGTACAAAGGCGGAATCACCCGCCATGAAAACGGGAAACCGGAACAATTTGAATTTATCGCCGACGCTACTACCGGGACTATTATCGATCTCACCAAAAAATAAGCTGAAAATAGGTAACAGGCTGACCTGATAGGGCAGCCTGTTTTTTAATTAGGACATTGACTTAAATTGTGCTTCAAGCCGATAGATTCTGTTTCCTTTTTGGGAAAATCTTTCTTCGTATTCCGTCATGATGTTTCCTTCCAAATCGCTGTGGTGCAAATCCAGGCTTACATATGTGAGCAGCATGCCGTATCGCGAAATGCTCATGAGCGAAGATTCAAATAGTCCCTGATTATCCGTTTTAAAATGAATCTCGCCATTTTCCGGAAGAATATCTTCATACACCTGCAAAAAGGTTTCGTATGTCAGCCTGCGCTTTTCATGGCGTTTTTTTGGCCATGGGTCAGAAAAGTTTAGATAAACCCTTGAAACATCACCTTTGCCGAAAAAATCACGCAGGTCATTCGCATTCACATTCATTAGCTTTAGATTCGGCAATTCCGCTTCTATAAGCCGATCCAGTGCTGACACGATGACATTTTTCGCCAGTTCGATCCCAATGAAATTAACATCAGGATGGGCTTTGGCCATTTCCGTAATAAAACGGCCCTTCCCGGTTCCAACCTCTATATAAAGCGGATGATCATTCGCAAATACTTCTTTCCATTTCCCTTTATGGCTATCAGGCTGCTGAATCACATAATTTGGATATTCCTTTAATCTTTCCTCAGCCCAGGGCTTATTTCTTAAACGCATCGATGGCACCTCTATTTACCTTTAGCTTTCACATCAAAAACAGTTTTATTCAATAATTCAACGTATAATTGCGCGCGCAAAACACACTATAAAAAGAAATCCTACAAACCAAGAAAGGGTGTGCGCATATGCCGCTTTCTCATGAAAATCAAGTTTCCCTATTAAAGGATATATTAAGCAATCATCAAAGTGACTGCTGCGGATCGGTTTCTGAATGCGAGCAGGTGGAGCGGCTCGTAAAATCGTTGATGGTCAACGCGGATATTAATCAAAATGTAAAAACGGTCTTGGAAGAAATCTATCGGTACTGCCAGAATGGAATCAATTCATCAAATCTGGATGCACATATTACGTCACACCAAAACCAGTTGAACACATGGATTGATGATATCGACCAGTTTTCATGATCATTTTTTAAGAATGGAAGCAATGTTTTGAATCAGCCGATTCATTTCCTCAAGGCGATTCTTTTCTTTATGCCACTGAATGGAAGACAACGATTGAGCAATCACATGCCATTTCATCCGCATTTCAAGACTGGCATCGAGGATTATGCCATACTGGCTCAACCACGCGCGCCAATCGTCCTTTGGTATATATGAATAAAGCAAGACTCCCAGATCAATCGCAGGATCGCCAATGATGGCGCCATCCCAATCAATCAAGAACAATTCTTCACCTTTCGTCATGAGCCAGTTATTATGATTCACATCACCATGGCAGACAACTGTTTCGTCACAGTCGATCAGCAATAGGTTATTTTGCAAAAAAGCGATGGCCTCATATACCACCGGCAGCTGAACGATATCATGGTCAAGGCTGGTTTCTAGTTGTGTCAATATGCTTTCAGGCCTTAAAGGGGACTTTCCTAATCTTTTCAACATCGTCAGCAACGGTTTGGATCGATGGATTTTTCGCAAAAGCTTTGCGACTCTCTCCTCATTCATTTCCTGGTGGGAAAGCTCCCTCCCATTCAACCAATGCTGTGCTGTTATCACATCACCGTTTTCAAGACGCTTTGTCCATACAAGCTTGGGGACGATGCCTTCCGCTGACAAAACCGCCAGAAAGGGGGATGAGTTGCGTTTTAGAAAAAGTTTTTGTTCATTATCTTTAAGGGCGATGAAGGCTTCTCCTGTAGCTCCTCCAGCGGGAACTATTTCCCACTCCTGACCTAATAAATGTTCCAAAGTGTGTTCACCTTCAATTTCTTCAAAAGATACCATGAAAAGCGGAAGCGCCCTTGCATAGAAGGAAGAACGACTAAGATCGCCATATCGTTATGTCTTTGTCGTTCTGACCCGTTTAGAGGAATGTCGGCTAAGACCCGCCACGTCGTCCATGTGACGAACGCCGACGCCAGCACATCCTGTGCAAGTCCGAGGGGCTTGGCGCTGTAGCTAGACAACTGTCAAAGTTAAAAAAGTTATACTGCCTTTATCTCCTATGAAAAACAAAACTAAAATAAAAAAGACAGCTACAATAGCCATCTTATTAAATTTTAGTGGAAAAGCCGTTTCTTAGTCAAGTCAAATTATGATATTTTTATGGGAAAATGCTCCTACAAAGCTTTTATGATTCTTTTGCAAGAATTCTTATCTTCCTCATCAACATTTTAGCCCGCACTTTAGAATCCCCGACTATTTCGCCATCAGCCTGAATCTTGACGGGGCTTTTAGAAGTAATCTCCACTTCCCTGCATACAAAGGATGTTACATTTTTCAGACGCAAATGACCACCCCAGAATACAGTTATAAAGACCAATAAAAGTTTTACATGTGGAATGTCATGAACTGCTATTAAATTGAACCAGCCGTCATCATCCTCAGAATGGGGTGAAATATTTATCCCGCCGCCGAAGTAAGACTGATTGGCCGTGACAATAAACCAAACCTTCTTAAACACATGCTCAGTGCCGTCGATTACAACAGTCATATCAGTTCTTTTGTAAGTAAGCAGCTTTTTCAGAAAAAAGTAAATGTAAACCAGCTTTCCCAGCTTCAAAGCATTAAACCGGCTTTTCCAGGCTGAATGATTCACTTCATATGTAATTTCCGCATCTATCCCTATACCAAAACTATTAATAAACGCAGCTTGCGTCTCTTTCGTTTCCAAATGTCCGATGTCGACGCACCTGATTTTCTTTGGACTGTTGTTTAAAATCAGCGATATTGCCTCCATATAGCCTTTAGACCGTTGAATTCCGCGGGCATAATCATTTCCTGAACCAGCAGGAATACTTGCAATAATTCCATGCGGGTAGCCAGCAGCCCCATTTATGACTTCATGGAGAGTACCGTCGCCTCCTACTGCTGCGACTATAGTGTCTTTGTCTGTTTTAGAAAGAATTTCACTCGCGATCTGCTTTGCATGTCCTTTATACTCGGTATAAAAGGAATGATAAGCAATATTGTTAGTAAGCAGTTGTTTTTCGATTTGCTGCCAGATCTTCTGGCTGCCTTTATTCTGTGCAACGGGATTAATAATAAAATATAAATCCTCCGCTACCCCTGTCCTCTTGCGTTCATCATTATTGAATTTGATCGTCTTCATCGATAACACCCTGATCCACATCCCATTCCAACCGTCTGCTCGATGTCGTTTGACAATACTCCAATAAAGCCTGGGCAGCTTTTAATTGCTGGTGCTTTAACGGGGTAGACAGGTCCCTCATTTTCTGAAACCATTCGGGGAACTTACGCTTATCAAGAAGCATCACATCAAATGGCGCAAGGGGATAATCAATATATCCATTCCGCGAAACGATTGCTTTTTTAATCGGCAAAGTGACGTCATAAAGTGAAAAAAGCTGGGCGACAATTTTCTCCATTCGGTTTACGGCAAGCAATGGATTTAATATCTTTTTATCTCTATGCTGATGATGTCTTTTTACCCAAAATCTTTCACTGGAGCCAACAAAAGCCGCATCCTCTTCTCCTTCAATGAAGGTAATGCACCAGGCATCGGTCGGACTTAACAAAATCACTTCCACCTCGACTGGAGCATTCTTTAATAGAAAAATAGGTTTATATAATAATAGAAAAGTATCAGGAAAACGCTGCAAAAAGAAACGAAGCTTTTCATCCAGAAAGAAAGGCTGATCGACAAATGACTTCTCATGTATTGTGGAACTTCCCCATTTTATTTGAAAACGGAGGAGCTGATTCAAGAATGTTTGTTTTAATTCTTCAAGGCTGTTTACACTCGATGAAATTTGCAGGGAAAATAAATTTTCCTCCTGAACCATGGCGGTGGGCCTTTCTTGACCCTGCGCCTCAGGTTCCTTCTTTTCACTTCGTTTAAAAATTCCTTTTACTCTTTCCTTTAAACCTGTTTTTTCATCGAGCATCCAGTCTTCTTCCAGATTCCCGGCTGCCGGACGGGAATACAGTTGCTCCAACTCACCTGCAAGGTAGGCCGCCTTCAGCTTCTCCCATTGCTGCTGCTTCAAGCGGACAAACTGTGTCGGATAACGATATATATCCTGTTCATATCTTGAGATGTAATCCTGCAATTTAATAAGTTGTCCCATGCTATCACACCAGTCTCTATTTTATAAAAAATTCATTGATATTTATTTCAGAGGTATAGTAAATACCGGTTCGTATGACGGAGAGGCTCCGATATGCGTTTGATAAAGCGTGACCGCTGTTGCGGAAAAGGAATGACCTCTTGACGCAAGGCCCGCTTTTATCTGAAGCTCTTCAATTGAAAAAGGTCTTTCCCCTATATATTTTCTCGCCATGGTAATATGCGGTTTAAATGGTTTTTTATCCAATGAAAAACCAGCCTCCTGACAAGCATTGTACACTTTTTTCTGAATTTGAAAAAGCCTCTCCTGAACAGCCACACTGGTCCACAGTATTCTCGGAAGATTTTTGCTGCCAAAAGTGCCGATTTGAAAAAGCTCAAGCTGGAAAGAAGCTTCATCCTCCAAAGCTTCTTTGACGAGATGAATGGATTTTTGCTTCATATCCTCAGGTGCATTTCCAAGAAAGCTAAGGGTGATATGATAATCAGCTTTATGGAGCCATTTTTTGAAAGAAAACTCCGGTTTTATTTGCTCTGTTATCTCGGAAATATATTCTTTCGTTTCATCAGGCAATGTCAAAGCATAGAAAAAGTGAGTATTTGAAGTCATGTTTGATACCTTCCTTTTTTTATCTTATCATAAACACATCTTGCCCTCTTATTCTCCCGTTTAAAATTCCCGCACAAGAATCGTACAGGAATTTCGTCTTTTTCTTATGAATGAGATCCGCACTGTTTTGTTACTTTATCCCGGAACATTTGCTGAAGCTTCCTTGTGAGTTGGCCTGGAGAGCCGTCACCAACAGATTTGCCATCAATTTCAATGATTGGGAGAACCTCAACTGTTGTTCCCGTCAAGAAAACCTCGTCCGCGTTTAGAAGCTCCTCCACTGAAAAAGTTTCTTCCGAGTAAGGAATTCCATTTTCTTTGCAAGACCTGAGCATCACCTGTCTCGATATCCCGTTAAGGATCAAATTCGTTGCTGGATGTGTCTTCACCTTTCCATCCACAACAATTGAAACGTTGGATGAACTTCCTTCCGTAACGATCCCGTCCCGATGCTGCAGCGCTTCAAAGCAACCCGCTTCTACCGCCTTTTGTTTTGCGAGGATATTCCCGAGCAGGTTTAAGCTTTTGATATCACATCTTAGCCAGCGAATATCTTCTGTCAAAATCGCTTTTACACCCGTTTCGGCTAATTCAGTGGAATAAACTAAAGGCTTCGTATAGGCTACATAAACCGGATCAACGGCAGGAACAGGGAAGGCATGATTCCTTGGCGAGACGCCTCTTGAAAATTGCATATAAATCGTTCCATCTACCAATCCGTTTTCTTGAATCAACTGTTTGAGCTGCTCTTCAATCTCCGGCACCGTAAAGGACATCTTCAACGAAATACTCTCAGCGCTTGCCATGAGACGATTGAGATGATCCCTGCTTGTGAAGAGCTTTCCGTTATATACACGGATTACTTCGTAAATCCCATCGCCAAACTGGTAACCGCGATCATCTAAATCTAGCTTTATATCCGATTTCAAGGTGATTTCACCGTTGAGAATCATTTTATCCATCGTGTATCTCTCCCTTGATTTCTTATTTTGCCAATTCATAAATAGCGTGGGCATATATCGCCGCAGCCTTCAACAAATCATCTATATCAATGTATTCATCCTTTTGATGTGCGATATCCTCGCTTCCAGGGAATAATGGCCCGAATGCAACCCCTTCTTCAAGCGATCTCGCATAGGTTCCGCCACCGATGGAAAGCAGTTCTGCTTTCTGTCCTGTTGCTTCTTCGTACACCCTTTGAAGCGTTTTAATCAGGAAGCTGTCACTTTTCACATGATGCGGCCCAGAATTGGAGTCGGATTCTATCTGAAAACCAAGCCTGTTTCCTGTACTTTCGAGGACTTTGTAGCCTTCTTCCCATTGAAAGGTAACCGGGTAGCGCATAGAGAAGGAGATGCTCCCGCCTTTTTCTTTATAGTAGCTAAGGATTCCCGCATTAAGAGTCAAATCGCCTGTGATTTCATCTGAATAGGCAATGCCTAGTTTGTTGCCGCGGGAATCTCCGAATAAGTAATCATGGACGAAAGTAAAATAATTTTTAGCCTGCTGCGGGATGGCGAGCCCTGATAAAAACGCCGCCAAATATAATCCAGCGTTGACGCCGTTGTTCGGCTCCATACCATGAGCCGAAACCCCTTCAACCTCCAAGATGATATCCTCATGCTCAATGGTGGCTTTGCCATTCAGCGAATGCTTTTCGGTAAACGTCTTGAATCGCTGGGTCAATTCATCCAGCTGTCCAGGTGCATGCAGGCGGGCAATCGCGTAATCCGGTACCATATTCCGCCGTCTGCCTGAGGTGAATTCCACAATATCCAGCTCGACTTTGGCTCTACTTGCAGTATCCCGATTTTGTTTAATCGAAAAATCCCAGATTCCTTTTTCGGCGTTGATGATCGGGAAATCCGCATCAGGAGCAAAGCCTAGAGTCGGCATTTCTTCGGTTTCGAAGTAACGGTCGACACATCTCCATTCGGACTCCTCATCTGTCCCGATAATCATTCGGACGCGTTTGTTTAAGGGAAGTCCCAGTTCTTTGATGATTTTCATCGCATAATAAGCCGCCATTGTCGGTCCTTTATCATCAATTGCGCCTCGCGCAAAGATTTTCCCGTCCCTGATTTCTGCGCCATAAGGATCTGAGCTCCAGCCGTCTCCCTCAGGCACCACATCGACATGGCAAAGGATGCCGACTAAATCATCACCCTGCCCCATTTCCAGATGTCCTGCTATATGATCGACATTCTTTGCCGTAAAACCGTCCTTTTCACCCAGCTGCAGCATAAATTCGAGCGCTTCCTTCACCCCTTTGCCGAGCGGTGCCTCGGGAGAAGTGCTTTCTTCATCTAGAACACTTCTAATATGAAGAAGGTGTTGGGTGTCCTTTAGCAAGTCACCCTTCCGATTCTCTACTTCTTTTTGCCAATTGATTTCTGTCACGGACGACACTCCTATTCTTTGGATAATCTAATGTTATTTTATCATTATTTGCTAAAATTAACGCTCTACGTAAATAACTGAGTGAATTTATTAGTGGGTTAAGCTCCCTCCTTCCTCTTGTTTCATACTGTAAAGAGATAAGAATGAAAAGGAGACAAGAAAATGAACCAAAATAATCCACGAACACTTGCCTGGCATGAAACGCTTGAACTTCATGAATTGGTTGCTTTTAGCTCAATCGGTCTGATGAAGGTTAAGAAGGGCTTAAAAAAAATTAAAGATGATGCATTGGAGCGTATTTACCTGCAAACCATTCAGGACCTCGAGAAAAACTTGCAAGAACTGCTTCAATTTTATCCATATGCTCCTAAACCGGGAGAATCAGATGAATATAGGATGTATGGGGACGGCTTTTTTGCAGGGGATTTGCTTGCCTTTGCAAAATCCAGTGTAAGAAACTACGCTGTCGCCATTACCGAAACAGCAACACCAATGCTAAGAGAAGTGCTGAAAAAACAGTTGAACGGGGCCGTCAAAGTCCACGAACGGATTTTCAATTATATGTACCAAAAGGGATTATATCCGGCGTATGACCTGAATAAGCTTCTCGAAAATGATGTCAAGCTTGCGAGGAAGGCTCTGTCTTAATGGATTAAATCGTACAGAATTCCATTGCAGCTCGACATACTTTTTAGAAAGTTATTCCATTTTAACTTTCTTTGCCGAACAGCCACTTGTTTTGTCACCCTGAAAGGAAACATACACGAAAAAGAGAATATGTACCTCAAGGGGTGATAGAATGAATACAAGTACGGTTTCAAAATTGTTGGGCGTTTCTCCAAGCACTATTAAACGTTGGATTAAAGAGCTGCATTTGGATATGGAACGCAATGATCTTGGCCACTATTTGTTTTCAGAAGGTGACATTGAACTATTAAAGCAGATACAGGAACAGCTATGCAGCGGAATGGTTCTGCAGGATATCGCGGTCACCAAAAAGAAAATACGCAAAGGATCAATTAAAAGCCATAATAGCGATCCTTCCATAGAAAAACTGGCATTCAATGTGAATGAGCTGGAGAGAAGACTGGATAAAAAAGCGGACGGCGTAGCCTTCTATCAAATATTACAGCATCGAAGTGAGATAGATGAACTTCAGCAAGAAGTGCAGAGGCTACATGAACGCTTAGATGCCTTGGAGGATAAACAAAGCGAAATAAAGAAAAGTCCTCCTGCTGATTTGCTCGTTTTTGATCAATCAAGACCAATGAAAAAAACGCGAAAGAAAAAGTTGTTATCCATATTGTTTGGATTTTGAGGATGATAGTATTCTTTTAAATATATGTATATCAAGAATATAAGACGCCTGGAGAAAAAAATCCAAGCGTTTTTTTGTTCTATTCATTTTGTAGAATATGATTTGAAAATAAATGATAAAACGAAAATTAATGCTCTAATGGATTCTCGCCGTAAATCTCCCAAAGACGAGGGAATTTGTTACGGAGTCTTTCCTCATCATCCTCATCCCAATCCAATTCTAATTCCGAATCAAGCATTGCATCATCGGTGAGTTTGGTATACAAATCATAATAATCATCAGGATCCAGTCCCGTTTTCTCCTCATAAGCCAAACAGGCCAAAGAAAGTATATCTTCGAAATCAGGCATATCCTCTTCTTCCAACGCTTCCAAGTGCGGGATGATTGACTCAGGATCCTTAATAGCCTCTTCGTACATATCCTTGCCAAGATATAAAAGCCATGCCCTGAAATAGTCGAAACTATCATCCGAGCAACCTCCCATGACAATATAGGCAGCTGCCCATAAATCAGAGGTGTATGACTTCTTATAGTGCTTGTTAAAAATATAATCAAACCTTACAATCTCTTTTATAGGGCTTTTGGACAAATGGGTGACCAGCCACTCAAACTGCTCCTCCTGGTCTTCACCCTTATTCTTGGCTTTTTCAAGCAAGCCCCAAAAATACTCTTCTGTCATGGTACTGTCCTTGATAATGTGCCCGGAGTATTCTGAGACTGTATAGCCCTTTTTCAATTTGGATTGAATTAATTTTTCCGCTTCTTTTAAGCAATTTTCTTCAGAATTGAAGTCTTTTGTTTTAACATTTCCGACCGTACCTATTTTTCCATAGGTTACTGTATAAGAACTTCCTAAGACATTAATCTTCCAAAACTTATTAGAGGATCCATCTTGGTAAATGAGTAAAATCTCCATACTTTCCTCTCCTTATTAATTTATAACTCTATGATAATGCAATTACACAATGTGTGGAAGCTACCTCGTACCCAAACTATTTCCGTCTGCCCTTTGACTTCTGTTTCTGAATGCTTTTGTCCCCGGCTGGGATTTCATCCATTTTGAATATTTCCCGATGTCTTCATCAGCTTTGAGCAAAATACCGAATGCAAACAAAATTATACTGACTATTAATACATCGGGAATTAAATCTTGCGTTTCACCATCCAAGAAGTTCCATATATATAAGAAGCCTATCCCTGTTCAGAACAGAAATAGGCTCCAATTCGTTATTATTTAGATAAAAGATCAATAATCTCTTCGTTTTCATAATCTTTAGCATAATCCAAAGCTGTCATTCCTTCTTCGTCCTTTATTGTGGTATCTGGATTATATCCTAGAAGTAACTCCACCATTTCGGAATCTTCAAAGCTTGATGCGTAGATCAAAGGTGTCGATTTCCAAGTATCGATCGTGTTAATGTCTGCTCCGTTTTCAAGCAAGAATTTTGCCGCCTCGGTATCTTCGGAACTAACTGCCCATTGAAGTGCAGTGGAACCATCTTCATCCTTTGCTTCAATATCTTCCCCTTCAGAAATCATTTTTTCCATTTCTTCAATATCCCCGATGTCTGCAGCTTCCATCAAAGGTGTAGCCCCTTCAATCTCATAATCCTCATAGATTCCGACCTCATCACTGAATATCCCCGACAACGCATCCATACTTGCTAACTTATAAATAGCCACTCCGACCCCTACAGGTAAAGCGATGAAGACAACGGCAGAAATGATCACCCCTGCTACAACCGTCCTCTTTTTCTCCTTCACCAATAAATGATCTTCCGGTGCTACCCAATGGTCAAGGGCATTTAGTCTTTTGGGGAGATGTGGATGAGAAGCCAGCTTCTCACTGAGCCAGGCAAAAAATCCGCTTTCTTCCCTGATTTGTTCAATAAATGCTTCCTTGTTTACCTTATGGGAAAGCTTCTTCCCGATTGCCAGCATCGTCAGCGCCTCTTTAGAAGCTTCCAGGTTTTTTGTATAAAAAGCAGCATATCGATCGCATGTATACTCGCAGGCCCTCAAATATGCTTCTCCCAAAAACGGGATATACATGGCCGGAAGGAGCAGAAAATGCACCAATACATGGCGGCGTTTCAAATGGGCAAATTCATGTACCAGCACAAATAGCAGCTCATCCTCTTTTCCTTCCTCGCTTAAATCAAAAATCTCCGAATACATAACAACCATATTTTTCCCGAAAAAACGGGTCGCAAAAGCATTCAAAACACCAGTGGCTTCCACCACGTAAATGGATGGCATTTTTTCCAGTCCCATTTCGTTTGCCACTTGGACCGCTTTTTCATAGATTTCCGGAAATTGTTTTTCACTTATTCGGACACCATTCCGCCGGATTGATGCCATCGAAAGAGCATGAGAAAAATAAGATATTAGAATAATTACCGCAATGATGATGATTCCGATTATCGAAAATAGCAACGATATGTATGCCAAAATAGAAAATAGCATGGTAAGTGCAAAATACCTATTTTCTTTCGGGTGTACAAGCTGGTGTCTTAATGTTTCTTCTTGAATCAAAAATGTTTCCCCCTAGTAATCTCTCTGTTTATAGTTAGTAAAGACTAAAAAAGTATAAAGGAATTAAAATATTATTAAAAGATGCAATTTTTCCCTTTATATGGTTTTAGATATTTTAATTGTTTCTTCACCAAAAGAAGTGGTTTAAGCTTTTAATTATCCGTTGATTCCCGCTCCAGGCGCTCGCTTTCCGCGGGCAGTCCGGGAGCCTCCTCGGCAAAGGGCACGCCTCCGGGACTTACACAGGATGTGTTGGCGTCGACGTAAGACATAAGGACGTGGCAGATCTTAGTCGACGTTCCGTTAACTGGCCTGCTTTTCCCGCAGGACGTTGAATCATCATCCATGAATAGGCACCGCACGAGAAAATGCGTATGCATTTTCGAGGAGTCTCGCATATCCTCGCCAATCAACTTTGTTGCAAAATTGACTGAGATATTACGTTAATCAATATTAAACCACCAGTTATGGTGAAGAACCTTTTAATTTTGTATATACATATCACAGGAAGGTAAATATTGCAATTCTTTTGTAAATTCAGTTATTTACCATGGAATTTCACATACTATAAGAGTAAAATAAAACCAATGACAGCTAGTGTATACATCTTGGTTATAGAGGAGTTATTGGTGGTATAGCAAGTACATAAGGCAGCTGAAAAGCTTCCTGATATCGGTTGTTTTTCACTTCGTTTTTGAAGTGAGTTAAAAATGAATAGGAGTGATTTTTTGAAACCTTCAACTAATCGCATGTTAACCCGTATTAAATCCGTTTATATGTTTATTAATGATAACGGTACGGTTTCTACTCAAGAGCTTGTGGAAGAATTTGGCATCACTCCCCGGACAATACAGCGCGATTTAAATGTGTTAGCTTATAACGACTTAGTACAAAGCCCAAGCCGAGGTTTGTGGACAACTACCAACAAACGGGTAAAAATATCATCTTAAAAAGAGTAAACTTGCTTTAAACCATAGAGAACTCCACCTAAGTAGTGTTTGTTAAAAAGAAATGAGGCGAATCCTTTTAAAGGATCCGCCTCAATTTTTATTCTTTTCCATATGATTTAAGAGCTTCAATTTCCTCATCCGTCAATTCCCGATATTGCCCAAGCTCCAACTCTTCGTCAAGCTGCAGGCTGCCCATTGAGAGTCTCTGTAAGTATATGACCCGTTTCCCGACAGCTTCAAACATCCGCTTTACCTGGTGAAACTTACCTTCTGTAATCGTGAGCTTAATATCAGAACGGATTCCGGACTTAAGAATCTCAAGTTTACCCGGCTTTGTCTGATAGCCATCATCCAAGGTAACCCCATTTTTAAAGGCTTGAATATCTTCTGCGCCGACTTCTCCGTCAATGACAGCGAAATATATTTTTGGTACGTGCTTTTTCGGTGATAACAGCTGGTGTGCAAGCTGCCCGTCATTGGTCAGCAATAATAATCCTTCCGTATCCTTATCAAGACGGCCTACTGGAAATGGTTCGAAAACGGCATCTTCAGGTTCCAGAATGTCAATCACCGTTTCTTGATAATTGTCTTCCGTTGCCGAGAGGATACCCTGGGGCTTGTTCATCATCAGATAGATAAACTCTTTGTATTCCACAGTCTCCCCATGCACGGTTACCAGGTCTTTCTCAGGATCAACATGTTCCTTCGCATCCTTTAACACCTTTTCATTAACGAGGACAGCGCCGGATTTGAGCAGTTTTTTTACTTCCTTCCTGCTACCATAACCTGTATTGGCTAGTAATTTGTCAATTCTCATATGGCCCTCCCAGATATGAAAAAACCTTGCTGCTTTGCTAAGCAGACAAGGCATTCTTTATGAATATCTTAAGCAATATCTTACACTTTTAGTTTTAATTTTCTTTGGAGCTTCTCGATGCGATTTCCGAATAGCCTATGGGCAAGCGTACTCTTTAATGAAAGAACCGCATATACAAGACCGCCAAACAACATGCAAAGCGCAGTAATTAAAACCGCCTGCCACCGGCCTTCAGAATCCAATATGAGAAACATAATGCTTTCCATTACCCAAACGACCAGCGCCATGATTCCCGAGAGAATAAAAATCAACATTGTTCTTTTTACAATAAGTTTATAGCTGTATTCGGTGAAGAAACGAATGAAATATAAATTCAGCAAACATGCAGCCAGATAGCCTAATGTTGTTGCATAAACAGCACCTGCTGTATCAAATAGCTTAATCAATGGAATATTTAAGCTTAATTTAATCAGCAATCCTACTAACAAGCCCAGCACTGTGAATTTTTGCTGATTAATCCCTTGTAACACGGCAGCTGATACGGAGAATAAAGCAAATAAAATGGCAGTTGGTGCGTATGTTGCCAGGATATTAGCCCCAAGCTGGTTGTGTCCATAAAATGCCGTATAAATAGGATCTGCAAGAATAGCCATTCCGATAACTGCTGGGATCGTGACAAATAATAATATTTGAAATGCTTGATCAAGCTGATGCCGGAATGCATTCATATCGCTGCTGACAAATGCACTGGTTACTGATGGTACAAGCGCCATCGAGAAAGCAGTTGCAAGCGTCATTGGGATAACTACAAGCTTTTGCGTATTAAAATTCAAAATACCAAAGGCCTGGGTCGTCGCGTCCCTATCCATTCCGATCGAAGCCATTGCCCTGCTAAAAGTAAGGTTGTCCACGAACTGGAAAAGCGGCATCGCAATAGCTACAAAGATAAATGGGATAGAAGAAAAGAAAATTTCCTTGTAAACTTCGATCAAGGAAATATCCACCGTTCCCTTATCGGCAGCCAATAGCTGATTTAAATATGGTTTTTGCTTTTTCCAATACAGTAAAAGGAAAGCTAAACCGCCTATCGCACCGATCGTTGCTGCAAAGGTAGCGACACTAACTGCTGTTACTATATCGCCATCTAAAATTTTTAAGACGACAAATGCTCCACTTAATAGGAAAATGATACGGACCAACTGTTCAATAACTTGCGAAACAGCAGTCGGCTTCATATCTTGATGTCCTTGAAAAAAACCGCGGATAATGCTCATGGCAGGCACGATAATTAGCGCAAAGCTGACTGCACGAATCACCGTCGTCAAATCTTCTTCAGAGAACTTTCCATAACTGCCCAAACTAGCCAATCCCGGCGCCATCGCATACATAAGTAAAAAGGCTAAAAAGCCCGTAACCACCATTAGCTTTAAACTGGATTTAAAAAGCTTTTGACTGACCGCATACTCTTCGATCGCATTATATTTCGAAACAGTTTTTGATACGGCAAGCGGCATCCCTGCCGTTGCTAAACTGATAAAGATTGTATATGGAATATACGAATATGAATAAAGTCCGGCTCCTTCTTCGCCTAACAATGCATCAAATGGAATGACATATAACAAACCCAGAACTTTAGATAATACCGAACCAAGGGTTAATATAAACGCCCCTCTTAAAACCTTAGATGACATACAATCCCTTCCTACCATTCAGTTGCATTCGCACGTTCTTAATCTTATCATAATTCATTCTATATCGGAAAAATAAATCTTAGAAATATATGGGCAGATAACCTGTAACAGACTTGGTTTTTTATTATGCTGCCGTTTACTATATAATGAAGAGATGAAAATCAGAAAAAGCGGTGATTAAAATGAAATATGATGTAATTGTGATCGGCGGCGGCCCTTCCGGATTGATGGCTTCGATAGCGGCCGGAGAAAAAGGGGCACAGGTGCTTCTGATTGATAAAGGAGAAAAACTTGGCAGAAAGCTTGCCATATCAGGCGGAGGGCGGTGTAATGTAACGAACCGTCTCTCGATTGACGAAATCATAAAACACATACCCGGCAACGGACGTTTTTTATACAGTGCTTTTTCGGAATTCAGCAATGAAGATATCATTGCCTTTTTCGAAAAGCTTGGCATTGAATTAAAGGAAGAAGATCACGGACGGATGTTTCCTGTCAATAATAAAGCGCAAAGCGTGGTTGATGCACTGATTAACCGGATGAAGGATTTAAAGGTTACCGTTTATACAAATTCTCCTGTTGCGGACGTATCATATGAAAACGGGAAAACGAGCGGCGTGCGTTTAAAGGATGGCCACTATTTTGAGACTGATTCTGTTGTCGTGGCAGTTGGCGGCAAGTCTGTTCCGCATACCGGCTCCACCGGCGATGGCTACGCTTGGGCAAAAAAAGCCGGACATACTATTACTGATCTATTCCCTACCGAAGTACCCGTGTTAAGCGATGAGCCATTTATTAAGCAGAAGACATTGCAGGGACTGTCACTCAGGGACGTATCATTGAGTGTATTGAATCCTAAAGGTAAGCCGCTGATCACTCATAAAATGGACATGATCTTTACCCATTTTGGGGTATCGGGACCCGCCGTATTGCGGTGCAGCCAATTCGTCGTGAAAGCGATGAAAAAGTGGAATCTGTCTCATGTAACGATGAAACTTGATGTCCTGCCTGATAAAAACAAGGAAAAGCTTTTTCAGGAAATCATTAAAGAGATTAAGGCGGAACCTAAAAAAGCTGTAAAAAACATTTTCAAAGGGATGTTGCAGGAGAGGTACCTTCATTTTCTTCTGGAAAGAAGCGGTATCGACCTTCAAGAACAAGGGAGCGCGATCTCGCATGATAAACTTCGTAAGTTCGCTGAGCTTTGCAAAGACTTTCATTTCACCGTTAATGGAACTCAGCCACTTGAGAAAGCTTTTGTCACCGGCGGAGGCGTGTCGGTGAAAGAAATCCACCCGAAGGAAATGGGCTCCAAATTAATGAATGGATTATATTTTTGCGGGGAAATTCTCGACATACACGGGTATACAGGCGGGTACAACATTACTTCCGCTCTTGTCACAGGCAGGCTCGCCGGGAAAAATGCAGCCTTATACAGCCGGAACGAAAAATAGCACGCTATCCGCGTGCTATCTTTATAAAATCCTATTATAAATCCATACTCAAATATCGCTCACCTGTATCCGGTGCGATACAAAGCACTCTTTTGCCTTTTCCTAAACGTTTTGCGATTTCAATTGAGGCATATATAGCGGCTCCTGCTGAAGGACCGACAAATATTCCTTCTTCACTCGCTAATCTTTTAAATGTATCAACTGCTTCCTCATCTGCTATTTGAATAATCTCGTCATAGACGTCTGTATTCAGTATGTTAGGAACAAATCCCGGACTCGTGCCTACCAGTTTATGAGGTCCAGGCTGGCCTCCTGATAATACAGGTGATCCTTTTGGTTCAACCACGGCAATGTATAAGCCAGGGATTTTCCCTTTTAAAGCTTCCCCGGTTCCGGTAATTGTTCCTCCCGTGCCAGCAGTTGCCACGAAAGCATCAAGCTGTCCATCCATCTGTTCGAAGATTTCCAGTGCTGTCGTACTCCGGTGAATATCAGCATTTGCTTTGTTTTCAAACTGCTGAGGAATGAAACTGCCCGGAATTTCACGCTGTAATTCAAGGGCTTTTTCAATCGCTCCTGGCATTTTCTTTTCGCTTGGCGTCAGCACAACTTCCGCACCATAAGCTTTTAAAATATTGATTCGTTCTTTTGTCATATTATCAGGCATAATCAAAATCGCCCGATAGCCTCTCGCTGCTGCGGTCATGGCCAAACCAATGCCCGTATTGCCGCTCGTCGGTTCAATGATCGTATCTCCTGGACCCAGCAGCCCTTCTTCCTCAGCCACCTTGATCATATTAAAAGCTGCGCGATCCTTTACACTTCCTGAGGGATTAAACATTTCGAGTTTTACATATACATCCGCTGCATTTTCAGGGACAAGCTTATTAAGTCGGACAACAGGCGTTTCCCCGATTAAATCTGTGATATTATTGACAACCTTCATTTTAAAAGATAACCTCCAATATTAGATAAAACGTGACTTCCGTACTAAGTATACAATGGTTTCTTGAAAGTTGCTTAGTTGTAAATCTGCAATGACCAGTTTTTTCACATTTATAACAAACTATTTAAAAAGGAGAGGCTTGTATGATTTGGCTTATGATTTTTCTACCGCTACTTATCGTCACTGCCCTAGCCCTATATTTAAATCGAAAAAATAAGATGGGGAACCCCCTGATATGTTTGAGGGAAAAAACGACAACGTTGAATCAGCAAAGGCTGAAGCACTGAAGGGGCCGTTCTGCGGAAATAGCAGCGTATAAAACATAAAGAAAACATTTCAACCATGATCATTGAAATGTTTTCTTTCATTATTTTTTATAAATGATCATTGCACTGAAACAGTAAATTTGTTCTTCTTCCTCTTCAGCGGTTGCCGCAACATTGTATTTAATATCGACAATCTGCTTATCACGGATGTCTTCAAGAAACGAATTCATCTCTTCCTCTAGATCCTTTTCATGCTCATAATCAAATAGCTTCACTTGAATCATGGCTTTCCCCTGCCCTTTTTACAAACAGGGTTGCCCCTAATCCTGAATTTTATACAAAAGTCGGACATAAATCAGGTTCCGGGCATATATTTTAATTTTCGGGCATATATCTTGGATTTCGGGCATATCCCAAATCTCGGGCATATTTCTAAAATTCGGGAGTTATCCAACATTCCGATCGTATCCATTCTATTTCAGGATTACTTTACAATCACTTCTCCATCCCAATTCATCATGCCTCCAACCATGTTGCGCACTTTATAGCCTTGTTCCTGCATGTAGTGACAAACATTCAGGCTTCTGCTTCCTGATCTACAGATGAAAATATATTCCTTATCTTTGTCAAAGTAATCAAGATTCTCGGGAATCGTACCCATCCGGATGTGCTTTGCTCCTTCGATCATCCCATACTCCACTTCCTCATCCTCGCGGACATCCACTAACTCGAGCTTTTCTCCTGCTTCCAGCTTTTCCTCTAATTCATCAGTTGTAATCGTTTTGATCTCTTCCATATGGGCACCTCATTACTTTAGAATTTCGTTCCTTCATTATAGCAATAACAACCGCTTCCACCAAACTTTTAACTCCACACAAAAACCTCCCTCATTATAAGGGAGGCTTCCATTTAGTTTGCCACAATATTGACGAGCTTGCCAGGTACGGCAATTACCTTGCGTACGGTTTTGCCGTCGATTTGTTCTTTGATCGTCTCATCATCCATTGCAATTTCCTCTAACTGCTCTTTCGTAATATCCGTTGGCACCATTAATTTCGTTTTGACTTTGCCATTGATTTGGATGACGATTTCGACTTCATTGTCGATCAGTTTTGCTTCGTCATAAGCCGGCCATGTTTCGTAAGAGATGCTTTCTTTATGGCCAAGCTTTTCCCAAAGCTCTTCGGTAATATGAGGAGCTACCGGGGAAAGCAATTTAGTAAACCCTTCGATATAAGCTTTCGGAAGCGTATCCGCTTTATAGGCCTCGTTGATGAATACCATCAACTGCGAAATCGCTGTATTGAACTTAAGCTCTTCATAGTTCTCGGTCACTTTTTTCACCGTTTGATGATACACTTTTTCCAATTTGCCGCTGTCATCGTTATCGACTACTTTAGAGGTAAGTGAGCCATCTTCCTCAATTAATAATCGCCATACACGGTCAAGGAAGCGGCGGGATCCATCAAGGCCGTTGGTCGACCAGGCAATCGAGGCATCCAATGGCCCCATGAACATTTCATAAAGGCGAAGCGTGTCTGCGCCGTGGCTTTCAACAACCTCATCAGGGTTTACGACATTGCCTTTTGACTTGCTCATTTTTTCATTGTTTTCCCCAAGAATCATCCCCTGGTTAAATAGCTTCTGGAAAGGTTCCTTCGTAGGAACAACGCCGATATCATATAAGAATTTATGCCAGAAACGGGCATACAATAAATGAAGGACAGCATGCTCTGCCCCGCCAATATAGATATCAACCGGAAGCCATTCTTTCAGTTTTTCATAATCGGCGATTGTCTCGGCGTTTTTCGGATCGATGTAGCGCAGGAAATACCAACTGCTGCCTGCCCATTGCGGCATCGTATTTGTCTCGCGACGCCCCCTGCGACCGTTTTCGTCCGTTACATTTACCCAATCCTCGATATTGGCTAGTGGAGATTCCCCTGTACCGGACGGTTTGATTTCGGTAGTTTTCGGAAGCAGCAACGGAAGATCTTCATCTTTTACTGCTTCCACACTGCCGTCTTCCCAGTGGATGATTGGAATCGGCTCCCCCCAGTATCGTTGGCGGCTGAAAAGCCAATCGCGCAGGCGGTAGGTAATTTTCTTTTCACCAATGCCTTGTTCGCTAAGCCATTCAATCATCGCCTTGATCGCTTCTTCTTTTTTCATTCCATCCAGGAAACCTGAGTTGACATGCTCGCCGTCACCGGAATAAGCTTCTGCTTCGATATTTCCTCCAGCAACGACTTCTTTGATTTCTATCCCGAATTTTTTCGCGAATTCATAATCCCGTTCATCATGGGCCGGAACCGCCATGATCGCTCCCGTTCCATAGCTCATTAATACATAGTCCGCAATCCAAATCGGAATGTTTTCCCCGTTAACCGGATTGATCGCATAAGCACCGGTGAATACGCCGGTTTTATCCTTTGCTAAATCAGTCCGTTCCAGCTCCGATTTATTTTTGACGGTTTGAACATAATCCTCTACCGCACGCTTTTGTTCCTTGGTCGTTATTTTATCAACAAAGGGATGTTCGGGAGAAAGCACGGTATACGTTGCACCAAATAGTGTGTCAGGACGAGTCGTGAATACGGTGAATGATTCATCGTGTCCGTCAATTGCAAACGTTACTTCAGCACCTTCAGAACGGCCGATCCAGTTTCTTTGCATATCCTTGATGCTTTCAGGCCAGTCAACCTCTTCCAGGTCGTCGAGCAAACGGTCTGCATACGCCGTAATCTTAAGCATCCATTGCTTCATCGGACGGCGTTCAACCGGATGGCCGCCGCGCTCGCTTTTTCCGTCGATGACTTCTTCGTTTGCCAAAACCGTCCCGAGTGCCGGGCACCAGTTAACCGGCACTTCGTCGATGTAAGCGAGGCCTTTTTCATATAATTTCAAGAAAATCCACTGGGTCCATTTATAATAGTCTGGATCTGTCGTATTGATTTCACGGTCCCAATCATAGGAGAAACCAAGCGACTTAATCTGGCGCCTGAATGTATTGATATTCTTCTCTGTGAATTCAGCCGGATCATTCCCAGTATCTAAGGCATACTGCTCTGCCGGCAACCCGAATGCATCCCAGCCCATCGGATGAAGCACTTTATAGCCTTGCATCCTCTTCATACGAGATAGTATATCGCTTGCCGTAAAGCCTTCCGGGTGTCCTACATGTAGGCCGGCACCGGATGGGTATGGAAACATATCAAGCGCATAGAATTTGCGTTTTCCCTTTTCTTCGCTTGTTTTGAAAGTCTTATAATTCTCCCAATATTTTTGCCATTTTTTTTCGATTTGCTGATGATCGAAACTCATAATGTTTTCCTCCTATTTTTCTTTAAGCATTTCCGGTTGTTTAAACCAATAAAAAAAAACCCTCATCCCAAAAAGGGACGAGAGGATTATGTATATCTTCCCGCGGTACCACCCAAATTGGCGACTTTGATATCGCCCCGCTCAAAATCCGTAACGTGGAAACTACGTTAAGCACTACTATGGTTCATGCTTAAAACTCAAAGGCGAGTTCACGACTGGTCCCGGTTGGCTTGCACCATTCGCCAACTCTCTGCACAGGAGCTAAATCGTTATTAATCCTTATCATCGTCATTTTGCAATTATGAGATTATATAATATTCTATTAAATTTCAGTCATAAAATCAATAGCCGTTAGCTAAGATTATAAACAGGTTCACAGTTATATATGCAGCCGCGGGAAAAAAAGTGTGTGATTTCCAATATTAAATCTTATTTTGCTTGTGAAATGATTCGATTTTCATCATTGGATCTCCTTAGCGAGCGGTCAAATAGGATCGTCGTCATGATCGCGACCACAAATAGAACCGACAAGACGCTGAACATCATGTCCATTCCATGGATGTCGACCAAAAAACCACCGAGCAATGGACCAATCATTCTTCCCGCTGTCGCCGTGCTGTTTACGACCCCCTGGTAGAAACCTTCTTTACCTTTTACAGCAAGCTCATTCGCTGCTGCAGGGACTGCTGGCCAAACAAACATCTCGCCAATGGTCAAAATCACCATAGCCGTTAGAAACCCGGCAAAACCATTGGCATTAGCGGCTACCGAGAAGGAAACAATAAAAATAAGCATTCCAACAATCAATTGAACCTTTAACGTTTTCGCAAACCATTTGATAGCCGCCGTTACAATCGGCTGGGCCAATACAATCAAAGCACCATTGATCGTCCAGAGAAGACTATATTGCTTAAGCGATATGCCGATTTCCTGAGTATAGGCAGCAATTGTCGATTGCCATTGAACATAACCGATCCAGCATAA
The DNA here is from genome assembly GCF_003429085.1 of Bacillus sp. V59.32b. Classification (GTDB taxonomy): domain Bacteria; phylum Bacillota; class Bacilli; order Bacillales; family DSM-1321; genus Peribacillus. Next base: position 852 of record NZ_QVTC01000006.1, on the reverse strand, counting down.
AAAGTAGCCGATACAAAGGATAAACAAGGCGTTTAGCTTTGCACTGTTTTTCAAAGGTCTCTGTTCATTTAAGATGGATGTCTGACTGCCAGTCTCTCCATCCATTCCTTTAAAACCAAAAAAAGCAAGCAGCATGAATAGCAGATACAAACCTGTATTAGCGGCGAATATATACTCAAAGGATATGGAAGCAATTACCCCGCCTAATGCGGAACCTATGGCAACCCCGAGATTTTGGGCAACATATATGGCGTTAAAGGCTTTTCTTCCTCCTTCTTTCCAGCTCGTTCCAGCCATAGCAAAGATGGCCGGGAAAACGATTCCCGTACCAAAACCCGAGAGTGTCAAAAATACAATATAAGGGATCCATTCATGATTGACCGTCAAGCCTAGCGAAGAAACCAAGGTAATTACAATACCGGCAAGTGACGTTTTGTAACCGCCGATTTTATCAAATAAGCTCCCCCCGATAAGATTCCCGATAACACTTGCCAAGGCGTTCGCCATCAGCACAAGACCCGCTACTGACAATGATTTCCCAAGCTGATCATGAATGAAAATGGTATTCAAAGGCCATAAAAAAGAAGAAGCCGTTACATTTATAATCATTCCAATAATTAATATCCAAAATGAACGAGGCATGAAAAACTTCCTTTGCTTAAATTGTTTCGTTAACCTAAACAATTTTATGGTTTTTCATCCCCCACTGCAATATTTTTTTCTTAGGCTCTGTTAAATTCCATTGTTGATTTTCAAATGGTCATGGAATCTACCCGCTTTCCGTGGACGAACTGGCAAGCCTCCTCACTTGTACCTCGCTGCGGGGTCTTGCCAGCCCGTTTTTCCGCAGGA
>NZ_QVTC01000059.1 GCF_003429085.1 Bacillus sp. V59.32b | reverse complement strand
AGACCCCGCAGCGAGGTACGAGTGAGGAGGCTTGCCAGTTCGTCCGCGGAAAGCGAGTAAATTCCATGACCATTTGAAAATCATCAATGGAATTTAACAGAGCCTTTATAATAAAAAATTTCAAAAAATAAACGTTTTTATCATCACAATTAGGTCCCAATATGTTATACTAATTCCAGATTAACCAATAAACAGTATAACACTTATTCGGGAGGGGCCGAAAAATGAAGGCACGAATAGCAATCAATGGATTTGGAAGAATCGGAAGGATGGTTTTCCGAAAAGCAATCTTGGAGGATAATCTGGATATTGTAGCAATTAATGCAAGCTATCCTGCTGAAACGTTAGCTCACTTAATTAAATATGATACGAATCATGGTAAATTTGAAGGTGAAGTAACCCCTGAAGACGATGCCATCGTTGTGAATGGCCATCGCGTTCAGTTAATTAGTATGCGTGATCCAAAGCTGTTGCCTTGGAAAGAAATGAATATAGATGTCGTGATCGAAGCTACAGGTAAATTCAATGATAGAGATAAAGCATCCCAGCATTTAGATGCAGGAGCCAGGAAAGTGATTTTAACTGCACCGGGTAAAAATGAAGACGTTACCATAGTAATGGGTGTAAATGAAGAAGCGCTGGATCTTGAAAACCATTTCGTTATTTCCAATGCTTCCTGTACGACAAACTGCCTGGCGCCGGTAGCAAAAGTGCTGGACGATCAGTTTGGCATTGAAAACGGATTAATGACAACGATCCATGCGTATACAAATGACCAAAACAATATCGATAATCCGCATAAAGACTTGCGCCGCGCACGTGCTTGCGGCCAAAGCATCATTCCGACAACAACAGGCGCGGCAAAAGCACTATCGCTTGTGCTGCCACAGTTAAAGGGTAAACTGCATGGCATGGCCCTGCGCGTTCCAACCCCAAATGTTTCCCTGGTTGATCTAGTTGTCGACTTGAAACAGGAAGTGACGATTGATCAAATCAATGAAGCTTTTCAAAACGCCTCGAACAGTTCCTTAAAAGGGGTGCTTGAATATACGACCGAGCCGCTCGTATCGATTGATTTCAACACAAACCCGCATTCCGCGATCATCGATGGCCTATCAACCATGGTGATTGATGAAAGAAAAGTGAAGGTGCTTGCCTGGTATGACAATGAATGGGGCTATTCATGCAGAGTTGTCGATCTAGTGAATTATGTGGCAAGAGAAATGATGATTAAAACTGAAATGAAGGTTGGCTAAAATAAGCATCCCTTCCTAACTTATTAACAGAGCTCACTACATCCAGTAGTGGGCTTTTCACCGTTAAAGTCTTGAAAGATCATTCCTGTAAAAAATTCATCAGATATGTTGCAAAAAAAAATCAAACGAAGTATACTATGTTTCGTGCTTAATAACGTAGTTTCATAATGGCTACTTAAAGGGTTAGGACCTCTTTGGACTAACTTTCCCCCGTGGTAGTTATTACTATTAAGGTACAGATACTTAATCATGTTAAGGGGGAACATAAACATGGAAACAATGGGAAGACATGTAATTTCAGAACTTTGGGGTTGTGACTTCGAAAAATTAAATGATATCGAATTAATTGAAAGAACGTTTGTAGATGCTGCATTGAAATCCGGTGCAGAGGTTCGCGAAGTAGCTTTCCATAAATTTGCTCCACAAGGAGTAAGTGGCGTAGTGATCATTTCTGAGTCCCACTTGACCATTCACAGCTTTCCGGAACACGGATACGCAAGTATTGATGTGTACACATGTGGAGATCTAGATCCAAACATTGCTGCTGATTATATTGCACAAGCCTTAAACGCCGAAACACGTGAGAACATTGAGCTTCCGCGTGGCATGGGTCCTGTCCAAGTGAATAAAAGCACAGTGAATGCGTTGTAAGAAAACGAAACTATAAGAGATGCAGAAGTTGCTGCATCTCTTTTTTGATTTTTTATCCTTGTACTGACGGATTGTTTTTAATAAGATATAGTATATAAAACCTATTGTACACGGAGCTGATAATTATGAAATGCCCGTCTTGTCAATATAACGGAACACGGGTATTGGATTCCCGGCCGGTTGATGAAAGCCGCTCGATCCGCCGTCGGAGAGAATGCGAAGTATGCGGATACCGTTTTACAACGTTTGAGAAGGTGGAGGAAATCCCTCTCATTGTGGTAAAGAAAGAAGGGACCCGTGAAGAGTTCAGCAGGGATAAAATATTACGCGGCTTAATTAGAGCATGTGAAAAACGTCCTGTTCCTTTAACGCAATTAGAAGAAATCACAAATTATGTAGAAAAAGAGCTGCGAAGCCAGGGTACTTCTGAAGTGAAAAGCGTCGACATCGGTGAAATGGTCATGGACAAACTCGCGGAAGTGGATGAAGTCGCGTATGTTCGCTTTGCCTCCGTTTACCGCCAGTTTAAAGATATAAATGTATTTATTGATGAATTAAAGGATTTAATAAGTAAGGAAAAAAAGTAGAGCTGAAGACTTTTTGCTTTAGCTCTTTTTTTAGCACGGCGAAAGGTTTGAATGCGTATGTCAAAGTACTGGCAAGAACTCGTTCCTGTTGACCGGTATATCGTATCGTCAGCAGGTATGCTCCATGATTATGACCGGAAAGTATTAGCACTCTTGTATCAACCCTTAATCGGGCCGGTATGCATCAGTTTATACATCACGCTTTGGAGTGAATTGGAACAAAACCGTCTTTGGTCCCAGTCCTCCTTGCATTATAATCTGATGAATACAATGGACCTGAAGCTGGGGGAAATATATGAGGCCAGAAAAAAGCTTGAGGGTATCGGGCTATTGAATGTTTATAAAAAGAAGACCGATGAAGAAAATGAGTTTGTATATGAATTGAGCCCTCCGCTTTCTCCCGAACAGTTTTTTACCGATGGGATGTTGAATATCTATCTATATAAAAAAGTGGGGAAAGAACGATTCGGCAAGCTGAAGCAATTTTTCTGCGATGATCTCGTTTCATTAGATGATTACCAGCCTGTGACAAAGTCATTTACGGAGGTTTTCACTACCGATCACCAGGATTCTTTATTTGTTTCAGATGAAACGGAGGTAGAGCTAAAACCGGAAGCCAACTCCAAATTTATCGGAAGAAGCGGGGCAAAAACGCTGGAAGGATTTGAGGATACATTCCATTTTGACTTGCTGTTTGCCGGGATAAAAAACTCGCTTGTCCCGAAAAGGGCCTTTACGTCCAAGGTGAGGGAAACGATATCCAAGCTTGCTTTCCTATATGGGATTGATGTATTTCAAATGCAAAACCTGGTCATCGGATCTGTTAATGCGGAAAATGAGATTGATGAGGAAGAACTGCGCAAAGCAGCCCGCGATTGGTATCAAATCGAATACCATCGTGATATGCCCTCGCTTTCCGACCGCGTCCAGCCAGCGATTTACCACGACCAGACGGATGAACCGAAAACGAAGGAAGATATATATATCCGCCACCTTGACACAGTGTCACCGCGGGAACGGCTTATCCAGCTTTCAGGAGGAGGGGAACCATCTAAATCTGACCTCCAGATTATTGAAGGAGTCATGCTTAATCAAAATCTCAATCCAGGAGTCATTAATGTACTTATTGACTATGTCATGATTAAGACGGATATGAAGCTGACGAAAGGATATGTAGAGAAAATCGCAGGCCACTGGGCGCGTAAAAAAGTAGTCACCGTAAAAGAAGCGATGGAGCTTGCCAAGAGCGAGCATCGGCAATACCAGTCCTGGGCCCAGGGGAAAAAAGAAAGCAAGGCTGGTGCAAGGAAAACGATCCGGACGGAAATTGTTCCGGACTGGATGAAGGATGATCAGGTTGAACCATCCCAGGATATTGCGGAAGATAAAGGACTGGAAGAACGAAAGCGGCAGATGGAAGAACGGCTTAAAAAACTAAAAAGCAGGGGGTGAAGCGGGCATGCAAAGGATAAGCGACGCATTAAACAAGTTGGCAAATAATGTAGAATTCCGACAAAGATACGAGCATTTAAAAAATGAAATATTAAATAATGAAGAAATCAGGCTTTTCTTAAATGAAAACAGTTCACGCATTACAACGGAAATGATTGAAAAAGGCTTGGTGAAGCTATATGAGTTTTCTTCACAAAGCAATAATTGCGAAAAATGTCCTAGTCTCGATGGCTGCATCAACATGATGCAGGGATTCCATCCAAGGCTTGTGGTTCAAGGGAATTCGATTGACCTTCATTATGAACCATGCCAGCGGAAGGTTATCAACGATGAAAAAAGAAGACACGAAAAACTGATTCAGAGCCTTTATGTACCGAAGGATATTTTATCTGCTTCTCTGGAGGATTTTTTTCGTACAGGATCAGCTGGAGGCCGCATGGAGGCGGCTGAAAAAGCTACAACCTTTGTCGAGGAATATAGTTCCGGCAAGAAGCAAAAGGGGCTTTATTTGCATGGGAGCTTCGGGGTAGGCAAATCATATTTGCTCGGAGCGCTTGCCAATGAGCTGGCCGACAGACGGATTTCGTCGTTAATCGTATATGTCCCGGACTTTTTAAGAGAAATCAAGGCATCGATCGGCGATAACACCTTAAATGAAAAAATCGAAATGACGAAAAAGGCTCCCGTTCTTATGCTCGATGACTTTGGTGCAGAAACGATGAGCAGCTGGGCCAGGGATGAGGTTATTGGGCCGATTCTTCAATTCCGTATGCAAGAAAATCTGCCAACTTTTTTCACATCCAATTTTGATTTTAATGGCCTGCAGAATCATCTGACCTTTTCACAACGCGGTGAAAAAGAAGAAGTGAAGGCAGCAAGGATCATGGAGCGAATCAAGTACCTAGCTGAACCGTTGCTGCTTACGGGTGAAAACAGAAGACACTAAGCCTAATTAGTGTCTCGCTCACTTATTTCATGAATAACCAAAATGAACACCGTTTGGGTCTCCAAGTGGTGTTTATTTTGGTTGGATAAATTTATCCGCAACTCTTTTATTTCTGGACATAGATTCTGATTAGGTGGTGGGCTATCAATATAAATAATTATTTAATGAACTTATATTTAATGTAGTTAATTGAAAAATGGGTTCTTCACCAAAAGAAGTGGTTTAAGCTTTTGAATAGGCGATAATAACTGAACATGAATATTTCTTTGAATTTTTAAAAATGCACCTCAACTGCATTTCACAGATCTATGTCTGCAAACATTAGGTCAGTAAATAAAACGCTAAAAGAATCTGAAAAGATATTACCACGCACACATAACAATGTTAAGAGTAAAAATGCATAATCACTAAGTTCATTTTACATTAAAATCTAAGAACCTGTTGTGAATTGATTTTTCAATCAGGTTTTTTCTGCCTTTCTTTGACATAATTTCTATGTAAGAAAGGAGTTACGAAGACATATAACCCACTTTTAACCATACCTATTAGAATTACCAATAACAACTCTTCTAAACCGCCTGCTTATCCCATATATATGAAAGCAGGACAGGGTTTAGGGGGGGTTTGGTTGGTACGAATTCATTTTCAATCAGAAACAGAAGCATTAAAACTGCTTGAATACGTTTCCGTCCATCCTTTAGGGACGGAACTGAATGAATACATACATTTTCAGCCTGAGAGCGGACTGTTTGTCACCATTAAAGATACATATATGAAAAAGTTACTGTTTTTATTAAGCGATGTGTTTTATAACTTTTTGCTAGAAGAAAAATTACTAAGTTGGCTTGAAACCATTTTGCGGCAAAAGTTTTTTTACCGGGAGCGCGAAGAAATCGATGCAATTATCGAGATTGCCAGTTCGATTATCGAAGGAGAACAAAAGCACATCGTTTTTAAAGCGGAAAAAAAAATCATCCAGGAAGGTCTTCAATTTTTTCTCGCTGACAAAATCTCTTTTTCCTTCGATTCTTTTGCAACATTTCGATTAAAATCGTTCTATGATTCTCTCGTAGTTTATGTAGAAAGTGCTATCGATGAATATAAGCTTGAGCAGGATTACCAGAATTTTATTCAAACTCTGCGTGATCTTCTTTATGAGCGGGAATCGGAAATGGAAGTTGTTCATTTACTCCATGACAATGGCTTTCGCTTTTTTGATGAAAACTTCAAAGAGCTTGATAAATATGAAATCTTTAAAATGATTGATAAGAAATTGCTTGTGGAGAATCGGATGTATATTGATTCAAAAGTATTAGCACCGCTTATTTCCATTGCACCGAAGCGTCTCAATCTTTATACAGATGAAACGGATGATGATCTAATCCAAACGATTACGAAAATTTTTGAAGAAAAATCGGTAATCATGCCAGTCCTCTCATTTTTTATAAGAAGACCTTGATTTTCCATGCATAACGAATTATAATTTCCTACATACTACATATTATTCAAAGGTTTTGATGAGGACATGGGTATTCTAAAATCGGTTTACAGAGAGGGAAGACACGGCTGGAAGCTTCCTAATACGGTTAGAAGGCCTACCACCTCTAAACTTCAGCTATGAAAGCGTGTTGCGAGTATTGGCTGACGGGAAGCTGCCGTTATTAAGTCACGAGTGTCATTTGCCTAAAATTAACGCAAATGAAACGAGGGTGGAACCGCGGGTTAACATATAAACTTTAAGCTCGTCCCTGTTTTTATACAGGGGCGGGCTTTTTCTATTTTCCAAGCCCCTGTGGAAAGAAACAAACAAATGAAGGAGTGAAACGGTATGTCTGAAATGATCAAAGTGACTTTTCCTGACGGAGCGGCAAAGGAGTTCAAAAAAGGAACGACAACCGAAGATATTGCGGCATCGATCAGTCCCGGCTTAAAGAAGAAATCCATTGCCGGAAAATTCAACGGACAACCTTATGATTTAAGGCGCCCGATTGAAGAAGATGGTTCGATTGAAATCGTTACCCAGGACGGCGAGGAAGCATTAGAAATTCTTCGTCACAGTTCAGCGCATTTAATGGCCCAGGCGGTCAAGCGCCTATATAAAGATGCTAAATTCGGGGTGGGACCTGTGATTGAAGGCGGCTTTTACTATGATATCGATCTGGAAGAATCGCTGACTCCTGAAGACCTTCCGAAGATTGAGAAAGAAATGAAAAAGATCATTAATGAAAATCTTGAAGTGATCCGTGTTGAAGTGAGCCGTGATGAAGCGGAGAGACGCTTCAAGGAAATCGGGGATGAATACAAGCTTGAATTGATCGAGGCCATCCCTGCTGATGAGCAGGTAACGATTTATGAGCAGGGCGAATTTTTTGACCTATGCCGCGGTATCCATGTGCCAACAACCGGGAAGATCAAGGAATTTAAATTATTAAGCATCGCTGGTGCATACTGGAGAGGCGACAGCAAAAACAAAATGCTCCAGCGGATTTACGGAACAGCTTTCTTCAAGAAGGAGGACCTTGAAAACCACCTTCACTTGCTTGAAGAAGCTAAAGAACGTGACCACCGCAAGCTTGGTAAAGAACTCAGCCTGTTTACCAATTCTCAGATGGTAGGACAGGGACTGCCTTTATGGCTGCCAAAAGGAGCGACCATCCGCCGCGTAATTGAGCGCTATATCGTGGATAAAGAAGAACGTCTTGGATATAACCATGTGTACACTCCGATTATGGGAAGCGTCGATTTATATAAAACATCCGGCCACTGGGATCACTACCAAGAAGACATGTTCCCAGTGATGGATATGGACAATGAACAGCTTGTGCTCCGTCCAATGAACTGTCCGCACCATATGATGATTTATAAAAACAGCATTCACAGCTATCGTGAACTGCCAATTCGGATTGCCGAGCTTGGTACGCAGCACCGCTATGAAATGTCAGGTGCGCTATCAGGATTGCAGCGCGTGCGAGGGATGACTTTAAATGATGCCCATATCTTTGTCCGCCCGGATCAGATCAAGGATGAGTTTAAACGTGTCGTAAACCTTGTTCTCGAGGTTTATAAAGATTTTGACTTTAATGATTATTCCTTCCGTCTGTCCTACCGGGATCCAGAGGATACTGAAAAATATTATGACGATGATGCGATGTGGGAAAAAGCGCAAAGCATGCTGAAGGAAGCAATGGATGAGCTTGGCCTTGAGTATTTCGAAGCGGAAGGCGAAGCGGCATTTTATGGTCCGAAGCTGGACGTGCAGGTCCGCACTGCTTTGGGGAAAGATGAAACACTCTCGACGGTCCAGCTTGATTTCTTACTGCCTGAACGCTTTGATCTGACATATGTCGGGGAAGACGGCAAGCAGCATCGACCGGTTGTTATCCACCGTGGGGTTGTTTCGACTATGGAACGCTTTGTCGCCTTCTTAATTGAGGAATATAAAGGAGCATTTCCGACATGGCTTGCGCCTGTTCAGCTTCAAGTGATCCCTGTATCACCCGAGGTTCACTCGGACTATGCAAAGGGAATACAGGAAAAGCTTCAAATGGAAGGCTTCCGCGTCGAACTGGATCAACGCGATGAAAAAATCGGCTATAAGATCCGCGAAGCCCAGATGCAGAAGATTCCTTATATGCTCGTTGTCGGCGATAACGAAAGCAAAGAAGGCAGCGTAAACGTCCGCAAATATGGTGAACAAAAATCCGAAACGATTATGTTTGAAGATTTTATCAAATCACTTAATGATGAAGTAAAACGTTAATCCTTGAAAGGAGGCACCAAGAATGGGTGTCTCCTTTTGATTCAAAGGGGGCTTAGAATGAATATTAGAAAAGCAGTACCTGATGACGCGGAAAACCTGTTAAAGCTGCTCAATTCGGTGGATGAATCTAATTTCATGCTGTTTGGACCTGGAGAGAGAAAGACTTCGATTCAAGAGCAAAGAGAACGGATCAAAAGATTGAATGATGATGAAATTTCAGAAGCATTAGTCGCTGATAATAATGGCGATTTGGAAGGATACCTGTTTATCATCGGAAACATGCCGCAAAGAATCAGGCATTCCATCTATCTTGTGGCAGGTGTGTCGGAACGTTCAAGAGGAAAGGGCATTGGAACCATGCTATTCGAAGCCATGGAGAATTGGGCGAAGCAGCATAAGATCCATCGCATGGAACTCACGGTATTGGCTCATAATCAAGCGGCTCTTTCCCTCTACCGAAAGATGGGCTTTGAAGTCGAAGGGACAAAAAGAGATTCTCTCTATATTGATGGAAAGTATGTGGATGAATATTATATGTCTAAGTTACTGTAGGGGGCCACAACAGTCACCGCTCGTAAATTTTGCTAATCGCTCGCAAATCAGAATAATCGCTCGTAAATTTTGCTAATCGCTGGCAAATCAGGATAATCGCTCATAAATTTCAATAATTGCTCACAAATCAAAATAACCGTTCATAAATCCGAAAAACAACATCGCAGACATTTAATTTATGCAAAAGGTTCCATCAAAAACACATGGAAGTTATCACCTTCACAAAAAATCTTCCAAACATATTGCAAAGATCACTAATTTTTGATAAGATAATTTTTGTTGTCAAAACAAGTATTGAGTTTGACATGTCATCTGTGTTTATGGTATATTTTCTTAGGTGAATTGAATACGTGTTTATAAGAAAAGAAGAAGCACCCGCTTCTCACCTGGCCCGACGCATTATGTGCAGTTAGCAGGTTCATGATTTGATTATCTGAATTTATTCTGATTATTCTATCTGTGTGGGTGTTTAGACGACATCCACACTTTTTTATTGTGAAAAATCGAATGATGCAGATCATGGTGAGAAAGTTTGAATGATGGTACTAGAGATATTTTCTTAACGTTGTATTCGCTAAATAACCTTGGAGGTGGCTAACTATTAGCAAAGACATGATGGTAAACGAGGGTATTCGTGCCCGCGAACTTCGTTTAATTGACCAAAACGGCGAACAGCTGGGAATTAAAACGAAATCCGAAGCACTTGAAATTGCTACTCGTGTAAACCTTGATTTAGTAGTAGTTGCTGCGAACGCAAAGCCTCCGGTAGCCCGTATCATGGACTACGGAAAATTCCGTTTTGAGCAGCAAAAGAAAGATAAAGAATCCCGCAAGAATCAAAAGATCATCAGCTTGAAAGAGGTTCGCTTGAGCCCGACCATTGATGAACATGATTTCAATACAAAGCTTCGCAATGGAATCAAGTTTCTTGAAAAAGGGGATAAAGTGAAAGCTTCCATCCGCTTTAAGGGCCGTGCGATTACGCATAAAGAAATCGGCCAGCGCGTATTGGACCGTTTCGCAGTAGCTTGCAAGGAAGTAGCTACGATTGAAACCCATCCAAAAATGGATGGTCGAAGCATGTTCTTAATTTTAGCACCGAAAAACGAAAAGTAATTGTAATGAGGAGGAATACCTTATGCCTAAAATGAAAACTCACCGCGGATCTGCAAAACGTTTCAAGAAAACCGGATCTGGAAAGCTAAAGCGTTCACACGCTTATACTAGCCATTTATTCGCGAACAAATCTACTAAGCAAAAGCGTAAGCTTCGCAAAGCTAGCCTTGTGAGCAAAGGTGACTTCAAACGCATCCGTCATTTGTTAGACAATATCAAGTAATATCGACTTCATCGATCTATATAGGAGGGAAATAACATGCCACGTGTAAAAGGCGGTACTGTTACTCGCAAGCGTCGTAAAAAGGTTCTTAAATTAGCTAAAGGTTATTATGGTTCAAAACATACATTATATAAAGTTGCTAACCAGCAAGTAATGAAATCTTTAATGTATGCATTCCGCGACCGTCGCCAAAAGAAGCGCGACTTCCGCAAATTGTGGATCACTCGTATCAACGCAGCTGCACGCATCAACGGTCTTTCTTACAGCCGTTTAATGCATGGTTTGAAGCTAGCTGGTATCGAAGTGAACCGTAAAATGCTCGCTGACCTTGCAATCGCTGATGAACAGGCATTTGCTCAACTGGCAACTGCAGCTAAACAGCAATTAGAAAAATAAGATAATCAAAGCCATTCTCCTTGCCGAGGATGGCTTTTTACATACAAAAGGAGGAGGAAAAAGATGGAGCTTACCACATTTGCCATGCTCTATTTCCTTGTCATTAATTGCATTGCGTTAGTCACGATGAAAAGTGACAAAAGAAAGGCCGAAAAACAGCAATATCGAATTAGCGAGAAAACGCTTTGGCTGCTCGCCTTAATGGGCGGGGGGACAGGTGCGACTGTCGGCATGTTCTTATTCCGACATAAAACCAAGCATGCTTCATTTAGAATCGGCTTCCAGTTATTAATGATCATCCAGCTCGTCCTTCTGATATACCTCATAATGAAATAGTCATATATGTCACCCCTCCCGTATATGCTTGTAATAGTCTCGTGTGCCGGCATCATAGAGGAGGAAAATCATGAATGAGGAGCTTTCGCTAATACTAGGATATATCGGGACAACAAGTACCTTTGCGCCATTTGTATTCATCATCTTTCATCTGTTGAGGCAATTTTTATTCATTCCGGTCGTGGTCGTCTGCATCTCGGGAGGTATCTTGTTCGGTCCGGCGGCGGGTACCCTCTATTCGATTATCGGTCTTACTTTATCCAGTCTTTTCTTTTACACTGTAATCCATAGGTTTCCGAAAACCATGGAGCGGCTGTTGCGCATGAAAAACAAACTGTTTGGACACCGTCATCTGAATATCCGGCAAATCTCCGTGCTGCGGCTCATTCCTTTAATCCACTATCATTTACTGTCACTTTGTTTGATGGAGAAAAAGCAAGGATTAAAAAACTTCGCCTATTACTCTTTTTTATCAAACATTCCCCTAGCCTTCTTCTATACCGTGTTCGGAAGCTACATTTCTGAATTCAGTCCATCCATGATTCTAATTTTGTTGCTGTCGTTAACTGTTCTGCTTTATTTATTGAGAGAAAAATACGCGGTCATTACCTGGAAAGAATTCTTTCAGAGCGAGAATTAATCCTGGATAAGAAAAGCGCAAGCGCCCTGCAAGTAAAGAAGAGCGACTAAGACCGCCACATCGTTATGTCTTCGTCGGCACTAGCACGTCCTGTGCATCGGGGCTGGGCTGCTTACGCCAGACATCAATACATGTTGAAAATTTTATACTTTCTTATCTTTAAATAAGGCTCTGTTAAACGATAATGTTGTTTTTGGGAAGGGAATCTGCGAGACTCCTC
>NZ_QVTC01000058.1 GCF_003429085.1 Bacillus sp. V59.32b | reverse complement strand
TCGCATATCCTCGCCAATCAACTTTGTTGCAAAATTAACTGAGATATTACGTTAATCAATATTAAACCACCAGTTATGGGGATGAGCCTATTTTTAAATTACAAACATAGATTGTTTTCAATGTTTAAAATAGCAAAATTTGCGAACAATATTTTCAGTCATTTCTTAAAAGGAGGGACCAGAATTTTATGTTCAAGGAGACCTTACCTTCACCTTTATTATCGGATGAATTTTTAGATCAGGTTACAAAAGAAATTAACAAACTTTATGGCTGGCCTGTTCAGGAACTCACCTGAGGTTCCGGAAAATAATGAAAACGAAAAGTAACTATCGCTACGCTTTAATCAATCGCCTTTAAGTTAATATTTTAAAGGGAGGGAGAACTTTATAGTCCTCCCTCCCTTTGGTTGATAAAAATTTCCATATGTCCTTAAGTCGGATCAAATGAACTGATTAGGTATTGTAATAGGATTTGTCATCTAGAGTTTAGATTGAAATGGGTGGCAAGGTGTTTCCAGTCTCGAGCAGACTTTTTAAGTTGCTTAGAATGGCCGGCCATCCATTATTTAAGCCCCTAAAGGTATCGTTGTCTTCAGCGTAATCAGCATCCACCAGATGTTCATGTTTAAGCGTTAGCTTTACCGTAGCTTCCATTTGTTTTAACTCAAAAGTAACCTTTGTGGGACGTTCGCGGGGTGTATCGTCTCCTTCTATTTTCCATGTAAAAGAAAGTAAACGATACGGCTCACACTTTAATATTTCCCCGTGATCGACGACCTGCCCATTCCGCGAATAGATAACGCTTGAACCTTCCTGCCAATCGGATTGAATTTTGCCTCCGAAAAAGTACTTTTTGGTAAAATCGCTGCTTGTCAATGCTTCCCATAGTTTCTCCGGTGTGGTTGCAATATAAGTCACATAGACGAATGTTGATTTTGTCATTTATTCTTTTCCTCCTCAAGTATATTTTTCAATTCACCCAACGTTTCTATTCGATTGTGTTCGTATTTGTGGATCCATCGTTGATAAATCTCGTCGATGGGTGCAGATTCAGATAATGAAGCTTTTCACGCGATTTCGCATCGTTACAACAAGATTTGCCTCTTCTAATTAAAAAACGTATTAATCAAAAGAACTAGGTGAACCTACATATAAATCAATCGTTTGACAAAAGAGATTTATCGGAGTAGCATTGTCTCGTATTCAAAATATTTTAGTTGAAGGTAATCTGAAATATTTTCCAAATAGAGAATACAGAATACAGACATTAAAGGGGGTGCAGCATGGGATTTTTAAAGAAATTATTTGGTGGATCAACTAATGAGGAGGAAAAACAAGTGGAAAAATTAAATATTGGAATTATCTTAGGAAGCACACGTCAAGGACGTTTAAGCCCGCAAGTAGGAGATTGGGTAAAGGATTTTGCTAATAAACGTGGAGATGCAAATTATGAAATCGTGGATATTGCAGAATTCAAATTACCATTTCTAGGAGAAGGAACTGGTGAAGAACCAGGATTGAAAGCTTGGTCAGAAAAACTTGCCAGCCTGGATGGATTCGTATTTATCGTCCAAGAATACAATCACAGCATTACAGGAGCATTAAAAAATGCACTGGATTCAGCACGTGATGAATGGAACAATAAGGCAGCAGGTATCGTAAGCTATGGTTCAACAGGCGGAGCCCGTGCAGCTGAACATTTACGTGGAATCTTGGCAGAATTGCAAGTTGCGGATGTTCGTGTACACCCAACATTGTCATTGTTCACAGATTTTGAAAACTTCAGTGTGTTCAAACCGGCTGATTTACACGCAGACAATATGAATGCAATGCTGGACCAAGTACTCGCTTGGAGCGGCGCATTGAAGACTTTACGATAAAACTTTTCAGATATAAGTAAATGAGGGGATGATTTATTCATCCCCTTTTTTGCGCGCTAGATAATAATATGAAGGTAACAAGTATGATAAACCTGAAAGAAAAAAGGGGCTGTCCCGAAAGTAGAAATCAGCTGACATCTGGATAAAAGCAAAACCCAAGAATACTGTTAAATCAGCATTCTTGGGTTTTTAATTTGGTACATTTTAATCTTAAATGGACTTTTTAGACAGCCCCCTTTGTTTTATCCTTTTTAACCTTTTCTATATTTTTAAGCATATCTTAATTCCATTGAACGGCATCCAATTTTCATTTTGGAGGAAATTATCAAGCTTGCGGTTTATCAAAGGTGACATACGTTCCTGCCATCAGGTCATGTAACGCTCTTTTGTCTTTTCGCAGCCCTACCATAAATGCACTGACTATGAGAGCAATACCAAAGGAAAAAACATAAACAAGAGCTGCAACGAAGGTTCGCATTAACATCGTTCCAAAACCTAATTTTTCTCCGTTCTCTTTCGCAATCCGCACTCCCATGATTTTCTTACCCACTGTATATCCATGCCAAATAATCGGTATAATCAAGGCATACACAAAATTTACCACGCTTTCAAAAGTATCATCATTCCGATTCCAATTCCCTGTGATTAAATAACTGATCACTCCAAAGGGTATTGCAATAATAATTCCATCTAATATAAGAGCCAATAATCTTCTCCAAAATCCAGCCGGATTCGTCATATACTTCTTCCCCCTACTTTTTATCTATCATTCCATTTACTTTCCTACCAAACTTTTTTTATACTTGTAATATAGAATTTGAAAGATTTGAAAGGATCTGGACACACTGATAAATTTATATGTTATCAATCTGCTTTTTATTACCAGCTTCTCACTGAGTGACCAACCCTCTTTGGTAATTTAAGTTTATTTTCGAATTCAAGTGGTAACTTAATTATAAAAGGCAAGGAGGATGAAAATATGAATTTGTCTGCCAGATATATATCTATCCCCCTTAGTATGGGCTTACTCCTATTTTCAGGATGCAGCAGTGAAGATATTTCTCAAGAAACGGAACAGGCTACTAAACAGGTTGAGCAAAAAGCGGAAGAAGCTGCGGGCCAAGTAAAGGAAGGTGCAGAGCAGCTTTCTGATACGGTAAAAGAAGAGACTCCTGGTATCGTTCAGAACATGAAGGATACTTACAAGGAAGGAGATCAGAAGATAAAAGAGAACACCCTTCAAAATGGAGATACAGCTAAAGTCGAAAAGGATGCCTATTTGGCTTTAACTCCTGAAGCTTATGATGAATTGTACCAACTAATAGAAGTGAATGATTTAAAAGGTGTTGAAAATATAGAAAAAGATAATCAGGTTGAGAGCATTAAAAAAGACAGCGAAGTAGAGGTACTCGAAAGAGACTTAATCCGCACCAAGGTTAAAACTTTGGACTCCGGAAAAGAAGGTTATCTTCCAACCTCGTTACTTGAACCGGTGAAATAATTTTGAATACGGAAAAACAAAAAGAGCCGAGTGCCGGCTCTTTTTGCTAGACTGTTGCCATCATTATACAACATCTGGATTATCCGCTGGTTCCAGCAAGGGTAGATCCAAACTCTTCTTCTTTGTCTCCATTAACCAAAACAACGATTTTCCCCGAGTCAATTTTGGCTGCGTACCTTTTTGCTTCCCTTTCCGATAAACCGTTACCCGTTAAATTATCCTCAAGATTGTCTTCAACATCCTTAAAGTACCGCAGGACTTTGTCTACGAAGGAATCATCTTCTTCGGTGTGAGTTGTAATCGCTTGGACATCTATATACTGGTCATCATTAGTGAACGAAATGTCTTTTTCATCCCTGGCAATAACCGTGAACTCGCTTCCCTTAAATCCTCTTTCCATTAGCTCTCGAATGGCATTCATCGCCTCTTCAGAGCTATCAAATACTCCATACACATTCCTATCCATATTCTCCCTCCACCTTTCGTACTTTACTGTCTTTTAACCCGTTGTGATTCTTTATAAACCCACTTTATTCAGGGAACGAGAAAGTTGAAGAAGGGAATCAGGTAATTACTGGAGAATATAGGTGAGATGAATCTTTTCATCAATCAATTTTTTTCCAAAAATAGCCATCGATGAGAAACCATCATTTAGTGTGCGTGCTACGATATCGACTGCCAAACTTTCTCGGAAGGAGGGTCATTCTGATTACGTTTAGTTAAAAAACTAATTTCTGAGGTGACTATTATGGCCATTCAAGCGGATAAAATTTTTGTGAATTTGCCGGTTAAAGAATTGAATAAATCCATCGAGTTTTTTACTGAAATAGGCTTTGAATTTAACCCCAAATTCACCGATAAAAATGCAACTTGTATGATCATCAGCGAGAATATATTTGCCATGTTGTTGGTTGAAGACTTTTTTAAAACTTTTACCAAAAAAGAAATTTCGGATGCCACAAAAAGTACAGAAGTAATTCTGGCATTATCTGCTGAAAGCAGGGAAGAAGTTGATGAGATTGTCAATAAGGCCCTGGCAGCTGGCGGAAAGGTATCCAATGACCCGATGGACCATGGCTTTATGTACGTAAGGAGTTTTCAGGATATAGACGGACATCTTTGGGAAGTCATGTATATGGATGAAAGTGCAGCCGCTCAAATTCAGGATTAAGAATAGCTCTTGAATTTGGATAATTAATCCCGCATAGCTGAACATTTTTTAAGATTAAAAAAAGTTATACTTTCTTTAATTTTGGCTCTGTTAAATTCCATTGTTGATTTTCAAATGGTCATGGAATCTACTCGCTTTCCGCGGACGAACTGGCAAGCCTCCTCACTCGTACCTCGCTGCGGGGTCTTGCCAGCCCGTTTTTCCGCAGGACGTTGATTCATCATCCTTGAATAGACACCGCACGAGAAAATGCGTATGCATTTTCGAGGAGTCTCGCAGATTCCCTTCCCAAAAACAACATTATCGTTTAACAGAGCTTTAATTTTAAAAAAAGCAGACCTTTTGTTAAAAAAGGTCTGCTTTCATGCATTATTCACCTAAATCCACGTTGTGGTACACTTGCTGAACATCTTCTAAATCCTCTAATACATCAATCAGTTTCTCAAATTGCGCTTGTGCATCTTCTGGAAGTGTTACGTCATTTTGTGCAAGCATTGTAATCTCTGCAACTGTAAACTCTGTGACCCCAGCGTTCTTAAGTGCTTTTTGAACCGCATGGAACTGGTCAGGTTCTGCATAAACGATGACCGCTTCCTCTTCTTCTAGTATGTCACGTACGTCTACATCGGCTTCCATTAATAGTTCAAGTACATCATCTGCAGATTTGCCTTCGATTCCGATGACAGCTGTGGCATCAAACATATAGGCAACAGATCCGCTGACGCCCATGTTGCCGCCGTTTTTGCCAAATGCAGCCCGTACATCCGAGGCAGTCCGGTTCACGTTATTTGTCAGTGCATCGACGATTACCATGGATCCACTTGGCCCAAAGCCCTCATAACGAAGTTCGTCATACGTTTCTTCTGAACCGCCCTTCGCTTTTTCAACCGCACGGTCAATAATCGTTTTCGGAACATTGTAAGTTTTTGCCCGCTCGAGCACGACTCTTAAAGCCTGGTTTGATTCCGGATCCGGTTCACCCTGCTTGGCTGCTACATAAATTTCGCGTCCAAACTTTGCATATATACGACTCGTATTAGCATCTTTTGACGCTTTCTTTTCTTTTATATTGTTCCACTTACGGCCCATCCTGCTTCACTCTCTTTCCACTTTGGATCTACAAGGAAATATTAATATGAACTAAGCGCTTCTTCAACATTTTTTAAAAGAATGATATGAAGTTCGTACAATCCATTAACTAGCTTATATTATACATCAAATGGATCATTCCCAAAATCAAAAAGAAGCATCACAATACCTAATTAATAGGAAGACTTCTTTTTTCCATGTACGCTTAGACTTTTGCTTTATTTCGTTCTCTATATCGTTTGACTTTATCAATGGTGCCACATGCCCGTCCCTCTGAACTTTCCGCATACATCCCGCACCATTTTTTACTTCCATTTTTAGAATGATCATAAAATACGTAGCGACAATCGGGACAAGCTTTTAATCTATTCCATTGGCTCAAGGAAATTGCATCGACAACTACACATAGCAATTTACTGATTAAATGGTTTTCAGCAACTGGTACATTTACCGTCTTTGGAACTCTATTTTCAACCTCTAAACCTACTTTTACTGAATATAGGTTAAGCCACGGAAGGATAAACTCACCGTTTTGTTCCTCTATAGCTTTTCGGATATCCCCTCTAAACGTTTTAAGTTCTGTTATATCAACTTTTATATCTGGTGAGATCTTGTTCATTTTCAAAAATTGTACAAGGTCTTGCTTTGTATTTAGAAAATCTGTAGCTTTTCTTGTTTCATTAGGAATGGACCACGTATTAAGTAAGTTACTAATAATCTCTAAATCACCGGGTGCAGGTTTATGGCTCATTTGATAACCACCTAACTTTTTTAATGGTTGCGTTTATGTTGATTTTACCATATCATTGTAACAGAAAAAGGTTAACCACTAAACTTTTTAAACGGTTACAAGAAAGGCGTGGATAAAATGTCTTTGAATCGGCCTCTTCAATTATTACTCGTTGCCACATTTCTAATGAATCTTGGAACGTTTGCTGTCTTTACCTTTTTAGCTATTTATTTATCCGAACACCTGGAATTTACCGCTATCCAGGTGGGGACTGTATTAACCGTTTTAATGATAACCTCCAGGGTGCTTCCTTTTTTCTGTGGAATTATCGCTGACAAAATTGGTTACTCGTATTCAATGATGGCTGGAATGACCTTAAGAGCTCTGGGATTTATATGTTTTTCTTTTTCTGACTCATTTATAGGATCTACTTTAGCCGCAGCTCTAACCGGGTTGGGCACGGCTCTATATGAACCGGCAGTAGGTGCACTTTTTAGCAAACAAGATGAGAAAATTCGAAAAACAGGATTTACATATTACAATCAAGCATTGAATGCCGGAGCGATAATTGGCCCCTTAATCGGAGGACTGTTAATACAAGTAGAACCCGCTTTGCCCTTTTTATTCGGGAGTTTACTATATTTCATTATCAGTGTTTTCATTTTTATATATCGCAATCAATTTGAGATGCCAACTGATACAAAATCAATACAAACAAATTTTACTGAAGTTTTAAAGGACAAAAATTTTATATATTTTAATAGCATTATGGTTTTTTTCTGGTTTATGTATAGCCAACTAACCGTTATGTTTCCTTTAGCCATGTTTAAGATTACCGATTCGCAGGCCGATGTTTCCTATGTCGTCACTTCAAACGCCCTTTGCGGATTACTGGTGATGTTCCTTCTAAGACGTTTATTCGATGCGTATGAACCCCTGCTCTTGATAAGTAGAGGGATGGTCGTAATGGCAACCGGTCTGTTTTTCTGTTGGTTCTTTCCTGATAAGTGGTGGGTGATATTTTGTGTACTTATCTTTACTATTGGAGAAACGTTGGTCCTGCCTTCTTCCGACATTAAAGTGGCTCAATATAGTAACGGGAGCTCCGCAGGAACTTATTTTGGATTATCCAAGATTTCATTCGGGATTGGGGCATCGATTGGAAGCTTTGTCGGTCCGTTGCTTTTAGATATAAACGGTTGGATAGGTCTCCCGTGGATGTTGGTTGCTGTAATTGGGATGTCAGGCGCCTTAATGATGATTCTCCTTAGCAAAGCAGAAAAAAAAGAATGCTCTAGTCACTACATCTGAATAAAAAAGGAAACTATTCATTTTTTTCTAGATGATTCGTTTCTACTTGATTCGAAAGGAATGAAAGGAGAGATACATATGAATTCCATTGATTTAATCGTGTTGAATCTTGAAGAAGTAAGAAGAAGTCTAAAGGTCTGGAGGCCTGTTCCCACAGAATATTTAAATTGGTAGCCTGATCCCGATGCATTGTCGTGTTTAGAGATGATGCATCACATCCTGGCTGCCGAATATTCTTATCACCAGATTATTATCCATCGTGGCAGTATAGCAAACTTTGAATCTCCATTTAAGGGCGTATTTTTAAATAACACTGAGGACTTACTTGAATTTGCCAATCCATATCATAAAGAATTCCTCGATTCTATTGCGGCTTTAAAGGAAACAGATTTAAGCAACATTAAGTTTGATAGATCTGAACTGTTTGCAAAAGGGATACACTGGTTATATTAGGTCTTTAGGTGATTTTTTACTTCGTATTCTTTATCATGAAGCCGTACATACTGGACAGTTATTAGCTTACTTAAGAACAGCGGGTGTTGAACGACCGGATATTTGGGATTAGGTTACTCTTTTAGGTACTCTTTTTTCTATTATTATCTATTACAATAGGAAAGACAAATAAGAATATTATAATAATTATTATTGTTGGAAATTAACGGCAAGATAAATAACCGAATGTTAGAAAAAAGGATTGTTCCAGAAGAATACCTCTTCTGTATTATTTCTTGCTTACAATGTGACTATAGTGAAAGTATAGGTTGTTAACACTTAATGAATTTTGCATCTTTCAAAAAAATTGTAAAAAGTTGTTAGATTTTGTTTTTTAAAATGTGGAATATATGTCATACTAGTAGTAAAATAGGTTAAACCCAGATTGGAAGAGGTAGTGAACTTACATGGCTAATCCGTCCCCACTGAGATATCCTGGCGGAAAATATAAACTCTATAATTTCATTAAAGAATTAGTTGAATATAATAATTGTTCAACTTATATTGAACCTTTTGCAGGTGGTTCAGCGATTTCATTAGCATTATTGTTTGATAATGTTGTGAAAAAGGTGATTATTAATGATTATGATTACTCGATTTATTCATTTTGGACTAGTATTTTAAATAATACGGATGAATTTATAAAATTAGTAATAGAGACCCCGGTAACAATAGATGAATGGCATAATCAAAAAAGTATTAGAGAAAATATTTATAACCATGACCCTTTAATGGTTGGATTTTCGACCTTTTTTTTAAATAGAACAAACCGGTCGGGAATAGTTGATAAAGCAGGTCCGATAGGTGGTCTTGATCAAAATGGACAATATAAAATTGATTGTAGGTTTAATAAAGATACACTTATTGAAAAGATACAAAAAATTGCGAATTACAGAGAAGTAATCACTATTAAGAATATTGATGCTATGGAATTTATTCAAAATGATATTTTACAAACGAGAAATTCTTTTACTTTTTTTGATCCTCCTTATTACAAAAAAGGCCAGGGGTTATATACGAATTTTTATAATCATGGCGATCATGAGAATTTAGCAAAAACAATAAACACTTTATTAAGCAATAGAAAATGGATAGTAACATATGATACCAGCAGTGAAATTAAGCAAATCTATTCAAAAAACTCTAGTATTGCGTTTAGTCTCTCCTATACATTGCAAACTAAAAAGAGTGGGCAAGAATTCATGTTTTTTTCAAAAAAGTTAAGTCGCTTAGAGAATGAAAGTGAATTGATAAATATTATACATAATTAACTATCATCTAAAGGAGCCTTTTCTATATGACAAGATTTTATGAAGAAGTAGATATAGATAATATCATTAATTATGCAGAGAACCCTAGACATGAAGTTGGAGTAAATGAAATTGATGTTCTAAAAAAGTTAGTTGAAAGAGTTGGGTCTACTTACATGTATAACCTTGCAAAGGACATATATGAAAATGGGATTCTAGGTTCAAATCTTCCTGTCCTTGTATATGATACAGAAATAGAAAAATATATTGTTTATGAAGGAAATAGAAGAATAGCTAGTTTAAAGATGCTGAAAAATCCATCAATACTGGACAATATAGATAAAGTATTTAAACAAAGGATTGAAAAATTAAAGAAATCATCCCCAGGTGTTGATATTAATAAAATCTATTGTCTTGTAACCGATGAAAAGGAAGCATTTTTCATTATGGAAAGAGTGCATTCTGGAGAAGACCAGGGTAGAGGATTAAAAAAGTGGTCAGCTAAAGAAAAACAGGCTTTTATTAATCGCCAAAAAAATAAGCCCACCGTCGAATTAATAATTTCAGAGTTAACTGAGAAATATTTACATGAAAATGTACAAAGTAAAATGCCTTTTACTACTATTCAAAGATTTTTTAATAATAGAGATGTTAAAAAAGCATTAGCAATTGATGTTAATGATAAATCTACTTTTACTAAAGAAAAAATTCAAATAATTAATAACTTAATTGAAAGAAGTGCTATTGAAGGAGAAAAACGACAGGTACCTTTAACGAGATTGTTTAACAAGGCAAGGGATGTTGAAAACTTTTTGTTGCCATTAATTATTAATGAAAATATTGGTGATAAAAGAAATCCGGGTAATAGGAAAAGCACTACTGAAGAAGATAATCCTAAAATTAAGACCGATACAGAGAGTGACGAACCTAGTAGCTCACTAAAATTTAAATTAACAAATGAAAATCTTAACTATTTTACAAATCAAACGCTTCATTTGAAAGAAAAGCTAGAAATTATAGATGAAGAAAAAGAATTTAAGAGTGAACTATTGGAAATCGAATGTCGAGATCTAAATATTGTAAATGGAATTATTCAGCCTAATAATCATCCGGGTGAATACTTCATTACATTTAAATATTATATGGATAAATCGAAAGAACAGATTTATTGGCAGGATGACCTTAAATTAATACTTAAATTAAGAAAACCATCTGTATCCATAGAGCCTTCTAAAACGGTTCTGTCAAAAAAGTTCCTTGAAAAATATTACAACCAGCTTCCTATTGAAAATTCAGAAAAGATAGAATCGTTAATACTTTTTCTGACATCTGAGGCCAAAAATAGTAGGTACTCTTTTTTCATAAATATTGTAAGTCGTATGTTCCTTGAGTATTCATTTAGACTATATGCTCGAAAAGTAATGAAAGATGACAATAAAACAATAGAGGATAAAAGTCAATCTTTAAAAGGATTGATCGATTCTTATTGTAATAAAATTGAACATGCCAATCCTAGGACTTTTGTTAAACATATTGTAAAAGGCAGAAAAGAAGCTACAAATAAAGTAGATATACTACAAAAAAGTGTTCACTATTTTGATGTATCTATATCGAATGATGATATACAAGTCATGTTTAATAATCTAAGTCCTTATTTAGAACATATATATGATTCTATTATAAAGGAAACTTTAACCTGATGTCTTAATAAAGTGGAAAGATATGGAGTTATTTAAACAAATTTCAATTTCCCAGACACCTCTGACCATTCTGGTTAAATCAATAGGAATTTATTCAGCAAAAATCAACGAAACCAGACATACTACTGGTTTCGTTGATAAAATTACTTTTAAAGACACACATCCACTTATTTTTTATACAACTAAGAATTACAGTGAGGTAAGATTTCTTAAATGTGTTTGAACAAGATTATACTACATAACTCTACACCCTCAAAGCCATGTTAGTCCCGGAGTTGCTCAAACATTCTCTTGCTTGTTCTTCTGTCTTTGTGCTTGAGCTTCATGTCCTCCTCCATCCAAATATCTACGATCTCCCCATAACCTTCTTCGTACATCATCCCCCGATTCTTTGAAGGAAGACGTTCAAGCGGGACATCCCCATCCGCATATCTCTTTACTGTCCTCCAATTCCTCCCTGTCTTTTTGGCAATCTCGTTAATGGTTAGATCTTAGTTATCTCTAAGATGTTTGATATATTAACTTCAGGCATTGCTAGCATCCTTTCAAATTCCCCCAACTGTTAAGATCTCGTCAATCCAAACAGTAGAGGTTATTTATAGTGCTGGCAAGCCTATTTTTTATACATTGGGATTGTGCATAAATCCCCCGCATATCTCTGTACTTTTATTTTGCATTAAACACTCCATGGTATCATGAAAGTTTTTTTGAATGTCTACTTAAAGGAGACAATATCACTTTTGTGTGGCAGGACCAAGCCCTGGTTCCATATTCGCATATTTAGCGTTAATACCTAAAGGGAATTTTTCAGGAATCATCTTAGGGGTACTAGTTGCTACTATCGTATCCTTCATCGTAACAGCCATCATATTAAAATTGGATAAAAAAACGATTGAGGAAGAAGATTTCACGATCTCAATAGAAAGATCAAAATCTATGAAATCCGAGGGCAAACAAATTATAAATGCATCTACCAATCATGTAAATACTAATAAAATCAGTAAAATCTCATTTGCTTGCGATGCAGGTGCAGGAAGTAGTGCCTTAGGTGCCACAACATTTAGAAAAAGACTGCAAAAGAAAAATATTACTGATATTGAAGTAAAACATTACAGAATAGAAGATGTACCTCAGGATTCTGATATAATCGTTGTTCATAAAGACTTATTAGATAGAGAGATTATCCCATAAGGATAAAAAAATCATTACTATAGGAAATTATATAGATGATCCTAGTCTTGCTCAATTACTTAATGATTAGAGGAAAGATAAGAATACTTTTTTAAGAAAATACTCATTTAATGTGGATTTTTTACCACTCTAAATAAGAACTAAAGCCGGATTTCCTTAACATAAGGAACTCCGGCTTGTTTGTTAAGCAGCCATTGTTTAGGACATTTCTATCCGGCTAAAAGGTCTAAAGGTCTAAAGGTCTATTCCCCCAAAAATATATAAAAAGGAATTAGATCCTAGAGCCCAAAATGTCTTTACTTAATCGCTTTGCTCACTTTCAGCTTCTTTCCTTTGATTGTTGCTTTCTCCATGGCTTGTAAGACGAGCGAGCCTTTTCCATTAAGAATATCTACATATGACAAAGTATCCTGGATAGTTATAATTCCAATGTCATCTGCTGTTACTCCAGGAATTTTCGCAATCGTACCAACAAAATCTACAGCTCGAAGCTTCTTCTTTTTACCGCCGCTGAAATGGAGTTTCATGATATCTTGGTTGATTCGGGCCGTTTTATTATTTTTCACGACTCGACGGCCGCTGATTTTTTCTTCGAAAGCGGCTCTTTCTCTTGCAACTTCCTCATCTCTTGGAGCTTCCTTTGTAGGTATCTCAAAGCCAATGTATCTTTCAATGGCTTTCACGAATTTTCCTTCATGAGGTGTCGCAAACGTAATCGCTTTTCCTTTATTGCCGGCACGCCCGGTTCTTCCTGTTCGATGGACATAGCTCTCTTTTTCCATGGGAACGTCATAATTGATGATAAGTGTTACATTATCAATATCAATTCCTCTCGCAGCTACATCGGTGGCGACAAGATATCGGAAATTCCCCATTTTGAAGCCATCCATAACCGCAAACCGATCTTCCTGTTCTAATCCTCCATGGAGTCTTTCACAAGAATAATTGGATTCTTCCAATTCGGTATATACGGTATCGACATGTTCCTTGGTTCTGCAAAAAATGATGCAGCTGTCCGGGTTTTCAATGACCGTGACGTCTTTAAGCAGAGAAATCTTCTCTTGTTCTTTCACTTCGATTAAAGCATGTTCAATTGTATCCGTCGTGATCCCGGTAGAAGCAATCTCGATATTTAGAGGATTGTTCATATATTTATGGCAGAGATTCTCCACATCTTTAGGCAGGGTTGCAGAAAATACCATCGTTACTCTGTTTGAAGGGAGCTCTTGTATAATCGCTTCTACTTCATCGATAAAACCCATATTAAGCATTTCATCCGCTTCATCTATGATCAAATACTTTATTTTGTCTAAAACCAGGGTTCCTCTTTCGATATGGTCCCTCACACGTCCAGGTGTACCGACGACAACATGCGTTTTTTGTTGCAATTCTTCCTTTTGTTTCGCAAAAGGTTCTTTTCCATAAACGGCCATCGCTTTAATCCGTTTAAACCTGCCAATATTCGTGATATCTTCGCGAACTTGCACTGCAAGCTCCCTGGTTGGGGTTAGAATTAATGCCTGCGGCGACTTCTCCTCCCATTCAATCATTTCGCAAATAGGTATACCAAAGGATGCCGTCTTGCCACTGCCTGTTTGAGATTTCACTACAAGATCCTGATTCTCCATTGCTGCTGGTATTACTTTACTCTGTACCTCTGTTGGAGTTTCGTATTTTAACAAAGCCAGTGCTCTTTTTATTTCATCGCTTAATTTATAATCCTCAAAACTTCTTTCACTCATGTATGTACCTCGTTTTTTTGTATTATCCGATTTATATATAGGATTCTCCCAGGAGAAATATCATATGCAAAATCTGACTATAGTTCATTATACTTGAAATGCCTGACATTCGGCTTTTTATTTACATCAAAACAAAAAGGACCATTCGCCTTGGTCCTTAGGTTTTGATTATTTTTGTAGCGCGCATTTGCCATAACAATGAGCGTTTGATTACAAATCGATCTTTAGATTTTGTCCTTTTTCTATAATATTGCCCTCTTTACCGACAGCGTCGCTCGTTAACAATTCAATGCCGCTAACCTGTTGAGCTTTATTTAAAATGAAGCCCATATTTCCTTTTTTCACACCGTTCGCTTCAAGGTCTCCTGTCAATTCTTCCAGGTAAATATCGTCTTCAAATGTTTTGTATTCGCCACTGTTCATCTTAAGAGCAGCAATTGGTGTAAACTTCACCAAATCTTTTGACGTATTTTTAACCTCGACTTCAACTTTAACAAAATCAAATTCTTCTTCATGGGTATATGCATGAAAAAAGTCGATCATGCTGTAATCGGGAACGAAGTGCATGACTTTTACATTTTTTATATTCATTTCAATAGGGCCAACTTGGAGCGTTTCATCAACCTTTTTATAAGCCTTTAAAGTTAGCTCTCCTTTTGAATCCGAGATTGTTTGATCTATTTTCACAAGATCACGGTCATCAGTTACTTGGGGATTTGGTACATAAGCGTCGTTTTTGACTTTTGGGTCGACTTTTTCTGTTTGTTCTTTTTGTACCTCCTTATTCTCTTCAGCTCTATTATCGGCATTGTTTCCTGTTGAACAGCCAGACAGGGCGATGAGTAAAATAAAGAGATAGATAAGCTTTTTCACGGTAACCCCTCCCTTTCTATGCCCTTAAGAAAAAGTGCCCGTTGCTGTTTATAGCAACGGGACTCTTTTACTTAGCATCGGTTTTTCATATTAATTATTTGTTACCGTTAGCTAAAATATCAAAGATAATTTTTGCATGGTCTGTGTTATCCACTTGTCCTGCAAAACGCTCTTTATATGGACCGAATGCATACACCGGCACGTCTTCACCAGTATGTCCGCCTGTTGTCCAGCCTGTATGGGAGCGCTTGTTAAAGATATTTTCAATTGCATTGTCGATATCCGTAACCTTTTTAGTAGCAGCAGCATCTTTGACTGACTGTATTTCTTGGGCAGTTAATGCCAATAGTTTTTGATCAATATTAGTTTTTAGCGTCTTTTCAACATCTGCGCCATTCGCAATTTCGTTTGCCATAAAATCAGGTGTGCGTTTAGCGGCTTTGATTGGCTGGCCGAACCAGTTATAGATGCCGTCTGCGCCGATTGAATATCCGCCTGTTGAGTGGTCAGCAGTTGCGACAACTAGAGTATGCTTGTCCTTTTTAGCAAACTCGATGGCTGCTTTATACGCTTTTTCAAAGTCTTCCATTTCACTCATTGCACCCACTATGTCATTATCATGGCCTGCCCAATCAATCTGGCTTCCTTCGATCATTAAGAAGAAACCATCTTTGTCCTTACTTAACCGATTGATTGCTGACGTTGTCATGTCTTGGAGTGAAGGGACTTCTTCTGTACGGTCAATCATTTTCGGAAGACCGCCAGTAGCAAACAAACCTAGCACCTGGTCATTTTTGTCCTTGAAAAGCTGTTCTTTATTTGTAACATAGCTAAAACCGTCTTTTTTGAATTCTTCAGGAAGATTTCGGTCAGGCCGGACAAAATTTGAACTGCCGCCACCGAGCATAACATCAATCTTATGCTTTCCTTTAACCATTTCATTATAGTAGTCATCAGCTATTGCATTCATATTTTTTCGGTTTTCATCATGCGAACCAAATGATGCAGGGGTAGCATGCGTTATTTCAGATGTAGCTACAAGACCTGTAGCTTTACCCTTTTCTTTCGCAGCCTCTAAAACTGTTTTCACTTCAGATTTATCATTATCTACAGCAATTGCTGCGTTGTATGTTTTTACACCAGCAGACATCGCGGTAGCAGCAGAAGCAGAATCTGTTACATTTTGTGCTGGATCTTCAGGATAAGTCATTTGCTGTCCTACCAGGTATTTATCAAATTCTGTTCGGTCAGCAACTGGTGTTGAAGGATTATCCTTCAAATACCGATGAGCGGAAGTATAAGAAACGCCCATCCCGTCACCGATTAAGAAAATAACGTTCTTAATCTTAGGATTTTTATTATTATTGTCAGCTTTTGCTTGTACATCATCATTAGAATAAGTTCCAAACAAGCTCCCAATAGCAACTGCTGAAAGAACTGCTACGGGCAGAATCTTCTTAGTGAATCTATTTTTAAACACTTATAATTCCCCCCTAAAGTAGGTTTTATTGAACAACAGATTTAACTATACTCAAAAACTATTGATCTACCGTTAAGGGAGTGTAAATTTCTATTAACTTAAGGTAAATAAGATCGGGCTTTTATAAATAAGTATGTAAGTGGATTTTCCTATTTAACTCAAGTTACCTGTGTATTATTGCAACAAGGACATTTTTCATGTTTAAATCCCCTTTGTTTTGTTTTTATGGATAATGATAAAAAAAACTACAACTGTACATGACATCCTTATTAAACTATCGTTACTGAAAAAAGCAAAGAGCTGCCACGATGACAGCTCTTTGCTTTAGGCAATGCATCCGATTCCCAGACAGAAAGAATTTCATTATTTTTGTAATAGTCGGGGAAAAGGACTCAATTACTTGCAAGAAATCTATTTTTTACTTGCGTTTTAAATAGAATGTTGGACCATTGTGACTGTCAAGTTCGGATATTGCGAGATGGCCACACTAGGAGTTTTGAATGTTAGAGGCGGACCTACTTGGCTCCTGTCTCCACGCAAAACCTTTAAATTATAAGAAGATGACCAAATCGCAACGGCAGTTTTTGAAGCAACGGGAACTTCACTGGAGATGGTCTCCTCTGTAAACTCTCGGATACTGGAACTTCCCTCAAATCCAAGCTCTACGCTGACCGTACAACTAATTTTGCCCTCAGCCCCGAACAATGAAATTCCTGATTCCGCGGATACTTCAATCCCTGTTTTTTGGCTCCAAGATTTAGAATTTTCTTTATCAATTCCTGACTTATACTCATATTTCAAAGTTGCTTTATCAGAGGTTTCATTATCTTGAAAAGCTATCAGGTTATAAAGATTTTCCCGCTGCATGTAATAAAAAGGACTATTTTGCAGCCGCCAGCTTACTGGAAACTCATTATCATTTACACTGGTCATAGGAATGATTACTTCTCTATCCAGGAATGGAAGTGTGGACTTTGAAGGTGAAGCTTTACCATTTAGAATAGGTGCAACAGGATCATTTGATTTTGTAGTGGGCAAGGTTAATCTTAGGATGCTGGGAATCGTCTGAGGTCTATCATGACTGTTATTGCCAATGAAAGTGATCGGTGCAAACAAACCAGTATCATCGTCATACAACTGGCCTGCAACAGTGATTTTGTATGCACTAAAATCATCGTGTGCTCCTGTGCCAGAGTCATCGTAAATCCAGTCACCCACAGCTCCTGAATATGTTAAGTCTCTTCTCACACACACAACATCACTTAAAGAAGGTTTATCGTGATTCCCTACGAAAACATCTCCCAGTGAGACATATCCATCAGGCGGGACAGGCCTCCAGCATGATCCATCCATTGAAGCTCCTGAGCCACTGTCGTTCCATATATAATTGTAATCTACAGGATGAGCCAGTGCATTCGTGTTTGGGGCAGCTTTCACACACATTACTGCTGCAATATTATTAATATCATCATAGTTGCCAACCGCAACCGATCCTAGAGGAAAAAACCCCTCTTTGCAAACAGGATGATAGAAAGAAACGTCATGATCCCCACCACTCTTTTTATCGTTCCACCTTAGTGTAAATTGTCCTGTGAATGAAATGATAAGATCTCCAAATTTCGCTTCGCTTATTGGAGCAGTTGATACTTCTTGAATTAATACCATACATTTCCCCCTTGAATAATTTCGACTGCAACTGCTTCATCTGATGATATTTAGTTGCGCAATACTCATTCTATTTCGGGAAAAATCTACTAGAACTAATAAATAAAATAAATTGTTATTTCATAAAACTTAACATGTAATCAAATATTCTTTCATATGTTTTGCGCTAGCATAGGGAAATGGTTCAGTAACTGGATGCACTGTGATGGATTGAATATTGAAACATCAAATACATTCTTGCTAAGTTATATAACTCTCATTAAAAACACTGAGATGAACAATATACTATAGCCCGTTTGTACGCAAAGATTAAGTAATAACATCCCTTGAAGTATCTTTCTGGGAGAATATTTAAAGGTTTCGAGAGAAGTTTGAAGAGAAGTTGTAAGAACTAGACAATTCATTTCTTTAAACAGCATCTATTCAACATAATGAGCAAAATAGTAGCTAATGAGAAAATGAAAGCCATTACACTTAAAATCGATAAATTCTTATTCCAGGAAAATTTATTCTTTAGTGTGAAAATGCTTTCCTTATTAAAGAGGTGCGCCTCTTTTCATCTAGATAAAATAACAATTATCTAGGTCCAGACCAAATTTGTAGTGAAAATCCTTTTGTCAAGGGTGATTACACCATTTGCCACAAACAAATATATGTGTTTAACTGTGGCGTAAAAATCTAAAAGAGGCAGCTTTTTGTTTCTGGCATTTAAATGATGTATGTTTTGGCGATATGTTTATTAATCACTTTGAATCATTACTTAAAACGGAAGTGTATAGATGCTTATATTTATACATAATTGCTAAGCTGTGCTTAATGTATTAACGGAGCAGGTTAGTTCAATAAGAGAATGGATATATATGTTAAACTGTTAATGGAGGTGTTAGGCAAAATGGAGATGCGACATTTCATATTACACGGAGATAATATACTTTCAGTTGAAGTAACGATAGATGCAAGGGATTATAGGTTCGGTGTCCAATGGAAAGCACCAGAAAAGCCTTATGACGAAACTTGGGTATTAAAATCCTATGCGAATAAGTTAAACGGAGAAAAAGACTTATCAAAAGAAAAAATTCAAGAATTTATGGACACCATCAATGCGAAATGGAATTGGAATGTAGCTGATTTTAAGAATTGATATTAAGCTGATGGGTGTTTACTTTGAGTTCCGGCTGCCAGTTAATAGGTGGCTATTTTCTTTTTCAACTAACTGGCAGGATAGTTGAAGAAGGAAAAGAGAGTTTAGCATAGAATATTTGTCCTTAAAGAACAAAGAGGAGAAAATCCTAATGGAAACTATGGAATTTAAAAAGATAGTGGATGAAATTGTTGTCTCTAACGAATTGATAAAAAAGAACGTGAACAATCTTTGAAGGTCGTAGAAGAATACAAAAAAATGGGGATCATTCCAACTGATGAAAATTAGTCAAATTAACTAAAGTAGTGAGATATCGGATATGTGAATATCAGTTACACATAATATGTTGCTTTTGAATAATGTTTGATCAAATTCATACTAATAACCTTGATAAATGTACAAAAAGAAAGAGCGTGTTTGAACAAAAGATTGATCAAAACACGCTCTTAATATATTTAATTGGATCATTCTTTATAAAAAAGTTTGATCATTTCTGTGATCCTTCCTCAATTAAAGCGCCCATATCTTGAAGATTGACAATCCGAAAGAAAACTGCAGAAATAGATTATAATCTCCTTTACTGATGATTCCCAATATACCTATAAGTGCAAACAAAGAAACCAAACATAGATACAAGAAAAACACCCTATTAAAGATCATCCACCTTTTTTCTCACTTTCTTTAGAAGCTTAAAACCTATCCGATTAATATGCTCCTCATTTTTCGCCAGTAGTTTATATGCCTCCAGTATTGATAAGGTGCGAATGAAAATGTAGAAACCAAAAGCAATCAAAACCACACAAACTGGGAAATAAGGTACTAAATCCCCGGAAGTTATATCTTTTCTTTCGAACAAAAAAGGTATTGCACCTCCTACGAGTAAAAAAACACCAATGATCATTCCAACAGCATACTTCGTCTTAATATCTTCGTATCTCCTTGTTAGCTCTTTAAGATAGTCTTGGTCAAACAACAAAGCCTCTTTCTTAAGAATTTTATATCGATCTTCTTCTATAAACCCTGCTGACACAAAAGACACAACCCCAAATGCAGCAATTATAATGATTAGGAGTGTATAAATTGTTGGATCCTTAAATACCAAATATGGTATAAAGGCTAAAGTAATAAAGCTAAACCCTAAAGCAATATAGTTAAAGGTTTTGCGTTCAGATAACAAATACCCTTCTGCCATTTCTTTGCTTACATAATATCCTTCTTCATTATCATTACTTGGCTTAATCGTATCCTTTAGCAAATAATCAACAGAAACTTCAAAAATGTTTCCGATCGTTAGAAGTTTTTCAGTTTCAGGAAACCCCTGACCATTTTCCCATTTACTTATTGCCTGCCTTGTCGTGTTTAATTTTTCAGCTAAAGCCTCTTGAGAAAGTCCTTTTTCTTTTCTTAATTTAAAAAGTTTTTCACCAAATGTCATTAAAATGAACTCCTTTCTTTTGATAATTAAATTGTATTAAAACATTACATTGAGTTCTATCTTATGGCTAATGCACTTTGTCAACTTACGGTTGCAACTGTGTTATATCGTGTATTTTAGCAAAATAATTACCCATCCAACCTATATCTGAATCACAGGGAGAGTATCAAGTTTTCCTTTTGAACTTACCTGCCTTCGTTAGTTCACTTATTCCACAAAATGGCCCGTTTGTACAATAACTTCAACAAAAAAGGGCCTAATCCTTTTTGGATCAAAGCACCCGTTAGTCGAAGAAGAATGTTAAATATTATAGGCTTTAGACCAATGAAATGGTTGTATTTCCTTCAGTGTTTTATATACAAGGCTCTCATCTGGGTTACTAATAGCTGCTTTTAGATCGGGACCCCAATAAAGGAGTCTTTCTTGACATACCCCACAAGGAGTTAAAACTTTAAATTCAGCATTTTCGTCATCTCTTACAACACAAACAGAATGTGTAATTTTTGTGTTAAGCTTATGTGCTTCAAGGATTGCACCAGTTTCAATACACAATTCTGTTGATGCATTGATGACCTCTGGAGCAACACTTGTCAAGATTTTACCATCTTCGGTATACATAGCTGCTGCACCGCCCCATCCAGAAGCGTATCTTTTTTCAATCAGTTCGATAGCAGCTTGATACAGTCTTTGTTCAATGTTCATTCTTCTTCCCCCATAATCATTTATCGCTAAAATTACTTTAACACAATTTAAATAGGGTTCTACAACTAACCCCCTTTAGTTGAACTGGAAAAAAGCCTTATTCCTTATTGAGGTAAAGCACCCGTTAGCTTAAGTGAAATGGTTCACATATCTATTCAATTATCTCGCCTGAATAAACCTTCAGTTTTTCATTAGCAATTGCCATTGCACTGTTTAAGTTGTCAGTAAGTGAAAAGGCAGTAGACTTTTGTAGCCAAGTTTCCCAGTCACTATCCCAAAAATAAACGTCAATTTTAAAAGCCCATCTCTCAAACGTTTATTAATTTCCACTTTATATGCCTTACTAGGTGAGTATATTTCTTTAACAAGTTCAAGCATTATTCTAAACTCCCCTATGAATATGTTTTAACCGCAACTTCTTGTTCAACTCTTGCACCCGTTAGTTGAAGAAGAAAAAAGCACTACTGATGTTGCAATAATACTGCTAATAGTTTTCCAAAACATAGTAATATGCAAAAATATAAGCAATATTTAATGCGATCGAAATGATTGATTTGATGAAATTTTCTTTTAACACAATTGCACCTATTCCTAAAAGAACTCCACAAAATGTCACCATTTGTGGTAAGAAAAAAATACCAATACTTAAAATTCGTAGAAAAATAACATCAAAATTGTTAGTCAAAAAACTCATTATACTAAACGTTATATTGAAGGCTACACAAAATAATGACATTTTATATACAGGCAATATAATCCCCCGTTCACTTATTAAACTCTTCTGCCCGTTACTTGAATAAGAAAAAAGCGACTGCTCTTATTGAACAATCGCACCCGTTAGTTCAACAAGGAAAGTTCCTTATTTAAATACCTTATCTATTTCATCTCTGTCGTAATCTAATATCCAATCGTTGTATTTATTATAAATATTCCTTATGACTTCAGGCGAAGTAGCCAGTAAATCACAACCCCTGTCATCGTAAACATGAAAAATGGTTTTTCTTTTGATATTTAAAAAATATATTCTATGAAAAACACTTGGCTGGATTCCTAAATCCTTATTGCATATTGCTTTTAACAACGCAATGTATTTCAAATCAGATACTTTGCATTTGAGAGTAAACCTATGCGTTTTATAAATTCCGTCCTCATCCTCTTCTGGGAAAATATAAGGCATTTTTGTATGCTTCAATTTGTATAAGACTGATTTTTCATAGACATAGGGAGCAAAAAGCCTTGCTTTGTGCTTATAGGCTTTTCTACCTCCAAAATCATTCACATCTACTACAACAAAAATTTCCTCATCTTGTGAATGTAAGGATTCAAATAACGTGACAGCCCTTTTATAAACTCCCTGTACATAAGGAATGTTTTCGTAATTGTATTCTCTACTCCACTCAATTCCTAATTCGAACCGTATGCTAATTTCCCAGTTATAGAACAAGGGTGGTCTGAGGTTTAAGTTTGGGAAATTCTCATTCATATAGTCATTTAAAAGCATATCTGCACCTCATTAAGTTTCTTTATGTTTGCCCTTTTTTATTGCACTAACCTGCCCCGTTACTTTAAGTACAATTCTTCACAATATCCCCTATATAATTTAACATAATTATCCATATATATAGAAAGTGAATTACTCAACTATATGGCGGCGACTCACATGATCAACAACGGAGCACCTCTTGAAGTAGCCAAAAAGAGCAGCGAGTATTGAAGTACACTTCTCTTTCCTTATCGCCTTTTCCATGTACAATATCAGAATTTGTGGAGAAGCAAATATCATCTCGATTGAGTTTTACAACTTCTCCAATACGACAACCGGTAGAATAAATAAATTAAAATAATGCATTTTCCATGGGGATATGGCACGCTTCCCTAAGATGTTCTATTTCAAGTTCTGAAAGGAATTTTGGGATTCTTTTGCCCATCTTTGATTCCTTTAATTTAGTAGCTGGATTCTTGGAAATGAAACCTTCATCATATGTCCATTTGAAAGTGATCGAATACAACGAACCCGATGCCCTAGACTAGACGGTTTTAAATGTTCTCCCACTTCAATTAAATAGCTTTTGAGTTTCTCTGTTGTAAAGATCATTCATATTAATATCGCCAAAAAATCTTAATAACAGATTATATTGAAAGCCATAGGTTTTTAATGTCTAAATTCTCATGTTATCTTCTACATCCATTTGAATTTCATAGAAAAAGACCGCCAAATTGACGATCTTCTTGTTCAAATTTTGCACCCTCTACACAATAAATTCATCTTTAAAATCTAACGGACGTTATTTCGGGTACTTCCATTTGGTCTATATCAAATTTATTGACTTGGATGGTTACTTGACCTTTACTTGACCACCTGGACTTAGGCAACAGTTCGATAGACTTATGCCATCAAGATATATTTTTTCTATTTTTTCATTGCCTTATTGACTTGTTCATTGACCGATTCTTGATAGAGATCCGAGTAAGTTTTTGAATCTCCGATCAGCGCATCACAGAAAGCAGCAACGTCTGTTCCTGTTACTTCAAGCACATCTTTCCCAGCAGCTGCGGATTCTTCAAAGAAGCTAAGAATTTCCGTAAGTAGTCCGATACCTTCGTTTAGTTCTACAGGCCCGACCTTGAAGAGATATTTTTGGATCTCTTTATAAACAATTTGATAATCTTGTGGAAGTTCATTGACACGTGAAACATGCGCTCTCCACTCTTTTTTTCCTTCGATAATTTTTTTAATACTCACTTCAGCCCTCCTAATTTTCTTTCTACGTTCTTGTTGAGTTGGACACGCCATTTGTCTCGATAAGTTTTTGCGCCTTCGTCACCAACAAGCGCTGCGCAGAAGTCTTTAATATCATCTCCTAGTACTTCTTCGACGCTCTGACCGTCAGCTGATGTAACTTCAAGCAGTTCAAGAGCACTTTCCAGAATCGGCATTAGATTTCGACCGGTGAAATCTCCGTGAATCCAGAGATTGTTTATAATTTCTTTCCAAGCAGTTTGATATTCAGCTGGCAAGACTTTTGCTCGTGCTTCAAAACCTTTCATTTCTTTAGTCATGTCGCTGCCAGTTATTTTTTCTAAAAAGTTCATTGTAGTATCCTCCTAATTAACATATACATGTCTTTTTGTTTAGCATTCAACAATTTCCACTTTCTCTGGTATTCTTACCCTAACTGACGTTTAAATGCTTTACTGGCAATCAAGTAAGCAATGACCATGATTCCCAAACACCAGGCAAGCGCAGTCCAGATTCCATTAACCACAGTTCCTTCATACAAGAGGGCACGAATCGAATTCACAATTGAAGTCACGGGCTGGTTCTCAGCGAACACACGAACAACTTTAGGCATGGTTTCAGTGGGAACAAATGCCGAGCTAATGAACGGAAGAAAAATCAGCGGATATGAGTATGCTGTCGCCCCTTCCATAGACCTTGCTGACAATCCAGGAATGACCGCCAGCCATGTCAGCGCCAGTGTAAACAGCCCTAGTATCCCAACTACCGCAAGCCAATCAATGATACCTGCATTAGGTCGGAATCCCATCAAAAATGCGGCGAGGATAACCACCACGACAGTAATTGCATTGGAAACCAGTGAGGTTAACACGTGCGCCCACAATACAGACGAGCGCTTGATGGGCATGGTGATAAAACGTGCCATCAGTCCACTTTTTACATCCGTAAATAACCGCAAGGAAGTGTATGCAACGCCAGATGCGATGGTGATTAGCAGAATACCTGGTAATAAATAATTGACATAATTGTCCGTACCAGTTTCTATCGCACCACCAAATACATAAACAAACAACAACATCATCATAATTGGCGTAATCGCCACTGTTATTATCGTATCCGGACTGCGCATGATATTGCGCATTAATCGCCCTAATAAGACCCCTGTTTTACTTTTCATTTATTTCTCCTCCTTTTTCCCGATGATTTCGAGGAAAATTTCCTCCAATGTCGGCTGCTTCTCAACGTATTCCACTTTCGTTGGCGGGAACATCTCCTTGAGTTCGGTAAGGGTACCGCTCTTGATGATTTTTCCGCCATGTAGGATAGCAATACGGTCCGCAAGATGTTCGGCTTCCTCTAGATACTGGGTCGTCAGCAATATGGTTGTGCCGCCGCCTGCAAGCTCCTTGACGGTTTCCCAGACTTCAATTCGTGCTTCAGGGTCAAGCCCAGTAGTTGGTTCGTCGAGAAAAATGACTGCCGGAGTTCCAATCAAGCTCATAGCGATGTCTAGCCTACGCTTCATCCCCCCAGAATATTTGTCAGCACGGCGGTTGGCCGCATCGGTCAGGTTAAATCTTGAGAGCAAACTGTCGGTAACTTGAGGGGGGTTGGAAACTGCTAGCAACTTAACAATCATCATCAGATTTTCCCTACCCGTTTGCATACCATCTAAAGCTGCAAACTGTCCTGTCAAGCTGATGCTTTGGCGCACTATTTCCGGTTGACGTTGAACATCATAGCCACAAATGCTTACTTCTCCACCATCTGGCTTCAACAGAGTTGAGAGAATGTTGACCGCAGTAGTCTTGCCTGCTCCGTTTGACCCCAGTAGTGCGAAAATTTCGCCACGCTGCACCTCAAAATCCACCCCCTTTAACACTTCTTTGTCTTTAAAGGATTTTATTAACCCTTTTACAGAAATCGCTGTATCTCTCATATTTTTTCCTCCTTATTATTAGCGCAGCAAGAGCGCATTCTAGAACCGAAAATTTGATGCTTTGTCTGATAAGTGAGCAAGTAGTTTGCATTCAAACAAAGCTTATAGTCATGATTTGGTCAATTAATTTGCGCATCTTTTGTCTATACCCCACTACTTAGCATTACCGATATTCTGTATTACTGATTACCAGATTAAAATATAACTGAATAGTGAAGGTGGCAACTCTCATTAGTAGCCAGCTATTCAGTCGGAATGTTCTATTGAATTTACTTCTATCAATGGCATTAAGGCATTTTAACTAATCTTCATTATCTGAGCAATAGGTTTTAAGGTTTAAGTTCTTCAAAGACACTAAATCATCCCTGCTATTTTCCAAAAATTATCTAATTTATGCCTTTTCAGCTTCAACCACGGCTATTAATCACGACCAATTGTATCATTCAAATTGTCGCGATATTTATCTTTCCAAGTCTTCGCATCCTTCACTAGTTCTTCACAGAAAGAGGCCACGTCTTCACCCGTAAGGTCAGTGACTTTCTTGCCTGATGCTGCACCTTCTTCAAAAAGATCAAGAATACCACCAAAAATACGGCTTATATCCTTCCAGTCGGTGAGGCCACCAGCAGTCCACATATATTTTTGAATAGCTTTGTATGCGTTATGATACTCACGTGGAAGCGCCTTCGCACGAGCCTCCATTGCCTTCCATTCTCGCTTGTCGTCCAGACTTCCAATGATTTTTTCAATAAAATTCATTTTATCTTCTCCTTTTGATTTCTTTTGTTTTGAGTTCGTTCATTTTGCTTGAGATGAAATCCCATTTTACCCAAAATAGTTCAAGTTGCTTTTGACCTGCTTCGTTAAGAGTATAAAATTTTCTCGGAGGTCCCACAGTGGATCGCTTTTTCTCGATGTCCACCAGATTGTTTTTCTCAAGCCGCATGGTTATCGTATAAACTGTGCCTTCAACTACATCAATGAAACCAAGTTCTCGCAGATGCTGTGTGATTTCATAGCCGTAAGTTTCGCCACGACTGATGATCTCCAGCACACAACCCTCGAGTACCCCTTTGAGCATTTCTGTGATATTTTCCAAATTTATCACCCATCTGTATTTGATTATTTTTTTAGTACTCTGTATTACTGGTATTAAGTAATACTGATTACCGGTATATAGTAACGCAGATTAGCGTCACTTGTCAATCATAAATTTTAATTTTAATTGTTTGGGTTAGGATAGATGCAATAGTCGGTATTATAACTTCCATCTTCACCGCATTTTTTAATTGCGAAATACAGCTTTATAAACTCGCATACTATCATGTAAAATTCATATTGATTTTCAAACATTCAACAAGGACAAAATCGATATAATTTAACTTGTTGTTATTAATAGAATAACCAGGTTATTCTTAAAAAAAGGGAAAGAAAGGGAAGAGGATTTTGAATACATTAGATAACATTCAGGATTTTAAACAACACATGAAAACTGCAAAGCCTTTATTTCAGATTAATAAATCTCTGATGGAAATTCCATGTAGCATTCAAAAAGATATTAATACTAACCACCAGCTCGAGTTTCCACTAATCCATAAGGATATATTAGGTCAAATCTTATATGAGGCTTTGCAACTTCAAGGAATTCCCACCATAGAACCGATCTTAATTATTCTGCACCCTCTTGTAGTAGAAGGAATAAAGTTGCCAGGATTTTATAGATTTGAACAAAACAATAGCAGGTATATCTGCCAAAAAAGGATACGGAGAGAAGATAATGTTTATTATCATGTAAGAAAGCTACAACAAGAAAATAAAATTTTTTCCAATATAGGAATTGGATACTTAATGAATATTGAAGAGGTTACTAAATACAACTCGTTACAAAACACATTGTTAGATGCTTTACAACTAATGAATAACGTTGACCTCTATTTAAACATCCACGGTGAGGTAACGAGTCGGGTAATTAACCATTTAGATAAAGATGCTACGATTTTTCTCGCAGATGATTTTAACAAAAAACATTCTATTGTTTTTACACAGTGGTTAAAACAAATTAAGTAGGAGAAATGATATGTGCGTAGTTGAGTAAACTTGGTGTCCCATGGCAGTTGATATTTTATTATCGAATCCTTATCATTTTGCCTGATAACCAAGGGGCATTCCCAGTATATTTACCAGGAAACCTTACGCAAAAAATCAATTATGGAGGTTGGTATCGCTTGGGCCAACACAAGTGGAGTGCTCCATCATTCGGATAGAGTTTGGTGGGATGCTTCATTTGCAAGTTCAAAATACGATATGCAACAACAAACGATTAAAGCTATTAATGTGAATTCAGATACTTTAAAATATTCACCTGTTTCAAAAATTAATCAAATCTTTCCGCTTAAGCTAAACAACTGGCATCGGCTCTTTTATAGGAAAAAGCTCCTAAGAAGTTAGAATTAGAAAATGTTTTCGGTGTCTAATACAGTGTATCACCTTCAAACTATTCTCTAAGAAGTGGGTGCTGGGTATTACCAAAGCTGTGCAAATTCCTTTTAATCATTCGATTCTCTCTGAAACAGAAGGTGCCTTAAGTCAATAATATAGTGAGATTTTAGTCGCCTTGGGAATAGACTTCGTAATAATTGCATCTATATTCAAGAGTCTTCCTGAATTACCGAAAAAAGCTATCCAATCATAAATAGCTAAAAGGTAGATCTGTGAGACATTTCTTCCGAAGAAATGTCTTTTTTGCTATGATAATAGTACTAAATAAATTTTCCAAAAGGGACGGGACTAAGCATGACTATAGGAGACAAGATTAGACAGCTTAGGATACATAAGAGAATGACACAAGATAAGTTAGTAGAAGGGATTTGTTCCGTTGCTTATTTAAGTCGGGTTGAAAACGGTAAATTAAAACCTTCAAGAATAATGCTGGAAAGAATTGTTAATCGCTTGGATATCTCATTAAGTGATTTATTAAATGAAAATATTTCCGAAAAGGAGAAAAAAATAAAGGATATTATCCAAATATATCAAACCACAAAAAATGTAGCTGAAGAGGAATTAAATTTTCTAAATATCAGCACCAAAGAACCCTACCCTTCATATATCTTAGTCCAAATTTTCGGCTTATTAATCAGGTATTATATAGACAATAAAGATATTGCTCGAGCAGAACAAGTATATCAAGTTTCACAAAAAACAGTTTCAATGGAATATGATAATATATATAGCGAATTCTATATGAACTATTATATTTCTTGCGGCATTCTATTCTACACTACTCAAATTTATTCAGAGGCAGATCGGTATTTTACGATGGCTGAAAACTTAATAATTGAAGGAGACACAATCGCAAATGCAAAATTATTTTATAATATAAGTTTAGTGAAACAAAGGATTCTAAAAGATAAAACATTGTGTCTATATTATTCAAAGAAAGCATATGATATTTTTCTTTTTTTAGGTGATACGGAGCATTTATCAAAAGTACTAATAACAAGAGGTGTCCAATGTCACTTAATAAAAGATTACAAAAATTCTTTAGTTCACTTACTTGAAGCTAGAGAAAATATTGACTTAAGTAGCGATACGAATTTAAACGCTATGATTGAGTATAATTTGGGACGAGTTTACCAGGGGCTACAAGAATTCGATAAATCCATTGCTCATTTTCATGAAAGTATTAAAATCAATGAATCTTTGGATTTAGAAGACGAAAAGGTATACTCTCTTAAAAGTTTGATTGAGATTTATCAACAAAAAAAACAATGGGATTTGGCTCATAATTTTCTTCAAGACGCTATAAAGATTGCTGAAGATAAGAATTTGAATTTTGTTTTAATTGAGTTAAAAGCCCTGCAGATAAAAAGTTACTATAATAGAGAGGACTATTTCAGATACGAGAAAGAAATGCAAAAAATAATCGAACAAGGTATAGAATTAAAGCAAAATATAATAGTTAGTAAATTAGCCATGGAATTTGCACAATACTATTATGAACTACGAGCCTATAAAAAAGCGGCGGATTATTTCAAAATTGCTTTAAACCACGATGATTATTTGTCTAATATTCCATAATAAAGCTGCATTATATTACTTTCTAGTAAAATTTTATCGAAAAAAGACGTATCCAATAGTCTTAAAAAATGTAAATTTTACCCCTTTTTATTAACATACTCTCTAAATATACTTAACTTAAAGCTGTTAAGGAGGTAAAATCCATGTTTAAAAAGACTATTTTACTATCATTAATTCTTGTTGGTGTTTTTGGTTTTAGTAAGGTGGCGAATGACGAGCGAATAATCGCTGAGTCTCAACCAGGTCCTATGACAATTAAGCCTACATCTTTAACTTAAAGAACTGCCTTATTGCATAATATTAATTTGTTCCCGTTGCTATCAAAGTCAACGGGCATTTTTTTATCTCCATCCATTTAGTAGCAGCATTCCTACTTATGTATGGTACCCAGCAGAAATAATCTCTCCCTATATCATTACTTGCCTTTTCAAAGCCCATATTAACTGTCCGTTCATTTGAACGAATTCGAGCACTCTATTTGCATGTATAGTAAATAGTTCACCTGGTATTATCAAAC
The DNA here is from genome assembly GCF_003429085.1 of Bacillus sp. V59.32b. GTDB lineage: Bacteria > Bacillota > Bacilli > Bacillales > DSM-1321 > Peribacillus. Next base: position 10,535 of record NZ_QVTC01000058.1, on the reverse strand, counting down.
TGCTTCATCGTTTTCGAAGTCTATGAAAAGTTCACCTTCTAATACATAAAATAATTCATCACAATCCTCATGTTATGCCAATGGAATTCTTCTCCATTGATTACAGCTATTCGTATTTCATGATCTTTGACTTCACTTACAATAAAATTTATGTAGTCATTTTGGTCTATAATTGTCTCATTTAGGTTAAAACACCTCTAATTGCCCTTTTTTCTGCGTTCTCAGTCTCCTTAATAATTACATTAGATTTTCCTTTATCCGTAAAATACCATCTGATAAAATTCGTTTTATCGCACTAATCACTACAACGGGTTCATCGTTCTGTATATAATGAGCACTATTTTCCGCAATGATAAGCTCACTTTTTGCAGATATATCAAGGATTTCCTTTTGAATGTCATTCCACAATTCCTGAGATTCTTTAGAATAATGAGCTTTTTTCCCAGCTGATAAAACAATCAACGGAACATTTAATGGCCTTCTCGTTTGTTTTAGTTGTTGCAAGCTTTCCATAAATTCATCATAGCTACCTTCATAAATAAATTGTTTATTATATGCTTCTTGAAAATCTGTCGGCATAGTTGGGAGAAATGCTTCCTTATAATTTTCCGGGGTAGAATCAACCAATATTAGTCCAGCAACATCGTCAGGATACTCTGTAGCATAGATTCTTGTGTTTACTCCCCCATAAGAATGACCAACTAATATATATGGAGGTTTTATCTTCATTACCGTCAGAAGTTCTTTCAACTCTTTTACCATCTCGTGGCTCGTTCTGGGATTAGAGCTTTTTTCGCTCTTTCCTAATCCAGCTCTATCATACACAACCACTTCCGTTAGCATAGAAATTTCAGGAATTACCGAAACCCATGCCTTGGAATAGTCTCCATACCCGGCATCCATTACAACAGTTGGTTTATCTTTCTTAACGCCATACAATTTTGCATATAGTTTAAAATCACTAACTGGCACAAAAAACTCTTTCCCCATTGAAGACGGTATCCCGTTCTTTTCCATTGTAATCTCCTATATTTACTTTTTCTTGTTCAACCAAAGCGCCCCGTTAGCATAATAAGATAATCATATGAAAAGCACTTAAGTGAAGAATATTAATACTGTGGTATTGGTTTATCTATGGGGCAAAAGGAAAAATAAAATCTAACAAAAACATTAATGACCAAATTAAAAGTAAAATTGTAATTGTCAAACCAACAAACTTGGTTATCCCTTTAAAATTCACCTTTTGTAACAAATAAGATAGAACATATAATAATATGACTACATATGGAAGGTTGTTACTACCAGATACAATTGCCTGTATCATCATACCAATAATAATTATTCCTGCAATTAGGTTAAACAAATGTAATTTTTTACTCATTATCCCCCTCCTATTTGCATCGTGACGTTAGCATTCAAAAATCTTTTTTAACAAGTACTCCCATTAATTAATATTTTTTTATCCAAATACCTTTACCTGTTCATTTTCCATATTTATTTTCCTTACTACTTGTAGTTAGGTTTAACTAAATAATTGCATCCGATTGCAGGAATAAAGCTATAAAATACCTCATTTTAAAATATGGGTTAAAACAACAACGATTATTCAGGTGTTCCAACCTCTTCCAACGGATAGAATCTAAATTTCACTTCGCCGATCACCGCGTCATCAGTAATCGACCCGATGATTCTGCTGTCCATGCTTCTCCGCCGGTTGTCCCCCAGCACAAACAAAGAACCTTCTGGAACCGTGACTTTAAAATCCTCAGTCAAAGTAGTCTCTAATGGAACTTCACCTTTGTTTTCATTCAAATATTCTTCTTCGAAAGCTTTGCCGTTGATATAAAGAACGTCATTCTTCATTTCTATAGTGTCGCCCGGCAGTCCTATAACCCGCTTGATATAATCGTCTTTTGAAATAGGAGAATGAAATACGATCGTATCAAAATGGTCAATCTTGCTAACCTTCGAGACGATGATTCTATCATTGTTTTCAAACGTCGGATCCATGGATTCTCCCTTAACCGTTATCGGCGAAAATAAAAACTGGCGGCAAATAAAGGCTACCACTAATGCAAATACAATTGATTTTATCCAGGAGTACAGCTCCTTTTGGGCGTGATCGCGCACAGATATTCCTCCCATTTACTTATATTTATTTGGTGGGAAATGAAGCTAACGAAGAAACTCTTTTATTTTACTGATCCACCCGTAGATCGAACAAGGCACTTACGTTCTCACTATCTGAATGGTTATCGTAAGAATTAAAACCAACACGAAAACGATATGTAACCAAACCGTAAATTTAATGAATAATTCCGCCCAGAGTTTCTTTCTTAAACCATAGTGAAGGATAATGGGAGAAAATAAGAGAGTGACTACTCCACGAAGGATATTACCCTCCACAAAGAATGAAATGACATTAAACAATGCAGACACAATAAATAAAATTACATACGCCTTATATATCTTTCTTTCCCTTTGTAACTCGTGTTCGAATTGATACACTGCTTTTTACCTCAGATTCTCCGTTTATTCACTTCAATTAAATTATACCTTTTCTTCCGCTAACCTGCCCTGTTCAAAAAGAATTAAAAATGTAGATCATTTTCATTTTGAAGACACAGCAAAAAATAAACATTTAAATGCAAGTGTGGATATACTCGCCTTTTGCTTGTAAACTATTTTTTACAAACATGATGAGCTTCAATTACTTTCACTTAATATTTCTATAGTAATCTAGGTGAGAATCTATCAGCATGGAGGTTGTATAAATGAAGAAAGTAATTTTTGCACTTGCAGCCGCTTTAACTATTGGATCTTTAACAACGGCATTCGCCTATCCTGATACACTTCAATCCGGTAAAGATGGAAAGCAACTGGAAGAGAAATTCCAACATCTTTCCCGCGATAGCGTTTGGGAACAAAAAGAAAAAATTGATTTGCAGTTTAACACCTTTCATCCACAAGGAATGACAAAAATTGGAGACCTTTACTATATGTCTTCTGTAGAAATCATCGAAAAACCAGAAAAGTATGCTCAGCCTCGAAATGGGTATGACCGCTCACCTGGTAAAGGAATTGGTCACCTATTTGTTTTTGACGTACAAGGCAAGCTCTTAAAGGATATAGAGCTTGGTGAAGGAGATTTGTACCACCCTGGTGGCATTGCATTTGATGGGAAATCTATCTGGGTTTCTGTTGCCGAATATCGCCCGAACAGCAAGTCTATTATTTATAAAGTAAATCCAGAAACGATGAAGTCTCAAGAAATGTTCCGCACCAATGACCATATTGGCGGAATTCTGCGTGATGGCAAGCACGGAAATTTAAAGGCTGTCAGCTGGGGTTCGAGAACTTTTTATGAATTCAATGAAAGAGGGAAAGTGCTTAGTAAATCAAGTAATCCTAGCCATTTTGTAGATTATCAAGACTGCGAGAATGCAGGGGAAAACCAATTGATATGCAGCGGCATTACTGAATTGCCACAGCAAGGAGCTGCCACTTCTAAATATGAATTGGGCGGTCTAGCCTTACTGGATATGAAAACAATGGATATGGTTCACGAACTGCCAATTACTCTGTTTTCTCCTAAAGGACATGTGGTTACACGTAATCCGGTATATCTTGAAAATACAAAGCAGGGAATAAAATTATACGCTGTACCGGATGATGATCAATCCTCTATGCTAGTGTATGAAACAAGCGTCAATAAAAAATGAATTTTCTCAAGAACACTTTGATTCCAATAGTCAAAGTGTTTTTTTTATTACTTATTTGCAATTAAGAAAAAGATCGAAGTAATATAATTTCAAGAAGTATACTATCAAGACACAGAGGAATAAGCCCTTAAGAGATGGTATTTGTGTCCCCAAGACACGATGTGTTTGTAAATAGTTACCAATGACTGTGTATAAGTTTACAGCAACTCTCCCTTGCGGAGATAAAAAAACCAAAGGCAGTGGCTTCGTTACCGCGTCCCTTGGTTTTTTTCTTCTTTCCTCATCCTAGTCGTACAATAATAGAGACCACGAGTTTCTACTTCGCGGACTCCTTCATTTCAATTGGATTCTCTATAACATTTTCCGCGTAGTTTTTGCCCCACTCGTACATAGAATCTAAAATTGGCATCAGGGTCCGTCCTTGATCAGTCAGTGAATATTCCACTTTGGGCGGAACAACAGGATAGACTTCACGTTTGACAATGAGATCCTCTTCTAGCTCTCGCAGCTGATTCACTAGCATTCTTTGGGTGATCCCCGGCATAAGAGATTTTAGTTCACCAAACCGCTTGGTTCCCTCTTTGCCTAAATGCCATAAGATAAGCATCTTCCATTTACCGCCAATAACAGAAAGGGTTAATTCTTTTTCACAATTAAACATTTTGTTCTGCATACGTGACATTCAAAGTCACCTCCACTAGTCGATTATAACAGATAGTATACTTTTTAACACTATGTACTAACAAAGCGTGTACTCACCTTAAATAATAATCATACCTTTTATAATTACACAAGCCCCGGTAGTTTAACAGACCTTATTTTTCATTTCGAATATCCTCAAGTAGCTCAATGACACGTGAATTTTGCTTTTCAATTGATTTTAACGTTTTCTCTATCGTGGTAGTAGATATAAATAAAACAATTAATATAGCAATACCGACGAATAACATGGCTATTCCCCCTAAATCTTCCAATTCAGTTATGCTTTTTAGATATCCACTTATATCCTGCTAATTAAACTTTAATCCTTATCCTTTTCAGATTTTCCCATTGTAATATCATCATATGGAGTATAGTTGTTACTCGGAAGTTTTCTCGTCCTTATCATTTTGAATATGGAGTATCCAACTGCGAACACTACAATTGCGTTGAATAAATATACCATCTAAATGCCCCCCTCTTCTCATGGCTCATACGATTTCAGAAAGGTTGTAAATTCTTTGAGATTATCAGATCGATAGACTTCCTTTCGATAATTAAACAATATATAAAGAGTTTCGCTATCCAGCTTTAATTCTGGATAATCAAGTTTTGCTTGATCTAAAGTTTCGTAGCCATGCATCTGGTTAATCTGAAGGTCATACTGATTAATTTCTTCGTCTGTATTAGGACCGATTGTGAAAAGGCTGTGCTCGCCTTCTGATTGAGCAAGCAAATCCTGATTGGGGACCGTTTCTTTCACATTCACAGGAATTTCGTAAGTAGCTTCTTTCTTGTCTTCCCACTTCGCCTTTATTAGAAATGTTCTTTCCCCGGCCCGATTGTTTACTTCCTGGTTGATAACTTCTTCAAAATAAGGCACACCTTCAGTAATTCGAACAGTTTCAGGTTTATCTTTAAAAATCACTTTGATCTTTGTACGCGGATTAACAGTGGGCGTTTGTTCTTTTGGCTTTTTATAACTGATAACGGTCACTTCTTCATCTTTTGTATATTCCTTTGGATAAGCCTCTACTTTTTTACCACCTACTGTTACCTCAGGAGCAGGAGGTTTATTTATTTTTCTTAGGCTAAAATTGTCATATAAGACTAGCACTAACAGAACACCTAGGAACATTGTTAACTTTGGCAAATGTTTTTTCATTAAATCACCCTTATTTGGAATAATAGCTTTTTTCACCATCTCTTTGGTGGATCCGGAAATTTCATCTGTTTTCAAAATTTTAACATTTTTACACCATAACTAAAAGGAAAATAATTGAAAATAAAAATGACACTCCAATTTGAAGTATCATACTGGATTAAAAGTGATTTTATTACCATCAAGGAAGCTGCATCTATTTCGTCCTCATTCGTGCTCTTATGCTCTATGATTCTGTTATGAAAGGTATTTTTTTCAGGAACATATTAAAAAAATAATAAAAATACGACAATATTGTTCATTTTACAATACTGTATAACATACACTATAATGAAATCGGAGGTGCTGAGATGAATGATTTAGTGAATTCACTAACGACAGAATTACGCAGGGGAAACTTAACATTGGCTGTTTTGAGCCAGTTGCAGACACCTCAGTATGGATATTCACTTGTTCAGCTATTAGAAGAACACGACTTCCACATCGATCAAAGCACGCTGTATCCTTTGCTTCGACGATTGGAGAAGCAGGAATTGTTAACAAGTCAGTGGGACACGACGGAAAGCAGACCGAGAAAGTATTATGTATTGAGTGACTTTGGGAAAGAAGTGTACCAGCAATTAAGAGAAGAATGGATGAAAACAACGACGCAGCTTAATTCTTTATTAAAAGGAGGAGATAAGGATGAATCTGATTGAGATTTACATTAATGAAGTAACCAGAAGACTTCCTGAAAAAAATCGGGAGGACATTTCAATGGAGCTGCGGTCTACAATCGAGGATATGCTGCCGGATGAGTATTCAGATGAAGATATAAAGAAGGTATTGATGACGCTTGGTGATCCTGTCCGTTTGGCGTATAAGTATGAGGACAAGAAACGGTATATTATAGGACCTGTGGTTTATGATAGCTATATTAATGTTTTAAAGGTAGCCGTTTTTTGCGCACTTGTAATTGGACTCCTCTCAATCTGGATCAGTGGAATTATCACATACGATAGTGAGATGGCGACGGGGGCGTTTGTCCTTCAACTGTTTGTGAAGTCAATCGTTACACTATTGAGTATTTTAGGCCAAGTGTTCTTTTGGGTAACGATCGTGTTCATCTTCCTTGAAAGGGTCGTAGATTCGAAACATCCAGTCCCATTCCGGGGTAAGCAATGGACTCCTGATGATTTATTATTGGTTACACATAGTCCACCAAAAAAACAAATTTCAAAAACAGAAGTATTTTTCAGTTTATTTTGGACCGCACTATGGGCAAGCGTTTTATTCAATTCCACAAAGTTTTTGGGATGGTATGAGCAGCAAGGAACTGGATTAGATGGGTTAAGAATTTCCGTTCCATTGTTTAATCATGATGTGTTGATGACATATGCACCTGCGATCATTACAATGGTTGCCATTGAAGTCGGCTTTACGATTTATAAGCTGGTGAAAGGGAAATGGACGACGCTTGTGGTAGGGCTCAATGCCCTCTATCATATCATTTTCACGATCATTCTTTGTATCATGCTTAGTAACCCAGCGCTGTTCAATGAAGCCTTTGTTGAGTTACTGCTCAGTGCCTTTGACGTGGATCCTTCCAAATATGAAGTGACTTGGCAAAGCATTGTTTGGGGGATTGCCGGTATTATGATTGTTTTTTCGATTATGGATATTGTTAGCAGATTTAAAAGTAGCAAAGTAAGTAAAGTCTAGGACCGCCCAATCTGAACTGGCAAATTTGTTTCTCTAGACCCATAACTGATTATAAAAAGTTTAATCATAAATACATCTTATAATGTTGATTTTCCAAATATAGAAGAGCCTGTTTTTTAAAAATGCTTGATCAAAATAGGCTCTTAAAATATTTCACGCAGATACTTTTTTAAAAAAAATTTAATCGCCTGTCTTCTTCAACAATCGCGCCCGATTGTTGAAGAAAGAAAGTATAAAAGGAAATTTACCCCTTAACAATTAAAACTCCCATCAGTAAAAAAACTCCTTATTCACCACTCACCATATAGTTTTATCTATATGGTATATTTGAAGGTTTAACCTTTACATTTTCTAACTTTTCTTTTTTTACCCAATATTTGATGCTACTCAATGTGTTCTCACTTGATGGTGGGCCAACAATTATTTCTTCTATAGGAAGTTTTCTTTTTTCACTTTGATGGTAAAGCAAAGGTAAAGGTATGTATGGAAGTATTAAATTATCCCGAACTCTATATTTCACCTCATAAGGTTCTTTACTATCTTTGTAGTTTACAGTTACGTTTCGCCACTCTGATTCTTCCTCAAAGGATTTATCTTTGAAAAGACAAATATATGATTTTAAAGTCATATTTATTTCGTTAGGTAGAAAAAAGTCTTCAAAATCCTCGTTGGCTAAAACATACTCTAAACCAATTGTAATTATGTCTTCTATTATCTTCCTTTGAGTTTCAATATTATATATAACTTTATTTAAGAAAAAATATGCATTGTCACTAGGTCTGCAGTAACTGACAAGTTGTTTAGAATTAAATCCAATTGAAACACCAGTTGTTCCCTTACTATATCCTCTCCATTGGCTTAGTAAATCCGGATTAGAACAAAAAGAAACTATAAATATATCTTGATCGTCAAAACTAAGCAACTTATCAACTTTATCTAAAAATTTCACCCCTCTTTCTTTTATACCTGACTTTTTGTACTTATTAATTATTTCTTTACAAATTTCAATTCCATGCAAAATTTCTTTTTTGTCATTTAGAAAATTATAATTCGTAGCCCAAAAACCATTTAGGTTCATTATCCCTAGTAAACCATGTAAGTCAGTGTAATGATAAACCTTTTCTATTGGTTGGTATAGTTCTTGGGCATATTTTTCGGAAATGGTTCTTGACATACTTTGAAACATAGGCAATCCTTCATAATTTGTCAATTTTTTCACCCTTTATTTTAAATTTCCCCTTACATTAAACTGATCTGTGGTTTAATAACAATTATTTCAAATTTTGATAATTTTCACAATCAATTATTCAAGAAATGGCCCTTAAATGAAAAAATGAGCACTTATCCTTGTTCAAGGATAGCGCCCTTTAACGGAATAAATAAAATATGATTTCAACCTTAGAATCATTTAATTCTTTTTTCACAAAAGCACCTGTTAGCTAAAAACTCCCACAATCAGGACATCTCTAGTCTGCTGAAGTCATTCAATGTACTACTCTGGTATACACTTCTCAACTTCACCACGGTTTACGGCAAAAACGATGTCAGTTCACATTCAAGAACAGAACGGAGATATAAACGCAATATCTCTAAAATGAGCAGCACGGTTATTCCATATTGTATAGATATTTTCAATGCATTTCTTAATTTGAGTGTCTCCACTCAGTTTTTCGGACAGATTATTGATGGTATACCCATTCTCCATTTTTTTGTTAATGATCACTTGTAGATTAGGAAAAGGATTGCCTATTGTATGGTCAAACAATTTCATGACTTCGTAATTTTCGTCCACAAAGCTGCCTTTCAAATGCATTTTGTCTACAAAATCTTTCCAAGAGCATTTTTTACCTTCACCGATTCTTTCAAACCACCAGTCGAACTCCCTGAGTTTCTTTCCTTCAATTGCTGGGTTATAGCCATCTTCAGATTTATCTGTTAAGTAGTTTTTGACACAAATAAAAAACAGGTCAGGGAAATCCCCTAAACGTGAGCGGTTATAGATGTCCAGACGAGGTGGAAGCCCTTTTTTTATATTTCCATAGTCTTCACCACCTTGCCACGTATTTAGTTCAGATGGAATACAACCGAAATTTGCAAGACAGTGAAAATCAACTCCGATGTTCTTTCCTTCGCAAATTTTTCTTGAAATGGCTGAAATTAATTCTATTTTGTATTGCTTTAACTGACTTGACCCATTCTTATTATAAGGTTTTTTATTGACATCAAATTTGATTTTATTATATATTCTATAGTCATAGATATTTTCTAATAACGCTATTGGTGTAAACCAAGTTTCGCCTCTCTCGTAATTGATTGAAAAAGGAAAATACTCTCTATAAAACTTCTGGGCTTCTCTTCCCATGTCTGCATCATTATATCCTGTATCCGCTTCAACATGCATCAAAAAACGATCTTCATTAATTTCCATCCTTTCGTCCTCCAATCCATATTGAAAACTCTCGACACATTAGTTCTCCATTATACTTGTGTGGCTTGCATACACCTCTTTGGAAAATGCACACCCCTTGAACCCTGTACATTACTTCACAAGCTCACAAATTTTAACATTAATTTTTACTTCTTTAAAGGCGTTATTCAATTATCTGGCCCTTTTCATGAAGAAAGACGCTTTCCTTATTTCAGAAAAGCACCCGATAATTTAAGACAGCTATTTTCGGGTAATCGGAATTTTAATTATTATTTCCGCAAAATCTTCTCCATCGCTTTTCCCTTTGCTAACTCATCGATCAGCTTATCCAAATAGCGAATTTCCTGCATAGTTTGTTCTTCAATGTCTTCCACTCGGACACCGCAGACCACACCTTTGATCAAAGTCCGTGAAGGATTCAGTCGGGGAGCTTCCGCAAAGAAGGTCTCAAAGTCTGTCTGTTTTTCCAGTTGCGCTTCTAACTCTTCCTGGCTATACCCTGTCAACCAACGGATGATTTCATCGACTTCTGTTTTCGTACGTCCTTTTTTCTCCGCCTTCGTAACATAATGGGGATAGACACTTGTGACACTCATTGTATAGATCTTATGTTTGGTCATGATACATCCTCCCTTTCTGTATGTTCAGGTATGAAGTTTTTTGAGGTTACCACATGATTATCCGAATACCCAATTCGCTCCCTTATATGGAATAAGCACCTTTGGAGAATTCCTATACCATACATTTGATAGTCTCTAAAGAAATATTTCCATAATATTTAACTAATTCGATCAAATGCTTCCCGATAAAATTCCCTTAACTC
>NZ_QVTC01000057.1 GCF_003429085.1 Bacillus sp. V59.32b | reverse complement strand
ATAATGTTGTTTTTGGGAAGGGAATCTGCGAGACTCCTGCGGAAAAACGGGCTGGCAAGACCCCGCAGCGAGGTACGAGTGAGGAGGCTTGCCAGTTCGTCCGCGGAAAGCGAGTAGATTCCATGACCATTTGAAAGTCAACAATGGAATTTAACAGAGCCTAAGGATAAAAAAGTCACTCTATTGCAACAGGCAAGTGATAAGACAACGCGAAGCATGAAGGAATATTCAAGTAGAAGAGGTGTCCACTAAGGACACCTCTTCTACTTGAATCTAATTGTTATTGCACATTTGCGCCTGATTTTGCTGAAGATTAATAATGTTTTTCAGAGCTTCTGAATTAACCGAGGCAACTTTATCGGTAATTGTCATGGATTGGTTGAAATAAATGTTCTTGAGTAGTCCGAACTACGGAAAAATGGTCAACATTGTAATGACCGTGAAGTATTTCATTGTGATGACTGATTATCTTATCGGCAGATAGGGTTGAAGAATCTGTCGTCGAATGCCCATCCCCAACTAAAGTAACATCTAAATGATTGACTGTTGCAGTTCTAACTGCTGTGTCAATACAGTGTTCCGTTTTACATCCCATGATAACAAGATGTTCGATCTCGTTATCCTTTAAAAAGCCCATTAATGGGGTTCCATAAAACGAATTTGTAGCCGCTTTATCAAAGATTTTTGCTGTGGCTGGCACTTTAACTTTTGGATGTATTTGAAATCCTGAACCTTTGCCATCCGCAACATCTGTATCCCTCATAAAGACGATTAAAGCACGTGATTCTAATGCTTTGTTAATTACCAAATTAACGTGATCCAATAATGCTTCTTTTTTATACACACTTTTTTCTTCATTGTTGCCATCCACCAATTCTTGTTGGACATCAATAATAAGTACAGCTTGTTTCAATAGAAAACCTCCTTTTCATTCTAATTTAAACCCTGGTCCCCAAACTTTTCTTCCATTTTATTCTTCATAATAACGCCCCCTTTAACGGAATATATGACTGACATTTTTAAACGACTTTATTGTCACTTAACATCTACTTTTTCGACTTATAGCGGCATAAAAACAGTATAAACGCTCAATACAGCGATCGCTCCAAGAACAACAACAATGACATTCGCACCTAAAAAAGCAATCAGAAATGCGGCCGCTGCCCCTATCAAGCCATAAGTGATATCTTCCTGAATCAGCAAAATGCCGGGAAAAATCAATGCCCCCAGTGTGGCATAAGGGATATTTTTCAAAACCCCCTGTAAAAAAGGCGGCATTTCCTTCCCTTTAAATAAGACAAAAGGAAGCAGCCGGGGAATATAGGTCACCACTGCCATGCCAATGATGATCCAAATGACTGTATTATTCATCGCTGTGGCCCCCTTTCTTCTGCTTCGTATACCCGATTAATTCAATTAAGAACGATGAGATCAACGTCGACAGTACGATTGACCAGCCGCTGCTCATGGCTTCCGTAACCGTAAAAACACTATTAAAGCAGGCTGCCACGACAGCCAGATAAACAACCTTTTTCGCACCCTTCATCGAAGGGGCAAGCAATCCAATAAACATGGCATATAATGCGACGGACATGCTTTCCTGAAGGGTCTGCGGCAATCCCGCCCCAAAAAGGTGCCCAAGCCCCGAGCAGATGACCCAGCTCGAGTAGGCCATCAATATCAAACCGAACATATAACCCGCCGTCACAGTATCCGGCCTTGTTGCGGCAACCGAAAATGTTTCATCGGTTAAACCAAAGGCATATGCCGCCTTTTTCAGGAGGCTATCTTCTTCGTCACTCTTTTCATTAAGAGCTGTAGACATTAAAAAATGACGGATATTCACAATAAATGTTGTAAGAATAATTTCAAAGGCACCTGTTCCCAGTGCCAATAAATTCAGTGCTATGTACTGCGAGGCTCCGGCAAATACGATGAGGCTCATTAATACGGTTTCAGTCATCGTCAAACCGGTTGTTTTCGCCAAAAGTCCATATGTCAAAGCGATAGGAGCATACCCTATTGCAATGCTGATTCCCGCCTGAAGGCCCTGCTTGAATTGCGGAGCCTCTCCTTCTAATGCTGTGACTGCCACCGTTCTTTCCCCCTTTAAATAATCGTTCCTTATATTTTCTTAAAATACTGACATTTTTTCAACTAATTTTTCGAAATACGAAAGAATTTAATTAAACTTTTGGATTCTTAAAGGTAAATGAAAAGCTTAGTGTGGTTGTCAGGGAAAAGAAGATTCTCTATAAGGGGATGATGAAAACTTACCGATTGGAGAGTCTTTCTCAGAGGAATTATACATCGTTGTACTGGCAGATAGAAAATATCTGTAAAGATAATAACCACCATGTTAACATGGTGGTTTATGTAGGAGTTTCTTCGTCAACATCGATCTGCTTTTTCTTCTCTTCCTCATCGATCATTTCATCAAGGCGAATGATGCTTTGTTCTGCTCTTTCAAAATCGATCTTGCGATAATGGTGCAGGCCGCCTTCTTCTTCATCCTTTTCATCGGCCCATTTTACGATTTGCTGAAGCTTTGTGCGAACAATATCGTTCGTCGGAAGAAAAGAATCGGTATGAAACAAAATCGCAAGCGAAATCGTTTTGGCTTTAACCGGATTTTCTCCGAGGCGGATTAAGAGCTTGTGGGCCCTTTCGGCACCTTTAATTGCATGGATGTCATTCTGTTTATAAAGATCGTAATCCCATTTGCCGTTCCGATACCAGGTGAAATGTCCCATATCATGTAGCAGTCCCGCCTTTGCGGCAATATCGACATCCTCTCCTTGTTTTTTTGCCATGTTAAAGGCATGATAAGAAACTGCTAGCGCGTGGGCCATCCCGGATCGGTTCAAATATTTTTGGGTGATGTGATGTCTAAAAATCTCCAACAAGCTAACATCTCTCATCCTATCTCTCCTTTAATAATATTTTTCTAAATATGATACCTTGAAAGTTACTACATATCAATAAAGACAATTTTCTGAATGTCAAGCTCAAGCCGGAGATTAAGCGTAGTTATCCTTATCCAGAAAGGAGAGTGAGAGTTTATACTTTCCTTTCTGCCAAAAAGACTCCGGTAAAGGAGTCTTTTGTTGGGTACAACTATTTTATCCACGCTGCCCGCATTCAATGACCGGTGAAGTCAGGTGGCGTTTTTTCAAAAAATGCTGCTAAGCCTTTCTCTCTATCTTCAGTCGTAACTGTTTTTATAAATCCGAGTTTCTCCAACTTTAAACCTGTCCGAAGATCTGTCTTCATTCCATGTTTCACAACAAACTTCGCTTGTTGTACGGCGATTGGTGCATTATCCAAAATTAAACCCGCAAGGTGAAAAGCCTCTTCTTCAAGCTCATTATGAGAGACAACTTTAGTAACAATGCCGTACTGATACGCCTCCAATGAAGTGACTCTTTTAGCTGACAATATCAATTCCAAGGCCCGCGACTCTCCGATCAGCCGAGGCAGTCTCTGGGTTCCTCCGGCTCCAGGTATTAAGCCGAGCTTTGTTTCCGGGAGTCCAAGCAGCGTTTGGTCCACGACGATACGCAGGTCACAGGCCAATGCCAATTCAAACCCCGCCCCAAATGCGTACCCATTTATCGCTGCGATTGTTGGCTGAGGCAAGTCTTCAATGGCATCGAATAACTCGCCAAGCTGCCTTGTCAATTGAACAAGCTTTGATGGCGACTGAAAATCAGAATCCTTGATATCTGCCCCTGCACAAAAAGCCCTATTTCCAGTACCGCTTATAATGACCACACTCACCTGTGGATTATTCGAAATATCTCTCACAACATTACTGAGCCGCTCAATGGTTGTGGAGTTTAGTGAGTTTAATGCCTCCTCGCGATTGAGCGTAACATATGCGATTTTTGAGTGTACTTCATATAAGATGGAGGGCATGGTTACCACTTCCTTCCGATTTTTTCTTGCTGTCTCACTTTATTACTGAGTCTTTTCCCATTTTCAGTAGATCGTAAGCCACAAAACGCAAAATTCCCACCGTTTATAAATCTTTGTCCTAATGCATATCTATAAACCTTGTTTCGTAGCCTTTAGAGGTTTTTCTGCATTCAACAAGGGAATATAAGACTTAATCAACAATTAGGGGGGAGCCTTTTGAAGGATCTATTAGTCTTGTTAAAACAAGGGATCCGGGAGTAAAGGACATCCAGATGGTAACCGTAACAAAAGAAGGGGAGGATTTTCATGTTGAATTAGAGGTTGAAATAGACCCTAACTTGACCATCGCCGAAGCGGATGACATAAAAGATAGGCTGGAAGAAAGGATCATGGCTGAAAAAGGTGTTACTGAGGTAACGATAGAATTCGATGAGGATGACGGAGTAACGCAGTGGAGACCCGTTAAAGACCAACAGTTTGCGGAAGAAAAAAAGGCGAGAGAATGAGTCTCCCGCCTTTTTGAATGAATTGTTTAATTCTGAAGCACTTGAGCTTTTAGTGAACGCCTTAAAATTTTACCTGTTGTATTTTTCGGAAGCTCGTCTATGAACTCAATGTTCTTCGGCACTTTGTATTTTGCAAGATGCTCCCGGCAATAAGTTAGTACATCAGCTTCAGTAAGGGAGTCGTTTTTCTTTACGACAAATGCTTGTACCACTTCTCCCTGATTCGGATCAGGCACACCGATTACAGCGGCTTCCACGACATCCGGATGAGCAAATAATACTTCTTCGACCTCACGAGGGTACACATTGTAACCGCCTACAATAATCATTTCTTTTTTGCGGTCGACGATGTAGAAATAGCCTTCTTCATCCATTCGCGCTAAGTCTCCTGTGTAAAGCCAGCCGTTCTTCAACGTGGCAACGCTTTCTTCAGGCAGTTTATAATACCCCTTCATGACGTTCGGTCCTCTGACGATTAACTCCCCAACCTCGCCGATAGGAACCTCTTCGCCCATTTCATTAACGACTTTGTTTTCGACGTTTTGAATATTCCTTCCGATTGATCCAGGCTTTCGTGGGCGGTCAAGCGGATTAAAGGTTGTTACAGGCGATGCTTCGGATAAGCCGTACCCTTCTGATACAAACACATTGAATTTCTGTTCGAATGCTTTCAACAGTGCAACAGGAAGTGATGCCCCACCTGAAATAGATAGTCTTAATGATTTAAAATCTTCCGGATTTCCATCAGGGAATTGCTGGAGGAAGTTATACATGGTTGGTACGCCCGCAAAAACTGTCGCTTCATATTTTTTTACAAGTCTGAAAATCTCTTGCGGACTGAATTTAGGAACAACAAGCAGTGTACCGCCCCTCATGAGGGGTGCATTTAAGACAACTGTTAAACAGAACACATGAAACATCGGCAGTGTCGTGACAACGCGGTCCTCTTCAGTGATTTTCAGATAATCGCCGACATCCTTTGCATTTGAATAAAGATTTTTATGTGTCAGCATGGCCCCTTTTGGTTTCCCGGTTGTGCCAGAGGTATACAGGATGACTGCGGTATCTTCCTCATCAACAGCCTGCCCATTAAAACTCAGGTCTCCTGAAGCAACCATACTTGTAAACGATTTCATTTTTGAGTAAATAGAAAGCTTGCTGATATCCGCTTCGCCTTTATCCTGCTCCGTTTCACAGATCACCATATGCTCGACGTTTGGCAGCATCGGGTTCATTTTTTCGAGTAACGGAACCAAAAGATCCAATGCCAGAACTACCTTTACATCGCCATTATTCAGGATATAGCCGATTTCATCAGGAGTATAAATCGGGTTGATCGGTATGACGGTTGCGCCAGCTCTTAATGCCCCATACATCCCAATAATAAAGTGTGGTGAATTCCCTAAAAGCAATGCAACATGATCCCCTTTTGAAACACCAAGCTTATGTAAGCCGTCTGCAAACTTTGTGACCGCCCCGTCCAATTCCCCATACGTTGTTGCTTGGTCCATAAAGTAATACGCAGGTTTTCCAGCAACTCGCGCGGCTGTTTCATGAAGTTGTTCTGTAATATTCAAACATTCCTACCTCCCCTTGTAGATTTAATGAATGAGTAGTCATTCATTTTTTTAATTACAATATTCACAATATATTATATTAAAAGAAAATAAAGGTAGCAACATTTTAGTTGGAAGTTACCTGAAAATTTTCTAGGAATTTAAAGCTGAAGCAAATATATTTTTGGCTCATTCATGTGAAACAGAGTTTCACATGCCTTTCAGCTACGCTGAAAGGTTGCTCCCGCTGCATAGGCCCAGGAGAAAGCTCGCTTACTCCTGGGTCTATGCAGTGGGAGCTGCAAATGAACCAAAAATCAACATAGCATATAATATAATAAACCGCCTGTTCGTCCAAACAGGCGGCCTCTTTTAATAAATCAATCCAACTATTTCTTCTTTTGTTACATTCCCAAAATAATGCTTAACATCCACATTCACAAGCGCCTTTTCAATCGCTTCTTTTTCATAACGAATGCCCTTTAGTATATCCTCAATATCATTTACATCCCCGACACCAAAGAAATCACCGTATATTTTACAATTTTCGATTATCCCTTTGTTAACTTCGAGACGAATATCAATTGATCCAACAGGGAATCGCTGCGAATGCTGGAGGTTGAATTTCGGCGATTTTCCGTAGTTCCAGTCCCAGTTCTGGTATCTCTCTTTTGAAAGCTGATGAATGTTTTCCCAATCTTGTTCGGTGAGAACGTATTCCGGAATCTCTTCGCTGTCTTCAAAGATGTTTCTCAAAAGCAGTGACCTGAATTGCTCGATAGTCAGTGGCTCATTAAGAAATTCTGATATATTCGTCACTCGGCTTCTAATTGACTTAATTCCTTTTGATTCAATCTTATCCTTTCTGACCTTCAATGCAGAAACTACATGCTCCATTTCCGAATTGAACAGCAGCGTTCCGTGACTGAACATCCGACCTTTTGTTGAAAATTGTGCATTCCCGGAAATCTTCTTTCCTTCTGCCAAAATATCATTCCGTCCGCTCAGTTCAGCATTAACGCCGAGCTTGTTAAGCGCCTTGATAACCGGTTCGGTGAATTTCTGGAAGTTATGAAAGCTCTCCCCATCATCCTTAGTGATAAAGCTGAAATTCAGATTGCCTGTGTCATGGTATACAGCACCACCACCGGAAAGACGGCGGACAACCTTAATGCCGTTCTGCTCTACATAATCGGTATTGATTTCTTCAACCGTGTTTTGGTTTTTCCCGATAATAATAGATGGTTTGTTTATATAAAATAATAAATACGTTTCATTTATATCCAGGTTTTTCAACGCATATTCTTCGATTGCCAGATTGATCTGCGGGTCTGTAATTCCTTTGTTATCGATAAATAACATGCTAACGTTCCTCCTATAATCGCTTTGCGGTTTAACAAATTCTCTATAACTGAAACTCCATTGCGTTCCTTGCGACGGCAATTTCGCCCTTAAAGCTTTCCCCTGCTTCGCTTTTCAACTGTGTATGATCGCCATAATGTGGAAGATGAGTCAAGAGCAAAAGCTGCACATCCGCTTTTTCAGCTATTTTTCCAGCCTCTCTCCCGGTCATATGCCCAGGGCCAGAACCGTCCATATCGCCATAAAAATTACTCTCGCACAGCAACACATTAGCATTACTCGCGAAGTCGGCAAGTTCCTCCATATAGGCACTATCTCCGGTATAGACAATAACTTGTCCTCCTGCTTCAATTCTCATCGCAAAACAAGGAACAGGATGCTTTGTACGTAAAAAGGTGAATGTAAGTGGTCCGATTTGCAGAGGTTCATCTTCCGTATAAGCCAATCCATGAGTAATGTCCTTATAGGTAAGCTTTTCAAACTCTGCCACGTCCAA
This sequence comes from Bacillus sp. V59.32b, assembly GCF_003429085.1. GTDB lineage: Bacteria > Bacillota > Bacilli > Bacillales > DSM-1321 > Peribacillus. The sequence continues at coordinate 28,199 of NZ_QVTC01000057.1, read as the reverse complement.
TGTATGACCATAAATCGGAATGTTCTTCTTCGAGCCATTGAGTATGTTCTGTATTAATACAGCATGCTGCAGCACACCAATATCTGCTACATGATCTGGATGATAATGCGTTAAAACAACTGCATCCAATTCTTCCGGTTTCATATGGTTTTGTAGCTGTGAAAGTACTCCGCTGCCACAGTCTAGGAGGATCCGATAATCCTCATATTCGAGTAAATAGCCGGAGCTTGCCTCATTCTTCGCCGGATATCCTCCCCAACAACCAATCACCGTTATCTTCATACTCACACTCTCCTTATACAGTATCAATCAGTTACTCCTAGCATAAATCATTGGAACCATTATTTCATCTTTTTGAAATTTGTTATAAAACATATGTTGACAAAATTAATCTGTTATAATACAATAAAATCAAGTTAATAATATTCAGAAAATTTAATGGAGGTTGATTAATATGATTCAAAGCAGTGTTGAATTTTTCAAGAACCTACCGGCCAAGCAATGTTCAGAGTGTGGCCACAAAATCGAAGAACAGCACGAATGTTATGGCAGCAAGTGCGATCATTGCCTCCATACATCCATCCAATAATTTTTAATCAGGTGTTCACCTTCTGCTTTTCATAAAAGCAGATGCTTCCATAAGATGCGTTCCTTATCTCACAAGCGCATCCATTTAAAAACCAGCCGCTTGAATGAGCGACTGGTCTTTTTTTTATCCATTATTTTACTAATCTATGTTCAGAGAAGATGAAACTTAAGTTTCTATTATTTCTAAGTGGCCTTTTAATTGTTCGCGTATGTAATCCGGGATTCGTTCTGACTTTTTAAGTTGAAAGTTATAATTGACATATGCCGAAGACCCCTTTGCGCACAAAATGTCATCCTGATAAATTTCTTCTTTAATCGTAAAGCTTGAATTTCCGAGGCGTTCAATCCACGTTCTAATCATAACTTCCCTGCCATAAAAAATTTCATGTGTGAAATCAATATTCATATTGACGAGAAGCAGCTTCCAATCTTTAAATTGCAAGCTCGGAGTAAATAGCTTGAAAATTTCATCGCGTCCTGCCTCGAACCAAATCGGAATCGTAGTATTATTGATATGTCCCGCACCGTCTGTTTCTGAAATGCGAGGCTGAATGGTTGTTAAAAACATGATCATTCCCCCAGTCTTTATTCAATCCATTTTTTAGTAACTAATTATAGTATATAATAATTTCCTTTTTCGTTCTAATGTGAAAAGAAACTGTCCAAAAATCATTGGACAGTTTCTGTTTCGCGCGAGATTTGATTTTTTTTCAGGAATTGAACAACGTCTTCTACCGCTCTTTCAGCCTGGTCAATACAGTCAGGCAGCCCAAGTCCTTCAAATGAACCACCTGCCAGGAATACACCAGGCAATTCATCTCCGACATCTTTTTTCACACTCTCGATTCGCTGCTTATGTCCCACTGTATATTGCGGCATGGAATCTTTCCAGCGTGTGACGATAGAGAAATCAGGCTTGTCGGTAATCGACATGGTCTTGTTTAAGTCTTCGAGAACGATTTTGATAATTTCTTCATCTGACAAATCGACGATCGTTTCATCACCGGCACGTCCGACATAGCAACGAAGCAAAACCTTACCATCAGGTGTGGAATGCGGCCACTTTTTATGAGTCCATGTACAAGCTGTAATCGTATAGTCACTGTTTCGCGAAACGACAAAGCCCGTGCCATCGATATCCTGCTTTATGGCTGAAGCTTCAAACGCCAACGCCACGGTAGCGACGCTCGTTGCTGACATTTCTTTAAGCGGAGCAAAAAACGGATAGCGTGAGAACATCGCGGAAATCGCTTGATGTGGGGCAGAAGCGATGATAGCATCGGTGTAGATTACTTCCCCGTTGTTTAAATCAAGTTTATACTGCTTACCTTCCTTTACAATATCCTCGACACGAACCCCTTTTAAGACTGACCCCGGCATTAAATGCTGTTCAATCGCATCTATGAAAGATTGAAGGCCTGTAGTAAAGGTCAGGAAATTGCCTTTTTTCGAGGCATTTTTTGGTGCTTTCGGCGTTGACTTCTTCATTCCGAAAATTAAACTGCGATGCTCCTGTTCTACCTGGTAAAATTGCGGGAATGTCGCCATCAGACTTAATCGGTCGATATCACCTGCATATATCCCGGACAACAGAGGCTCGATTAAGTTTTCCAGAACTTCATTGCCAAGACGGCGGCGGAAGAATTCACCGAGTGACTGGTCCCCTTTTTTATCAGAACGAGGAAGGACAAAATCAGCAGCTGCCCTTAATTTGCCGAGTGGGCTAAATAGACCGGTTGTCACAAAGGGCCCTATCTCAGTCGGAATCCCCATAATCGAACCTCCAGGCATTGGGTGAAGGTGACCTTTTACGAGGACATATGATTTACCAGCTGTATTAGAAACAAGCTTATCTTCCATCCCCACTTCCTTCGCAAGCCGTGATGCACTCGCCTTTCGGGCAATGAAAGAATCCGGTCCCTTCTCAATGACAAAACCGTCACGGACCGCTGTTTGCACTTTTCCGCCTAGACGGGGTGAAGCTTCGATCAATACTACATCAAAAGGCAGATTTTCTTCCCTAGCTTTCTTCTGAAGGTAAAAAGCAGAAGCTAATCCGGTGATGCCTCCTCCGATAACGGCTATCTTCTGTTTTGGTTGACTCACGGTTCATCGCCTTCTTTTTTGATTTATAAAGTGAAACTTCCATCGGTGGGGGGTTTGTTCATCCCCCACCGATGGTTAGTTGAACCAATCTGACTTTTACGGGCAGTTGTTCCCCCACTTATCCTTGTTTTCCATCCAAGTCTTGAAGCGGGGGTCTTACTGCCCGTTAAAGCGGGATAAAAATTTGCCTATATCAGATCTTTTCATCACTGACATAGGCTTCACATTATTGTTTATCCACTTTTTTCAAGACAATTGTAGTTAGAGCATCAATAAATGCCAGGTTGGCATTGGGCATTTCCGGACGGTAATAAGCTGCGCCTACTTCATCTGTAACCACTTTGCATTCATAATCATTGTCGTAAAGCACTTCCAAATGCTCGGCAACGAAACCGGCAGGAATATAAATGAAAGCTTTATATCCTTTTTCTTTGTATAGGTCTCTTGTCAAGTCCTGAACGTCAGGTCCTAGCCATGGTTCAGGTGTCTGGCCGGCACTTTGCCAGCCAATCGCGTAATTTTTCACGCCGGCGCCTTCAACAATCATCTCGGCTGTTTCCTTAAGCTGATTCGGATACGGATCCCCGGATTGCAGGATTTTTTCCGGTAGGCTGTGGGCGGAGACAATCAAGACGGAATCTTCTCGTTCGGCTTCCGGCATCTTCGCATACGTTTCCTTTAATTGATCGATCCAGTACTGAATGAATTTCGGCTCATCATACCAGCTTTCAACCGAAGTAATTTGCAGACCACCTAATTTCTCAGCTTCTTCTTGTGCCCGCCCGTTATATGACTTAACGCTGAATGTTGAAAAATGCGGAGCCAGAACGATACTTACAGCTTCGGTAATTCCGTCATCATGCATTTGTTTCACTGCGTCCTCGACGAACGGCTCGATATGCTTCAATCCAAGATAAGCCTTGAACTCTATATCATCCTGTACTTCATTCAAGCGTTTTTCCAGCTCTTCTGCCTGGTCCCTTGTGATCGTAGCTAATGGGGAAATCCCGCCGATAGCTTCATATCTGTTTCTCAGATCGAGCAGCTGCTCGTCGCTAGGCCTTCTCCCGTGACGGATATGTGTATAATAACGTTCGATATCTTCTTCTTTATACGGTGTACCATAGGCCATGACAAGCAGGCCCATTTTCTTTCTTGACATTAACTAGCACCTCATTTTGAGAATTTCTTCTATATTATTGTGCATAAAAAGGATATTTTATGGCAAACAGTCCGCTCAGGAGTTGAGCAGGTAAAATTATCTTTTGCTTGCGGAGTATTCGTGAATGAAAGCGGTCAGCCGCTTTAATGTCTCCGGGTTAACCTCAGGGAAGACGCCATGGCCCAGGTTGAAAATATACCCTGGTTTTTCCATGCCCATATCGAGAATTTTTTTAGCCCTCGCTTCAATTACATCCCATGAAGACAACAAAATGGCAGGGTCGAGATTTCCTTGAACCGTTTTGTCGATTCCCATTTTACGCGCCTCAGAAATCGGCAGCCTCCAATCAAGGCCGACTACATCGAGCGGAAGGTCATTCCATTCAAGCGCCAAGTGGCTAGCACCTACACCAAACATAATCAACGGTACATTTTCTTCTCTTAAAGAAGAAAAGATCCGGTTCATGACAGGCTTGATAAACAAACGGTAATCCTCCACATTCAACGCGCCTACCCAGGAATCAAAGATTTGGATCGCTTTTGCGCCTGCTTTGATTTGTGATTTCACATATGTAATAACCGTATCGCCGAGCTTGTCCATCAACGCAAACCATGCCTCTGGTTCTGTATACATAAACGCCTTCGTTCTGTTATAGTTTTTCGACGGCCCGCCTTCAATCATATAGGAAGCAATCGTGAACGGAGCACCGGAAAAACCGATGAGAGGAACGGATAACTGTTCGGTCGTTAACAATTTTATCGTCTCAAGCACATAAGGAATATCCTCTTCGGGGGACAATTCACCTAGTTTCTCCACATCGCTTAGGGAACGAATCGGATTGGCAATGACAGGACCGATTCCTGTTTTAATTTCCACATCGACGCCGATCGCCGGCAGTGGAGTCATGATATCTTTATAAAGGATGGCCGCATCGACATCATATTGTTCTACCGGAAGCCGAGTCACATATGCACATAATTCCGGCTGGTGCGTAATCTCAAATAAAGAATACTTTTCTTTTATAGCGCGGTATTCGGGCTGCGACCTTCCTGCCTGCCGCATATACCAAACAGGCACATGACCAGCCGCCTCCCCTCTCGCAGCCTTTAAAAATGTATCGTTAAAAACCTTAGACATTTATATCCACCTTTCAGAAGAAAAGCGCAAGCGCCTTGAGCAGCCCTTACAGGCATAAGACGAACCGCTAGGAGGCAGTTCTCCAGCCACCACATTGGTTTCGAGGCCGACTAAAATCGCCACGTCCTGTGCGTCGAGGCTAGGCGCTGTATCTAGACACCTTTCTAAATTTAAAAAATTTACTTTCTTTTAAATAAAAAATCTAATTCATAATAATATCCTTACATAGCTTATAGCATGCAGTCCATATTTTTCAAATATATTCTGTTTTACTATAGCCTTTTCTCCGAAAGATGTATAGAAAACAGCGGAAATTGTCAAAAAATCGCCGTTTTTTACCCAGTCTGGTTTACCCTATTCGGAAAAGAGGAAAAACTAAGACTATCTTGGGTAAAATATAATGATAGACTGAACTTAAGAGGTGAAAAAATGAATATCTATATGACAACGGGAACCTATGAGTTTTTAAAAATCAAAAAAGAAAAGCACCCCAATGAAAAAATGTTCTTAATGCAAAATGCTGAAAATTCCCTTCTTCTTCATGAAACAAACGGAAAAACCGTCTTTAATTCCCCACGTAAATTCGAAGTCATTGATTCTAAAGGAGGGATCCAAGAGGCAGGCTTTGTTGTTATGAATAACATCCCTGTTACAGATGAAGATCGCCCAGCCTTCGAATTCCGTTTTAAAAACAGGGTAGGTTTAATTGAGAAGGAACCCGGTTTCATTGCCGTCCGCGTGCTTCGGCCGATAAATTCTGACACCTATGTGATTTTCACGCAGTGGGAAAGCCAAATAGCCTTTAATAACTGGCAAACCTCGAGCTCCTATACAGAAGCTCACAAAAAACCGGCCAGTGAAAACGTAGATTTCAACAAAAAAATCTTCTCAGGCTCCTCATATATCACCCAGTATTCCTTGTCAGCTGACGAAGAAAAATAGAATACCAAGTATAAGCGGCTCATTCTTTCAACTGAATGAGCCGTTATTTTTCTCTTCCTTCCTCTCACTAAACTCGGGCAGCCGTCATATTCTGTAATAAGGGTAGGCATCTGTCTATGCTTTTATCTGAGAGGAGGAAACAGGATGGGAGTCGAATTATTGGCCCTCCATTGGATTTACGTACTGTTTATTGTGTTAATTATCGGTTTTATGGTGATGCGCCGCGATACGACATTGATCTGCATTATCGGAATTTTCACCTTGGCCATTACCGCTACCGGCAGCTTTTCGGGCTCGATCAGCGGCATTTTCAACAGTTTTATCTATGCGATTACTGAGTTGCTGCCGACAATCCTCGTTATATCGATCATCGTTGCCATGAGCCGTGTTTTAACCAAGACCGGAATCAATGATGCAATGATTTCTCCTTTCGCAAAATTCATTCGCACACCGGCCCTCGCCTATTGGGTGATCGGGATTCTAATGATGGTTATTTCCTGGTTTTTCTGGCCGTCTCCTGCTGTTGCCCTTTTAGGTGCGGTGCTGCTTCCGGTTGCGATCAGAGTCGGTCTTCCAGCTTTAGGCGTTGCCATGGCGATGAACCTGTTCGGCCACGGAATTGCATTATCAGGGGATTTTATTATACAGGCCGCACCAAAACTAACCGCAGACGCCGCTTCTCTACCAGTCGGTGATGTTATAACCGCGAGTATACCGCTTGTCATCACGATGGGGCTCGTCACGACGGTCACGGCCTTTTTATTCTTAAAACGGGACATGAAACGTGGAAAACTACAGGATAAGCCTTTCTCCAAGATAACAGAGACAGATACCGATGTAGATCACTCCCTATTATCATCAGGAAAAAAGAAATTCTTTGCCTTTCTCATACCTCTTGCCTTTGCGCTTGATGTAGTAGCGATGCTAACGTTGAATCTTCAGGGTGGAGACGCTACCGCGTTGATCGGAGGCACTTCCGTCTTTATCTTGCTAATACTCTCGCTCACTGCCCACAACCATCACGGATTGGAAAAGGTGACAGGCTATTTAATCGAAGGATTTCAATTCGGGTTTAAAGTATTCGGGCCCGTCATCCCGATTGCGGCATTCTTTTATTTAGGCGACGCTGGATTCACGAAAATCATCGGTGGGTATTTGCCAGAAATCTCACAAGGAATCGTCAATGACCTGGGTGTGGCTCTGGCCCATTCCGTCCCATTAACAAAGGAAGTTGCCGCCGTGACCCTAACATCTATCGGCGCGATTACCGGGCTGGATGGATCCGGCTTTTCCGGGATTTCCCTCGCCGGATCAGTTGCGAATCTTTTCTCAACAGGAATGGACGGTGGAGCTGCGACACTAACAGCATTAGGACAGATTTCCGCGATTTGGGTCGGAGGCGGGACAATCATTCCATGGGCCCTTATTCCAGCTGCCGCTATCTGTAATGTTGATCCTTTTGAACTGGCGAGACGAAATATCCTGCCCGTAACGATTGGGCTGGTGGTCACGACGATTGTGGCGATGTTTTTAATCTAATTAAATAATGCCGGCCTCACGAAATCGGCCGGCTAAGACTGGAAATTAAGTTTCGCTTGAATCATTGCGGTTTTCGATTAAAGAGACTGTAGTTTCGCTTAAGTGGCCATTTTTCCGCTTAAATCAAATTACTGAATCTATAATATGTTAATTATTGTAAATAACCTATACTAAAAACCAATAAAATCAAGCAAAATAGGCTACTTCCCTACATTCGTGACAATCACCATCAAATATCCCTCTAAAAAGCATCCTTTTCACCCCCTTATGGTATAATTATTTAAATATTTCAATAATTAAAGATAAGGGGGTTTTCCTGTCATGATCAATGAATTACATAAGCTTCTTGAAGAGTCATTCGACGATATGGTCTCGATTCGCCGCTATCTTCACCAACACCCGGAATTATCATTTAAGGAAACTAAAACAGCCGCGTATATAGCTGAATTTTACAATGCGCTTGGAATTGAAATCCGTACGGGAGTCGGTGGGAATGGTGTGGTTGCCAGAATCCAGGGTTCAAAGCCCGGGAAAACAGTGGCGTTACGAGCCGATTTTGACGCGTTGCCAATTCAGGATGAAAAGGATGTTCCGTATAAGTCGACAGTCCCCGGGATTATGCATGCATGCGGGCATGATGGGCACACCGCTACCCTCCTCATGCTGGCAAAGGCCATTCATGAATTAAAGGATGAGCTAGTAGGTGAATATGTTTTCATCCATCAGCATGCTGAAGAATATGCTCCTGGCGGGGCAAGGCCGATGATTGAAGATGGCTGTCTTGATGGGGTTGAAGCCATATTCGGCACCCACTTATGGGCGACAGCCCCGACTGGTACGATCCAATACCGCTTCGGTCCGTTCATGGCGGCGGCCGATCGATTTGAAATTCAAATCCAGGGCAGGGGCGGACACGGCGCTCAACCACATAAAACAAATGATGCGATTGTAACAGCATCCCAGCTCGTCATTGCTCTTCAACAAATTGTCAGCCGCAGAGTCAGCCCCATCGATTCCGCTGTCGTGACTGTAGCTTCGTTTGTAGCGGAAAATGCTTTCAATATCATTGCTGATAAAGTAAAGCTGGTTGGAACCGTTCGGACCTTTAAAGAAGATGTACAGGATTTTATTGAAGCAGAGATCGAAAAGATAGTGGGTGGCATCTGCATGGCAGCCAACTGTTCATATGAATATGAGTTTTTCCGCGGCTATCCAGCCGTGATACCTCACAATGAAGAAACAAAGCATGTGATTGAGAGTGCGAAGATGGTCGATGAAGTTACGGCCATCGAAGAAATAGAACCTGAAATGGGCGGGGAGGACTTCGCTTACTATCTACAGAATGTCAAAGGCACCTTTTTCTTTACCGGTGCACTGGCTGAAGGCGTGGAAATTATATATCCGCACCATCATCCTAAATTTGACTTTGACGAGAAAGCAATGCTCATTGCAGCGAAAACATTAGGAACCGCTGCCATTACTTATCAAAAGCAACATTTGAATACACCCGGGGTTACAGCAAAGATCAATGGGTAAACAAATGGACGAGTTAAAAGAGGAGAAGGCTATCCTTCCCCTCTTTTTTATCCTCCGTTCAACAACCGCATCCTACAACAATTCATCACCGTTTCACCCAGATGCTGAAGAAGATTATAATTGGCGTAAGCGCCGACCACTGCTCCGATTCCCGGTACGAGCTGCAGCATTTTCACTAAATCGATATAATCTCTGTATTCCTGCTGAAACGTCTGCCAGTCCAGCTCTGTCAGTTTTTCTTTCTGTTCATCCCAATTTTCAAGCAGGAAAAGCGTTTCCTGCTTTTTTTCATCGCTCGAAAATGCAAGCTGGAAAACATACAGAATGAAAATCCGCTCTTCAAATTCCTTAACATCAAAACCATATAGGTGAACCGCCTCAAAGAGAAACTTCATCTTGATGCTTAATAATAAGGGGAAATCCGCCAGTCCCAGAAAAATTCCTCCAGCACCGGTTCCGGCACCTTCGACGGTAGCGGTCTTTTTATATGTGTCGATTTTTTCCCTGACCCATTTCTCCTTTTGCTCAAAGGAAAGCATGGATACGTCTTTTTCCTTGTGGATATATTCGGAGCCTGCAAGCACGCCGGTCACAAGACTTTTCATGCTGTCTGTGATGACTTCGTGGACTTTATCCGGGATCACTCCACTGATTTTATTCTGGGCTTTTTTTGACACCCTGCTAAACTTCCCTGACTTCTTCATCAATTTCTTTTTCCATACCTCTACATCTGCTAATGCAGCCTGTTCATACGTATCCATCCGGCGAGGGGCCCCCTTCTGGAGAAAAGCGCAAGCGCCCTGCAAGAAGAACGACTAAGACGGCCATATCGTTATGTCTTCGTCGTTCTGACCCACATCCTGTGGGCCTCCGACAGGCATAAGACGAACCGCGAGGAGGAGAGTTCCTAAAGTAAAACAGTGGTTTGGCATTAGAGGAACCTCGGCTAAAATCTGCCACATCGTGTGGCAAACGCCGACGCCAGCACATCCTGTGCAAGTCCGAGGGGCTGGGCGCTGTAGCTAGACATCCATCAAAATTAAAAAGTTATACTTTCTTATCTTTTTAGAAAAAACCCTGTTTAAAAAACAGGGTCCCTCCTCTCAAAATTTCTCCATTCTATTTTTAGCGTATGCCTGAAAGAGAATAATAAAACCGATTCCGAGCGCAAAAGAAGCTGCACCATAGAGCAGGCCTCCTGTGAAAAGCGCAACAGCAAAGAATACCAGGCTTTCAATCAACAGCAGAATCGAAATCAATTGAATGACCGCTTTCCTACGCAGCTCTTCAGGTAACGGATATAAAGACACCCAAATTTTCATTTCATGCTGCCTCCAGACAGGAAGCAGCTGCAAGCCGGTCATATACAGAAAAAGCAGGATAACTAAAAGCTTAGCCCACAATATCGAAACAGCAGCAAGCACAAATGAACCAATAATCGTTAAACGGATTAACAACCCAAGATAATCATTTGCCCTAAGCAGGGTGCGGGCATATAAGAATTGATAAGACGAGTCTCGATTATACGGAATGAACCTAAGCAGTGGGTCAAGCCATCTTCTTCTGGAAACATTGTCCCTTAGCTTTGGCACATCTGTGAACAAATTGGCAACCCGGTAGAAGGACATAAGCCGTTTTGCTTCTAACTCAATCAGCCGCTCCCACTTTATCCCCTTTTTCTGCGTCGCGTTCCGGTAATAAAGCCATAGCAGCACTAACAAAAGCCCTGTCACGATTGGAAAAATCATGGCAGAATGTGAGAAGATAAAGTAAAGCAGAAAAATATTAATAACTAGTCGAAGAACCCCATCTGTCCACAGTGTTGAATTTTCTTGGAATTTCAATACATGCCAGCGAATCTGCAAGTTCAAATATTTGATCAGCAAAATCACGGCAAACATCAAACCAAAATCAGCAAGGCCTGCACCGGTTACCTTTGAGAACATAGGCAAAAAGGCTGCAAATACCATTAAAAGAATATATCCCTGAATGACTAGGCTCAAAACGATTGATTTGGAAAAATAGCTTTGCAATTTTGTTTCAAGTGGCAGTAAAAAAACCATATCCGCTTCTTTAAAAAAGGTATAAATCGGGCTCTTTGCGACTAGTATTCCGATTACGATTGCCATGATGATTTCTGCAGGGAAATCGCTGTTTAGCGTTTTTACCCATTCACTGTAGTAAAATGTAAGACCTCCGATTGCAAAAACGAGTACCAATAAAAAATGTCCGTTAAAGATGTAACGTAAATATTTTTGCAACTCTTTGCTGAAGCTCCTGGCTCGTTCTCCCCACAGCCTCTGGCTATTCATGGTTATCTTCCTTCGTCAATTGAATATACAGATCATCGAGTGTCGCACCCGGCATTGAAAACTGCTCGCGCAATTGCTCAAGATTTCCTTTGGCGCGGATTTCCCCGTTATGCAAAATAATGAAAGAATCACAATATCGTTCCGCTGTTGCGAGGATATGCGTCGACATGAGAATGCCGGCACCCTCGTCCTTCATTTTTTTCATCAAATCCAAAAGCGACTGGATTCCGAGCGGATCAAGTCCCAGAAACGGTTCATCGACAATATATAAGGAAGGCTGGACTAAAAAAGCACACATAATCATGACTTTTTGCTTCATTCCTTTGGAAAAGTGAGCAGGAAACCACGAAAGTCTTTTTTCCATCCGAAATTCCTTCAGAAGCTGTCCTATTCTGCTCTTATAAACCTGTTCATCCAAGCCATATGCCATTGCCGTTAACCGCAAATGCTCCTCAAGCGTCAATTCATCATACAAAATCGGTGTCTCAGGAACATATGTAAACTGCTTTCTGTATTCATCAGGATCGTCGGCAAATGATTTTCTGTTAATGGAAATGCTGCCTGCTTTCGGCTCCATCAGGCCAATAATATGCTTTATGGTTGTACTTTTTCCCGCACCATTTAGACCGATGAGTCCGACGAGCTCATTTGGCTGGATATCAAAGCTGATGCCTTTTAAAACGGGAGCCTTGGTATAACCTCCCACAAGCTGATTTATATGTAATAAGGACATGCCAACAATCCTTTCTGTTTATATGTTCCTTACATTTTAACAAAACAGGGTACAGATATGCATTAAATCTTCATCAAGTTCCATGATTACCCATAAATAAAACGAAACAATCAGTGCATGATAATTAGAGAAGAAGGGGTTCTTCATTACAATTGATTTAAAACATCATACTGTAAATGGGGTGTCAGTTAAAGACATATTAGCTGAAACGACCAAGAAGGCTTCAAAAAACGTTATACTGCAAGGGGATGATCGCTTTGCACGTTCTGGCGGAACAATCATTCAGAATCACTATCGAATATGCTTTTTAAGTTGATGAGACTTTAAAGATATAGGAGATGGTTGCGATGGATGAAAAACTCAAAAAGTCATAAACCAATTTTACAATTGTAAATGAGGTGTTGATTAAAGAGCATTCTACCTGTAACAGACGTATAATTAGAAGCTGAACCCTTTTTTCGAGGCAGGGTGCAACAATCGGTTGCATCCTGTTTTTTCTTTTGTCCACACTGGCAGATATGATACGATATAAGCATCTAAATTAAATACTCAGGTGGAAAGGATGTTTATCATGAGTGAATGTATTTTCTGCAGTATCGTCAACGGGGATATTCCTTCGGCGAAGGTTTTTGAAAACGAGCATGTTCTTGCCTTCCTTGATATTAGCCAAGTGACGAAGGGACATACGCTTGTTATTCCTAAAGTACATAAAGAAAACATCTTTGAACTGACTCCTGAAATCGCTAAGAATTTATTCGAGACCGTTCCTGAAATCGCACGGGCCCTGAAACAGGAATTTGATCCGATCGGGTTAAACGTTTTGAACAATAATGGCGAAGCTGCTGGCCAGAGTGTGTTTCATTATCATATGCACCTCATTCCGCGCCATGGGGAGAATGACGGCTTCGGCGCCGTATGGAAAACGAACGCAAGCGACTATACTGCCGAAGATCTGCAAAAGATGGCCGCTGCCATTTCGAAACAGCTAAAATAAACTTTATACTCCATCAGGAACCAGGGACACGGCTGCCCTGGTTCTTTCATTAACTTTTAACGAAAATTCAAAATTATCCCCCATTTTAGTCCAAAATTCTGTTATTATTAGAATTAAATTTTCGCACTTTAATGCATTACTGTGAAGGAGGAATCAATTTGAAACGCGCGCTAAACTTTAATGCCGGCCCGGCTGCACTGCCGGAAGCTGTTTTACACAAAGCTCAGAATGAATGGCTGAATATCGAGGAAACCGGGATGTCCGTAATGGAATTAAGCCACCGGAGCGACACATTTGAAAACATTCATAATAAAGCGATTGCCCTTTTGAAGGAGCTTATGGAGATACCGGATGATTATGAAGTTCTATTCTTGCAGGGAGGGGCCAGCCTGCAATTTTCCATGGTGCCGATGAATTTACTCCAGCCGGATAGAAAGGGATATTATGTCCTAACAGGCTCATGGTCAGAAAAGGCCCTGAAAGAAGCTGAGAAGATCGGCAACACGGCGATTGCAGCATCTGCTAAAGAAGCGAATTACACGTACATTCCCACTCCAGATGAAATTAACTATGAGTCTGATGCAGCTTACTTGCATATAACAACGAATAATACAATCTTCGGCACCCAGTGGAAAGATTATCCCAAATCAGAGGGTGTCGCCCTTATCGCTGACATGTCCAGTGATATATTGAGTAAAAAAATAGATGTAAGCAAATTCGGACTGATCTATGCAGGTGCCCAAAAAAATCTTGGTCCATCGGGAGTCACAGTGGTGATTATTCGCAAGGATCTGGTCAGCAATTCCCTTACTCACTTGCCAACCATGCTCCAGTATGAAACCTATATAAAAAATAATTCCCTGTATAATACACCGCCTACTCTGGCGATTTACCTGCTTTCTCTTGTGTTGGAATGGGCGAAAGAACAAGGCGGAGTCGAAAAGCTTCAGGAAGTGAATGCCGCAAAAGCGAAGCTCATATATGACGCCATCGATAACAGTGAAGGTTTTTATAAAGGACATGCACGCCCTGACAGCCGTTCACACATGAATGTGACCTTCACATTGCCGGATGACAATGCTACGAAGCTGTTCCTGGATCAGGCAAAAGCTGCTGGGTTTGTCGGCTTAAATGGCCACCGTTCAGTAGGCGGCTGTCGCGCTTCGATTTATAACGCCGTACCGCTAACACACTGCGCGGAGCTTGCTGATTTCATGAAGAAATTCCAAGAAACATATTCAGCTGCCGTTGTGAAGTAAAATTTTTCCGATGAATCAAGATAAAATTCTTCAAAAAAATCACAAGGCATGATATACTGATTCCAAACTTCCTGCATCAGGCAATGAGTGCACTGCTGGGGAAGCCAAATATATATGAGCTGAGATTAGGAGAGATGAGAAATGAATACGAAAGTACTTGTATCACTATCCCTTTTGGTGGGGATAGGAGCTGCACTTCACATGATTATTCCAGGTTTAGGCCTAGGAATGAAATACGACATGATGCTGACCATGATGTTTTTAGCGATTGTCCTGTTTCCTGAGAAAAAAAATGTTTTCCTCGTTGCGGTAGCGAGCGGGGTCATATCAGGGCTGACTTCCACCTTCCCAGGTGGCGGATTAATCCCTAATATCATAGATAAATTTGTTACTGCGTTTGTATTTTACTTCATGTTCCTGGCATTAAAAAGGTATGCTAAATCAACTGTGACCGTCGGAGCGTTAACGGCAATCGGAACTTTGATTTCAGGAGCTGTCTTCCTTGGATCCGCATATTTGATTATTCAATTGCCCGGACCCTTTATGGCCCTGTTCGTTGGGATTGTACTTCCGACCGCAGCAGTAAATACGATAATAATTGTCATTCTTTATCCAATCGTAAGAGAAATTTTTAAAAAATCAAATATTACAGCACAAGCTCAATAAACTATAGAGACACCGGAAATTAATTTCCGGTGTCTCTATATATACTCCCCTGAATTTTCCAGCCTGGCTCCATCCCTTTCTGCTATTAAATCCCATTCACTTTTACATGAAAGTCCCTACATAAGACTCATTATTTTTAAATACTAAATAATTGGAGTTGACGTTTAAATTAAAGTTTTTGTGATATAAGATATAAAGAATAATTTATTTCCCTCTTCATGAAAAATATGGTATTTTAAGAAAAATAGTCCTTGAAGGAATAAGGGCTTTTCGAAAAATCCATAAACATTAATTATAACGCTCTCTACGCAGTAAAAAACTTTAACCAGAGGTGATTAGAAATGAAGGCAAAAGCGTTTATGATGGGATTCCTTACAGGTACAGTTATCGCCAGTGTGGCAACAATGCTTACCACACCTTCTTCCGGACAGCAGCTAAGAACAAGAATCAAAGATCAAAAAGAAGAAATGGCGGCAACACTCATCGAAGTGAAAGATCGTCTAATGGAAATTAAGAATGAGACAATGGAGGCCACGAATATAAGTAAAGATTCAATTCAAACCTTTATTGCTGACGTTAAGGTTCTGATTCAAAATTGGAAGCAAGAGATAGAACCTAATAAGCAGGAGTTAACCGAAAGAATCAGTAATATTGAAACAGCTATCGGCGAACTGGAGACAACCGCTGCAGCGTCTCCGATTATGAACAAGCCTGCTGACAAGTAGGTTGAACATCCGGGCAGACCGACCGATTCGCTCGTTACTGCCCGGAACTCTATTACATACAGACAATCGCACGAGTCCAGCATCCTTCTAAAGATGTAAAAATAGAACCTTTCTTAAAATTTCTAAAAATTTCGCAAATTTATCTTTATTAATTTTTACTTTATTGTCATAATAAAAGAGAGAATTTTTAAAAGTAGGTGAGCCAGTTCATGCAGGAGAAAAATTATTCTGTCAAAGATGCATTGATTTTCAGCCAGAGAGTTGCTCAATTGAGCAAAGCTTTGTGGAAAACCATTGAAAAAGATTGGCAGCAATGGATCAAACCATTCGATTTAAATATCAATGAGCATCATATATTGTGGATTGCTTACCATTTAAACGGGGCCTCTATCTCCGATGTTGCCAAATTTGGAGTTATGCATGTTTCCACCGCGTTTAATTTTTCGAAAAAATTAGAGGAACGCGGTCTTTTGGCTTTTTCAAAAAAAGAAAATGACAAAAGAAATACGTACATTGAAATTACTGAGGAAGGGGAAAACATCCTGCTCAGCTTGATGGAAACATATGATCCAGTTAACAACTCCGTTTTCTCCGGTGCTCTTCCCCTTCGTGACCTTTATGGAAAATTTCCTGAGATGATTGAAATGATGGCGGTTATCAGGAATATATACGGAGAAGATTTTATGGAAATCTTTGAACGGTCTTTTTCGAATATTGATGACCAATTTGCAGTTGAAGATGGCAAGATTCTAAAAAAAAAGATAGAAAAAGAAACTGAACCTGTTTAATCCTTTTCATAGGATGATATTTTCTTAGAACGCATTATCATACTCCTTGGTCCAGGCTTCTATAAATCCATAAAGCGGATAAACGTTTTCCGCTTTCTCGGCTACAAGTAATTGTTCATCTTTTCACATTCCCTTAATAAAATCTACATAATTTCCCCTTTTTTCTTCACCACTTATTTATTTTTGCAAACCCCTTCTAATAAGGAAAATTCCTATTGATTTTTTCTCTGATTCATCGTATGGTATGTAGGTATTTTATCTCCAAAGAATATGGCGCCTATGGAGGGCTGATTTCATCTTATGAATTGCTGGAAGTCCATCAACTTAACGAGACAGTACGGAAACCAGAAAATGTTTGCATTATCATTGTTAACGATGTTAATCTCCTTTGTCTCACTTTATACATTCATTAGTGTACTGTTTAAGGAAACTGTTTTTTACGATGATTATTCCATATTATTCACTATTTCCGTTTTATCCTTATACCCAGTCCATAAGTTATTGCATTACTTACCATTATCTTTGCATAGTGAAAAACTAAAAGCCGAGGTCCAATATAAATGGGGAATCGTACCTGTATGTAAAGTTAAAGTGGACAGCCTCATTTCAAAGCAGTTTTTTTTACTTGTGCTATTAATGCCTTTTATGGTCGTTTCAATAAGTTTGCTATTATGTGCGGTTGTATTTACACATTATGCCCATTATTTTACGATCCTGCTTTCCCTGCATGCCGGACTTTGTGTCTCAGACTTCATTTCTCTTAAAAACGTCATCGGCTCACCGGCCAGATCGTTTATCGAAGAAAATGAGGAAGGCTACGCAATCCTGATCAGAAGAGATTAAGCGCTCCAGCTGTCGGCAGCTTCTTTTCTTACTGTCCAAACAAATCCAAACTTTTATTCTATCTTTTTTAACCGATATTTGGTATCGTTAGTATACATGAATGTCGTCAGGAGGGATTCAGGAAGTGATTTCAATTTTTTTCATTCTTTTTTCATTCGTCATTCTATACAACATAAATAGACTGACTAATACTTTATGTCTTCAAAAAGAAATTCCTGAAGACCGGCAGCCAAAGGTATTCCGTACAATTAATATCTTAATTACAATCCTGCTATTATCTTCTTATATTGAGATATCCTTTACATAGGAATACGATTTATAAAAATCAAAAAAAGAAGCGCGGCCCGCGCTTCTTTTTTTGATGCCCCTATTAGAACCAGGAAGCTCCAATGATGACTAAGAGAATGAAAAGAACTACAAGCAAAGCGAAACCGCCGTTGTATCCACCGGACATTGTTTTTCCTCCTTCCTAAAGAAAGAAACTCCGTAACGTTCAAGCGCATTTATTCACCAGCAATAAGCCGCTCCCACGATTATTAATAAAATGAACAGTACCACTAATAAAGCAAAGCCATTGTTATAGCCTTCACTCATTTTACATACCTCCTTTATTATTTTCGTTACATCATATGTAAAGTCCCAGACTTTGGGTAGGTCATTCACCCATTTTTTAAAAATTTCATCCGCGAATATCATACACGATAATTATTTTTTTAAATGGGCCTGTTTTATGTTATAGTAGGTTTTGTGGATTTAATAACAAACACGAATATAAAAACAGGAGTTGTTTTTAATGAAGAAATTCGCATTATCGATCGCGGTAACAGCCGGGTTAATTGGATTGACTGCTTGCGGCGGAGGAGAAGCCGTTGTTGAAACAAAAGCTGGAGATATTACGCAAGATGAGCTATATAACGCAATGAAAGAAAGACATGGAGAACAAGTTTTGCAAGAGCTTGTGTATGAACAGGTTCTTTCCGAAAAATACAAGGTAACCGATGAAGAGTTGGATGAAAGAGTAGCGGATCTGAAAGCGCAAATGGGAGATCAATTCGAGATGGCCCTTATGCAAGCCGGCTATGAGGATGAAGAAGCTCTAAAACGTTCAATGAAAATCGGCGTGCTTCAAGAGAAAGCTGCCCTCAAAGACGTGAAGGTTACAGAGAAAGAAATGAAAGAACATTATGATACGCTTAAGCCTGAAGTTAACGCGAGACACATCCTTGTTAAAGATGAAAAAACAGCAAAAGAAGTAAAGCAAAAGCTGGACAAAGGTGAAAAATTCGAAGACCTAGCCAAGGAATACTCCCAGGATCCCGGATCTGTTGAAAAAGGCGGCGATTTAGGCTGGTTTGCAGGCGGCCAAATGGTTCCTGAATTTGAAGAGGCAACTTATGCTTTGAAAAAGAATGAAATAAGCGGTCCTGTAAAAACAGAAAATGGTTATCATATTATCCAGCTTCTTGATAAAAAGGAACTGGAGTCATATGAAAAGATGAAAAAAGAAATTGAACGTGATCTGAAAATGGCCAAGCTTGATGAAGCGGTAGTTCAAAAAGCAATGGATAGAGAATTAAAGAGCGCTGATGTCGAAGTGAAGGATAAAGATTTAGATAAAGCATTGGAGCCTGAAGCGGAAGCTGCTCCACAGGCTGCGCCACAGCAATAAACCATGTTCAGCAAAAGGACTGCCGGTTATCGGCAGTCCTTTTTTCGTTTGCTAGGCCGCGTATTAAGCCCCTTGCTGCATGTCATTCTTTTTCCTTTCCTTTTCTTCCTTCATTCTTTCGATATATTTTTGTCCTTCTTGTTCGATAAACTCATCTTCCACTTCTCTTTCCTGCCTCGCAGTTCTAACAGCCATGACGGCGCTCACGATTATTCCGGCCAAAACCGCCCAAATCCAAATTGGCATAAATTCTCTCCTTTCGGGAAGTCTGTCCCGTATGATTACTTAAGAATATGCCAGGATCAAAAAAATATGCCTCCTCTCTTTCACTCGAGAAGAAGCATATTTCATTAAAACTTCGGTTTATAAAATGACCGGTTTTCCAGGGCAAATACCCTCTCCGTAAACTCTCCCGGCTTCACTTTCTCAAGGGCGCGGTCCATCATATTGATCTTTGCGTCAATGTTATCAATATAGTGAAGCACTTCCGCTTCCCTTACGAGCGGAGGCTTCGGGCTTCCCCATTCAGCCTTGCCGTGATGGGACAGGACCAAATGCTGAAGAATCATGATTTCTTCGCCGTTTATGCTAAGCTCATCTGCCGCTTTGCCAATTTCATTTACCATGATCGTAATATGCCCGATCAAATTGCCTTCTACTGTATAAACGGTTGAAACAGGGCCTGATAACTCCATAACCTTTCCAAGGTCATGAAGAATAACGCCTGCATAAAGCAAATCCTTATCAAGCTTTGGATATAAATCAGCGATTGCTTTTGCCAAATCCAGCATACTTACGACATGATAGGCAAGGCCCGAGAAAAACTCATGGTGATTTTTCGTTGCTGCCGGAAAGGTCAGGAAATCGTCTTGGTATTTCTTCAGCAAATGTCTCGTAATTCGTTGTATATTCGGATTTCTCATTTCAAAAATAAATTGGGTGACTTTCTCCATCATTTCTTCCTGGCTTAATGGTGCCGTTTGGATCAAATCCGATATATTGATAGAATCCAATTCAGTAGTAAGACGAATCGTCCGGATTTTCAACTGGCTTCTGCCGCGATAATTCTGGATCTCTCCCTGAATCTTCACAGCACTTTCTCCCACAAAGCTTCTTTCGTCATCCTCTGACACATCCCAAAGCTTTGCTTCTATTTCTCCGGTTTTATCAGAAAGAATTAAAGTCAAGAAAGGCTTCCCGTTGCTGGCAACAGCCTTTGTACTGCTTTTAATATACATATATGTATCTATTGAATCACCAATTCCATAATGAATAATCCCTTTTTCCATACGTCTACCTCCGAATTCATTCAATAACAGCATTATACCATGACATTTTTCCGATATGTTAAAGAAAAGACAGCCTAATACAATCAGGCTGTCTGCTCCGCTGACAAATGTTCATTATTTAGATAATCCAAGGATTCGCTGCGGATCTTTCCAAACAGCTTATCATCAATGAACGGAATTAATCTTTCCGCAATATCCCAAGCGTTCCTTTCAATCTTGAATAATCTGTCACTGTCGTCTGAATGAAGCAGTTGATCGCTTAAGGATGGAAGTTCCAAGTCGAGCGCATGCCCAAGCTCATGGGCAAAGATAACCCACGTATACTCTTCCAAACGCTCAAGCGAGCCGAGCAATCTTTCACATTGAATCTCGATATCTTTTTTAAATAAAGTAATCGTATGCTTGCTAGGTGAATATTTCCCACCTACACATCTTGTGCCGGGAAATTCATTCTCTATGACAAGGTTTAACGAAGTATCATATTGGGTTAGAAACGCATATAAATCCATGAAAACACTCACTTTTTTCAATTTTTCTTTAATACTAACTATATATACGTTGCATTCAATATATTAGTATAGAAATTTCATTTTAGTAAAAATGTCTCAATTTGTATATAGTCCAACAGGCCTGCCATCCGGTCCAGAGTACGATTTAGCTCTGGACTTTATTATGCACTGCGTTGTTTTCTCTTTCTAGCACGGTTATTTGCCGGCTATTGAAGTGTTGCAGCAAATACTCATGACAGGTGAAAAAGATGACCTGCCGGGTTTCAGAAATTTTCTGCAGCAGCTTAGTCATATTAAGGGTACGGTTTCCATCAAAGTTAACAAAGCTGTCATCGATAAGAATCGGGAAGCCCTCATCCGGGAACATATGATGAGCCAGGGCTAATCGCAATGAAACATACACCTGTTCCGCCGTTCCGCGGCTCACCTCCCCCGCTTCGAAACGAAGCCCGTCAAAACGTTCCAAATAGAGGCCATCAACAGTCTCGCCAAATAAGATTCTTTTATATTCCCCATTGGTTAAAAAAGATAAATAGTCCTCCGCCTGAACAATCACCTTTGGCAGCCGCTCCCGTTTAAAGGTGGCAATCGTTTTGTCCAACAGGCTTTTTGCAAGGGCATACTTCGACCATTCTTTAGCTTCTTCATTGAAAGAAGCTTTTGCTTCATTAAATTGATGGAGCAGTGCACTATATGTGCCCCCCTCCTCCAGCTGTTTGATTTGATGCTTCACATCGGATAACCGCTCCAATAATACAGAATGTTCGCCCAGCAAGTCCTTTCTTTCCGTTTCAAGGGTTTCAACCGTATAATGGCTCACCTTCGAGTGTGAAAAGGCTTCGTAATCTTCTCGCTCAAGCGTGGCATTCTCAAGCTGAGCAGATACCAGAAGAAGATTGTTCTTTATTTTTTCCTTTTCCTCGGCAAGAATCGCTTTTCTTCGGAAATCCTCTTCCGTTTCCACGAGGGCTGACTGGAACAGCTGGTTCATTTCTGCCGTTAAAAATGCTGATTCTGAACGCAATCTTTCTGTTTCTGCCTCCTGCTGCTTCTTTTCTTGCGAGTATTGTTTGTGCTGTAATGATTGGTCCTGGTGCACGTTTTGGGCCTGTTTGATTTTGATCGTTGCTTCCCGCCAGTTTGCAGCTCGCAACCCAAGCTGTTCAGAAATGTTGAGCAGTTCTCGTTCTTGCTCAGTGATATCTTTAGTCAGCTGATTTAGCTCTTTCCATAGCTCTGTAGATTCCAAAGTGGCATGTTTTAAATTCACCAACATCTCCAGAACCGCTCCAGCATGGAAATCCTCCTTTGAATGCAATGGTATGTTCCACTTTTTCATGAGAGCTTCCAGTTCTTTATGGACTTCATTCCAGCTTGTTTCCCAGCTTTCCGATTCCTGTAATACCGCATCGAAAGCAGCTGTTCTATCTTTCAA
This sequence comes from Bacillus sp. V59.32b, assembly GCF_003429085.1. Lineage (GTDB taxonomy): Bacteria > Bacillota > Bacilli > Bacillales > DSM-1321 > Peribacillus. The sequence goes on along the minus strand of NZ_QVTC01000057.1, from coordinate 5,967 downwards.
TTTGAAACTTTCGGCAAGCAGCTGCTGCTGGGTTTCCGTCTCTCTTTGCAAAAGGTGGCGAATGGAAGCTAGATGCTTGATTTGTCCTGAACTAGCCTGCTGTTCGTATTCCCTTTTCTTATTTTCGGCTTCAGCCAATTGTTGCTTTAAATCCAACAGCACGTCATTTTTATTGATAAAGAAACGTGATACGACCGCAATGACAGCGAATAAGACAGAAACTGTCCCTAAAAGGAACTGTCCGCCTATCCAGGCATAAACCGTTATTCCCAGACAGATCATTGCAAGCAAGGTCGTCATCATATTGATTCTCTTTTGATTGCCTTGTTTTTTCGAGGCCGCCTGGGCATGTTTTTTTGTCAACTCGGCGATTTGTTCTTCCAGGATTTCTTTTTTCAGGCTTGCATAGCTTTCATTTCTTTGCGAACTTTCTTCCCTCTCCAGCCGCTTTCTTTCTTCATCCGGAAGGCGGCTTTCTGTAAGCTCCTTTATTCTTGCTTCCGTTAGTTCAAGGCGTTTTTTTTCCTGTTTATACTTCTCATCGATTCGAACGCGCTCACTCTTCAATCGATGCTTTTCCCGTTCAAGCTCTTTTACTTTTTCAGTTGTAAATGTGCTTGTATCCAGCTTCATGATTTCTTCATCTGGCATGTCCATGTTCAAATCGTTCTTATATTTTTGCTTTTCTCTTTGTTTTGAATGAAGAGTTTGTTCAAGCTTGTTTTTTTCTATGTGCATATTTTCCAGAAAAGGTGCTTTCTCAAGAACTACTGCGACTTTTTCTTTGTTGGCAGTTAAGTATGGAGAAATGTTCAGTTCTTTTATGTTAAATTCGTTTTCCTGCTTTTTCTGCTCCAAAGCGGAAAGCTGGGCATTATTTGGTATTTTCAGGGCAAGAAGCTGTTCAAGCCGCTTAATGCCGTCGATTGGAAAAGGCACATCGCCGAATTCGGACAGCCTTGCCTGCAATGTCTGTTTTTCTTCAAAAAGCGGCTGGGTTCTCAGAAACTCCTGGTATTTCCAGAGTATGCCTTCGTTCTTTGCGACTTTATTTTTCAACTCGGAAAGTTCAGCTTCTGTCTCTATTTGCTTTAGCTTGAGCTCTGTGTAGATGCGCTGTTCCTCGTCTGATTTTTTCAGTCTTGCTTGCATATCCTTCAGCTGATTCATCCTTACATTTAAGGTCGGCTTTTGCCCGGAAGGCTTAAAGCGGGCATCTAGTTCCTTTTGCAGCCTGTTTTCGGCTTCGAGCAGCTTATCATTGCCGATCATTCCGGCAGACAGCAGGTATTTCCCAAGGGTCGCTTCGCTTATGCTTTGCACGCCGTGAAGCCCCTGTAAATCGAAGGAGAACACAGATTGAAAGTAGCTTTTGTCCATACCCTGCAATATTTTTTTAATATCCTCTTCCGTTCCGATCGATCCATTTTCAAAAGTAATCGTTACGTCTCCAGTCGCTTTTCCCTTGACTCTCTCAATGCTCACCTCGCCGAAAAGATCGGAATGCAGCAAGATTCTTCCGCCGTATTTCGCATTCAGTTTAGGTTCATAACGCCGTTCGGATTGGACCTTAGTTGGAAAGCCGAATAATAGGCTATGAACGAATGACATGATCGTTGTCTTTCCTGACTCATTTTCCCCGAAAAAAATCTGCAGCTGTCCGAGATCAGTGAATCTCTTGTTTTCAAGCTTGCCATATCCGTACACATGCAATTCCTTGATTTTCACTTATGAACCTCCCTTCCTCGCGTCATCTTGAAACAACTGCATAATGAGCCTTTGTGAATCACTGATAAGCTCCGCATTTTCTTCTTCACTCAGCGGTTCAAGGAATTTCCGCGCCTCTCTATGCTTATATAAATGGCCCAATGCATCATCCATACCCTCAAAGTCGGCGGCAAGTGTAAATAGTTCACCAAGAAACGGATTCTCTGACATACTCTTCATCGTATTCAGTAAACCATTTTCGATTCTTACCCGATGCGGCCAGACAAAGGCCGCTTTTTCATCCTCATCCTCCTGCAGGCTTTCCAGGAGTCCTTCAAGAAGATCCTCGGTGAATAAAGAAGGATTATCGTGATTCTCAATATCAAGCACCAACTCCAGCAAAAATGCTTGATCCTCGGATCGGATCTGTTCGAGATGATCCCAGCAATCATTGAGTATTTCATCGAACTCTCTATCGCCGTTTATATTGATTTTTACCGAATCCCAGACAATCGGGCTCGTTTCAATGAAATGATACTCAGTCAATCCGTTATCGATTGTCACTAAATAGCAGCCTTTTGCTCCAGTTTCTTTCCTGTTTCTTCCCTGGATGTTTCCCGGATAGATTGCTGGTGGATATTCTGTCACGATTTGTCTCTTATGTATATGGCCAAGCGCCCAATAGTTAAAATCCTGTATCGCCAAATCATTCGGCGAAAAGGGGGCATATGGGCTGTGCTCCGAGTTTCCCTCCAGATTGCCGTGCAAAAGCCCGATATGATAATCGGCATCATCCTGCTTTTTGTACTGTGTAATAATCCGCTCGGAAACATGCCTTTTCGGGTAGCTATAGCCATAAATATTGACTTTGGTCCCATCCTGCTTCCGAAATGGCTTTACTTCCGGTTTCGACTGGAAAACATGCACATTATCCGGCAAATTCACATGTACCCATGAACCGTCTAAATGGTCATGGTTGCCATGAATCATATACACCGGAATCCGGTGTTCCTTTAATCTTTCCATCTCTTTACGAAAGCGCACCTGTGTACGAAGGCTGCGGTTTTCAAGATCATAGATATCTCCGGCCAGCAGCATAAAGTCAACACGATGGAAAATTGCAGCATCAATCATTTTTTGAAACGCCCGAAACGAACTTTCCCTCAGCTGTTCGATGATAAATCCCGGCAAATTTTTCAACCCCGCAAAAGGACTGTCCAAATGCAGATCAGCACCATGTATAAAAACAATTTTGCCCACGTCCCGATTCACTCCCCTTTTGTCCAGTCCGACAATCTTCTAATCTAAAAATATTTTAACACAAGTAAAGAAAGGTGACAGGGACCCCCATAAAAACGATGGTCCCTGTCACCATAAATGAGTGCATGGTCTAACTCTCAAATAATATTGTTGTTTTATTAAATTCATTTATGATTAAACATATCATTAAAGGACCGTTAATTGTCTTTGCCTTGAATTTTCTTTAACGTGGAATGGATATTATTAAGGGTTAATAAAATAAATCCCAGCATAACAAATGTTACTACTTCTCCTGTGAAAAATGAGATGATCCCTAATACTAAAGCATAAAAACCGTAGTACAAATACATGTTTGCATCCTCCGCTCATTTATCAAAGACCTATTCACAAATGCGAATAGGTCTCCTGAGTTCGTTTACTATTTAATTTGCAGGGCTTTCTTTATGTCTCTATAGGATTTGGAGCTTCCATACATAAGAACACCGCCGCGGTATACTTTCCCTCCGAAAATCCCAAGTACTACAATGGTAATGACCAGAATCCCGATACTGAGCGCGATTTGCCAAAAAGGAACCGAAATCATGCCGACCCGCAGGAACATAATCATTGGGCTGAAAAATGGAATGAATGAAGTTCCGGTGATGAAGCTGGATGTCGGATCGTTAAGTCCATACATCGCGATAAAGAAGCCGACCATGACAAGAATAGTCAACGGTGCAATCATCGGCTGCACATCCTCCACCCTGCTGACCATCGAGCCAAGGAAAGCAGCGAGGGTCGCGTACAGGAAGTAACCGAGCAAGAAAAAGATGATCGCATAGATGATCGTTGAAATGCTTGTATTGCCGAAACCTAAGTAAGTAAAGAGCCCTTCATTCATATCATTCATGTTTTGTTTGATAAACACATAGCCTACTGCGATAATTAATGACAATTGAGTGATGCTTAACAAGGCAATCCCAAGGATTTTCGCAAACATCTGTTGAACAGGCGGCACGCTGGAAACGAGGATTTCCATCACCCTTGACGTTTTCTCCATGGCCACTTCATTTGCAATCATGCTGGCATACATGATGACATTGAAGTAGATGAAAAATACAATGATGTAGACAAGACCACGGGCCTGGTCCAACTCTTCTTCGGTTTTGGCACTTTTCTCAAGCGCAACTTTTTCAAAGGCGGCCGGCGCATTCAATGCCGTCAGTTGTTCCGGTGTCAGCTTCAGTTCTCCTGCCGTCAGATTGTTCTTCACGCTGTTCAAGGCCATTAATAGGTCATTGCTAATAGTAGAATCCGAGATCGAATTCGCCTTATAGGTACCTTTCAACTTTTCGGTTGGATGATTCTCTATGATCAGATAGCCTGTAAGTTTATCATTATTTATTAGTTTCCTGGCCGAAGCTTCATCCTCAATCGGCCTAAGCTCTACACCGTTATTAATTGCCTGCATCTGCCCTTCTAGCTGATCATACAAGATTCCAGTTTGATCGATCACTCCGATATGGTCCTTTTCTTCTTTATCAAAATAATCGATAATCTTTGTCAAATTCGCCAGCCCTACAATTAACAAAAGTGTGATGATTGTAGATACAATGTACGACTTCGTTTTTAACTTTGAAACATATGTATGGAACAATACAATGAAAAACTTATTCATATGTGGTCCCCACCTTTTCTATGAAAATATCATTCAAGGAAGGCTCCTGAAGCTCGAATTTCCTGACAAACCCTCTCGGCACCAATTCACGGAGGATATTCTCGGCAACGTCTTCTCCGGTGACTTGAAGGACTCTGCCCTCTGTTGTTGTCTTCGATTTCGTAACACCCGGGAATTCATCCAGGAACGCTAAATCAAAATCTGCGTGAACCGCAACATTTTTCTTGCCAAAACTGCGTTTGATTTCCTTCAGTTTCCCTGCTACCACCGGACTTCCCCTATGCATGATACATAAATTCTCACACAGCTCTTCGACATGTTCCATCCGGTGGCTGGAGAAGACGATTGTCGTCCCTTTTTCACGTAAATCAATCACAGCTTCTTTAAGCAATTCTACGTTTACCGGGTCCAGTCCGCTGAATGGCTCATCAAGGATTAGCAACTTAGGTTTATGTATCACCGAGGTAATGAACTGGATTTTCTGCTGATTTCCTTTTGATAGCTCTTCAACCTTCTTATCCATATATTCAGGGACTTTGAAACGCTCGAGCCAGTATCCCAGTTCTTTCACTGCCGCCGCCTTCTCCATTCCCCTTAATCTCGCAAGATAGACGACCTGGTCCCGGACCTTCAATTTTGGATATAAACCGCGTTCTTCAGGCAGATAGCCGATGATCGGGCTCGTTGAATAATTAATAGGTTTGCCGTTCCAGGTTATTTCACCCTCCGTTGGGTCTAAAAGACCAAGAATCATCCGGAAGGTTGTTGTTTTCCCGGCTCCGTTTGCCCCTAAGAAGCCAAACATTTCTTTTTCGGCAATCGTGAAATTTAAAGAGTCAACAGCTGTAAAGTTTCCAAATTTTTTCGTAACATGGTTAATTTGAAGCGCCACTCGTCTTCCCCCTTTATCCAGGATGTTCATTTTTACATAACAGTTAAAGTATACCAGTACTTAAAGTATGGCTGCAAAAATACTTTTAATTTAATGAATATTATGTAAAAATAATATAAAGTCGATTCATGAAGATCTACTACAAACTACACTATTAAAAAGGAGTTATAATTATGAGCAGAATTTATAAGTTAACCGTATTTGAACCATCTGGAGAAAAACTGCTGGACGAATCATTTCAGGCTGAATCGGATGACCAAGCAAAAGACTTGGGCGGGAATTTACTAAAAGAAAAAAATTATGAAGACAAAACACATCGCTGCACTTCACCTGCTGGAAAATTGATTCTTTTCCATCGTTAATGTAAGCGTAAACAAAAGAGGCCGGCGGTTTTAAAATGTACCCTATAGTGTAGACACTTTGAAAAAAGGTCTCTCTATAGGGTGCATTT
>NZ_QVTC01000056.1 GCF_003429085.1 Bacillus sp. V59.32b | reverse complement strand
AAGCGAGTAGATTCCATGACCATTTGAAAATCAACAATGGAATTTAACAGAGCCTTTTTTAAAAAAAGGTTAGAACAGGCAATTAAGATCACTGCTCTAACCTTTTTATTTATTTCGAATGCATCTTAAATTCCAGGAATAACTCATTGTAATAGGCAAGATTTTTCTGGCCAAGGTTTTCGTAAACCTCCAGCCTTTCGGTCATTTCCGGTGGCGGATAAAAGCGAGTATCATTCACGATCTCCTCCGGCATATACTTCAGGGCCTCTTTGTTTGGGGTTGAATAACTGACGTACTCCGTATTCTGGGCGGCCACTTCCGGATCAAGCATGAAATTCATGAATTCATGTGCCGCATCGATGTTCTTCGCCGTTTTTGGAATGACCATATTATCAAACCAAAGATTCGACCCTTCCTCCGGCACTACATATTCAAGGTCTTCATTTTCCCACATGATCTCATTCGCTGTTCCCGACCAGACGAGGCCAATGGATGCTTCGCCGTTTTCCAGTAGCATCCGGTTTTCGTCCCCTACAATCGCCTTTACGTTTGGCGTAAGGGCATCAAGCTTCTGTTTCGCTTCCTGCAGATGGTCCCGATTTACATCATTCAATGAATAATGTAAACTATTCAATCCCATACCGATCACTTCACGGGCACTATCCGTTAATAGGATTTCATTTTTCAAATCTTCGTCCCATAAATCATTCCAGCTCGTAATCTCTTTTCCGCCGAGCTTCTTGGGATTATAAACGATCCCAACCGTTCCCCAGAAATAAGGAATCGAATATTGATTATCCGGATCAAATGGCAGGTCCATGAAACGGGAATCAATATACTTCAGGTTCGGCAGTTTGGAATGATCAACCGGCAACAGCAGTTTTTCTTCTTTCATCTTATCGATCATATATTCGGAAGGAACAGCGATATCATACGCTGTACCGCCTTGCTGGATTTTGGTCATCATGGATTCGTTTGAATCAAATGTTTCATAAATGACCTTGATTCCTGTTTCTTTTTCGAAACGATCAATTAAATCAGCATCGATATAATCGCCCCAGTTATATACGGTTAGTACATTTCCGCTTGTATAGCCTTGGGAGGAATTCAACCGGTTAACCGCAAACAAGAGAGCGGCAGAAACAATGATTATGGCCAGAAATACACGCATAAGCCTCTTCATTTTCTTACCCCCCATCCGCCCGGCTTGTTGTTACGCTGCGTAATAAAGTAGTAGCCGACCACCAATATCATCGTGAACAGAAATAAAAGGGTGGACAACGCATTGATATTCAGAGAAACTCCGCGGCGGGCTAACGAATAAATCTCGACAGAAAGTGTCGTAAATCCATTTCCGGTTACGAAGAAAGTAACCGCAAAATCATCCAGCGAATAGGTTAGTGCCATAAAGAATCCGGCAAAGATACCCGGCGTGATATACGGTAAAATCACCTTGGTCAGAACGTCCCAGCTGCTTGCACCAAGATCTCTCGCCGCATCTATTAAAGTCGGGCTCATTTCCTGAAGCTTCGGCAGGATCATGATCACAACAATCGGCACACAAAAAGCGATATGCGATAATAATACAGAGAAAAAGCCGAGTCTTATCCCTACCATCGTAAATAAAATCAATAATGACGCACCGATGATCACATCAGGACTGACAATCAATACGTTGTTGAACGACAGCAATGTATTTTTCGTTTGTCTTCTTTTTACAAATCGAATCGCAAGAGCGCCGAAAATTCCGATGATCGTTGAAATGGAAGCGGATAGCAACGCGATAATCAGCGTATTCAATACAATAATCAGCAAGCGGGTATCATTGAATAATTCCTTGTACCAATCCAGTGTAAATCCTTCAAAGTCATTCATATTTCCACCGCTGTTAAACGAATAAAACACTAAAAAGAAGATCGGCGCGTATAGAATTAAAAAGATAATGACTAAATATATTGAAGATAATGGTGAAATCTTCTTTCTCATTTTAAACGCCGCCTCGCTTTCGATTACCGGTCAGAAACATAATGATAATCATAACAATGATTAAAAATACCGCAATCGTTGAACCCATTCCCCAATCCTGGGTAACAAGAAAGTGCTGCTCGATCGCCGTCCCGAGGGTGATGACACAGTTACCCGCAATCAGCCTTGTCAGCATAAACAGCGACAATGCCGGAATGAACACAGCCTGGCAACCGGATTTCACACCATCAAGCGTCAGCGGAAAAATCACGCGTTTGAAGGTGGTCCACGAAGAAGCCCCTAAATCGCTTGCGGCATCTAAGAGCGTAGGGTTCAATTCATCCAGCGCATTAAAGATTGGCAATATCATAAACGGGATAAAAATATAGACCGAAACAAACAGAAAACTAAAATCCGTAAACAAAATCTGCTTCGAACCAATCCCAATAGCCTCTAAAAAGCTATTTGCCGCCCCGTACGTCCCAAAAATCCCCAGGAAAGCATACGCTTTTAGCAAAAGATTAATCCAGGAAGGCAAGATAATCAGTAATAGCCAAAGCTGCTTATGCCTGGTTCTTGTGAGTAACAAGGCAGTCGGATAAGCGATGAGTAGTGATATGGCCGTAATTAAAAAGGCATACCAAAATGAACTGAGTGTCATTTGTAAATAAACCGGTGTAAAAAACTTTTGGTAATTGCTGAACGTAAAATCTCCTTCAATATTGAAAAAGGAATAATAAAGGACAAGGAGAAGCGGTGCCATCACAAAAAGCATGATCCATAAGGCGTAAGGAATCAGGTACATATTGCGTGTCGTTCTATTTTGCATGGCTGGCCCCATCACTGTATGCTTCCAGCCGTTTATCAAACTCTTCTTCCGTTTCGCCAAAACGCATGACATGGATTGCCTCAGGATCAAAATAAAGGCCAATTTCGTCGCCTACTACAGCCTTTTTGGTAGAATGGACAAGCCACTCGTTTCCATCCTGATCATAGCTCGAGATTTCGTAATGAACGCCGCGGAACAATTGGGAATCAACCCGTACTTGCAGCTTGCCCCGTTCAAACGTCGTAATTTCCAAATCTTCCGGACGGATGATTACTTCAACCGCTTCGTTCGGATTGAAACCTTGGTCGACACAATCAAACTGTTTGCCGACGATCTCAACAAGCTGATCCCGTATCATTTTACCTGGGACGATATTGGATTCACCGATGAAGTCGGCTACAAAACGGTTAATCGGTTCATCATAAATATCCGTCGGAGTCCCGCTCTGCTGGATTTTCCCTTCATTTAACACGAAGATCTCATCCGACATCGCGAGCGCTTCCTCCTGATCATGCGTCACGAAAATAAAAGTAATTCCAAGGCGCCGTTGCAGCTCACGCAACTCGTATTGCATTTCTGTCCGCAGCTTCAAATCCAAAGCGGATAGCGGCTCATCTAGAAGTATGACTTCATGTTCATTCACAATCGCGCGGGCAATTGCTACACGTTGGCGCTGGCCCCCGGACATTTCGCGGACTTCCCTGTTTTCATACCCCTCCAGGTTTACGAATCGTAAGGCTTCCTTCACCTTCGCAGTAATATCGGATTTTTTCATTTTCTTGATGCGTAGCCCAAAAGCAACATTTTCGAAAACATTTAAATGTGGAAATAGCGCATAATCTTGAAACACCGTATTTACCTGGCGTTCGTTAGCGGGGACATTATTAATGATCTCCCCATTAAAGAAAATCTTCCCCTGTGATGGTTCTATAAAGCCCGCTATTAAACGGAGAATCGTCGTTTTCCCGCAACCGGAAGGACCGAGAAGCGTGTAAAATTTCCCGCGTTCCATCTCAAAGCTGACTTCATTTAATACCGGAGCATCAGCGTCATATTGTTTCGAAACATTTTCAAAGCGGATAATCGATTGGTCTGTCATAGCAACCTCCCTCTTCTTTTTCTTTATATCTATAATCTCGGTGTAAGGTCATGATTTAACAGTTTAATATTATACAGCATTTATTAGGAACTGCCATTACATTTACTACAAACCTATCTTATTAAAAGGCTCTGTTAAACGATAATGTTGTTTTTGGGAAGGGAATCTGCGAGACTCCTCGAAAATGCATACGCATTTTCTCGTGCGGTGTCTATTCAAGGATGATGAATCAACGTCCTGCGGAAAAACGGGCTGGCAAGACCCCGCAGCGAGGTACGAGTGAGGAGGCTTGCCAGTTCGTCCGCGGAAAGCGAGTAGATTCCATGACCATTTGAAAATCAACAATGGAATTTAACAGAGCCTATTAAAAAAAGAGTTCCTTCATAAAGAAGAACCGTTACATGAATCGTCGGAAGATTCATTATGATGGTCGACGCTTCTCCAGTCATCACTTTATTTACTCGCTACATATTCCCTATGCTTCAAATAAATAATTAAGTTAATATTTTATGTTATTACTTAGAATCCCTTGAAAATCATCTGTCAATAATAACACTTGGAGTTTAAGGAAAACTTAAGACAGCAGTAAATTTTGTAATTCGGAGTTTTTTTGATAAAACGGAGCATACACAATCATATAGAACCAACTTCACGTCATTCCCGGCTATTAACGGGTTTATTCGATGAAAATATATGGTATAAAGAAATGGACGTTTCCTTTGACAACGATAATCATACTTTTCCTTATGAGTTCTCACCTTCCAAAACGGCGGTCCAGCAAAATATTTATGAGCTCGCCAGAAGCGCGAATCCGCAATCTGGAGCAGGCTGTGGAGAAACGGACAAGGGACCTGAATGAACTGTAAAAAAAATTCTTCCCAGATCATCCCTGTCTTAGAAGGGATTGTTGTCGTTCCCCTTCTCGGTAAGTATGATGAGAACTGGTCGGAGGAGCTTATTGCCAAAACACTGAATAATCAAAGCCAAGTATCTGGTCCTTGATCTCACAGGCCTTGATAAACAGATAAGCGAGTACACCGTTTCGTTTATTAACAAGCTGGCTTCAGCTGCTTCCCTGATCGGAACAATTTTGGTCGGCATCTCCTCCGAACTTGCCTTAACCAGTTCACAGACAAATAATGATCTGTCCAAATACAATTTCTTCAACATCTGCAGCATGGAATCTACTATGCTTTTGCGCAGGAAGGCAGAAAAATAATCTAAGCGATTAGGGGGATTACATGTCACCTACATTCACACTTAAAAAAATCAAATCAAATTTCTGGATCATCCCGGCGCTATACGGGGTTTGTTTTTTTATTTTGGCAATCCTAAGCATGATGTTAGACCGTTATATTGCCGAACATACAAATCTGATCAAGTACATGTCACCCGTATTTTTTACCGATAAAGAGCTGGCCCAGACGATTTTAAGCGCCATTTCCACTTCATTGTTAACGATGACCACCATTACTTTTTCTTCTATATTGGTGGTGGAGACCACTTTCTTGGCACAATTCTCTCCACGGACCTTACAAAATTTCAATGCAGAATCCAAAATACAACAAGTGCTTGGAATGTTTGTTGGCGGATACATCTATGCGCTGGTTCTGCTCATCCAAATCAGGGAGAACGAGCTGAGCAATACATTTATTGTACCGTCGTTTGCCATCGCCGTAGCGTTTATCTGTGTGGCTTTGTTTGTATTCTTAATTCACCATGTTACGAATTGGATTAAAGTCGGAAATCTGATTTCGAATATTACAAAGGAAACATTGTCGGCCATCGAAGATAATAGAAGAGATGAAATAACCATTGGGGCTTCCAAGGAGTATCAAGGCCTGGATATTGAAAAGATGAAGTCAACTGAAATTAAAAGCAAGAGCCGGGGATACATTCAATTTGCAGAACTTGCAAAAATGGTGGAATATGCCACCAAGACTGATATCGTCATCAAGTTCGAAAAAATCCCAGGTGATTATGTCGATGTAGATACTCCCCTATTGACCGTTTGGAACAATAAAGACTCCCTGGAGAAAGACCAAGTTCTTGCTTTTATATTCGTCACACCTGACCAGGATGCGATACAAGATGTCGAATTCGGGATTCAAAAATTAGTGGAAATTGCTCTGCGGGCCATAGCACCAGGCAAAAATGACCCTGAAACGGCGATCAATTGCATTGAACAACTGGGCCAAATCTTAACGAAAATTGGAAAAAGACATTCTGCTGATCCCTATTATTGTGACGAGCAAAAAAACGTACGGGTCATCCTGGAAAAACCGTCTTTCAGTGATTATTTGTACGAAAGCTTTTATCAGATCCGGCATTATGGACAAGCCGATGTGTCAGTGGTGGTTTCCGTCATTAAAGCGCTCACTCTGATAGCCGAAACGAATGAAGATAAGATAAAAGCTGCGGTCTGGGATTTTTCAGGCTACATTGTTGAAGGCATAAAGACGCAGGAATGGTTGGGGCTTGATAAGAAGTTTATTAATACCCGCTTGAGAAAGCTGGCTAAAGCCTGCGATAAAGATCAGCAATTAGACTTGATTGCTCTTGATTAACGGTTAGGCTGTCGGGTAGGAGTTTTATTGCAGCTGCAGATACTATCATAATGAAACCCCGTCTGGTTACCCAAACGGGGTTCAAGTTATACGGCTGTGGATTGATTAATTTTCGAAAGTCTCTCCGCAACTTCTTCTTCAGTTAAACCATGTTCAATGACATAGCGGTTTCTAGGGTCAACGCGACATTCATGCGAACAGCTGCGCAAATGTTTGTGTTCATTCTCCTCGGAACAGAGGATTTTTTTGTTGCACTCAGGGTTGGCGCAATTTACATAGCGTTCACAAGGTTCACCGCTGAAGTAATCCCGTCCGACAACCACATGTTCCTTCTGGTTGACCGGAACACCGATTCTTTCATCAAACACATACAATTGTCCGTCCCATCGTTCACCTTGAACTTCAGGGTCTTTACCATATGTGACAATTCCCCCATGAAGCTGGGATACATCCTCAAAGCCCTCTCTTACAAGCCAGCCTGAGAATTTCTCGCAACGAATACCGCCTGTGCAATAGGTTAAGATCTTTTTGCCTTCTAACTTGTCTTTATGATCACGAACCCACTGAGGCAGGTCGCGGAAGTTTTCAACGTCCGGTCTAATCGCCCCTTTGAAATGGCCAAGGTCATATTCATACGTATTTCTTGCATCAAGGATGACTGTTTCCTCATCCTGCATTTTTTCAAAAAATTCCTTTGGACTTAAATATTTACCCGTTACTTCATGTGGGTTCACATCATCCTCAAGGCGAAGTGTGACCAACTCTTTTCGCGCACGTACTTTCATTTTCTTAAAAGCATGCTCATCCGCTTCATCTATTTTGAAAACCATATCTGAAAAACGCGGGTCATTCCTCATGGCTTCCATATATTTGTCAGTCTGTTCCACCGGACCGGAAACCGTACCGTTGATTCCCTCACTTGCGATAAGAATTCGCCCTTTTAATCCCAACTCATTGCAGAAAGCACGATGTTCCTCTGCAAATTCTTCGGGATTTTCAATTGAAACATACTGATAATAGAGCAATACTCTGTATGGTTTATTTCCTGTCATCTTATTTACCACCTGTTCTAAATTATATTTGCAAGATATAAGTATGGGTAGATGGTTCTAGCATTACACTTTTCTCTTACAAACAAACATTATAACAGATTTTACAAACACACGAAGCAAAAAAGCTCAAAATGAAGGAAGTACCAATCGTGATTGCCGCATATTCGCTTAGTTGAATATTTGATGATAAAACTCGATTTCGGTGATAGAATTTTGAGTTTCGATGAGATATTTTAAATTCCTGTGATGTAATTTTGATTTCGGTGATATATTTTAAATTTCGGTGATATAACTCAGTTTTTCGACGATATATTTTAAATTTCGGTGATATAACTTAGATTTCGATGATATATTTTAATTTCCGGTGATATAACTTAGATTTCAGTGAAATGATCGTAATCTGTTTAAGCAGGTACAAAAACATTCAGATGTTGCGGTAAAACCTTTGCCTCAAACGGCAGCGGTTCTCCTTCGTCCCCATCAATATTGACGACAAGGTCCTCTGACGCGGAAACCGTAATCGCAGAAGAACGGATATATTCTACCTGATCATGTTGCTCCAGTTCCCCTTTTAACAGTCTCGGGATGATTTTCATAATTTGTGGGAAGGAAATGTCCTTGATGATAAATGTATGAATCTTCCCATCATTTACTTCCGCATCCGGAGCGATAGATTCAAAACCGCCCACAGAATTGGTCAGAGCCGATACGACCAGGTAGGCTTTACCGATCCATTTCCCCTCGTCATGTTCGACCGTGAGCTTAAATGGTGTCTTATTGATAAACGCTTTTATTCCCTCAATAAAATAAGCCAAGGGCCCCAGTCTTGTTTTTTGCTCTGCTGAAACGGCATACGTGGCTTCAGCAATTGCTCCAATAGCCAAAACATTCATAAAATAGCAGTCATCAATTTTCCCGATATCGACGGGCACGGTTTTTTGGCTAGTGAGCAGTTCAATTGCATGTTCAGGTTCTAAAGGGATTTTCAGTGCTCTGGCAAAATCGTTAACGGTTCCGAGAGGGATAATCCCGAGATCAGGACGATGGCTTTCTTCAGCGAGCCCGTTAATCGTCTCACTGATGGTCCCATCACCGCCCATGGAAACGACAGCATCGAATTCTTGCGAACAGGCCTCCCGGGCAAAATAGACTGCATCTCCTTCTTTAGCGGTTTCGCGAACTACAGCTTCGTCATACAGGCTCTCCATAACCTGTTTTAGTTTAGGCAGAACTTCCGCAGCTTTTTCCTTTCCTGAAGATGGATTTATAATAATCATAGCTCTCGTCATGGTAACGTCTCCTCCACAGCATTATACTAAGTTCCTTCTATAAGAAAATTACCTCTTTCCCTCTTCTTTTAAACAACAGCAATGCCATTTAATGAACCCCTCGTTCTGAATTCCAACGTCCTTGCGTTTTCAAGATATGCACAACCTGGCCTGTATGATAGGCATGATGAATGACCAAGTTTGCAAGCGTCATTTCCCACGTATCCTCTGAGTTTTCACTAACCCGGCTGGCAAGCTTTTCTTCCTCGCATGTTTCGATAGACTGTCGCCATTCGTTCATTATGGAATCCATCCGTTTAACTGTATTGGTCCAGCTTTCTGTGCCTCCCTCAAAGGTCGCGTCATTTCCGTCCACCCCATTTTCAAGCGGGGTGCCTTTGAATCTTTGAAGATAGCGCTGGTTGTAATATATCAAATGATTCGTAATTTCCCAGATGGAATGTACCTCTTGATTATCTTTCCATGATGCCTGTTCGGCGCTCAGATCATTGAGCGCATGACTAAGCGAAACAAACCAATGGTTATCAATACTTGCCTTAAACTGTTCCAAAAGAATCTTTTTTTGGCTCATACTCTACCTCCGAATTTAGATTTGTAATCAGAATTTTCGGCTTTTCTTTAAAAAATCCTGCATTTCTGGTGAAGATAAGTATCGGTTCTTCACCAAAAGAAGTGGTTTAAGCTTTTGATTATCCGTTGATTTCCGCTC
>NZ_QVTC01000055.1 GCF_003429085.1 Bacillus sp. V59.32b | reverse complement strand
GTGAGGAGGCTTGCCAGTTCGTCCGCGGAAAGCGAGTAGATTCCATGACCATTTGAAAACCAACAATGGAATTTAACAGAGCCTAAAAGAAAGATAATCTTTTAAAAAATGATTAATAGGGACATGCCTATAAAAAGGAGGACACATGAAAGGAGATATTCTAATATTATTGTGCGGGTTTCTAAGCTCATTACTTTTATTTCTCGGTAGTATTGGCATAACTTTTGAATGGTTTGAGAGTTTAAACGCATTTATTATTCTTATTTCAGCGGCCTTAGCTTTGATCTTGAATTTGTATGCGGTTTATAAAAATACGTACGTCTTGACCAAGAAGGCCCGCAAACAAAAAGAATCCTTAAAGAAACAAGGATTGATAAAGAAGTGAATCGCCCGTTTTTTGAAACGTCAAAATTTTTTTATATTTTAAAAACCTTATAGCCATGCATGTGTAAGCGTATACAATTTCCGTGACTAATTTGAATAGTCAAATAATTCTAAAAAAATGTTGACGTGCCAATGAAATGAGCGTAATATAATCCACAAATAACAGGAAAATATTCAACTTCAGAATTGTTCAACACATTCATAACGCTGAAGTGAGGACTGTATCACAGACAATAACTTTAGTCTTTTAAAGCTTTTTATCATTAAAAGAAAAATAAGTGAATAAGCAATCGCATTGATGAGGATAAGTAGTTTTTTGTCGAAGCATTCACAGAGAGCCGGGTAGCTGAGAACCGGCAGTGCCACAAAAAACGAACTCCCCTCGGAGCTTCAGCTTGAACGTCAACCAGTAAAGCTGAACGGGTATACCAGTACCCGTTATCAAAAACAGAATGGCGACAGTCATTCAAAAGTGCGCGCAGGATCGGTCCAGCGCGAATAAGGGTGGTACCGTGGATAGGCCGTTAAAACCTTTTCACCCCTTAGCTTGCTAATAGCGGGCTTATTTGGGTGGAGAGGTTTTTTGTTGTTGTTAAAAGAGTGCTTGAGAGTGATTTAGGTTATGGGAGGAGGAATTTTTCATTATGATTGAAAAGGCAGTAGTGGCGGAAAGAAAAGGTGAAAAAGTGAAGAAAAGCGGTGCGGAGTTTTTAATTGACGCATTAAAAAGGCAAAATGTTGAAGTCATTTTTGGATATCCGGGAGGTGCTGTACTCCCTATTTACGACACGCTGTATGATTCAGGTGTATTCCATGTATTGTCAAGGCATGAACAGGGATCAATCCATGCGGCGGAAGGATATGCGAGGATAACAGGAAAACCGGGAGTGGTAATCGCGACTTCAGGGCCTGGGGCAACCAACATCGTAACTGGACTCACGGACGCGATGATCGATTCTATTCCGCTCGTTGTGCTTACCGGCCAGGTTGCTACAAGTGTAATCGGCTCAGACGCTTTTCAAGAAGCCGACGTACTTGGGATCACAACTCCGATTACCAAGCATAATTATCAAGTTAGAAAGCCGGAAGACCTTCCAAGAATCATAAAAGAAGCATTCTATATTGCTTCGACTGGACGACCTGGACCGGTTTTGATAGATATTCCGAAGGACGTGGCCGTGCTGTCAGGGGAAGCTGAGGAAGATCCAGCGATGGATTTACCGGGCTACCAGCCTACGATGCAGCCGAATTACCTCCAGATTAGGAAGCTGGTTGAAGCAGTAAGCGGCGCGAAGAAACCGGTAATTTTGGCAGGAGCCGGTGTCCTTCATGCAAAGGCATCTGAAGAGTTAAGGAAATATGCAGAACAGCAGGAAATCCCGGTCGTTCATACCCTTCTCGGCCTTGGTGGTTTTCCGGCTGATCATCCATTGTTTGTCGGGATGGGGGGCATGCACGGAGTTTACGCAGCGAATATGGCCTTGCACGAATGTGATTTATTAATAAATGTCGGCGCAAGATTTGATGACCGGCTTACAGGAAACCTTGCCTCATTTGCACCTGATGCTACCGTAGCTCATATCGATATTGACCCTGCTGAAATCGGCAAAAATATACCAACGAAAATTCCGGTCGTAGGAGATGCCAAAGAAGCTCTGAATCAATTAATCTCCCAAAATGGAAAGCTGCCTGAAGCAGCCGCTTGGGTCCAACAGGTTAATGACTGGAAGGAAAATTATCCTTTATTTTATGAAGATAACAGCAGCGAGTTGAAGCCACAAAAAGTGGTTGAAATGCTCCACAAAAAAACAAATGGTGATGCGATTGTCGTGACCGATGTCGGACAGCATCAAATGTGGGCAGCGCAATATTACACGTTTAACAAACCCCATGCCTGGGTAACGTCGGGCGGACTCGGGACGATGGGCTTCTGCGTTCCGGCGGCAATCGGTGCACAGCTCGCTGAACCTGATGCGACAGTGGCAGCAATTGTTGGAGATGGCGACTTTCAAATGACCAGCCAGGAGCTGGGTGTTATCGCCGAATTGAATCTGCCTATCAAGATCATCATTTTAAATAACCAGTCTCTTGGAATGGTTAGACAATGGCAGGAGATTTTTTATAAAGGCAGGTACTCTCACAGCTTGCTCCAGAATCAGCCATCCTTTGTAAAACTGGCAGACGCATATGGCATTAAGGCTTACAAAGTGACAACAATCGAGGAAGCTGAAGAAAAAATGAATGAAGCATTGTCGATGAATGGACCGATTTTACTAGATATGCATGTAACTCCAGGAGAAAACGTCTATCCGATGATTGCTCCGGGCAAAGGGCATCATGAAATGGAAGGGGTAGTAAAGAAATGAAAGGAATCCTCACGCTGACGGTAAACAACAGGCCGGGAGTTCTTAACAGAATCACCAACCTGTTTTCGAAAAGGAATTATAATATCGAAAGCATTACAGTTGGACATTCAGAGCAAGAAGGGATTTCTAGAATTACCGTAGTCGTTCAAGTGGACGATGAAAAAGTAATCGAACAAATGACAAAGCAGCTAAATAAGCAGATCGATGTATTAAAGGTGATGGATATTAGCAATCAATCCATTGTAGCGAGGGAACTTGCGCTAATAAAAGTGTTAACCACATCTCAAAACCGGTCTGAAATCTATGCTTTGATAGAACCTTTCCGGGCTTCTGTCATTGATGTCAGCAAAGATAGCCTAACGATTCAGATTACTGGTGAATCAGACAAAATCGAAGCTTTTATCGAATTATTAAATCCTTACGGAATTAAGGAACTGGCAAGAACAGGTACAACCGCATTCCCGCGCGGAACCCAGCGTAGCGGCGGCAGTAAAAGTCTACTAATCGTGTAAGTAATCCAATTTATATACTAGGGAGATGCAAAACTATGACAAAGGTTTATTACAATGCAGATGGAAACGAAGCTTATTTTGAAAACAAAACGGTAGCAGTAGTCGGGTATGGCTCACAGGGTCATGCTCATGCACAAAACCTCCGCGACAGCGGCGTTAGAGTAATTGTTGGTTTAAGACAAGGCAAGTCTTGGGATAATGCTGAGCAGGATGGTTTCGAGGTATATCCAGTACGCGCAGCTGCTGACCAGGCAGACGTCATCATGATTTTATTGCCGGATGAATTGCAGCCGAAAGTATATAAAGAAGAAATCGAGCCTGTATTACGATCCGGCCAAGCATTAATGTTTGCCCATGGTTTTAATGTACATTTCCATCAAATTGTTCCGCCGGCAGATGTGGATGTCCTCCTCGTAGCACCTAAGGGTCCCGGTCATCTCGTGCGCAGGACATATGAACAAGGTGCGGGTGTACCGGCACTATTTGCGATTCAGCAGGACGTAACCGGTCAAGCGCAGGAACTAGCCTTGTCATATGCAAAAGGAATCGGTGCGCTACGAGCGGGTGCATTGGAAACAACCTTCAAGGAAGAGACTGAAACGGATTTATTCGGAGAGCAGGCTGTTCTGTGCGGAGGATTGACTTCCCTTGTGAAAGCCGGTTTTGAAACCCTGACAGAAGCAGGATACAAGCCAGAGGTTGCCTACTTTGAATGCTTGCACGAATTGAAATTAATCGTTGACCTTATGTATGAAGGCGGTCTTGAAGGAATGCGTTACTCCATTTCCGATACGGCGCAATGGGGAGACTTTGTATCAGGCCCGCGTGTTGTCAATGAAAATGTAAAAGAAGAGATGAAAAAGGTATTAAAGGATATTCAAGATGGTGAATTCGCTAAAGGATGGATTCTTGAAAATCAAGCGAACCGCCCGGTATTTAACGCAATTAACGAAAAAGAAAAAGAGCATCCAATCGAAACGGTTGGCCGTGAATTAAGAAAAATGATGCCTTTCGTACAACAACAACAAAAGAAGAAAGAAGTGGTGTCAGTTGCGAAAGATTAATATTTTCGATACTACGCTGAGAGATGGGGAACAATCAGCTGGCATCAATCTTAATTTTTCCGAAAAATTAGAAATTGCGTATCAGCTGGAAAGACTGGGCGTTGATATTATCGAAGCGGGTTTTCCGGCTGCGTCAAAGGGTGATTTAAATTCCGTCCGGGAAATTGCCACTAAGATCCGAAACAGTTCGGTAACAGGACTAGCGCGTTGTATTCAAAGTGATATGGACGCGGCCTGGGAAGCTTTAAAGGTAGGGGCAGAACCAAGAATTCATATTTTTCTGGCCACATCGCCGATCCATCGTGAGTATAAGCTTAAGCTTTCAAAAGAACAAGTGATCGAAAAAGCAGTGGCATCTGTAAAATATGTGGCTGAGCGCTTTCCAATCGTGCAATGGTCAGCTGAAGACGCAAGCCGTACTGAACTGGACTATCTTGCTGAAATTGTAGAAGCAGTGATTCGAGCGGGAGCGAAAGTCATTAATATTCCTGACACGGTAGGTTACGGAACGCCGGTGGAATACGGCAGCATTTTTAAATATTTAAGAGAGCATGTTCCTTCTATTAATAAAGTCGATCTTTCCGCTCATTGCCACGATGATCTAGGCATGGCAACGGCCAATTCCTTGGCGGCAATTGAAGCGGGTGCCACGCAAATTGAAGGAACAATCAATGGCATCGGCGAAAGAGCAGGAAATGTCGCTCTTGAAGAGGTGGCTCTCGCTCTTTATACACGAGCAGACTTTTATCATGCGGAAACTAGATTGCAGTTAAATGAGATTAAGAGAACGAGTGACCTGATCAGTAAGTTGACCGGAGTTTCCGTGCCGCCGAATAAAGCGGTCGTTGGACAAAATGCTTTTGCCCATGAATCAGGAATTCACCAGGATGGCGTGTTAAAGGAAAGAACCACTTATGAAATCATTTCGCCTGACCTTGTCGGTATTTCAACGAATGCCATGGTTTTAGGGAAGCATTCAGGACGCCACGCGTTCAAAAGCAGGCTTGAGGAGCTCAATTTAGCTGTGACAGATGAAGAAATGAACCGTTTGTTCGAGCAATTTAAAGAGCTGGCTGATAAGAAAAAAGAAATGACGGATGATGATTTGGCTGCCCTTGTCCTGGAAGAGAAGCTGTCAAAAGACAACCATTTCTTTGAATTGGTATCGATGCAGATTTCCTATGGAACGAACCAGGTTCCAACAGCAACCGTGACCTTAAAGGGAAGCGAGAATGAAACAATCCAGGAAGCGGCAACCGGAGCCGGCAGCATTGAGGCCCTCTATAATACTCTCGAAAGATGTGTCGGGGACAAAGTGAATCTCCTGGATTACCGAATTCAATCTGTTGGTGCCGGACGGGATGCGCTGGCGCAGGTTTTCGTAAAAATGAAGTACCGTGACACGGAAACGAGCGGGCGCGGACTTGCGCAGGATGTGCTTGAAGCATCAGCTAAAGCCTATTTAAATGCTGTGAATCGCGTAGTTTACTTGAATGATAGAACAACTGTTTTACAATAACTAAAATGAAAGGAGAAGATTCATATGAGAAGGACAATTACTGTCTTGCCCGGTGACGGCATTGGAAAAGAAGTAACAAGGGGTGCGGTTGAGATTCTGGAAGCTGTCTCGGAAAGATATGGCCACGAGTTCCAATTTCAATATGGAGAAATTGGCGGTGGAGCCATCGACAATACAGGTTCACCGCTTCCAGATCAAACGGTCGAAATTTGTAAAAGCGGTGATGCGGTCCTTCTCGGTGCAGTAGGAGGTCCGAAATGGGATAACCAGCCATTGCATTTAAGGCCGGAAAGAGGTCTGCTTAAGATTCGCAAGGAATTGAACCTTTACGCTAATCTGCGGCCTATCAGCTATTATTCCAGTCTTTCCGAGTCTTCTCCATTAAGAAAAGAAATTATTGAAGAAGTAGATTTTGTTATTGTAAGGGAACTGACTGGCGGCTTGTATTTTGGCAAGCCGAGTGAAAGAACAACGCACGAAGGAAAAGAAGCGGTAGTCGATACGTTGTTTTATCAAAAAGATGAAATTAAAAGAATTATCGAGTGTGCCTTTGAACTAGCCAGTAAACGAAGAAAGAAAGTTACATCGGTTGATAAGGCCAATGTGCTGGAATCAAGCAGGCTATGGCGCGAAACAGCGGAGGAAATAGCGAAACAGTATCCTGATGTGCAGCTTGAGCATATGCTTGTAGACAATGCAGCGATGCAGCTAATCCGCAATCCTAAACAGTTCGATGTAGTGGTCACTGAAAATATGTTCGGCGACATCCTAAGTGATGAAGCTTCAGTTCTAACCGGGTCGCTTGGAATGTTGCCTTCAGCCTCCCTTTCGATTCAAGGCCCGAACCTTTATGAACCGATCCATGGATCAGCTCCAGATATTGCCGGCAAAAACATCGCGAACCCGATTGCGATGATTCTATCGGCGGCTTCGATGCTCCGTCTATCCTTTGGATTAGAAGAAGAAGCCGAAGCAATTGAAAGAGCGGTAAGAGACACATTGGATACCGGTGCCCGAACAAGCGATATCGCGGGGAACCAAACGAGAAATCTTTCAACTAAAGAAATGATTGCCGAGATAAAGGAGGCAATCCTCGATCAGGGTGCTATCTCTCATATTATGGGGGCCTATGCGTAATCACAATTTATTCATGCACGGCCTAATCAGTTAGGCCGTGTTTTTTAAACACTGAAAGGGGTTAAGAATCGTGAAGAAGTCAATCATCGAAAAAATATGGGATCGCCATGTTGTCGTTCAAGAAGAAAATAAACCCGACTTGTTATATATAGATTTACATTATATTCATGAGGTCACCTCACCGCAGGCCTTTGAAGGATTACGCCTAAAGGGGCGCAAAGTAAGAAGGCCTGATAAAACATTTGCGACGATGGATCATAATGTACCGACAATCAACCGCTACTTTATTAGTGACCCGGTCGCCAAGAAGCAATTAACCGCGCTTGAGCAGAACTGCAAGGAATTCAATATTTCATTGGCTGACCTTGATAGCCCGGATCAAGGAATCGTGCATGTTATCGGTCCTGAACTGGGATTTACAAAACCAGGCATGACAATCGTCTGTGGCGACAGCCACACTTCCACTCACGGCGCTTTTGGAACGATTGCTTTTGGGATTGGAACAAGTGAAGTCGAGCATGTTTTTGCGACACAAACACTATGGCAAACGAAACCGAAGACGCTGAAGCTTGAGATAAATGGAGAGCTTGGGACCGGCGTCTCTGCCAAAGACGTGATCCTTTATGTGATTTCGAAATACGGAGTGAACTTCGGGAATGGACATATCGTGGAATATTGCGGTGATGTCATCCGCAATATGTCAATGGAGGAAAGAATGACAGTGTGCAATATGTCCATTGAAGGCGGAGCCCGGGCCGGTCTTGTCAGTCCTGATGAAACCACCTATTCCTATTTAAAAGGAAGAAAACATGCGCCAGCACCGGAGGAATTCGAGAAATATGTTGAAGATTGGAACAGTCTGGCCAGCGATGAAGGTGCTGTCTATGACAAAGAGATCGTGATTGACGGAAGCGAAATTTCTCCAATGGTCAGCTGGGGGACAAACCCTGGAATGGCGAGCCCGGTCGATGGAAATGTACCGCAGGAAGGCGCGGCAGACAGGTCTTTACAAAGGGCGCTTGAATATATGGGATTGACGGGAGGGATGGCGATTACAGATATCCCCGTTCAACACGTGTTCATTGGTTCCTGTACGAACTCCCGGATAGAAGATCTAAGGCAGGCTGCCGGTATCGTAAAGGGGAAAAAGGTATTTGATGGGGTTAAGGCGATGATAGTACCCGGCTCGCAGAACGTTAAGAAGAAAGCCGAGGAAGAAGGGCTGGACAAGGTGTTTATCGAAGCGGGGTTCGAATGGAGGGAATCGGGCTGTAGTGCCTGCCTTGGTATGAATCCTGATATCGTACCGGCGGGTGAGCATTGTGCATCCACCTCAAACCGAAATTTCGAAGGCAGACAGGGGAGCGGAGCACGAACACATCTTGTGAGTCCAATGATGGCCGCCGCCGCCGCATTGCATGGCAAATTTGTCGATATTCGTGAATGGGAAGGTAATCGCGAAAAGGTTGAGCTAGCTTATTAAACAAGATTAGGAGGTGCTGATACACATGAAACCTATTTCAGTGTATAAAGGTAAAGCGGCAGTATTGGACAGAGATAATGTAGATACAGACCAAATTATCCCCAAGCAATTTTTAAAGCGGATTGACCGGACCGGTTTCGGTGAGTTTTTGTTTTATGATTGGCGCTTTGATGAGGCCGGGAATGAACGGAAAGATTTTGAACTGAACCAGCCCCAAAATAAAGGGGCGGGAATAATGCTTGCGGGTGAAAATTTCGGCTGTGGTTCGTCGAGGGAGCATGCCCCCTGGTCGCTTCAGGACTATGGCTTTGATATTGTCATAGCCCCTTCATTCGCTGACATTTTTCAAAATAATTGCTTGAAGAATGGGATGCTGCCAATTGCTTTAGAGAAGGATCAAGTTTCTTATTTAATGGAGAAAGCAGCTAATCAGGGATATGAACTTAAAATCGACCTGCCTAATCAGACGGTAACTGACAACGAAGATTTTACAGCTTCCTTCAATATTCACCCTTATTGGAAGGAAATGCTCATCAATGGCTGGGATGAAATCTCGATCACGCTTCAATATGACTCCCAAATCGCTGAGTTTGAAAATAAAGAAAATCCAGTTTCTACTATATAAAAGGTGATAGAAAACAGACTGCGCAATTATGTGCAGTCTGTTTTCATGTTAATTTTGTATTTCCGCCCATTACATGCTAAACTGATTTTCATTAAAAAGGAAAAAATGAGGCGGAGTTACCGATGAGCGGAAAAGACAAACCAAATAATAAAGATAATATCATCCTTTTTCCGAATCTTGCTGGACGGCTGGTGGACAAAGGATTGGATCAGCTTGCGAAAAAGGATTTCAGACAAGCGGCCGATTTGTTTACCCAAGCAAGAGAGCTTGAGCCGGAAAATCCGGATTTGAACGTTGGGCTGGTCGTTTCTCTAGTGGAATTGGGTTATTATTCAGAAGCAAAAGATTTGTGCAAGGAGTTGCTGAATAAAGGGATAGGCGATTATTTCCAGGTTGTAAATATCTATTTGATGGTGCTTCTTCAATTAAATGAGCATGACGAAATGGCTTCAACAATCAAGGTGCTGCTTGAAGATAACCATATTCCCTTTGACAAGGTCGAACATTTTGAAAAAATGCTTCAATTCAGCCAGCGTGTTACTGAGGAAAAACAAAACCAAGAAATCATAAGGGAAGAAAAAATTCACCATGATATTGAGAAAGACGGCTTGTTTGAGGACAAAACGGAGAGCGAGATTTTAGTAACGATTACAAGGCT
The DNA here is from genome assembly GCF_003429085.1 of Bacillus sp. V59.32b. Classification (GTDB taxonomy): domain Bacteria; phylum Bacillota; class Bacilli; order Bacillales; family DSM-1321; genus Peribacillus. Next base: position 48,339 of record NZ_QVTC01000055.1, on the reverse strand, counting down.
TACTGAAGTCAATATCCGGCCGTATGTACTTGAAATCAAGCGATTCCTGCTTGATGAACAGGCGAATCCATTTTATAAGACACTGCTGATTAATATTTTGAAAGAGCAGGAATACGACAAGGAAGTAGATGTCTGGAAGTTTGATGAAACGGTAACGTTAATCCCTATCGATTTAGGCGATGTACTTGAAAGCAAATTTCTAGTCGGAGTCACGAAACTTGTCGAGGAGCGTCTTGGACAGAAAAATCCAACTCTATATGAGATGGTTAAAAGCTTGATTGAAAGACATAATTTCATCTTGTATCCGAACGACCCCTCGGACGGCCGTTTTGAAGAATGGGCAGCTGCTTACCAAATGCTTGCGGAAGAATACCAGGGCATCAATCTGGATGAAGAGGATAATCGATCGGACCCCGATTCTGTCAGGCAGATTGTCGCCTTTTTAAAGCGGATTGATCAAATTTCTTTCCCGATAATTTAACGTATTGTTATTGAAACGAAGGAAACCTGTGTTATAATGTAATGGCTGTAAAATATACAATTTATTCGGGTATAATTGAAGGATGACTTTTTTTAGATCTTTCATCCTCATGAAGTATATAGATTTTTGGAGGGAAACACATGTCTGTAAAATGGGAAAAGTTAGAAGGGAACCAAGGGGTTCTTACAGTTGAAGTGGAAGCGGCTAAAGTAAGCGAAAGCTTAGACGCTGCATTTAAAAAGGTTGTCAAACAGGTAAATGTACCTGGTTTCCGTAAAGGCAAAATGCCGCGCCAAATGTTCGAGAAACGATTCGGTGTGGAATCTTTATACCAGGACGCGCTTGATATCATGCTTCCGGATGCGTATGCAAATGCTGTTGAAGAAGCAGGAATCAGCCCGGTTGATAACCCGGAAATCGATGTTGAGCAAATGGAAAAAGGACAAGACCTAATTTTCAAAGCGACTGTTACGGTGAAGCCGGAAGTTAAATTAGGCGAGTACAAAGGCCTCGAAGTTGAGAAATTCGATGCCGAAGTTACAGACGAAGATGTAGAAAACGAATTGAAAAGCCAGCAGGAGCGTCATGCTGAGCTTGTTATTAGAGAAGAAGGAACGGCTGAAAATGGCGATACAGTCGTAATTGATTTCGAAGGGTCCGTTGATGGGGAACTATTTGAGGGAGGCGCTTCTGAAAACCATTCCCTTGAGCTTGGTTCAAACTCTTTCATCCCTGGTTTCGAAGAACAATTAGTTGGTCTTGAAACAGGAGCGGAAAAGGAAGTTGAAGTAACATTCCCTGAAGAATATCACGCTGCTGAGCTTGCTGGTAAAAACGCGGTATTCAAAGTGAAGATTCACGAAATCAAAACGAAACAGCTTCCTGAATTGGATGATGAGTTCGCGAAAGATGTCGATGAAGAAGTAGAGACATTGGCTGAACTTAGAGAAAAATTAAAGAAAAACCTTGAACATGATAAGAAACATCAGCAAGAGCACCTGGTTCAGGATACGGTTGTAGAAAAAGCAGCTGCGAATGCTGAGATCGATCTTCCGGAAATTATGATTTCCAACGAAGTAGACCGTATGATGGATGAATTCGAACAGCGCCTGCAAGGTCAAGGCATGAACCTCGAATTATACTATCAGTTCTCTGGACAGGATAAAGAAGCGCTTCAAGGACAAATGAAGGAAGAAGCGGAAGGCCGTGTGCGTACAAGCCTTACTTTAGAAGCGATTGCAGATGCTGAAAACATTGAAGCAACTGAAGAAGACGTCAATGAAGAAGTAGAAAAAATGGCTGGAATGTACAACATGGATGCTGAAACAATTAAGCAAGCTCTTGGAAGCATGGACGGAGTAAAATCCGATTTAAGAATTCGTAAAGCAATTGACTTCCTTGTTGAAAACAGCAAAACAGTAGAATCCGAATAATCATACGTTATCATATGGGACAAGGCGCGAGTGATCGTGCCTTGTTTTCATACATAACTGTTTATTGACGGGTAGGAAAGTAAAAAGTGTAAGTCTTCCAAGCCTTGAATTGACAAATTTTCTTTAAATATAGCGGCAATTGCTGTCGATGGTTTCCTAATTGATTTTTTCTGCATTTCAGTGTAGATTTATTTTAATAAAGCATATACATATTTAATACCTCCCTTCCTTTTTTTATTTGAAAGGTTTGGGATTGCCGGCAAAGGGCAAAATACATATTAACGAATTTTTTCTTGCAATTATGGGACAACTTGCATGGTGTCAGGCATTTTTATTACAAAACTTCCAAGAACATGCTACAATGCAATTCATACCTTCAAAAAATAGAAGGATAAATTTTTCTTTTACCGAATTATTACCTTCTTGAAGATAAATTGGAAGAGTTAAAAGGGGTGAAGTTCATGTTTAAATTTAATGATGAAAAAGGACAGCTGAAGTGCTCTTTTTGTGGTAAAACTCAGGAACAAGTACGTAAACTGGTAGCTGGCCCTGGTGTATATATTTGCGATGAGTGTATTGAACTTTGCACAGAAATCGTAGAAGAGGAACTTGGAACGGAAGAAGAAGTTGAATTTAAGGATGTACCTAAGCCAAAAGAAATTCGCGAAATTCTTGATGAATATGTAATCGGTCAGGAACAAGCTAAGAAATCTTTGGCGGTTGCTGTTTATAATCATTATAAGCGTATTAATTCCAACAACAAAGTCGACGATGTTGAGCTTGCCAAGAGTAATATTTGCTTAATCGGACCGACAGGGAGCGGTAAAACCCTGCTTGCCCAGACACTTGCACGTTTATTGAATGTTCCATTCGCGATTGCGGATGCTACTTCTTTAACAGAAGCGGGATATGTAGGGGAAGATGTGGAGAATATCCTGTTGAAATTGATTCAGGCCGCTGATTATGATGTCGAGAAGGCTGAAAAAGGGATTATTTATATCGATGAAATTGATAAAGTGGCCCGTAAATCAGAAAATCCTTCTATCACACGTGATGTATCCGGTGAAGGTGTACAGCAGGCATTATTAAAGATTCTTGAAGGCACGGTCGCCAGCGTTCCGCCTCAGGGAGGACGCAAACATCCGCATCAGGAATTCATTCAAATCGATACAACCAATATCTTGTTCATCTGCGGCGGAGCATTTGATGGCATTGAACCAATCATCAAACGCCGTTTAGGACAAAAAGTCATTGGCTTTGGCTCTGATATGAAGAAAGATGATGTGAAGGAAAAAGAATTATTATCAAAGGTTCTTCCTGAAGACATGTTGCGTTTTGGCTTGATTCCGGAATTCATCGGACGCCTTCCAGTCATTGCTACACTTGAGCAATTGGATGAAGCTGCGTTGATTGAAATCCTGACAAAACCGAAAAATGCGCTTGTCAAACAATATCAAAAGATGCTTGAGCTTGACAATGTCGAGCTTGAATTTGAAACTGACGCACTGGTTGAGATTGCCAAGAAAGCAATCGAACGTAAAACAGGTGCCCGCGGACTGCGTTCCATTATCGAAGGCAATATGCTGGAAGTGATGTTTGATTTACCTTCACGTGATGATATTGAGAAGTGTGTCATCACAGCTGAAACGATCACTGACAACAAGCCACCAAAATTGGTTTTGACCGATGGTACAACTGTTAAAGGTAAGGAAAAGAAAACTTCAGCGTGATAAATAAATAGTGAAAAAAAGCTGCCGAATTTATCGGCAGCTTTTTTTATGGAGGAAAGGAAAGTAAATTCTCGCTACAAAAGATGAAATATAGCTACAAAGAGGAGAAGTCGACTACAAAAAGAGAGATGCCCGCTACAAAAACGGCCCTCGGCTACAAAAAGTAAATTCCCGCTACAAAAGATGAAATATCAGCTACAACCCAGAAGAAGTCGGCTATAAAAGGAGAGATGTCCGCTACGAAAAAGGTCCTCGGCTACAAAACATAAATTCCCGCTACAAAAGATGAAATATCGGCTAAAACCCAGCAGAAGTCGCCTACATAATGAGAAATGCCCGCTACAAAAACGGGCTCGAGCTACAAAAAGTAAACCTTTCCTTTCTGCATAAGTGCAATTACGTCTAATCTCCCCTTAGGCTCGCCAAATAGGCGGATTTTCTTTATAAACGTTAGCTGCGACGTACAGACCACTTCCGCTTTTCTTACATGAACGGTAGAAATTAGCATTCAATAATCGTATAACAGACCCCGAAATGTTGGAGTAATTCCATCCTGCCACGGAGATACTAGCATTATTACTTACAAGGTATCCAGGAGGGAATATGATGGGCTGGACAGGTATAGCATTGTTTATCCAACTGTTTTTTGGGGTTGTAATTGGATTATATTTTTTGAATCTGTTAAAGGGACAACGAACCCAGAAAGTCACCATCGATCGCGAGTCTAAAAAAGAAATGGAGGTCTTAAGGAAGATGCGTTCGATTTCATTATCGGAACCTCTTTCAGAGAAAGTGAGACCTGCTTTTTTTTCAGACATCGTCGGTCAGGAAGATGGAATCAAAGCATTAAAAGCAGCCTTGTGTGGACCGAACCCGCAGCATGTGCTGATTTACGGTCCTCCTGGGGTTGGAAAAACAGCGGCAGCCCGGTTAGTATTGGAGGAAGCCAAAAAGAATTCAAAATCCCCCTTTAAACATTCATCGGTTTTTGTGGAAATCGATGCAACAACGGCGAGATTCGATGAGAGAGGAATAGCGGATCCGCTGATCGGCTCCGTTCATGACCCGATTTATCAGGGAGCCGGAGCGATGGGACAGGCGGGGATTCCTCAGCCAAAACAGGGAGCCGTCAGCAATGCCCACGGCGGTGTGTTATTCATAGATGAAATCGGTGAGCTCCACTCGATTCAAATGAACAAGCTGTTAAAGGTGCTCGAAGACCGAAAAGTATTTATGGAGAGCGCTTATTATCAGGAAGACAACACAAATATCCCGACACATATTCATGATATCTTTAAAAATGGATTTCCTGCAGACTTTCGGTTGATCGGGGCAACGACAAGAACGCCAAATGAAATTCCTCCGGCGATCAGATCGCGTTGCATGGAAGTGTTTTTCCGTGAGTTGGACCGGGAGGAAATCATCCAGATTGCCAAAGGGGCAACAGAAAAAGTGAAAGTAGCGATAAGTGACAAAGGACTGGAAACGATATCTGAATATGCCCGAAACGGCAGGGAAGCGGTCAATATGGTACAAATATTGGCGGGAATTGCGATAACGGAGGAAAGGCCCTACATCAAGGATGAAGATATTGAATGGATTGCTCATAGCAGTCAATTAACCCCAAGGCTTGATCGGACAATTGGTTTAAAACCAAAGGTGGGGTTGGTGAACGGATTGGCGGTACACGGACCGAACAGCGGATCCTTGCTTGAAATAGAGGTGACCGTCATCCCGGCATTAGAGAAAGGTAGCATAAACATTACGGGGATTGTTGAAGAAGAAAGCATCGGCGGCAGTGGAAAATCGATTCGCAGAAAGAGCATGGCTAAAGGATCTATCGAAAATGTCATCACCGTCCTTCGGACAATGGGGGTGCCTGCCGATCAATTCGACATTCATGTGAACTTTCCGGGAGGGATACCAATTGATGGACCATCAGCCGGGATTGCGATGGCAACGGGTATCTATTCAGCGATATACAAAATCCCCGTTGACCACTTTGTAGCCATGACCGGGGAAATCAGCATTCATGGGAATGTTAAACCGATCGGCGGGGTTGTCCCCAAAGTAAGGGCGGCAAAGCTTGCCGGCGCGAAGAAGATCATTATCCCGCAGGAAAACATGCAATCGATTCTTCATGATATAGAAGGAGTCGAAATCATTCAGGTCAAGAGCATAAAGGAAGTATTTGAAAAAGCTTTGAAAAAAGATGTGATACCTGATCAAATTATGCCTGAATTAAATGCGAAGAAAGAAAGTGTATAAAAGATATGGCCTCGGTTTTCCCGTGAACCGGGGTTTCTTTTGAAGTATCCTTTATCTCAAGTAAGTTTTATCACGTGCGTTTCGTCGTTTTATTGTACATAATAGAGGGAAGAAAAGTATTATATCAAAGATTAGACACTGCATTATAAATAGGATAGAATTGTTAAAAGGCTCGCAGCATTGGTGAAAAACTATAAAATGATGCAATAAATGAGTGGAGGTGTCATGCTATGGCTGACAATGAAATCATCGTCCCCCTCCTGCCGCTTAGAGGATTGCTTGTATATCCGACTATGGTGTTGCACTTGGATGTCGGACGTGAGAAGTCTGTACAAGCTCTGGAAAAAGCTATGGTAGAAGACCATCTTATCTTTTTAACGACACAAAAAGATATATCACTGGATGAACCAGGTGAAGATGACATATATAGAACAGGTACACTTACGAAGGTTAAGCAGATGCTGAAGCTTCCAAATGGAACGATCCGTGTTCTCGTCGAAGGATTAAACCGGGCGCAGGTAGTCTCTTTTTATGACAATGATACACACTTTTCCGCGAAGCTCGAAGTGTATGAAGATAGCCCGGAAAAGGAAATTGAACATCAGGCACTGATGAGAACGCTGCTCGAATATTTTGAACAGTATATTAAAATGTCTAAGAAGATATCCACAGAGACATTTTCCTCAACGTCTGATATTGAAGAACCAGGCAGATTGGCTGATATTATCGCTTCACATCTTCCGTTAAAGCTGAAGGAGAAGCAGGAAATCCTTGAGACCATCGATGTGAAAAAGCGTTTAAGCCGCATAATCGAAATCATCAATAATGAAAAAGAAGTACTGAACTTAGAGAAGAAAATAGGACAGCGCGTCAAACGTTCCATGGAAAGAACCCAAAAAGAATACTATTTGCGTGAACAAATGAAAGCCATCCAAAAAGAACTAGGCGATAAAGAAGGCAAGACAGGTGAGGTAGCCCAGCTCACTGAAAAGATTGATGAAGCTGGAATGCCTGACCATGTAAAAGAAGCAGCATTCAAGGAATTGGACCGATATGAAAAGGTCCCAGCAAGCTCGGCAGAAAGCTCTGTCATCCGTAACTATATTGACTGGCTCATATCCATTCCTTGGTCCGAGGCGACTAAGGATGACTTGAATATCCATAAAGCCGAGAAAATTCTGGATCGTGAACACCATGGTTTAGAGAAAGTAAAAGAACGGGTGCTTGAATATTTAGCGGTTCAACAGCTAACCAAATCATTAAAGGGACCAATCCTTTGCTTGGCCGGGCCTCCCGGTGTCGGGAAGACAAGTCTCGCAAAATCGATCGCGACCTCTTTAAACCGTAATTTTGTAAGGGTTTCACTTGGCGGTGTCCGAGATGAATCCGAGATACGCGGGCACAGACGTACGTATGTCGGTGCCATGCCGGGCAGAATCATTCAAGGCATGAAAAAAGCTGGCACGGTAAATCCTGTCTTCCTGTTGGATGAAATTGATAAGATGTCAAACGATTTCAGGGGAGATCCTTCATCAGCCATGCTTGAGGTGCTCGACCCAGAACAAAACAACAATTTCAGTGATCATTACATTGAAGAAACGTATGACCTATCCAAGGTTATGTTCATAGCGACGGCCAATAATCTTGCAACCATCCCGGGACCACTTCGCGACCGGATGGAGATTATTCAGATTGCCGGCTACACGGAAATTGAGAAGCTGCATATTGCCAAAGATCATTTGCTTGCCCGCCAGTTGAAAGAACACGGTCTGCAAAAATCACAGCTGCAAATTCGCGATGACGCATTAATGAACATTATCCGCTACTATACCAGAGAAGCCGGTGTCAGAAGCCTTGAACGCCAGCTTGCAGGCATCTGCCGCAAAACAGCAAAAATTATGGTTTCAGGCGAGAAAAAGCGTGTCGTCATCAATGAAAACAATATTGTCGATTTTCTTGGCAAACCTATTTTCCGATACGGTCAGGCAGAGCTCGAGGATCAAGTTGGCGTCGCAACAGGATTGGCTTACACCACTGTCGGCGGAGATACGCTGCAAATCGAAGTTTCCTTATCCCCGGGAAAAGGAAAGCTTGTACTGACTGGAAAACTCGGAGACGTCATGAAGGAATCGGCACAGGCCGCTTTCAGTTATATACGCTCGAAGACAGAAGAATTAAACATCGATCCAAACTTCCATGAAAAACATGATATCCATATTCATGTTCCGGAAGGCGCTGTACCGAAGGATGGCCCTTCAGCCGGGATTACAATTGCCACTGCCCTCATTTCTGCCCTGACAGGCCGCCCGATCCGCAGGGAAGTAGGCATGACCGGGGAAATTACTCTCCGAGGGCGCGTGCTTCCAATCGGCGGGCTGAAGGAAAAGTCATTAAGTGCGCACCGTGCAGGCTTGACGAAGATTATCCTGCCTAAGGACAATGAGAAGGATATTGACGATATACCGGAAAGCGTACGAAATGAATTGGAGTTTGTTCCTGTTTCCCATCTGGATGAAGTGCTTAAGCATGCATTGGCAGGTGGCAAAGAGTGAAGGTAACGAGTGCAGATATTGTCATCAGTGCCGTCAAGCCTGAGCAATATCCTGCAGAAAAGCTACCCGAATTCGCTCTTGCAGGACGCTCAAACGTCGGAAAATCCAGCTTTATCAACAAAATGATAAATCGGAAAAGCTTGGCCAGAACCTCATCGAAACCGGGCAAGACGCAGACGCTTAATTTCTACATCATTAATGATGAGCTGCATTTCGTCGATGTTCCCGGTTACGGGTATGCGAAGGTATCTAAAACAGAGCGGGCGGCATGGGGACGGATGATTGAAACCTATTTCACGTCCCGCGAACAGCTTCGCGCGGCCCTTTTAATTGTGGATTTACGCCATCCCCCATCCAAGGATGATGTCATGATGTACGATTTTCTGAAGCATCATGGTCTCCCTTGTATCGTAGTTGCGACAAAAGCGGATAAGATTCCGAAAGGAAAATGGCAAAAGCATTTAAAGGTAGTCAGGGAAACGCTTGATGTGGATCCGGATGATCAATTGATCGTATTTTCCGGCGAAACCGGGCAAGGTAAGGAACAGGCGTGGGGCGCTTTAAAATCGTTTATGTAAGGCAGGGGAATTTTCTCCTGTCTTTTTATTATGAAAAATAAAAAGCTTGAACATTATTTCAACGTTAAATTTCGAAAGTGTAGAATTTGCTTATTTAATTAATGATAATAAGAAAGTGATCATTCCAATATATCGAAAGAGAGTGGATGTAGTATGGATACTCAAGTAACTACGAAATTTAATATCCTCAAGCCAGCTAAGGAAGTGTTTGAAGCAATTGTAGACCCTGAAAAAATCGGGAATTTTTGGTTCTCATTGAGTTCTGAAAGATGGGAACAAGGCAAGACGATTACATTGAGATATGACGAATATGATGCTCAAGGGGATATAAAAGTGTTGGAGATAGAGGACGATAAGAAAATCGTATTCTCGTGGGGGGAGGATGGTCAAGAGACGATTGTTGCCATTACTCTAAAAAGGACGGATGATTCGAGTACCATTATTGAAGTAACCGAATCAGGTCTGAAAGAAGATGACCCCGAAATCGTAAACAAAATGCTTGGGAAAAAAGAAGGCTGGGTTTATACGTTGATTTGTTTAAAGGGTTATTTGGAAAATGACGTTAGTACTTTGAGGGCATCATTGATTCATTAAATAAGTTTAAATCGTTTATGTAGGCAGGAGGAGTTCTCTCCTGTCTTTTATTATGAAAAATTCCCTCTTGGAGTGATGGCGCTTTTTTTGTCCTAAAATTTTAAAATATTTTTAATAAAATTGTAATATTCTGTACTTTGGACCTATTTATTGTCATATAATTCACCTGTTATAATTACAAAAAAAGGAATCATTCCTAAATATAGGAGGTGATGGTATAAGATAACTATCAAGGTGGAACATATTATTTATTTTTTTGTTTTTTATTGGGAAATCGGATTTCAAGTGCTTTATTTTAATCTTCCTTTTATCGAACATATGTTCTATAATATTATTGAGAGAAACCAAGAGGTGGAAAAAAATATCTGATGTCCAATTTTGAATAAACAATTAATCTTTTACTATTTAATAATTCTGCTCTCATTTTATATGAAACAAGAACCTCTTAAATTTCGCCTGTATATCATTAAAAGAAAGGTAGGATGATATGTATAAAAAGTGGAAGCAATGGTTAATAAGGAGCCTAGTTATTCTCTTGGTAATCAGCAGCATACCACCAATTGAGACAATCGCTGAAACTACTGATAGTAAACGAATTTCACCAAATTTGACGGTACCATCAGTTGAAGAACCTGCTGTGGGAGAAGTGATAGAACAACGAACGGAAGATGCAAAGGTTTTTTATGAAGGGAAAGGTAAATATAGAAAAGATATTTTTTTTGAACCGATTCATAAAAAACAAAAAGGAAAAAAAGGATACGAAGAAATATCCGCAGATTTAGTGGATGATTCTGCAAATGAAAAAGAAGTAAAAACCGAAAATACACTGATTGATACCACTTTCAATAAAAAAATGGAAAATGGCTCATATGCTAAGTTTGATATTAATGGTAACAAGATTAATTATTCACTGATTTCAGCGTCAGGAATTGATATTGAGCCTATTACCGTTAAAGACGCAAAAGCACAATTTAAAAAGAAAACCAATAAAATTATTCACAAAGATGTTTTCCCAGATATAGACTTACAGAACATTACGTTTGGTCAAAATATAAAAGAAGATTTAGTGATGAATTCATATAAGGGGTTACATATATTCAAATTTAAACTGGAAACTGACCTTAGTGCAGAACCACAAGAAGATGGTTCCATTATCTTTAAGGATGAGAAGTCTAAACAGGTATTCGAGCTTCCGAAACCATTTATGACAGATTCTAATTATGATGACCAAAAAGGAGAACCTCAAAAATCTGAAAATGTTAAATACGAATTAGCAAAAATTAATGATGGATACACACTAACGGTGAATGCAGATCCAAAATGGCTAGAGGATAAAAACCGTAAATATCCAGTGCATATAGATCCAACGACATCCATCACTACTTCTACTGATACATTCGTCATGAGTGCTTATCCAACTACGAATTATAGTTCTTCATCCAGCAAATGGGATGCAGGACAAGGTCAATATGTATTAAAAACGGGATATTATGATGGTACAACTGGGACAAACTATGCATTCTTGAATCATAGTATCACCAGCTTTCAGAATATGAATGTGACTAGTGCCACCTTCAATGTATACGTGACTCACTCATATTATGCGACTACCGCAAATGGGCTGTGGCTGGATGCTGTTAATAGTTCATGGTCTGCTGGATCAATGACTTGGAATAATAAGCCTGCTTCTACCAACATCACGAAAGATGATGTAGCAAGAGAACAATGGGCCCAGTTTAATGTAACGAATAAGGTAAAAGAATGGGCAACAGGTGCTAAAGCAAATTATGGCTTTAAGCTTCACACTAATGGAAACGGAATGGACCATTGGAAAAAGGTTGTTTCCTCAACAAACTCAACCAATAAACCTTATCTTTCTGTCACTTATACGATACCAACAGCAAGCACTCCAACCGGTAAAGTTTATTCAAACGGAAATGGAACCGGTTATGCAGATCTTTCCTGGCCGGCTGTAAAAGGTGCAACAGGTTACAAGGTTTGGATTTTTAACGGAAAAGATTATGAGGCATTCAATGTAGGAAATGTAACCTCATGGTCAACGAAAGGCAAAAAAATCTGGCCAACAGCAGCTGAAATTAGCAGCGGGAAGTTTGACTTGCATCAAGACTCTACTGGAGCTGAACTTGCCATTGATCCTTCCCCGGTATATAAAAATTCAGGTGGAAGCTATCCAACGAATAAAAATTACTGGTTTAGGGTTAGTGCTATTTTTGCGCAAGGTGAAGGCGCACAATCCGGTGCTTACCAACCAACTTTGCCAAATCTAACATTACCTTCCACCCCTGCAGGAACCAGTTATTCTAATGGGAATGGCACCGGTTATGTTGACTTTAAATGGAATCCGGTAAGCGGCGCGACAGGATATAAAATTCTATTATTTAACGGTAAAGAATATGAATCACTTAATGTTGGTAATGTAACATCTTGGACTACAAAAGGCAAAAAGTATTGGCCAACAGCCAGTGAAATTAGTGCAGGGCGCTATAAACTTCATTTGTCTGATGGTCTTGGTACAGAGTTAGCTGTTAATCCAGCCCCTGTCTATAAAAATTCGGCGGGAAATTATCAAACAGCTACAAACTACTGGTTTCGAGTAATTGCGTATAATGCCCAAGGAGAAACCGTAAACTCAAACGCTTACACACCTTCGATAACATCAATGCCTAAACCAGCCGCTCCTACTGGATTTACGTATACAAATATGCTTACCAGCAATTCTGGATATGTTGTTTTAAACTGGAATGAAATTGCTGGAGCTGCAGGATATAAAGTCTGGGTGTTTAATGGGAAAGAATATCAAAGTTTTGATGCGAAAAATCAAAATACATGGACAACACAAGGCAAAGGTATCTGGCCAACAGTCTCGGAAATCAGTGAAGGAAAATATCAACTGCATACGGATGGCAATGGAGCGGAATTGGCACTTGATCCTTCTCCTGTTTACAAAAATTCTGCTGGAAGCTATCAAACTAGTAAAAATTATTGGTTTAGAGTCAGTGCCTATGATACTAAAGGGGAAACGATTCAATCAAATGTTTTCATGCCGACATTCGGTCAACCAGTTGAGTTCCTTGGTGAAGAAGAGTATTGGTCAATTCTTGATGTTCCCTATAGCAAGGTCAATATGGCCACGGGAAACCTTATTGTTGATGAAGAAGACTTTTCAATTTCCGGAAGAGGCCCGGAGTTAGGACTAAACCGATCGTATAATAGCTTGTCAACTTCAGTTGGAATGTTCGGCCCGGGATGGCACTCAGATGCTGAAATGTCAGTTACTAGTTCTCCTGAAAACAATAAGGCAACTTTGGTGGATGAAGACGGCACTGTTCATATCTTTACCAAGTTAACGGATGGTACGTATAAAGCACCAACTGGCGTTTATTTAGAACTGACTGAAGACAGCACACATTTCATTTTAAAAACTAAAGACCAAACAAATGCTTATTTTTCTAAACAGAATGGTCGACTTGTAAAAATAGCAGATGGATATGGTAATACATTAACTTACACATACGATGAAGCTGATAAGCTCACTACTATGACTGATGCATCAGGCAGGGATTTGAAATTCTCATATAACACGGATGGTTATGTAACAAATGTTACGGGTCCAGAAGATAGAAAAGTTTCATATTCTTATCAAGATGGATTTTTATCAAAAGTAACCCAAACAGCGGATGAAATTACTTCTTATGAGTATAATGCAGGGAAATTAGTGAAGTCCTATGAGCCAAATCATACAGAAACGAAACCTGTGGTTAATCAATATATTTATGAAACTGAAACTGATCATCTAAAGGAAGCTATCGATCCAAAAGGTAATAGGTATCTATTAGAGTATGATTTAACCAATAAAACACTTTTATTTAACCAGCCAAACGGTAGGAAGATTCAATATTCGTATAATGAAGCTGCTAATCCTACTGAAATGATCGAGGATGTTGATGGATTAAAAATCACGACAAGTTATAAATACGAAGGTAATAATCTTATTGAATCAAAAGATCCTAATGATCAAAATTCAACCACACCTACAGAGAGCTATAAATATGATTCAAACGGTAATGTCATTTCGGCAACAGACAGCTACGGTACAGAATCCTATGAATATAACAGTAATAACGATGTTACTTCAGTTACTGATACTGAAGGGGACCAAACTACCATAGCTTACGAAGGCTTGGATGCTGTATCTGAAACTGACCAAACGGGAAAAACTTCTTCTGTTGCCAAATATCAAAAAGATGAAAACGGAAACAGTAATGGAAATCTTCTTGAATCAAGTTATGCCTTAGGTGTTGCAAACAATGTTGTTCAAAATAATAATTTTGATAGCGATTTAAGTGGCTGGAATAAACTAAGTGCGAATGATTCAGGAAGTATAACTGTAGACAATACAACGAAAACCTATTTTGGTCTTTCAGGCAATAAATCATTAAAATTAAATGTTCAATCGACTAGTGCTACAAGATCATATATCGCTGCCGTACAGGAAGTCCCTGTGAAGGCTAACAGCAATTACTCGCTAAGCGGGCTAATTAAAACGGATACGAATAAGGCTAATGCCTTCTTTAATGTAAAATTTTTGGACGCTAATAATGCACATATTTCATGGGTCGACAATCGCTACAGTCAAATTAGCGGTACTCGGACATGGACTGAAAGGCAGTTGTCCTTTAAGACACCTGAAAATGCTGCAAAAGCAATAATATATCTGGAAGCAGAACATACAGATGCCGATGCGTCTGGTGAGGCCTGGTTTGACATGATCCAGCTGGAACAAGCAGAAGTCTCTTCGAGCTACAACCCTCTCAACAATAGCGGCTTTAGTAATGCGTTAACCGGTTGGACAGGGTCAGGAGGAACTGCTGATTCTTCAGGTGGTTTTGAGGACAATACTTCATTAAAGTTAGCAAGAACTGCAGAAACACAGGCGGCAAGCGAATACAAACAAACGATTAATATTGGTCAAAGTGCGTCAGATGAAGCATTTGATATGACATTAACAGGTCTATCAAAAGCAGAAAATGTATTGAAAAAAGGAAAAGTTACAGACCGCGATTATTCATTAGTGGCAAAGGTGTTTTACACAGATGGTACAACAAAAGAATATGTCGCTGGTTTCCCGGCAGGAACACAAGAGTGGAACAGGGCAGCTGTCAAGATACCAGCTACGAATCCTGTCTCAAAAATTGAAGTTTCTACAATTTTCAAAGGGAGTTACACTGGTTCTGTCTGGTTTGATGGTATTCGTTTATTGAAGGGCTATGTAATATCTAAATACATTTATGATTCTAATGGAAATTATGTTATACAAACTGAGGATGAGTTCGGATATAAGGTCAAAAGCTCTTTTGATACGTATGGCAACAAAACGAGTGAAACAGATGCTAAAGGCATAAAGAAAACTTATGAGTACAATCTTGCAAATCAGCTTCAAAAAATATTGTTTGAAAGTGAAACCTCTATTAATTATCAATATGATAAAGATGACAACATAATCTCGAAAAAAATTATACTATCTAATGGTGCATCTCAGGATTATAGCTATGATTATGATGAACTTGGAAATTTAACGGAAGCCGTGGGGTCATTAAATCATAAAATTGTAAATGAATATGATGAGAATAGCAATAATGTAAAAACTATTCTTCCAAATGGCAACACTCTTACTTGGATTTACGATGCCAAAGATAGAATGAAAAGCGTGGCCTATAATGGGAACCCAACATACTCCTATACTTATGACAAGAATGGAAATGAAACATCTGTTCTATATTCTAAAGAAGGTCGTTCGAAAAATAGAACGTACGATTCATCAAATCGAGTGGTTAAACAAGAGGATAGAGGTGGCACTCAAGAATGGAAATACTCTGCTTCATCAGATAAATTAAAAGAATTCTTGTTGATACATGAGGATTTCGTTCTTAAAAATACGTTCCAGTATAATGAATTAAATCAAAACATTATTGTCAGTGACGGTGAATTGAATTATCGTTTTGACTACGATGAACGAGGGAATATTAAAACGTTTACCACTGGAAACGGAGGAGGCTCCTCTTTAAAGTATGATGATAAGGGGCTAATTCAACAGTTGGCAGTAGGAATGATTAATGGAAAGGATATTACTGATGAAACCTACGAGTATGATGCTAATGGCAACCGTACACAGATAAAATACCGAGACGGCAAAACAATATCTTATGAATATAGTAAGCTGGATCAACTCGAAAAAGAGTCATTAAAAGATGGAACAGTAATAGAGTACACTTACGATGGGTTTGGAAACCGCACCCTAATCAAGCAGACACAAAATGGAAAAACAACAAGCACAGCTAGCGAATATAATGCCGCCAATCAACTGACAAAGTTTGGAACAGAAACAATCACATATGATGCAAATGGTAACCGTAAAGAAGACGGAAGCTTAATCTACACTTGGAATTCACAAGACCATTTAGAATCTGTTACGAAGAAGGGGGAATCGTCTCCTTTTGTCACGTACAAGTATGATGAAGATGGCCGCCGAATTCAAAAGACTGTAAATTCGCAAACTACCAACTATTTTTATAGTGGGGATAGTTTGAATGTTTTATATGAAACAGATGAAAAGGATCAGGTTTTAAGATCATACATTTATTCCGAATCTGGGGAACTCCTTGCGATGCAGAAAGGTGCTGAAAAGTTTTTCTATCATTATAATGCACATGGAGATGTTATTGCATTATCTGACAAACAAGGTAACGCTTTAGCAACCTATGAATACGATGCTTGGGGTAATCAAATAAAAATTGAAGAAAGCGATCAAGTCAAGGATAATCCTTATCGGTATGCAGGTTATCGATATGATATTGAAACTGATATGTATTACTTAATTGACAGGTACTATAATCAAACCCAAGGAGTTTTTTTATCCGTAGATCCAGATCCTGGTGAGATTGATGACGCACTCACTCAAAATGATTATGCATATGCTAACAACAATCCAGTTATGCTTGTTGACCCTGATGGGAATGCAGCTGTTGTTGCAGTTTATTTTGTACCAGGTATAGGTCAAGTAGCGTTAATGGCAACAGGTGTAGTTATTTTAGGAGGAGTAGCATACAAGGCTGGAACCTGGATTGGTAAAAAGGCAAAGGATTATTATTACAAAGCTCAAAATAATAAACAAATAAAAAAGAGAATAGAAGGTTTAGAAAAACAAGTTAGAAAACATAAACAAAAACTAGCTAATAACCCACGTTCTAGAGATAGGAATCACTGGGAGAAAGAAATTAGAGCTTGGGAAAAGGAGATAGCTAGACTAAAAAAACGATTAAAAAAATAACGGAGGTAGAAAAATGTGTATGATATTAAATTAGAAGAGATTAAAAAAAACTTTCACTTTTATCGCATACAAAAAAACCGGTTAAATCTGCAGTTGATTTATATGATATCTATGAAAGTAGTAATGACCTAATGAAATTAATTAATGACATTGAATCTATAAAAGATAAAGACGCATTGGTAGAAAAATTAATCGAAATTGAGATTGAACTCGATCACATTAACTGGCACTATAAAAGCTTGAAAAAAGATTTAAAAAGGTTATTTAAGCTTAATTGATTGCAAAAAAAGAAATTCATAGGAGTAAGCCTACTTAGCAATCAAGTCATTGAACACACTTATGTATTGATTATTATTTGATCATCAAATCATCTGAAAAACCGTGTAGATTATTCTACACGGTTTTATGTGCGCTTGGCAGCGCTTCGCTCTAATGGGTGAAAGTCCCTAACATGACGTTGTGGCGGTCGTTGGTCCCCCGTTCACAGGAAATACAGGGGTGGGTGAAATGGACTTCGGCCCACCTTTTTTATTAATGGTTTAGAAAACCCCTGGCTATGCCGGGGGTTCCAGAAAGCTTATAGCGTGGTAATAAAAAAACCTCACTTCATGGTAAGATAAAGTTGGTTTCCCGACCACTTCATTTCACCATAGAATGAGGAGTGCCCTATGAAGGACATGAACAGTAGCACATACAACATGAAATTGTAAGTATCACGTTGTATTTGCCCCAAAATATAGAAGACAGATCATTTATGGAAAATATAAAAAAAGCATAGGACAAATTATCCGAGAATTATGTGAATGGAAAGGTGTAACGATACACGAAGCAAATGCCTGCCCTGATCATATCCATATGTTAATTAGCATTCCACCAAAACTAAGTGAATCTCAATTCATGGGCTATTTAAAAGGGAAGAGTAGTCTCATAATATTTGATCGACATGCCAACTTGAAATATAGATACGGGAATCGCAAATTCTGGTGTCGAGGCCTCTATGTAATATATTAGAAATCAGCTGAGGATCCCGTTACACAAAATGGGTACACGTATGCAGTTAATAATCCTATCAAATTCATAGACCCAGATGGAAGGAAACATGCATATACTGGTGGAGGCAATTATGGATACGGTGCCTCCTTTGGTAGATATTCTAAGCCTAAATCTGCGGGTAAAAACCAAAAAAAATTCATGGAAATAGTAAAAAAAGTAAAAAGATACATCATGGTTATGAAATATATGAGAATGGAAGAGGAAAGAAACGAATTGTAAAAGTCGGTATAAGTGGAGGAAAACTAAATAAAAATGGAAGTTCTCCGAGAGCAAATGGTCAAGTGAATAAATGGAATAAACAAGCGGGTTATAAGAAATACTCTGCAAGAGTTGTAAAAAGAAACATAAGGGGTAGAGAGAGGGCTCTGAACTGGGAGAGGGGAAGATCAATCGCAGTTAGAAAAGCTGGAGGTAAAATGTACCGTCATAGTAGACCTTAATACTTAAAGAGGGAGAAAAAAATGTATTTAAAAAAATTTCTTTTATTTGGTGAAGAAGGAGTAGCAAAAGTAAGTGAAAGTTTCTCTTATCAAACTAGGTGTATTACAAAATTATACGAAAATGTTTTTACTAAAAAATTCAAAACAATGGATTGTAAACAATTAAATTTTCATTGTGGTGATTATTCAAGCTATAAAAGCTTGGGGAATGTGGATGGATTTTGTGATGTACAAGTTCCTTATGATATAGAGTGGTTTTTAAATTTATCCGATGATAGAAAAAAAAGAGAGACACTAGAATTGATATTAAGAAGTATAAAATATGTGTTAGAAATTAAGAAATGGGACGAAAAACCTTTCTTAGAAGCCTATAATAGAGTTATAGATTTAAATTATCAAAATCAATATATTTGGGGAAAACCAAAAAAGAGCCCAGATAAAACATACACTGCTGAAGTATTTTGTGTTCATGGCTTATATGAGTTTAAAATTAATCTTATTATAAGAAATAATAGTGGTCACAAAGTAGTAGAGCAAAATGTTATTTCAGCAGAACCTGACGAATTGATATATAGTAGATTTCTCGGTGAGCTAAAATGGGTAGATAAAAATAAGGTTACCTTATTTGAAAATTATTCATCAGGAAGTGTATCTATTTCACTACCTTCATAAAAAAGATTTCTTTTGAAGTTGGAAATTAAAGAACTTAAAAATGAATGCTATTTAATGAATTTTAGAACTGGCCAATTTATATAAGCCAGTTCTATTCTGTTTAAGTTGATTTACACATGAAATGAAAAAAATTTGCTCTTCTCGGTAACATTCCGAATTGGCCAACTGTTTGCGATGCAAAAAGGAACAGTAAGATACTTTTTATCTACAATGTTTTAACGTCTACAGAAAATGATTCTGTAAAAGACAACCCATATCGATATGTAGGGTATCAATTTGAACACGAAACCGGCATGTATTACTTAATAACCTGATATTACCTGCCGGAGCAGGGAGTATTATTATCCTTTGATCCAGATGGTCATTATGTACAGTTTGTTGTAATGGAATGACTCTGTCGTTAATTTCTTCGTATAGTAATCTAATTTCATCATTTTTACCTGTTCTTCAAATAATGGAAGATTTATTGGTGAAAACCATTGTCCAAATGAAGTTTTTCGTGTAATCTTGTCCATGAGTTTGGTCCTTTTTTAGTGGATTTGGACGGGTTACCACCTGACTTTATCCATTATAAAGGACTTTTTCTTTGCACGAAATGAAATTATTGAAGATTTTGAGTGTTTTCAATACTTAAATGATATTAGTGCAACACTAGTGGTATTAAATTATTGAAATATTTTTTGGACACCCATCCAAACAGCAATGACAAGTTTGGATGGGTGTTTTTATCAGTTATATAGGCAAACATCATATGCATGTAGCAAAAGGGTTATAATAGTTTCAGGAGGTGCAAACCCTTTGAATAACCAAGAAAAAATCGTACAACTTAAAATCTGGATCGATGAGGCGGACCGGATTGTCATTTTGACAGGAGCCGGAGTCAGCACCGAAAGCGGGTTAAAGGATTTCAGGTCCGAAGATGGAATCTTTACTGATGAAGAACCCATTGAATATTACCTATCCCGCGATTACTTTAACCGGAATCCGGAGGAATTTTGGGAGAACTACAAAAAAACATTTCAGTTGGAGCATTTACATACGTACGAGCCGAATCTTGCTCATACTTTTTTTGCCGAGCTTGAAAGAAGCGGAAAAAGAGGCACCATTATTACCCAAAATGTAGACGGACTGCACCAGAAAGCCGGAAGCAAGAATGTAATTGAGGTGCACGGGACCGTCACAAACGCGACATGCCTTGATTGCGGCAAACATTTTGATTTTAATCATATTATGAAAACTGATCTGCCGGTTTGTTCAGATTGCGGGCAAATATTAGATCCTGATATCGTGCTGTACGGGGATGCGATACACGGCTGGCATGAGGCGGAAAAAAGCGTGCGAGACGCTGATCTTTTCCTCGTAATGGGGACGTCGCTTTCAGTTACGCCGGTAAATATGTTCCCGGCGATTGCCGAACAGGCAGGAGTCCAGCGCAAGGTATTGCTAAATAATGAATCGACAATTATGAATCGATATTTTGATTTATTCATTGAGGAAAAGCTGGGGGTTATCTTTGAGGCAATCTCTAAATGAAAAAACAGGACCAGGATAACCCCTGGTCCTTATTTCTTTTTAATGAAAATCAAATAGGCACCAGCCGCGATCAGTACATAGGGCAGGAAGTTAAAACCGGTTTCCAAAAGTCCCAGCCAGCCAATAAGTTTGTCATAATATAACATGATAACGGCAATAACTAATAAAAGAATCCCCTGCAGCATGCCGCCGTTTGTTTTTCTGGCATGAAGGATCAGGCCGAGGGCAATGATCAAAATAAAAATGCCGATATGATCCGGCCAGATCTGTAGCTTGTTCACGACATGGAAGTGGAAGCCGAATCCAAACAGAATGACACCAGGGACGATTGCGTCATGGTCTTTCCCAGCGTATGCCTGGCCCAAAAAAGCGAGGCCGACGATGCAAAGCAGGGTGGGCCATGTATAAAATCCAGGGAACATTTCGATATTGGATTGCTGCAGAAAAAAATAAAGCCCGAACCCGATTAAGATGGTTCCGGGAAAAATGCGCTTCGCTTTCATAAGTTACCTCCTGAGGCAGTTCGATTACTTGAAGAAATCTATTATTTTTGATATGGTACTTTTGTATCGCATTGTCGAAATATGTATAGGTGTTACCCTGTTTTATATACATAGTAGCACATCATTCACGAACTGTTCATAATTTTTTCAGTTTAAACACTATGTGCATGTTATAATAGTATAGGTTTAAATTTCATTCATTCTTGGGGGTGCGAAAAAGAAATGCATATTGTATCAATAGGACTAAACTATAAGACTGCCCCTGTAGAAATTCGTGAAAAACTTTCATTTGATGAAGCCGAACTTGCAGAGGCAATGAAGGCGCTAAAAACTAAAAAAAGCATTTTGGAGAACGTGATTGTTTCCACTTGCAATAGAACGGAAATTTACGCCGTAGCGGATCAGCTGCATACAGCGCGTTATTATATTAAAGAATTTCTTGCAGAATGGTTTAACATCGATCAGCAGGAAATTTCGCCATATCTCTTCATTTACGATGGAGAGGGTGCGATTGAGCACTTATTCCAGGTCAGCTGTGGTTTAGATTCCATGGTTCTTGGGGAAACGCAAATTCTTGGACAAGTCCGTTCAAGCTATTTGCTTGCTCAAAAAGAAGGAACGATCGGAACTGTGTTCAACCATCTGTTCAAGCAGGCCTTGACTCTTGCGAAAAAAGGGCATGCTGAAACAGAGATCAATACGAATGCTGTTTCTGTCAGCTATGCAGCGGTGGAACTTGCTAAGAAGATATTCGGCAGCCTGATCGGCAAGAATGTTTTAATCCTTGGTGCCGGAAAAATGGGTGAGCTAGCAATTCAGAATCTTCATAGTAATGGCGCGGACAACATTACGGTCATCAACCGGACCTACGAAAAAGCCGTCGCCCTTGCCGAACGTTTCTCTGGGCATGCCAAGCAGCTGCAGGAGCTTCAATGTGCCCTGGTTGACGCGGATATCTTAATTACCTCAACAGGCTCGAAGGAACTTGTGATCACACAGGAAATGATGACCTTTGTGAATAAACTAAGAAAAGGCCGACCTATTTTCATGGTCGATATCGCGGTGCCACGCGATCTGGATCCACAGCTTGCAGAACATGAAAATGTGTTTCTTTATGATATCGATGATCTTGAAGGTATTGTAGAGGCCAATATGCAGGAACGGAAAAAAGCGGCTCAAAAGATCCTGCTGATGATCGAAGCGGAAATCGTAGAGTTCAATCAATGGTTAAGCCTTCTAGGCGTTGTGCCTGTCATTTCGGCGCTTCGTGAAAAAGCGCTTGCCATTCAAACTGAGACGATGAACAGCATTGAAAGAAAGCTTCCGCATTTAAGCGAGCGCGATAAAAAAGTCCTGAACAAGCATACAAAGAGCATCATTAACCAAATGCTTAAGGACCCAATCCTTTATGCAAAGGAATTGGCGGGCGAACAGAACGCTAATGATGCATTGAACCGATTTGTAAAAATCTTTGATTTAGAGGAAATCGCTGAGGCCGAAGCCGGGACTCCTCAAAAAGAGTCCGTTCCTAGTGCTGCAAAACTCAGTTCATTTCCCGCCAAGGCATAGGGGTTTATATGCTGGAATTATTGATGACAAGATTACATGAAGCTACCGTTATTTTGTATGCATTCAGTGTGCTCTTATACTTTACTGATTTTCTTCATAATAACCAGAAGGCAAATCGTATCGCCTTCTGGTTGCTTGCGATTGTTTGGGTTTTTCAAACAATTTTTTTATTTCTCTATATGTTTGAAACGGGCCGGTTTCCGGTTCTGACCATATTTGAAGGGCTTTATTTTTATGCCTGGATTCTCATCACCCTGTCATTGGTCATTAACAGGCTGCTGCGGGTGGATTTTATCGTCTTTTTTACCAATGTTCTTGGCTTTATCGTTATGGCGATTCATACGTTTGCGCCGGTCCAGATTGAATCAGCTGTGCTGGCGGAAAGGCTCGTATCGGAGCTTCTGCTTATTCATATTACAATGGCGATCTTTTCGTACGGGGCGTTTTCGCTTTCATTTGTGTTTTCGCTGCTCTATCTGATCCAGTACGATCTGCTTAAAAGAAAGAAATGGGGTAAACGGCTTTTACGGCTGGGGGATCTGGCAAAGCTCGAGCAAGCGTCGTATATCCTTGCGGTCATAGGGGTGCCGATGCTTGGTATTGCGCTAATATTGGGTTTGCAATGGGCGTATATAAAAGTTCCCGATATCTTTTGGTATGATCCGAAGATTATCGGTTCGTTCGTTGTTCTGGCCGCTTATAGCGTGTATTTATATGTGAAAGTTCGGAAACAAATGTATGGGAAGACATTGGCTTATTGGAATATTGGTTCTTTTTTAATTGTAATCATCAACTTCTCCCTGTTTGGGAGTCTTTCAACCTTCCACTTTTGGAATACATAGGAGGAAATCATGAGAAAAATTATTGTCGGTTCCAGACGGAGCAAATTAGCAATCACCCAGACGAAATGGGTCATCGATCAATTGAAGCAGCTTGGTGTTCCTTTTGAATTCGAGGTGAAGGAGATTGTGACAAAAGGGGACCAAATCCAGGATGTGACGCTTTCCAAAGTAGGCGGCAAGGGCCTTTTTGTAAAAGAAATCGAACAGGCAATGCTGAACAAAGAAATCGATATGGCGGTACACAGCATGAAGGATATGCCCGCCGTGCTCCCTAGCGGATTGACGATAGGCAGTATTCCTCCGAGGGAAGATTATCGGGATGCCTTAATTTCAAAGAATCATATTCCTTTTGAAGAACTAAAAGAAGGGGCTGTCATCGGGACGAGCAGCCTGCGCCGCAGTGCCCAGCTGCTTCACAGGCGGCCGGACATTGAGATTAAGTGGATTCGCGGCAATGTCGATACCCGTCTGGAAAAGCTGGCGAACGAAGACTATGATGCCATCATTTTAGCGGCGGCAGGCCTGTCCCGTCTCGGCTGGAAACAAGAAGTCGTGACACAGTTTCTGGAAGCCGACCTTTCTTTGCCTGCAGTTGGACAGGGAGCCCTCTCCATCGAGTGCCGCGAGGATGATCATGAACTCCTTGCAGAGCTAAAAAAGCTGACCTGCGAAGAAACGAGATTAGCTGTCGAGGCGGAAAGAGCGTTTCTTGATAAAATGGAAGGCGGTTGCCAGGTACCGATTGCGGGATTCGGAACGGTCAACGAAGACGGTACGGTTTCTTTAGCCGCACTAGTAGCCTCCCCGGACGGGAAAACGATTTACAAAGAAGTCGTGGAAGGAAATGATCCGATTGAAGTAGGAAATGAAGCCGCCCGCCGATTAAGCTTAATGGGCGCGAAAGCATTAATTGATCGAGTTAAACAGGAGTTAGATCAGTAATGCTTAAAGGCAAGCCCCTAAAAGGATATAATGTCCTGGTTACCAGAGGGAAAGAGCAGGCGGCAGACCTGCTTGAAAAAGTCGCTGCAAACGGAGGGATCCCGCATGCGATTCCTCTTATTGACTTTGTTCCGGTGTCCGGGGAGATAGAACATTTAACTCGTCTGGATGACTATGATTGGCTCGTTTTTACAAGCCAGAACGGTGTGGAGTTTTTCTTTCGCTTGTTGGAACAAATGACAAAACCGGCTTGTATGCCTAAAATGGCAGTTATAGGGAATAAAACCAAAGAAGCGCTTGAGAGATTCGGATTTCTTCCTGATTTTATGCCTGACGAATATGTGGCTGAGGTGTTTGCCGCGCAATTCCTAGAGCATTTAGATCAAAATGATAAGGTACTGATCGCAAAGGGAAACCTTGCCCGTTCCGTTATTTGCGATGAGATCAGCCGTTTCGGGGCGGTTTGTGAAGAAATCATCGTCTATGAAACCATATTTCCGGCAGCAAGTGAGCGTTTATTGATTGAATTGCTTCAGACTGGAACAATGGATATTGTTACGTTTACGAGTTCTTCGACGGTACATCATTTTATCGAAGCCGTGAAAAAGCATGGAATGCAGAAGGAAATTGAGAAGCTTATAATTGCTTGCATCGGACCGGTAGCCAAAAAAACCGCAGAAAACCGTGGCCTGGTTGTCGATGCGTGTCCTGAAAATGAATATACTGGTAACGCAATGATAGAATCGTTGATACAATATTTGCAAGATAAGAATGATAAGGAGGAAAAAAATGAGTAACCTTCGATTTAACCGCCATCGCCGCTTGCGTTCAAGCGAAAGCATGAGAGCATTGGTACGTGAAACCTATCTCCATAAAGAAGATTTGATTTATCCGCTTTTTGTCATTGACGGGGAGCAAGTGAGAAATGAAATCTCCTCGATGCCTGGTGTTTTTCAACTATCCATGGATAATTTGAAGTCTGAAATGGAGGAAGTGACAGGCCTTGGGATTAAATCTGTCATTCTGTTCGGTGTGCCCCATGAACACGATAAGGATGAACAGGGAACAGGTGCGTTCGACCATAACGGACTCGTTCAGCAGGCGACCCGTCTCATTAAGAAAGAATTCCCTGATGTCATGGTTATTGCTGATACTTGCTTATGCGAATACACAAGCCATGGGCATTGCGGCATCGTCGAAGACGGGAAAATCTTAAATGATGCCTCGCTTGATATGCTCGCGAAAACGGCAATCAGCCAGGCGGAAGCGGGTGCGGACATCATCGCTCCTTCCAACATGATGGACGGGTTTGTAGCAGCGATTCGTGCCGGATTGGATGAAGCGGGCTATATCGATATTCCGATCATGTCTTATGCCGTGAAATATTCATCTGCCTATTATGGTCCATTCCGTGAAGCAGCAAACGGTGCTCCACAGTTTGGCGATCGTAAAACCTATCAAATGGATCCGGCCAACCGAATGGAAGCGTTCCGGGAAGCGGAGTCCGATGTCATGGAAGGCGCCGATTTTCTGATTGTCAAACCGGCTCTATCATACATGGATATCATCCGGGACGTGAAAAATAATTTTACCCTTCCGGTTGTTGCCTATAATGTGAGCGGAGAGTATTCGATGGTGAAAGGCGCGGCCTTGAATGGCTGGATTGATGAAAAGGCAATCGTCACGGAAATGTTAACAGGCATGAAACGAGCAGGGGCCGATTTGATCATTACGTATTTCGCTAAAGATGTTGCTCGTTGGATAAAGTGAAACTAACCATCGGTGGGGGTTTTGTTTATCCCCCATCCCCACCGATGGTTAGTTGAACCAATCGGACTTTTACGGGCAGTTATTCCCCCACTTATCCTTGTTTTTCATCCAAGTCTTGAAGTGGGGGTCTTACTGCCCGTTAAAGCGGGATAAACGAAGAGAAATAGTCGAGGAGATGAATGTATGCGTTCTTACGAAAAATCGAAGCAGGCTTTTGCAGAAGCTGTGAACTTGATGCCCGGGGGTGTAAACAGTCCGGTACGCGCGTTTAAATCAGTCGATATGGACCCGATTTTTATGGAACGGGGCAAGGGATCGAAAATATATGACATTGACGGAAATGAATATATCGATTATGTCCTGTCTTGGGGCCCGTTGATTTTAGGGCATACAAATGACAGAGTCGTAGAAGCGTTGAAAAAGGTGGCTGAAACGGGGACAAGCTTTGGGGCTTCCACTTTGATTGAAAATAAATTGGCACAGCTGGTCATCGACAGAGTGCCTTCCGTTGAAATGATTCGGATGGTATCCTCAGGCACGGAGGCGACAATGAGCGCCCTTCGTTTGGCCCGCGGCTACACAGGACGCAATAAGATCCTTAAATTTGAAGGCTGCTATCATGGCCATGGCGATTCGCTTCTGATCAAAGCTGGTTCCGGTGTCGCTACACTCGGTTTGCCGGACAGCCCTGGGGTGCCTGAGGGGACAGCGAAGAACACGATTACTGTTCCTTACAATGACCTGGAAAGCGTGAGAGTTGCTTTCGAACAATACGGTGATGACATCGCCGGTATTATTGTTGAACCAGTTGCAGGCAACATGGGCGTTGTACCGCCACAGCCGGGATTCCTGGAAGGACTCCGTGAAATCACGAAAAATAATGGCTCGCTGCTCATATTTGATGAGGTCATGACTGGTTTCCGTGTCGGCTATAACTGCGCGCAAGGCTACTTTGGCGTCGATCCCGATATTACTTGTCTTGGCAAAGTAATCGGCGGTGGTCTCCCGGTAGGGGCTTTCGGCGGTAAGAAAGAAATCATGGAACAAATCGCTCCAAGCGGTTCGATTTACCAAGCGGGAACCTTATCGGGAAATCCGTTGGCGATGACTGCCGGATATGAAACGCTTAGTCAATTAACACCGGAAGTGTATGAGGAATTCAAGCGAAAAGGCGATATGCTTGAAGAAGGCATTGGTGCCGCGGCGAAGAAATATGATATCCCGCACACGTTTAACCGTGCCGGTTCGATGATTGGTTTGTTCTTTACGAATGAAAATGTCATCAATTACGAAATGGCAAAAACTTCGGATCTGAACTTCTTCGGCACCTATTATCGTGAAATGGCGGAACAAGGAGTGTATTTGCCTCCGTCTCAATTCGAGGGGCTATTTCTGTCCACCGCACATTCGGATGAGGATATTGAAAAAACAATTACTGCTGCTGAAAAGGCATTCTCTAAGCTGAAAAAATAACGGAATGTAAGGGTCTTTCTTTTATCGAGTCGGTGATAAAGGAAGGGCCTTTTATATAGAGTCGGCATAACTATTGATTTTAGTGGAAATATTGGTGATTTTAGCGAAAATCACCACCATTTAAGCGGAAACGGGGGCGATTTAAGCAAACCACCCAGCCATTTAAGCGAAACTCAAGATGTCGATTCGCTCCTCTGCTTATCCTTATTCTCATAGATGTCATAAATAAATTTATTGCTTCATAGATTGTTAATGGCATAGTCATTGTTTCTCTAAGGATGAGAGGAGGAGTTGTTTTTGTCGAAAGAAAATCAATCGTATTTACGATTTTCATTAGAAGAAGCCGTTTGGTTTCAGAAGGGACAGGAAGTTGCTGAGCTTTATTCGATTTCGCTGGACCCAAACATTACAATCCAGGAAAGAGATCAATATGTCGTGATTAAAGGGACACTTGATTTAAGCGGGGAATACAAAGAGGAACAGCGCTCTGGAGAATCAGAGCCTAAAAATTACATCCAAAACTATCATCCAAAGACAATCCAGGAAGTAAACAGAGGGGAAAATGACGTTAATGTTTTTACCCACTGCTTTCCGGTGGATATCACCATTCCCTATAATAGA
Organism: Bacillus sp. V59.32b; assembly: GCF_003429085.1. Lineage (GTDB taxonomy): Bacteria > Bacillota > Bacilli > Bacillales > DSM-1321 > Peribacillus. The sequence goes on along the minus strand of NZ_QVTC01000055.1, from coordinate 19,937 downwards.
ATCCATTCGATTGATGATGTCGATGTAGAGATCCAAACCTTCGATTATACATTGCCGGAAAAAAATTGCCTGAAGCTTCAGGCTGATTTGCTAATCACCGGCATCTACAAGGAGCAGCAAACGGATATAACAGAAAAAGAGGAAGAGATTGCCCGGGAACATGAATATGAAATATCAGAAGAAAAACCTGAAGAAGTGCACTTTAGAGTATATCCGGTCCCTCAGGAAAATGAGGATGAACACATGGGGTCCCCCCGTATCGTCCACGAAAAAGAGGATAGCGGCCCGATTCCCTATATCAATGAAGAAGCATTTGAAGAGCAGGTCAGAGACTCAAGTATGGAGGAAGAAGAAGATTATCCAGCTGAGCAACCAGTTAGAGAAACCAATGATGAGGATCTGTATGCACCGTTTTTTGCAGAAGCAAAGAAACTCCCGGAAGATGAAAGAGTGGAAGATATAGAACCAGTTGCACAAAGCGTTCCTATATTTGAAATTCCGGTAGAACCACTGCAGGAAGAAAGTGAAAAAGAGAATAGAGAACCCGAAACTCTGCATCCTATGACCGATATCGAACAAGAAAGCGAAGAAGATGTCGAGGCAGAACAGGAACGTTATTCTCATATAGAACAGGAACAGAACGCTGAAGTGCAAGAACACAATGATTATGCACCCATTTTAAATCTTGCAAGAAAAAAAGATAAATCTGCTGCTTCCGAAAATGAGGAAAAGGAAAGAAAGCATGAAAAGGATGCTGAACAGGTTTCACTTATGGATTTCTTTGGCCGCAAGCAGGAAGAGGAATTAACAAAGGTAAAAGTGTGCATTGTCCAGCAAGGAGATACACTTTCCACCTTGGCGGATCGTTATGATATCAGCGTCCAATCGATTCAAAGCAGGAATTCTCTTGATCCAGGTCATGATGTTTATGAAGGCCAAGTGCTTTATATCCCAAAGACAGCGAAAGCTAAAGTGTAGGCCAAAGAGCAGAGACGACGCGCTCTGCTCTGCTGTTTTTTAATTCAATTAACGTTAACTTTCTTGACTTTGACAGATATCTAGCTAAGCCACCCTGTTTCAGAATCAGGATTTCCTGCGCAGTGCGTCTTATGCCTGTCGAGGCTGACCAGGGCGCTTGCGCTTTTATTTCATCATGAAGGCGAGTGAATCTCGTGAATAAAAACGAGAATCGAATCAATGAAACGGAAGCCATTTTACGTCATTATGCGTTGAAGGTGAACTACGTGGAGAACTTCGGCAAAGTTAAAAAGGTGTATAGCGATAATGGCGTTTTTGCCTTGAAGGAGATTTCTCCACATGCAGGAATCGATTTTATCAAGAATATTCAGCACCTATATCAGCGGGGCTTCAACCGGATTGTCCCGATTTACCCGGCGATGGACGGCAGATACGCGATTCTTGAAAAAGGAAGATTGTATTATTTGATGCCATGGCTGCTGAATCAAGAAACAGATGAGCGAGACCAACGTCATATGCAATTATTCAGGGAGCTTGCGAGAATGCATACTCTTTCCGTAAAAGAGGTGCCGGTGAGTCAAGAAGAAAGAGAAGGGCATTTCGAACGGACGGGTGTGCATTGGAAGAAGCAGCGGGATTTTATTGAAGAATTCGTCCGCAACAGTGAGAAGAAGTGGTATATGTCCCCATTCGAGCTTTTGTTCTGTATGTACTTCTCAGACATTTTACAGGCCTTGAACTATGCAGAAAGAAAGCTGGGAGAGTGGTTTGAGAAGACAAAGAATGATGAAAAAGTCAGAAGCGTCGTTACCCACGGCAAGCTCGCTATTCAACATTTTATTTATGATGACAGAGGCTACGGCCATTTTATAAATTTTGAAAATTCCAAGATAGCTCCGCCTCATTTTGATTTACTACCTTTTTTGGTTTCATCGGCAAGGACTTATCCGACCGAGTATGAGGATGGCGTCAATTGGATTTACAATTATCTTAAATATTTTCCGATGAAAGAAGAAGAAATGTTATTGTTCCAAAGCTATTTAGCTTATCCGGGGTCATCCATCCAAAGCGTAAGGAATTACTTTGATAAAAAAGGAGACAAAACAGAATTATATTATGTCAGCCAGCTACAGCGGCAATATTGGCTTTTAAAGAATACTGAGTATATTGTTATGAAAATTGAAGAAATCGAACAACGGAAAAAAGCGACTGCTCAAGCTGAACAGACGCCGGACTAAGAAATTATATGAGTTGAAGATGAAAGGCAACAGCAATAACAATTAAGATAGCGAGCAGCAGGATATCGATGGCTGTCGGAAGCAATAAGGTTCGGATTCCCTGGAATACCGTAATAGGGATGATGAATTGGGCACAAACGCGGCGTGTGGTCCTGAGCCATGGGGGCAAAGCGTACGGAGAGTATCTTCGTTTCATTTGTACATCCATCCTTCTTAACTTAATAAACTGTAGTAGCATCTTATGTACGCTGGATGAAAAATGTGCCTTTTGCCTATTACAGACCGAAAGACCTCTGTATAGAATATTAGAAAAATGGAAAAGATTATTGACTATACAACAAGTTATTCTGTACTATATAAATTGAACTGAAGAAATGAATAGATAAAGACTATGAACAGGAATAGTAAGGTGTTTATACCGCTTTTTAGAGAGGAAACCATTAGCTGCGAGGTTTCTAAGCCGGTACCATCAGAAGTCGCCTGTGAGTTGTTTCTGTGAATGATAAGTAGCAGGAACCGGTAAAGAGCCGTTATTTCATTTGAGAGCCGGGCAAGAATCGTGTTTTGATTCTGATTCGGAAAAAAGGTGGCACCGCGAACAACTTCCTTCGTCCTTTTATGGATCAGGAAGTTTTTTTATTTTCGTCAGACTGATATAGGAGGAAAAAGTATGGAAGAGAAAGAACAAATGCCGACTAAATATGACCCGCAAACCATTGAAAAAGGCCGTTATAAGTGGTGGCTGGATGGGAAATTTTTTGAAGCGAAAAGCGATAAGAAAAAGCAGCCGTATACAATTGTGATTCCTCCTCCAAACGTAACCGGGAAGCTGCATTTGGGCCATGCCTGGGATACGACGTTGCAGGATATTTTAACCCGGATGAAGCGAATGCAGGGGTACGATGTATTATGGCTTCCAGGAATGGACCATGCCGGGATTGCAACACAGGCCAAGGTGGAAGAAAAGCTGCGCAGCGGAGGGAAAAGCCGCTATGACTTAGGCCGTGAGAAATTTCTTGAAGAAACATGGAAATGGAAAGAGGAATATGCAAACCATATCCGTGAACAATGGTCAAAGCTCGGGCTAGGGCTAGATTATTCAAGAGAACGGTTCACGCTCGATGAAGGACTTTCAAAAGCGGTTCGCGAGGTTTTTGTATCTCTTTATAACAAAGGCTTGATCTACCGTGGCGAATACATCATCAACTGGGATCCTTCCACGAAAACGGCTCTGTCTGATATTGAGGTCATCTACAAAGATGTACAGGGAGCCTTCTATCATATGAAATATCCGCTTGCAGATGGATCCGGACATATTGAGATCGCGACGACCCGTCCGGAAACGATGCTTGGCGATACAGCCGTTGCTGTCCATCCTGAGGATGATCGCTACAAGCATCTGATTGGGAAAAACGTCATCCTGCCGATAACGGGAAGAGAAATTCCAATCGTTGGAGACGATTATGTCGATATGGAATTCGGTTCAGGAGCGGTAAAAATCACCCCGGCTCATGACCCTAACGATTTTGAAATCGGCAACCGCCATAACCTCGAGAGAATCCTTGTCATGAATGAAGACGGGACCATGAACGGCAGAGCAGGAAAATACGATGGCATGGACCGGTTCGAATGCCGCAAGCAAATCGTCAAAGACCTGCAGGAGGAAGGCGTCCTCTTTAAGATTGAAGACCATCTTCACTCCGTTGGCCATTCAGAGAGAAGCGGGGCGGTTGTAGAGCCCTATCTTTCAACGCAATGGTTCGTCAAAATGCAGCCTTTGGCCGATGAAGCTGTTGCGCTTCAACAAAAATCAGATAGCGAAAAGGTTCATTTCATACCCGATCGTTTCGAGAAAACCTATTTGCACTGGATGGAAAACATCCGTGATTGGTGTATCTCCCGCCAGCTATGGTGGGGCCACCGGATTCCTGCTTGGTACCATAAAGAAACAGGTGAAATATTTGTTGGTGAGGAAGCGCCTGCAGACATTGAAAACTGGGAACAGGACAACGATGTTTTGGATACATGGTTCAGTTCGGCGCTATGGCCTTTCTCGACAATGGGCTGGCCTGATACGGAATCAACCGATTACAATCGATACTATCCGACTGCAGCCCTTGTAACCGGATATGATATCATCTTTTTCTGGGTATCCCGGATGATTTTCCAAGGACTTGAATTCACTGGTGAACGGCCATTCAAAGATGTGTTGATACACGGGCTTGTCCGTGACGAACAGGGACGTAAGATGAGTAAATCCCTTGGCAACGGCGTCGACCCAATGGAAGTGATCGATCAATACGGTGCCGACTCCTTAAGGTATTTCTTATCGACCGGAAGCTCACCGGGACAGGATTTGCGCTATAGTACGGATAAAGTGGAAGCTGTCTGGAACTTTGCCAACAAGATTTGGAATGCCTCCCGTTTCGCTTTAATGAACATGGAAGGACTCAAGTATGAAGAAATTGATTTATCTGGTGAGAAATCAGTTGCAGATAAATGGATTTTGACTCGCTTAAACGAAACCATTGAAACAGTAACAAGACTTGCCGATAAGTATGAATTTGGAGAAGTCGGCCGTGTGCTTTATAACTTTATCTGGGATGACTTCTGTGACTGGTATATTGAAATGGCGAAGCTTCCGCTCTACGGAGAGGAGGAAGCCGCCAAGAAAACAACCCGCTCCATTCTGGCTTATGTCTTAGATAACACGATGAGATTGCTTCACCCATTCATGCCGTTTATTACCGAGGAAATTTGGCAGAACCTGCCGCATGATGGTGAATCAATTACGACAGCTGCTTGGCCGGCCGTTAACGCCGAACTTACAGATACAGAAGCAGCAGAAGAAATGAAGCTGCTTGTGGAGATTATCCGCTCTGTACGAAATATTCGTGCAGAAGTAAACACGCCGATGAGCAAAAAGATTAAGCTGATTTTGAAAGCGAAGGACGAAGCGACATTAAACAAGTTAAATAAAAACAGCGCCTATATCGAGCGCTTCTGTAATCCAGAAGAATTAACAATCGGTATAGAAGTCGAAGAGCCGGGACAGGCCATGACAGCTGTCGTAACCGGGGTCGAGCTGATTCTTCCGCTCCAGGGCTTAATCAATATCGATGAAGAAATCAACCGTCTCGAAAAAGAACTCGATAAACTGAACAAAGAAGTAGATCGCGTTCAGAAAAAACTAGGCAACGAAGGCTTTGTAAAAAAAGCTCCTGCCAATGTGATTGAAGAAGAACGTGCAAAAGAAAAGGATTACAGCGAAAAACGTGATGCCGTAATCCGCAGAATCAGTGAATTGAAGCAGATGTAATAGAGAAAGGATGAACCGGTTTGCGGTTCATCCTTTTTTAGATGGATTTTAATCGGTTTGGGTAATGAGCGGAGCTCTTTTTTGATTTATGAGCGGTGATCAGAATATACGAGCGGTGATCAGAATATACGAGCGGTAATCAGAATATACGAGCGGTAACCGGGATTTACGAGCGATTACCAGAATATACGAGCGATCTCCAAAATTCACGAGCGATTCCGCTCCATCGTCATTTCTTTTTTGATATGTAACATATATTCCCGGACGATATTTATCTTTGATAGAGCACTCAACGTCCTGCTTCCGACGATATCCTCGATTTCGTTTAACCAAAAGCTGCCTTCCTCTGAAAATACAAAATCAATGCCAACCATGCCAAAATCAATAGTGTTGATAATCTTTTCAATCAGGTCTTTTTCCTGATCTGATAGCTTATACAGCGAAGCGCTGCCTCCGAGGGTGAAGTTTGCTTTGAAATCTGTTTGTGACTGTCTTAAAACCGCAGCGATTATTTTTTTGCCAACAACAAAAACCCGGACATCTTTCCCAAGCACGGCAGGTTTTTGAATGATCCATTGACCTGGCGTCCCTTTTAATACGCCTTCATCCGCTTCGTTTTCAATGAGAAATACCTGTTTTCCGCCACGAGCAGAGACTTCCTTCGCGATGTAAGGATACTGCAATGGAACATCATTATAGGTAAAGGTATTTCCCGGGCAGTAAAGGGTATCGGTCATTGGAATGCCAAGCGTCGCCATATATTGATGGGTTTTTGCTTTGTTGTTACATATTTCGGAAACTAATGACGTATTAAAGCATTTTATCCCGAGCAACTCCAGTTGTCTGGTGAATAGGGGATCGATCGTCCGGACGATGGCGAAGGAAGGCAAATCCACCGTTTTTCCTTGATGAAAAATCGCCAGTTTCGAATCACAATGTCCGAGAGCAAAGTCTTCACGGAAACAGAGTATCAAGTTCATATCTAACTGCTTTGCCTCCTCAATCATCCATTGGATATAAGATTGATTCCGTGCAGCGTCTTCAGAAGAATATATCAGCCAGCCACTCTCATTCATTTCGTTTCACCGCCTCTTTTTGCAAGATGTAATCGATCATATAATCGGCAACGTTAACACCCGTACATTCATAGATATTTAACAAATGCGAATTCGAATTAACTTCACAAAGCAATGGACCGTTCTCTCCAAACAATAAATCGATTCCCGCAAAATCGACTCCAAGGATGTCCGCACATGTAACGGCGAGTTCGATTTCTTCAGGAGTCGGGGTATACGCTAGCATTTTTCCTCCATTCGTTACGTTTGCGCGAAAATCAGTTTCAGAGGTTCGGAGCATCGAAGCAACAACCTTACCCCCAACCACATTGAGACGGATATCCTTGCCCTTGCTGCTTTTCACAAACTCCTGCAGGATAAACGGTTTATGGGCGATCCTTTTTACCAATTCTATTAATTCGGTTTCGTTCCGAGCAAGATAAACCTGCTCACCGAAGGAGCCATATGCTTCTTTAATGACCAACGGATACCCGAGGTATTTTCCGATATTCTTAAATGCCTGAAAGTCCTCCCGCTTGATGCCTTCGTATGTAAAAGGCGGGAATACGGTTCTCGGCATTGGAATCCCGTGGTTAGCGAGAGCTTGATGTGTTTTGGCCTTGCTGTCACAGATTTCGATAGAAGCACTACCGTTATAGACAGGAATGCCCATCATCTCCAAGTGACGCGCCAATTGAATATCCTTATCCATGAACATGATAAAATCAGGAAGCGAATCGGAGAAGCTTCCTTTTAATCTTGGTATTCCATTATCAAGCACAGCGATTAATTCCGTATGGCGGACGATGCTGGTCGAAACGTTTTTTCTCTCTGCGGCATCTTTCATAAAAATCGCCAGATCGGAGAATTTTTTTTGTTGCAAATAGCCGTTGACGACGATCCAACAACCACTCATACTGGAACACTTCCTCTGTTAGGTAAATAGGGTACATATAGATGATATAATTGTATAGGATATTTCGAAACAAAGTAAGTTGTTTGGGGGCATTTATATGAAAAAAGAGACGATGGCTGAAATAAATGAGTACATGCAGAACAGGCAGCTTCAATTGGGAATGGATTTCGGACTTACGCGAATGGAAACGCTTCTCACCTGCTTGGACAATCCGCACCACCATATGAAATTCATACATATCGCAGGCACGAACGGAAAAGGTTCGACCTTGAATTATCTGAAGGAAATTCTGCAAGCGGAAGGAATACGTACCGGGGCGTTCACTTCTCCGTACTTAGAATCGGTAAATGAACAGCTTGCGGTCAACCAATCGATAATCAGTGACCGGGAATTCATTTCACTTTTTAATCAAGTACATAAAGCGGTTAAAGTAATGGATAGGTCGGGAAATGGTCCGACTCACTTCGAAATACTTACGGCGATGGCTTTTTTATATTTTAAACAAAAAGAAGCTGATATTGTTTTGCTTGAAACAGGACTTGGAGGCAGGCTCGATTCAACCAATGTGGTGACTCCAGTGCTATCGATCATTACTTCGATCTCTTTAGAGCATACGGATATTCTTGGCCATTCAATCGATGCGATAGCGAGAGAAAAGGCGGGAATCATCAAAAGGGGGGTACCGGTGATAAGCGGCGCAGCAGAACAAGCCATACAGGATAAGGCTGCGGCTGAAAATGCCAAACTCTATCAGTTGAATAAGGATTTTTTCATAGAAAATCTAAGCAGTGAAGGAAGCATGCAGAAATTTTCCTACCGCTCAGGAACATACAAGCTTGATGAAATCGAGCTTTCGATGTTGGGCAAGCACCAAGCAGAAAACGCATCCCTCGCTGTAACGGCGATCTTGCTAATAAATGAACGACAGGAGTATTCAATCCATGAAGAAAGCATCCGACATGGATTGCGTCATGCAGTGTGGGGTGCCCGTTTAGAGCTGGTCTCAAAGCAGCAGCCATTCATTTTATTGGATGGCGCACACAATCCCGCTGGCATATCGGCATTAATAGAAACACTTCAACATTCCTTTCCGGGTAAAACATACCGTTTTATTTTCGCTGCGCTAAAAGATAAAAACTATCAGGAAATGATATCCACTCTCGACCAAAAGGCTCACAGTATTATTTTTACCGAATTTCCGCACGAACGTGCCGCCGCTGCGGAGTTGCTCTATGAATGCAGCAAGACGGAAAATATAAGGGTGACGAAGGATTGGCAAAAGGCAATTGATGATTCTTTGGGAAATGCTACGGATAATGAAGTCTTGATCATAACTGGTTCACTTTATTTTCTATCGTTGGTAAGGCCATATTTGAATAAAAAATATTAAAATAAACTTAAGCATTCAGTGTGACAAATTTGAGAATATTTGCTAAAATTATCTCGAATGCAGACTTTTTTACTAGATTTATTTATATGATATAGGAAATAAGTTGGAGAGGGGGAATGTAATGGAGGTCAAAAAGCATAAACGGATAGGAGTTTGGCTATTATGGCTATTGATTGTTCCTGGGGGGATCATGCTGACTTTTCATTATGATCCTCCACACATCAACGGTGATGAATGGGACATTTTCGCCTTCCTTGTTTTAATGTGCACCCTGGCGTTAATTCCAATGATCATTAATAATACGCCGATCTCAGCTGTGCAGGGAGTGTCACTTGCGGTCTCCTCATATATGGCTTGTCCGTTGAAATGGTACTGACTCAAATTTCCTTCATCTTCATGCTGCTGATGCTGAGACTTAGACGGGATGAAATTTACCGTCTGCCGCTTAATTCGCTGATTTTTTTCTTGGTTTGCCTGGTAAGTGGTCTCATTTACTATGCAATCGGTGGAACACATGACTATAGTACTGTAGTTCAGCCGGCCAATCTATGGATGATTATCGTCTATCTCTTCTCTTATTATATCTTGAATACTATCTTTGTGTTAACAGCTAGATATTTTTTAATAAATCAGAAACCTCAATTCTTTACCAAAGATGCCATATGGGATTTGGCTTCTTCTTTAATCGTACTTCCTATCGGCATTATTTTATTTGATTTGTACCAGCAACTGGGGTACCTTGCGATCTTGTTTGGCGGGGTTCCTTTAATAGGCATCGCTTTCGTCATGAGACTCTATAACTCTTCGCAGGAAATCAACAGGAGACTAAGAAAAGCCAGTGAAATTGGACATCAGCTTACCCAAAGGCTGCAGGTTGAGGAAGTTCTTCATCTTTTTGTCGAGAAGATTTCAGCGATCCTCCCCTCAGAACAAACATACATTTTCGATGTTTTTAATAAGGAGAATAAAATTCATCTCCTTCGTTATGCTGAGCAAGGGATCGAAAAGGAAAAAGAAATACAGCCGTTTCCAATTAATGCAGGAATATGCGGGTTTGTGCGGATAACCAAACAGGGAATTATCTATAACTCCAAGAAAGAATGGAAACATCTTGATAGAGGAGGTTTCCTGCCCAAAACAACACAAAGTGTCCTGGCTGTCCCGATTGTCCGTAATTCCCTCGTCGTAGGTGTATTAATCCTGGCGTCAGAAAAAAAACGGGCATATGAGCAATATCAATTGATGATTATGAATATTTTGTGTTCCTATTTAGGGGTGGCGATAGAAAATGCCCGTCATGTAGAAGAAACAAAAAAACAAAGTGAACGCTGTGCTTTGACTAATCTCTATAATTATCGATATTTCGAATCAGCGATTGAGGAAGAATTTAATAAGGAATATAGCCATCTTTCATTAATTCTTCTAGACATCGATCATTTTAAATCGATCAATGATACATATGGACATCAGGCAGGAAATGAAATCTTGATCGAGCTGGCCAGGAGCCTAGAGCTATTAATTTCAAATAAAGGAGTCCTTGCCCGTTATGGAGGGGAAGAGTTTGTGATTCTCTTGTCCAAGGTTGATAAGGCGGAAGCTTATGACTTTGCTGAATTTATCAGGAAATCCATCGAGATCCAGCCCTTTTCCGTTCACTCAGATTTAGATGAACTCCGCAGTAAGATTCTTATTCCTATTACTGCAAGCATTGGTGTTGCATCAGCGCCCGATGACGCAGAAGATGCGCAAACGTTAATTCGCCACGCAGACCGGGCCATGTACACCGGAGCTAAGCAAGCGGGCAGGAATAAAGTTGCCGAATATGTAGGATGACAAGACAAAAGCTTACTTTTCCGTAGATTAGGATAAAAATTGGTATTTTATAGAAATTGATAGAAAAATATTGTATGATGAGTCTATTAAAACGGTAAAGGAACCTACTATTCTATGACTCTTATTTATCTGTATTTATTCATACTAGGTCTTGTGTTGGGGTCTTTTTATAATGTCGTTGGTCTGCGGGTGCCGGAAAATGTCTCGATCGTGAGGCCTGGGTCACATTGTCCGGCATGCCATAGAAATTTGGGGAAATTGGATTTGATACCGTTTTTTTCTTATCTCTTCCTTCGTGGAAAGTGCCGAGGCTGCGGCAAAAAGATTTCCATGATTTATCCTGCTGTCGAACTTGTGACCGGATTATTGTTCATGGTGGCTTGCTATCAGTTCGGACTGGGCGGAGAATTGGTAGTTGCGCTCACTCTTATTTCGCTTTTGATGATTATTTTTGTATCGGATGTCTTCTACATGGTTATCCCAGATAAAGTGCTTTTGTTTTTTATTCCCCTTATTCTTCTTGAGAGAATATTTGTGTCCTTGGTTCCATGGTGGGATATGTTCGCCGGCGCTTTAATGGGTTTTGCGCTTCTATACCTGCTCGTGATCATAAGCAAGGGTGGAATGGGTGTGGGGGATGCTAAACTATTTTTTGTTATCGGTCTAGTGCTCGGTCTGAAATTGACGCTTTTGTCTCTCGTTGTAGCGATATTTATAGGAGCTGCTTATGGCATTTTCGGCCTGGCCGTGGGCAAATTCAAGAAAAAACAAGCCATTCCGTTTGGGCCTTTCATCGCTGCTGGCGCTTTTGTCTCTCTATTTTATGGAGATGCTTTAATCAATTGGTATATAAGCATGTGAGGTAGTGAAATCAATGTCAAAGTTAGAATCTCAGGTATAAGACGAATATTCCCGCTAGAAAAATTTGACGAAACCTATTGAGAACAAGGCGACAAAAGTCTTGTTCTTTTTTTTTGCCCCTATGATAGGATGAGGAAAATGAGGTCGAAGGGAGCCTGTACGATGGACAAGTCCGGCAACAGAAAAAGTATTACAATCAAGATCAATGGACAGGAAAAAACATTCGAGGAAAACAAGAAAGACAGGCTCAATCCGGAGAATCAACTCGCTGCAACAAGGGAGAAGGCTGAGGAAGAAAGTTTTGATTGGATATTAGCTGATCATGATGATGAAAAAAGAAACGAAATAATAAACCCTGTTCCGTTAAAAAAAAGCAAAGCACTGATAGATTTCAGTGGAAACACAAAAAATAGGCTCAGCCTGATTGCCATACTTTCCGCGATTCTTTTGGGGACATGCTTTGGCGTTATAATCTTAAAAACGATCACTACTGATGACGGAACAACCGCTACTGAAAAAGCTCCGGCGTCCCTTGCTCCTAAGGAAACGCAATCCGCAGAAAGTGTAAATACAAACCTCAAAACATACATGGTCCAAGGAGGGGTATTCAGTACGGAGAGCAGCGCCCGGGCGCTTCAGAAAAATATTAAACAAAAAGGCGTGCCAGCAGAAATTTTCGCATTGGACGGGAAGTATTACATATTTGTGGGAACGGCCGGAAGCCTGGAGGAAAGTAAGGGACTCGCTTCTTATCATAAGCAAAACCAAGTCGATGCTTTCTGGAAGGAAGTATCGTTTTCAACTGCGATTAAGGGTGGTGAAAAAGAAAGAGAACTTCTGAACGAAATGTCCACGCTCTACGGCACATTGTCGCAGTTTACCTCTGGTCTTTTGAATGGTTCCGTATCCACGTGGGACCAAGAGGTTCTCAACAAGCAAGTAAAGGCGGTTAACAACAGTTCCGAAAACGTATCAGCAGAAGCACTTGTTACTATGAAAAAGAATATCTCTTCAGCAGCGGAGCTTCTCAATAAATATAAATCTTCAAAAGATCCTGAGCAGTTAGTCCTAGCCCAGGAACAGCTTCTGCTATACTTGAAGGGCTATCAAAGCATCGGAGGCAACTGATTGTCAGGAGATGTTTATTTTCCGGGAAATAACTCGTGTATTGTCGAAAAAAGAATGTGTGGTATACATGATTTAGGTATAAAAGTCATGTGATATCACAGATTCTTTTTTTTATAGAGAAATATCTTGTCAAAGATTGTTAGTTCTTCTGTAATTTGTTACTATAAGTGTGTATCTCCCAAAACGGCTTTTAGTGAGGTAAGGTGGAATTCATGTATCGGTTGATATTAGCTTCTTCATCACCGCGTCGTAAGGAACTTCTCCAATTTCTCCAAATTCCCTTTCAAACGATTCACGTAAATGTTGATGAAAGCATTGAGCCTGCTTTGACTGCCGAAGAGGCTGTCAAAGATCTGGCATTAAGAAAAGCAACGAATATCGCAACTGAACATAAAGAAAGCTGTGTCATCGGCTCAGACACAGTCGTTGCGGTTGACGGCGGAATTTTAGGAAAGCCTGTTGACCGTGCAGATGCAAAGAAAACGTTGGAAATGCTTTCAGGAAAAACACACTCTGTGTATACGGGTGTGGCAATCATCAGTGATAAAGACAGAACCGTTTTCGCAGAAAAAACGGATGTAACGTTTTGGGAGCTGTCTGACGAGGATATTGAGGCCTATCTCGAAACTGGAGAACCATTTGACAAAGCGGGCAGCTATGGTATACAGGGATACGGTTCACTTCTTGTGAAGGGAATCACTGGTGATTATTATACGGTAATGGGCCTTCCGGTAGCCAGGCTATCACGTGAATTAAAGCGTCATATGATGTAGGGTTTCTCTTCAGGCGGCATTCTTTCCATATAAAAAGTATGAGAGGATGTTGGATCAATGCTAATTCGTGACGTTCCGAAAGAAGAAAGACCCCGGGAACGATTTTTACAGGAGGGAGCCAGAAGCCTTTCTACCCAGGAACTGCTTGCGCTCCTGCTTAGGACCGGAACCAAGGATGAATCAGTCATTCAGCTGGCGAACCGGTTAATCAGCACATTTGAAGGATTACGGCTGTTAAAGGATGCTTCCATTGAAGAAATCACGGCGATTAAAGGAATCGGAGAAGCCAAGGCGATTCAGATTCTCGCATCCGTGGAACTTGGCAGAAGAGTCAGCAGTTTAAATTACAATGATCGCTATGTGATTCGTTCTCCCCAAGATTGTGCAAACTATTGCATGGAAGAAATGCGGTTTTTATCCCAAGAGCATTTTGTTTGCTTGTATTTAAATACAAAGAACCAAGTGCTGCATAGGAAAACTATTTTTATCGGCAGCTTGAATGCCTCTATCGTGCATCCTCGCGAGGTATTTAAAGAAGCTTTTCGCCGTTCGGCGGCCTCTATCATTTGTCTTCATAACCACCCCTCAGGAGACCCCACTCCAAGCAGAGAAGATATCGAAGTAACGAAAAGGCTAGCTGAGTGCGGTAAAATAATTGGCATAGACCTGCTCGACCATGTTATCATCGGTGAGCAAAAGTATGTCAGTCTAAAGGAAAAAGGTTATTTATGACACTACCAAAAACTTTGACGATGCGATATAATAATGTTTATGATTTTTGGGGGAAATCTTTTTAAAGTCTTCTGTTCTGGAAAGAATGTCTGGATATTAAATTGAATTCTTACTATAAAAGCAATCGTTATGAAAGGGAGATACCAGAATGTTGGGAATTGGCACTAGAGATATTGGAATTGACTTAGGGACAGCAAATACGCTCGTTTATGTAAAAGGGAAAGGCATCGTTGTGAGGGAGCCATCCGTAGTGGCGTTCCAAACGGATACTAAAAGCATTGTAGCTGTCGGGAATGATGCAAAGAATATGATCGGCCGTACACCGGGAAATGTGGTTGCATTGCGTCCAATGAAAGATGGAGTCATTGCTGATTACGAAACAACAGCAACGATGATGAAATATTACATGAAGCAAGCCCAGAACAAAGGCGTTTTTGCCCGTAAGCCTTATGTAATGGTCTGCGTGCCATCTGGAATCACTGCTGTAGAAGAACGAGCTGTCATTGACGCGACAAGACAGGCGGGTGCACGTGATGCTTACACGATCGAGGAACCGTTTGCTGCGGCAATTGGTGCGGATCTTCCAGTTTGGGAACCTACAGGAAGCATGGTCGTTGATATCGGAGGCGGAACAACTGAAGTGGCCATCATTTCACTTGGCGGTATTGTTACAAGCCAGTCCATCCGCATTGCCGGCGATGAAATGGATGATGCCATCATTAGCTATATCCGCAAAAATTATAACCTGATGATCGGTGACCGTACGGCAGAAAACATCAAGGTTGAAATCGGTTCTGCAGGAGTCAATGAAGGAATCGGCAGTATGGAAATTCGCGGACGTGACTTGCTTACAGGACTTCCAAAAACGATTGAAGTCTCGGCTGAAGAAATTTCAAGAGCGCTTCATGACACAGTATCTGCGATTATCGATTCCGTGAAGAACACTTTGGAAAAAACTCCGCCTGAACTGGCGTCCGATATTATGGACCGTGGCATTGTTTTAACCGGAGGCGGTGCTTTGCTGCGTAATTTGGACAAAGTCATCAGTGAAGAAACGAATATGCCTGTCCTGATTGCGGAAAACCCGCTCGATTGTGTTGCGATCGGAACAGGAAAAGCATTAGACCATATTCATTTGTTCAAGAATAAAGCAACAAAATAATCTTGTAACGGGGACTCCTTTGGGGTATCCCCGTTTATAGCTATGTCCAATTCATTTAAGAACCAACTCAGGAAATAGATAGAGGTGAAAACCATGCCACAGTTTTTCAATAAAAGATTAATATTATTGCTAGTAGGTATAATCGTGCTCGTGGCATTGATCGGGTTTTCGTTAAGAGAGAGGGAAGAGTTATCCTGGCCGGAACAATTTTTGAAAGATACAACCGGCTGGTTTCAAAATGCTTTTCATAAGCCCGTATCATCAGTGACGGGGTTTGTTGAAAATCTGAGTGATCTTCAAGATACACATGAAGAAAATAAAAAGCTGAAATCCCGATTAGACGAATATGTCAAATTAAAGACAGAGGTTCAGGACCTTAAGAAAGAAAACGAGGATATGCGAAAAATCCTTGATAAGGAAGACGACGATCTTAGGGAAGGTACACATATTCAAGCTACTGTCATCGGACGAAACCCGGCTCGCTGGAACGAAATGATTACAATCAATAAGGGAACTTTGCACGGAGTGGAGCCGAATATGGCTGTTGAAACATCACAAGGCATAATCGGTAAGATAAAAAGCAGTAATAAATTCACGTCATCCGTTCAGCTGTTAAGTTCGATTGATCCGACTAACCGCGTTTCCGCAGTCATCCAGGGCGATGAGGATGCCTACGGAGTAATAGAAGGGTATGATAAGAAAACACAAAACTTACTCTTAAAACGTATTCCGTATGATAAAAAAATTAAAAAGAATTCCAACGTCATTACCTCTGGATATGGCGGCGTATTCCCAAGAGGCCTTGTTGTCGGAAAAGTCATCGAAGTGAAGCCCGATCAATTTGGTTTAAATCAAACCGCTTATATCGAGCCTGCGACAGATTTCTATGATATTAGAAATGTGATCATTGTAAAACGTACTATTCCACAGGCAGAAGAAGATCAACTAGAAGAAGATCCGCTTGAAGAAGAACTGCCTGCTGAGGGGCAGGAGGGGGATGATGGACAGTGAGCCGCTTCGCCCTTCCTTTGATTGCTTTTCTGTTTTTTATTTTTGAAAGCATTTTCGCCAATATTTTTTCAGGAAGCGAACTGATTTTCGTTCCCCGTTTTATTGTGCTGTTTATTGCTTTTTTAACCATTTATGGCTCTAAGAAGTCGGGTGTTTTATACGGGTTTATTTTAGGGATCGGTTATGATGTCGTCTATACGGAAATATTAGGGATTTATACATTTTTATTGCCGGTGCTGGCATACTTGATTTCTAAGGCGATGAATGTGCTGCAGTCGAATTTATTGATCGCGATTATGGTTTCGGTCTTTTTCGTTGGTATTCTCGAAGTGGTTGATTATCAAATGAATGTGTTGATTGGTTTTGCACAGATGAGCTATCCGGAGTTTGCTCAAATAAGACTCCTGCCCACATTGTTGCTTAACCTGGGTATCGTCATCATTATTTCATACCCTTTAAGATTATTGATAGAGAAATACGAAATAGAAATGGACAACGATTAAATGGAAAGATTTTTTCTTTCTCTTTTTCATTACACGAGAAAAAGGAAATTTGTTTCGCGATGTCGAATTATATTTTCATTGAGGTGAAACTGGCGCCATGAATAAAAGAAGTCAACAAAATGTAATGATAAAAGGCACAAAAGACGGGCTGACGTTGCATCTCGATGATTCCTGTTCCTTTTCAGAGTTGTTAAAAGAGCTAGAAAAAAAGCTTTCCGCCAACTATCAATTCCAGGAAAGCGACCCGTTAATCGCAGTAAAAGTACATACTGGCAACAGATATTTATCAAAGGAACAAAGAGAAAAGATAAAAGACTTGATCCGCCAAAAAAAGAAACTCGTTGTCGATGACATCCTTTCCAATGTCATGACCGTGGATGCGGCTAAGCAATGGAAGGAAGAAAACCAAATCACGACTGCCGTGACAATTGTCCGGTCCGGCCAGGTTTTTAAGGTAGAGGGTGATCTTTTACTGATAGGCGACGTTAACCCCGGGGGTACCGTCGTTGCCGGGGGCAATATTTATATCATGGGAGTTTTAAAAGGCATCGCCCATGCCGGAGTGAGTGGAAACAATGGAGCCGTCATTGCAGCTTCTGTCATGAAACCGGCACAGCTGCGAATCAACGATATCGTCAATCGCGCCCCTGATAGCTACACAGAGGACGGACATGACATGGAATGCGCGTATATTGATGAAAACCATCAGGTTATCGTTGAAAAATTGCGAGTTCTGAAGAAACATAGACCTGATTTAAATAGATTAGAAGGGGGACTCTAATTGTGGGAGAGGCAATAGTTATTACTTCCGGCAAAGGTGGAGTGGGCAAGACAACTACTACTGCCAACTTGGGAATATCCTTGGCCATTTTTGGTAAAAAGGTATGCTTAATCGACACGGATATCGGTCTGCGCAATTTAGATGTTGTCATGGGTCTAGAAAATCGGATTATCTACGATTTAGTGGATGTAGTAGAGGAGCGATGCAAGATTCATCAGGCTCTTGTCAAAGATAAACGATTCGATGACTTGCTATACTTGCTGCCGGCCGCCCAGACAAGCGATAAATCTGCGGTTAATCCCAGTCAGATGAAGAAACTTGTCGAGGAATTAAAGCAGGACTATGATTATATCCTCATTGACTGCCCTGCCGGAATTGAACAAGGCTTCAAGAATGCAATCGCAGGAGCTGACAGAGCGATTGTTGTGACTACTCCTGAAACATCTGCAGTACGGGACGCAGATCGGATCATCGGCTTGCTCGAAAAAGAGGAAGACATAGAGCAGCCTAAACTAGTCATCAACCGAATCCGCAGCCACATGCTCAAAAACGGAGAAATGCTCGACATTGACGAAATCACCGCCCATCTTTCCATTGATTTAATCGGCGTCGTGGTCGACGATGACCAAGTCATCATGGCATCCAACCACGGAGAGCCCATTGCACTCGACCCAAATAACCGCGCATCGATCGCCTATCGTGACATTGCCAGAAGGATTCTCGGGGAATCCATCCCGCTCAAGCCTCTGGAAGACGAGCCAAAAGGATTCGTAGCCAAAATTAAAGCGATGTTTAGCGGACAATAAGAGTGAAGAGGGTGCATTCCTTTGGGGTGTGCTCTTTTTTGTGGAAATTTGTTGATACATGCAGGATTTTTTATGATTGTACAGAACATCTAATTAACCATGAAAGGAGTGATAGATTGATTGCCAAAAAAGAGAGATTCCATTAAGAATTCAGGTGAATGAAGCATTGCTGCGCCGTCTTCTGCAAAACCATCCGAAACGAATTGCCGTGAAAGAAGATTTGTCCAAACGGAAAGTTGGATTTCAGGGCGAAGAAAATGTAGACTTTCATTTAAAATTCCTCGCCCCGAATTATTACTCCATTTTCCACGATCTGCGGTTACAAAATGGGCAAGGTCATTTTCAAATCGATACGCTGCTTTTATCCCGAAAATTTGCCCTCATAATCGAAGTCAAAAATCTCTATGGCACTTTATTCTTCGACAAACATTTCAATCAAATGATCCGAATTGCGAACAACAAAGAAGAAGGATTTCCAAACCCAGTCATGCAAGTGGCCAGGCAAAAAATGCAGCTTCAAAAATGGATGGCTGAACAGCATTTGCCCACCATACCTATCGAATATTTAGTTGCCATAAATGATTCGAGAACACTGATCAAAACGGATAATGAGAATTCGGACATTCTGGAAGTCGTTTGCCATGCTGATCATTTAATAAACAGGATAGCTACTATCCAAGAAAAGATCACGAAAGAAAAATATAAACCAAATGAGGTGCGCACACTCACCAATCTTCTAATTGCAAAACACAAGCCTAGATCAGAAGACATCAAGCAATTATACGGGATTCATAAGACTGAGTTAATCACCGGGGTCCAATGCCCGATTTGCAAAATTAGCGCGATGGAGCGGAAATCCGGCAAGTGGTATTGCAAAGCCTGTCAAGCCAAATCCAAAGACGCACACTATCAAGCAATTGAAGATTATTTTCTCTTGATCAATCCAACGATAACAAATCCACAACTTCGTTGGTTTCTGAATATTTCCTCGAAATACGTCGCCTCCAAATTATTATCCACGCTTAATCTTCCATTTACAGGTGAAGGGAAAGGAAGAGTATATTTTCAGGCACCCCTGAAGTAGGGAAACAAAAAATCGAAGTTACTGTTTTCTACTACAAAAAAAGTCCAGGCAACAAAAATAAAATTCCGTCAACGAAAGTCCCTGTTCCGGCAACAAAACGAGAAAAGCGGCAACGAAAACGGAAGTTCCGGCAACAAAAAAGGTCTTGGCAACAAAAATAAAATTCAGGCAACGAAAGTCCCTGTTCTGGCAACAAAACGAGAAAAGCAGCAACGAAAACGGAAGTTCCGTCAACAAAAAGAGGTCTTGGCAACAAAAATAAAATTCCGGCAACAAAAGTCCCTGTTCTGGCAACAAAACGAGAAAAGCAGCAACGAAAACGGAAGTTCCGTCAACAAAAAGAGGTCTTGGCAACAAAAATAAAATT
>NZ_QVTC01000054.1 GCF_003429085.1 Bacillus sp. V59.32b | reverse complement strand
AAATGCACCCTATAGAGAGACCTTTTTTCAAAGTGTCTACACTATAGGGTACATTTTAATGGTGGAATTGCCCTTTTTCAATATCTTCCCTTTTTATTGGAATTTACGGCTTTATGTGACTCATCGATTTCTTTAATTTCCTTATCAGATTTTTTCTTAAATATGTAAATAACCAATAGAGCTAACAATGACAAAACTACGTATACGGCGACGACCGTCAATATATCACTTGTAACTCCCATATACAGCAATCTAACACATCCTTTTCGGTTTGATTTTCTTTTCTTTTAAAATGGAATTATTGTTCATAGTAAGGTTGTCCGTCTTTTGAGTTGGTTGTGGTCATTCTGCCAATAATGTGCGATCCCATCACAAATAATATATCGCAAAGCATCAAAATATAAACTAGCTTCACACTAATTCATAATATCTGAACATATACTCATAAACATTATGAATTATCAAGGTTAAGAATTCAACTATCGGTTCGTGATTTTAGCTCACAAGAAACTATGGGAAATGTTAAGCTCTTTCGAACACTTCTAACATACTTCTCTCCGACACTATATTAATCTAGAAAGCAATGAATTACTTTACATCATAAGAAAAAACTATAACATTAATTATACTAAAATAAGTAATAAGATTTTATCAAACTAGACCATCATTATTTCTCCTTACCTTTCCTATTAATATATAAATAACCACTACTTCCCAACTTCCTTTTCTAATTAATGAACCTTTTGTGACAGAATGGTATTTTCATTGCGTTTTTGCGTACAACGGACTAGTATAAGTACGAAAAGATTGAGATGATTAAAATTTTCGTTTGACCTTTCGGAGAATAATTGTGAAATAATTATCCGAATTTTTCTATTTTAGTAATTTATAAATTACAATTTTAATGTAAGAAAGGGGTATTAAATTACAATGAAACTGAAATGGGCTTTAATAGCTATACTTTTTACTATTGCTACCGTGCTAACCGGTTGCGATAACCCATTATTGGTCTTAGACCCTAAAGGACCTCAAGCCGAAACCCAAGCCAAAGACATTATGTTATCGATTGGGATTATGTCCTTTATTGTTCTTGTTGTTTTCGCAATTTTGGTATTTGTGTTAATAAAATACCGTGCGTCAAATCAAAGCAAGGATTACGAACCACCGCACATTGAAGGGAATGTATGGGTTGAAGCGATTTGTGTCGGGATTCCAGTTTTAATCGTCGCTTACCTTTCATTTGTTTCCGTTCAAAGTAACTATAAGGTTGAGGCAACACCTAAAGGATATGAAGATAAAGAACCATTAGTTGTTTACGCTTCATCATCTAACTGGAAATGGCATTTCAGTTATCCGGAAGAAGGAATCGAAACAGTCAACTACTTGAATATCCCGACGGATCGGGCTCTTGAATTTAAACTTTATTCATACGGCCCAATCACCAGTTTCTGGATTCCGCAACTTGGAGGACAAAAGTACGCCATGGGAGACATGGTTAACACGTTACACCTAGCGGCGGACGTTCCAGGAGAATTCATGGGCCGAAATGCAAACTTCAGTGGTAAAGGGTTCGCTGAAAACACGTTCGACGTAGAAGCCATGCCTGAAGCTGAATTTGATGAATGGGTAGAAGAAGTTAAAACCACTGCCGATCCTCTAACTGAGGATAAATTCGAAGAGTTATTAGAACCTGGCCATCTTGGGCGTTCAACGTTCACTGGAACTCATTTAGGTTTCTCACCACCTCCAGAACATCATAAAAAACAATCTTCTTCTGACACTGAAGAAACTGATTCTGAGGAATCCGATAAATCTGATGTAGATTCACCCGAGGGTAATTCTGATCACAGCAAGATGAACCATTAAGATATTAAATGCAATGTTCAATAATACAACTAGTTTTACATGACAAGCAATACTGAAGGGAGTCACAATAGCATGGAATTTTTTGATAGATTCGCCGTACCTCATCCAAGTCCAGCGATTTACGCATCGATGGTTGCCATTGGTCTTACTGTTATCGCAATACTCGCTGGCTTAACCTATTTTAAAAAATGGGGTTATCTTTGGCGTGAATGGTTAACAACCGTTGACCATAAACGGATCGGTATTATGTATCTGATATCCGCTTTGCTGATGTTATTCCGCGGTGGTGCAGATGCCATTATGATGCGTGCCCAGCTTTCCGCGCCTGAAAACAAGCTGCTGGATGCACAGCACTATAATGAAATTTTCACAACACACGGGGTCGTTATGATTATCTTTATGGCCATGCCTTTCATTATGGCCTTAATGAACTTTGTTATTCCATTACAAATTGGAGCCCGTGACGTAGCGTTCCCTCGCTTGAACGCACTGAGTTTCTGGTTATTCTTTGCCGGAGCGATGTTATTCAACATCTCTTTCGTAGTTGGTGGTTCTCCTGATGCAGGTTGGTCTTCTTATTTCCCACTTGCAGGTAAAGAATTTAGTGAATCGGTAGGAACGAATTATTATATGATTGCTGTTCAGATTGCTGGTATCGGTACATTAATGACCGGTATTAACTTTATGACTACCATTCTTAAGATGAGAGCACCTGGCATGACGTTAATGAAAATGCCAATGTTCACATGGTCTGCTTTAATCACTAATGCTATCATCGTTTTCGCGTTCCCTGTATTAACAATATTACTTATAATGGGAACAATGGACCGGCTATTTGGGACAAACTTCTTTACAACCGATAATGGCGGGATGGATATGCTTTGGGCGAACTTGTTCTGGGTTTGGGGACATCCTGAAGTTTATATCTTAATTTTGCCGGCATTTGGTATTTATAGTGAGATTATTTCAACCTTTGCACGCCGTAACCTATATGGTTATAAATCAATGGTTTTCTCAATGGTTGCAATCTCTCTTCTTTCATTCCTGGTATGGGCCCACCATTTCTTTACAATGGGTCAAGGAGCACTGACAAACAGTATCTTCTCGATTACCACAATGGCGATTGCCGTACCGACCGGGGTTAAGATTTTCAACTGGTTGTTCACCCTTTGGAGAGGGAAAATTACTATTACCACTCCAATGCTTTATTCCCTGCTTTTCATTCCGCTTTTCACACTCGGCGGGGTTACCGGGGTAATGCTAGGAATGTCAGCCGCTGACTACCAATATCATAATACGATGTTCTTAGTAGCTCACTTCCACATGGTTATCATTCCTGGTGTTGTATTTGCGATGCTGGCTGGTCTGACTTACTATTGGCCAAAAATGTTCGGTTTCATGCTGAATGAAAGAATCGGGAAATGGACTGCATGGCTTATTGCAGCAGGCACTCTCTTAGCATTCATGCCAATGTTTTTCTCTGGTTTGGATGGTCAAGCGCGCCGTATGTACACATACTCCGAATCAACCGGATTTGGAATTTACAATATGATTTCGTTTATCGGAGCACTTGTAATGGCAGTAGGTTTTGTTTTAATCGTATACAACATCTACTACAGTACTCGTTACGCTTCAAGAGATATCGGTTCAGATCCATGGGATGCACGCTCTTTAGAGTGGGCTACACATACACCGGTACCCGATTATAACTTTGCTAAAGTGCCTCAAGTTAATTCAATTGAAACGTTCTGGGACTCTAAGAAAAAAGGCCATGTATTATTCAAGGGTGAATATGAAAAAATTCATATGCCCAATAACAGCGGCATGCCGATTATCATGAGTGGGATCTTCTTTGTATGGGGATTTGCCTTTGTATTCGCCATATGGCCACTTGTAGTCCTTGCGACAATCGGCATATTTGCTTGTATGGCTCACCGTTCATTCGAGAAAGATCACGGTCACTACATCTCTGTCAAAGAAATTGAAGAGACAGAAACAAAATTGCGAGGTGCTAAATAATGAAAATTGATCACTCGCTTCCACTTGAATATAGTACGGAAGAAAACCGTTTGAAAATCTTAGGTTTTTGGATTTTTCTGGGTGCCGAAATCATGCTTTTTGCAACGCTATTTGCGTCATATTTCACATTAGTTGATCGTACCGGCAACGGCCCTTCTGCGGCAGATATTTTCCAAACTCCCCCGGTGCTTATAAATACATTCGTTCTTTTAACAAGCAGCTTTACCATTGGGCTTGGAATCCATGCCATGCGTCTTGGTAAGAAAAAAGCCACGATGGCTTTCTTTGCCATCACACTGGTTCTTGGAGCGGTATTCCTGGGAATCGAAATCTATGAGTTCTACCACTTCGTTCATGAAGGGGCAGCACTTCAAACAAGTGCCTTTACAGCGATCCTTTTTACAACATTAGGAACACATGGAGCGCACGTTACACTTGGTTTGTTTTGGGGATTATTCATCATCCTGCAAATAAAAAAGCACGGGTTGACTCCTGAAACAACTAATAAATCATTCATCTTCTCCCTTTACTGGCATTTCTTGGATGTAGTTTGGATCTTCATCTTCAGCTTCATCTACTTGAAAGGAATGATGTAAGCATGAAAGAATTATTTCCAGCTAAACAAGTATTGGGCTATGTATTTTCACTGCTCTTGACTACAATTGCTCTTGCTGTTCTCTTCTTGGAAATGCCATTCGCAGTAGCCATGACGATTCTTCTTGTAACAGCATTTGTACAAGCAGGAGTACAGCTGGTAGTGTTTATGCACGCTGGTGAAACTGAGGATAAAGGGGCAATCTATGTGAACGTATACTACGGACTAATCATTGCTCTAATTACTGTCTTTGGAACATTATTAGCCATGGTATGGGATATGTAAACATTAAAAAAAGGAGTGTCTACAATGGCACTCCTTTTTTTGTTGGATTGGGGCTGCGTTATTTCCTTTGTATCTTTTCTCAAGAATCTATAAGCTTTTTCCACGTAACCACCTACTCTACAGAATCACTATGTTGCCGATAACAAGAGAAATGACATTATTTTAATCAAAGAAGGAACCAATCCTATATTCCCCATAGGTCAACGTATCGAGAATACCTAATAAATAGAATAAAACCAACATTGCGTTGCACGATCAAACCTAACTTCCTAATTTTCTTTCCATTACTACTTAATTTAAACTACCATAGAAGAAAAACTAATGGGATTGAAGTACCCAAAGCAAAGGTATTTCCATTTGCATTTTTTGACTCAATTTTCATAAACATACTGTCGGGTGAATGCAATGTACTTCCCGTTATTTTAATTTTCCACAATAATCCTTTAAAAAAACAGCTGTCTTATTGACAGCTGTTTCTTGTTGGAAAGTAAGTGTGCACCCTTATACTTTTACTTCGACAGTAGAATTTTTCTTAAGCTCTTCTACTTGTTTACCGACGTTTTGTTGTATCTTCTGTTGCTCAAGTTGCTGCTTGATTTGAGGTTTTACGTCTGCCAACTTCGGAGTCTCTTGAGTATTGTTGCTTTCTTTCTTGACACTTTGATTGTAATAATCTTCAATTTCTTTATCAGTCACTTTTTGTATCGGTATTTCTTTATCCAAGTAGTTTTTGTATATGATATTTTGTGAAATTTGCTTTTTTAATTCCGTCATGTTAATTCCAGCTTCTTTCATAGCTGCCTTAAACTTCTTATCATCTTTAAACTGTTTTTTTGTTTCAGCTAGTTCTTTTTCTATTTCCGAATCTGATGCTTTATAGCCTTTTTTATCGGCATCTTGAAGAAGAAGTGTCTGCCCGACCAAGGTATCGATTGTTTGTTTTTTCACTTGCTTTGCTGCTTCTTCAGACGTTGGATCTTGTCCCATTTGCTGCATCTGCATTTGTGAAGATAAAAGTATGTCGTTATAGTCACTTCCAAGAATTTTCTTATTATTTACGATGGCTACCGTCTTCTTTTCATCTATCTTCTGCTTATCCAACTTTTTCTGCATTTCTTCCATTTGCTTTTCTTGCTTCTGCTGCTCTGTTTGGGCTGTTTTTGTTTTCTCCTCATCATTTGCTTTTTTGGCTTCATCGTTGGATCCGCAAGCTGTTAAAACAACAGCCATTAATCCTATCAAGAGGGGGTAAGTAAGTTTCTTCATCATGATTTATCTCCTTCCGTTTCGTACAGAATAATTTCTATTTAAATTCACTGACAACCTAAGCAACAATAATAACCAAGTTCTGCATACTTTTTTAAACAAATGAATAAATGTAAATGCCCACGCCTCCCTATATACTAATTAATTCCTTTCAGTATAAAAAAGCAACAGAACGAATATGTGGGAAAAATGGGAATGAGCAACCATGGAGAATATTTATTTTTTATTCCATTATTCTTATGGGAAATGGAGTGAATAAACACAATACACACTATACAAGGATGCAGCTGTTAAGAGTATGCTTAATATAGCCGTTATTGTACTGCGAATCTTTACAGCAAAGAATATGGAAACCAAGCCCACAAGGGATAACCAAGTGGAAGGAAAGGTTAATATATGTATTAATGTGCCCATTTTGAATTCCCCTTTTTTACAAACCTCAATCCCACTTAACAAACTATTTTTTATTTGAACGATTTTAGAACTTAGCTAATCATGTATCTGCGAAAGCAATTACTCTAATTGATTTATTGTCGTGTCCTGAAAACATAAAAATTCTAAATAAACATATCCAGCACATAGGCTGGATACTTTATGATAAGGGGTTAAATGCATTTTATCTTACACAAGTTTCATATTCAAATTTAAGTATCTAGTAAAGCAGGCTTTTTGGAATGCCACCCCTTGATATTAGTAAAAAAGAAGCCTTCAACTCAGCTAGATTCCGTGAGTTAAAGACTTCTATATATTCACTGACTAAAATATTTATTTAAACCGTTGAATATCCCTCTTGCTGCTTGTTGTTGATACTCTTTTGTTATAAGACGTTTTTCTTCCACAGGATTAGATATAAAACCTAGTTCCGCTAGAATGGAAGGCATTCTGTTGTTCTTTATAACATAAAATGCACTGGTGTTTTTTACTTTTCGATCCCTCATTTGTGTTTGCTTTATTAGCTCTTGTTGTATAGCTGCTGCAAGTTTTGCCTCATCAGAATATGTTGGATAAAAATACGTTTCAATTCCTGTAGCCTCTGAACTACCAGAATTATAATGGATGCTTACAAAGGCCTGAGCATTATACTTATGGCTGATTGCTACCCGTTCACTGAGTTCCAATTTTCGGCTTGTATTCGACGTACGGGTCATGATCACTTTTGCTCCCGCCTTTACTAATAAAGCCTTCACTTCATTAGCAGTTTGTAAAGTAAGGTTTCTTTCATTCTGCACTTTACCAGGTGCTCCAACATCAGTACCTCCATGGCCTGGATCAAGAACAATCACTTTCCCTTTAACCCCTGTAGTCGTTGGTTGTTGAGGACTGACAGGTGTCGGCTTCACTGGAGCTTTTGTCGTAAGAAAAGAAAGTGAAACCCAACCTGTTTTTCCGGATGCTGTTTTAATCCTGCCCCAGGTCCCTTTCTTTTCATATAGAGAAACCACTTCGTTTTTCTTCACACTTGTGACTATGCCTGAAGAAGTACTCGGGCCACTTCGAACATTTAAGGATGTTGCAGTAACGTAATATTTAACTGGCACTTGTACAGGCGGTGCAGGCTTAGGTGTAATTGGTGCCTTAGTAGTAAGATACTGCAGGGATGCCCAACCTGTTTTTCCGGCGGCTGTTTTTACCTTACCCCATGTTCCTTTCTTCTCGTATAAAGAAACCACTTGATTTTTCTTCACAGAGGTAATACTAGTTGCTGTCGTCTTGGGTTCCTTACGAATATTTAAGGATGTTGCTGTCACGTAGTATTTAACCGGTGCTTTAGCAATAGGTTTTGGTGCAGGTTTTGGTGTAGCAGGTGCCTTAGTAGTAAGATACTGCAGGGATGCCCAACCTGTTTTTCCGGATGCTGTCTTTACCCTTCCCCATGAACCCTTCTTTTCGTACAATGTGACCGCCGCATTTTTCTTTACGGAATCAACCCGTGCAGCAGAAGTGCTTGCTGATTTCCGAATATTTAAGGTAGTAGCCGTCACATAGTACTTGGTACCACTGGGAACAACAGCTTTAGAAGCAGTCGGCTTTATCACCGTGACGTATTTTGAGGATACCCATCCAGTTTTTTTACCGACTGGAACCTTGGACCATCCATTTTGTTGTTGGGTGATGGTAACCGTCTGCCCTTTTGTGTATTTCCCGATAACCTTGGACGACGTGGTCGGCTTTTCCCGAACGTTGAGAGTAGTTGCATTTACTTTTGCTTGAGTAGCTGCATATACTTGTTTACTTGGAGCAACGGAAGTGAATACCGATGCTAAGAATATTGTAGCCACCAAGAAAGTGCTTATTTTTCTTGTCATGCTGTACCGCCTTTCATTTAATTTACCTTCATACAAAAATCCGCTTAGTCAAGAGGTGATAAAGTGAAAATAATGACCTAGAAAAGTAACGGATCTTTTGATAATTAAAAGTCACTCAACTTTCGACATTTTACTTTTAAATTATCGGTCAAATAAATAAAAGGTTTAGTATTCATTATTAATTTTTGATATCTCTTTTTTTATGGAATTGAAAAGATGAGCTCCCCTTTTTTTGGAATGCCCCCTCCTGAAGTTTCTTATATATCTTTGCTCTGCGCACACTATTGCCCCCAATACGAAATACTGCTAAAAAAGCTCCATACTATAGACTCCCTGTAATGCTCCACCTATCCCTATAATATAAAACGAATATCGGCAGGAGGTTGGTTATACTCGATTCCTTGGTACGTAGCCATTCAAACTTGTTCACCCTGGGTTCCAAAAAAGTGAAATCTTTTATTTAATTCTTGAAGCTTCAATTGAACAAGATAAAATAGTAAAAAACGCTTAGACTACTCATAGTCCAAGCGTTATCCAATAGTTATTATATTTTAAAATGAGCTTAACGTTTTTTCTCTTACGTGTTATCGCTATAATAGGCATAGGAGGTTGAATAGAATGAAAAACGAAAAGGAACAACAGCCGACTCCTATAGGGATACTGGACGAAGAGACGTTATTTATCGTTTCTCAAACCTTTAAAGCCTTATCGGATCCAACTCGATTACGTATTCTGCATTTACTTTTTAATGGAGAATACTCCGTAAATGATATTGCTGAGAAGCTTTCCCTGCTTCAATCCACTGTATCCCACCAGCTGCGTTTCCTGAAAAACTTGCGCTTGGTAAAATTCCGCAGGGAAGGAACTTCTCTTTACTACACCCATGATGATGAACATGTTATGGATATTTTAAAACAAACAATTGAACATGCCCACCATCATTAATTGCAGGTTCCATGCGGGCTCGGGCACCCGTTGTCCGCATATTCCACTTGAATGGTACTATGCTCAATCCCAAAATCATCGTGGAGAATGGATTGTGCACGTTTCAGAACTTCATCATGAGTTCCCTCTCCCGCAATTGCCATGTGGCAGCTTAACATCGGAAGTTCCGAAGTCACGGACCAAACATGAAGGTCATGCACTTCTTTAACAAGTGGTATATTCTGCAGGGATGCTTTTACCTTTGCCACATCAATATGTGAAGGAGTACCCTCCATCAACACATTGAAGGAATCCTTTGTCACTCTCCACCCGCTGATGATGATAAGAATGGCAACGATGACGCTTGCAATCGGGTCAGCGATACCCCATCCAAAGAACATCATGAGCAAGGCTGCGACAATCGCACCCACTGAACCAAGCATATCCCCTATTACATGAAGAAACGCGCTTCTAACATTCAGGTTTTCATCTTTATCGCCCTTCATTAAAATCATCGCAGCGATAATATTTACTAACAAACCTATTGAAGAGATGATCAGCATCCCTGTGCTTTGCACTTCCGGGGGATTAGCAAAACGTTGGAATGCTTCATAAAATATATAGACTGATATGAGGATTAAGGTTATACCATTTAAGGCCGCCGCAATAATTTCAAAACGCCTATACCCAAATGTTTTTGACAGCGTTGCCTTCCGTTCCCCAAGTCTGATTGCGAAGTAACTTAACCCTAATGCCACTGCATCACTTAGCATGTGACCGGCATCAGACAACAATGCCAGACTATTTGTAACCAAGCCTCCTATTACTTCCACTACCATAAATGCTGCAATCAAGAGAAAAGAGGTCAATAAAGCTTTTTTATTTCCGGAACCGTGGCTATGGCCGTGTCCGTGGGAATGTCCGTGGGAATGTCCCATAAAAACCACTTCTTTCTATATATGAATATATACTCATATATATTATGATATATAGAAAGAAAAAGTTCAAGTTTTTTTATATAATATTGTGTACGATTGTTAACCACCTGTCCTTAAAATAAATCGTTTTACCAATATGCACTTGGGTAGATGACATATGGGATAATATTTCACAAATAAAGTGTGAATATCTCGGGATAATAAAAAAGTCTTATGCTTAGTTTGGTAAAATATAATATTTTTTAAAATTGGAGGTTAGCATGGCTTCACACGATCACGGACATTCACATAAACACGGCCAAAACGCTAATAAGAAATCATTAAAAATTTCTTTTTTTCTTATTTCAACCTACATGATTATAGAAATTATTGGTGGAGTTATGACAAACAGTCTGGCGCTTTTATCCGATGCTGGACATATGTTAAGTGATGCTGCGGCACTTGGACTGAGCTATCTTGCCATGGTTTTTGGAGAGAAAAGAGCAAGTTTAACAAAGACCTTTGGCTATAAACGATTTGAAGTGCTGGCGGCATTGATCAACGGAATCACGTTGGTGGTTATTTCTTTATATATTTTCTGGGAAGCATATAATCGTTTTTCCGATCCCCCCAGTGTACTGAGCTCCGGAATGCTGCTCATTGCCTTTATCGGATTGCTTGTCAATATTTTGGCTGCATTCATTTTAAACAGGGGTGATACTTCTGGAAACTTAAATGTAAGAAGCGCGTTTCTCCACGTATTGGGTGATCTTCTAGGATCCGTTGGAGCAATAGTCGCAGCCTTGTTAATCATGTTTTTCGGTTGGAATATTTCCGACCCTATCGCCAGTGTAATAGTTGCGATCCTAATTATCATAAGTGCTTACCGGGTAACGCGAGACTCTGTCCATGTATTAATGGAAGGTACGCCCACAAATATTCAAGTGACCGAAGTTCAAAATGCGCTATCATCCTTAGATGATGTTGCCGGGGTTCATGATCTTCATATCTGGTCGATATCGTCTGACTTACCTTCTTTAAGTTGTCATTTGGTCATAACAGAAAAAGGAAATTATGATTCAATATTGCAGCAAGCTAAAAAAGTACTGCATGAAAAATTCGAGATCGATCACACTACCATTCAGATCGATTCACGGAATGCTGCCTGTAAAGAAGAAAGCATCCATTGAAATCAAACAAAATTTTGATACACAGCTTAAGAATAGATTCCATCAAACCACAAAAGAGGGAGCATGCCCTCCCTCTTACTTTATGGTAATACTCAAATGTCTAGTCTTTATATTAAGCCTAACCTTGTAACTAATTGGGTGATGGTTAACGGAACGATAATAGCTATAACTGTTGGAATAAGGAAGGCGAGGAACGTCCATTTAGCACTCTTGGTTTCTTTATATATATTGAGCAATGTCGTTCCGCATGGATAATGCAGGAGTGAAAATAACATCATATTTAAAGCGGTGAGCCACGTCCATCCATGATCGAGAAATATTTTCTTTAAATCCACTAAGTTATCAACTTCTGTCAGAGAGCCTGTAGACAAATAACCCATCAACAGGATAGGAAGAACAATCTCGTTTGCTGGTAGCCCCAACAGAAAAGCCAGCATGATGTAACCGTCTAATCCAAGCAATTGTCCAAACGGGTCCAAAAACTGGACCATGTTCATCAGGATGCTTGTGTCCCCGATATATACATTAGCGATAATCCACGTTACGATTGCAGCCGGTGCTGCAACCTTAACCGCTCGAATTAAAACGGACCATGATTTTGTAAGTGATGAACGAATCACTGTATCGAAAAACTTCGGTCTTCGGTATGGTGGTAATTCTAACGTATAGTGAGTCGGCATGCCTCTAAGAGCCGTTTTTGAAAGAATCCAGGAGACAAGAAAGGTAACCAATATTCCAAATAAGACTATCCCCACAATAAAACCGGTCGTGATCAGTGATTTTAGTCCTCCAGTAAAATTTGCCGCCATGAATAACGAGGCTAATACGATCAAAGTTCCCCAACGTCCATTACATGGAACAAAGTTATTAGTCAAAATGGCTAACATTCGCTCTCTTGGTGATTCGATGATTCTTGTAGAAATAACGGCTGCAGCGTTACAACCAAACCCCATTGCCATCGTTAAAGATTGTTTGCCATGTGCACCCACTTGTTTAAATAGCCGATCCATATTAAATGCGACACGTGGAAGGTAACCATAATTCTCAAGTAAAGCAAATACAGGAAAGAAGATTGCCATGGGAGGAAGCATGACACTGATGACCCATGTAGTCCCTCGATACAACCCTAAAACAAGAACCCCATACAACCAATCGGGGGCTTTGATGAGTTCAAAAAATGTTAGTAGATATGTTTCCATTGAACCAAAAAACTCCGCTAGGATAGATGATGGAACATTTGCTCCTGCTATCGTCAAATAAAACACGGTACCTAACATGATAATCATGATAGGGAAACCCCAAAAAGGAGAAGTAAGTATTGCATCTAGTTTTTCTGTCCGTGTATCCTTTTTCGAATTGGAATAAGAAACACCTGCAGCACATAATTGATGACTTCTGTCGTAGAGATGTTGAACAATCTCGTCTCTTAATTTTGGCGAAGACAAATGCTGAGCTTCTGAATAAAGTTGTTGAATATTCATTCTGTCACCCCCTCCATCGCAATCGTTTGATGATTTCATCAAGCAGTGCTTTATCTCCATCAAGCAATCTCAAAGAAACCCAACGCGAAGACAAGTGATTCCCGACAATCGTTCTTACCTGCGGCTCGATTTTCTTTATTTGTTTTTCAATATCACCGTGATACGTTGTTTGAACCGGATGGCACTCAATGGCTCCTGTAATAAGACGCTCGATGGTATCCAGTAGTAATGGGAAACCTACTTTGTTTCGTGCAGATATTTTTATTACAGGAACCCCTAACCGTTTAGTCAATAACCGTTCATTGATCTTTATCCCTTGTTTCTCCGCTTCATCAATTAAATTGATACATATAATTACATTTGTTGTCATCTCTATTACTTGCAATGCCAGATTAAAGTTCCGTTCTAATGACAATGCATCAAGCACAACAAGGGTCACATCTGGTTTTTCAAAGACAATATAGTTTCGTGCCACTTCTTCATCGGTTGAATTAGAAAAAAGGGAATAGGTGCCTGGGAGGTCAATCATACTGAAAATTTTCCCTTTGTAGTGAACGGTTCCTTCCGCTAGTATAACGGTCTTTCCTGCCCAGTTCCCTGTATGTTGTCTGAGTCCAGTTAAGGCATTAAACAATGTGCTTTTACCAGTATTCGGGTTTCCAGCTAATGCAATTCGATAAGAATTACCCATTGGTCAACTCCCCTTCTATTTTAGAACTTTCTTCTTTTCGCAATGCAATTGTAGTTTGGCTGACACGAAATGCAATTGGGTCCCCCAGAGGACTTTTACGGACAACTTCAATGATTGCACCAGGTACAAAACCTAAGTCTAATAATCTCCTTCTCATTACTCCACCAAGGTTTAAAGAGATAATTCTAACTACATCGCCTTTTTCCCCCTGATTCAACCTGATGGTTTTAGATTTGCTCATTTTTATTTCACCTCTCTTACTTTTTTTACCTTACGCAACTTTTCTTTAATTATATGAACATATTCTCATGTTGTCACCTATAATTTTTTTTTAAATAGCTACCGATATAGGTAGCTAAATTAATATTCTTAAACTTCTGGAGTTGAATTCGATGTTGATGATGTTCCGGACAACTCAATACTGTTAACTCCTTCCTTTTCTTCTTCAGATAATATTTCAAAGGTTTTAGGCTGCTCAGGCAGTTGTCAAGTAGGTTCGACTGCTATCATCAAGAAAAACAGACGTTTTTTCCTCCATTCATAAAGCTGCACCGGCTGCTGATGTAAAGTTGGGGTCTTAAAGACGGCTAAAACAAACAAAAAGCACAAATAAAAAAGTCTTTAACTCTTCAATTACTGAGAGCTAAAGACTTTTTATTTTTTATCTCTCCAAGAGAATTCCCTTTTTGAAAAGAAGGCAGAGGTATATCTCCCTCATCTGGATATTGATGTTCGTAAGTAATGTCATTGATCTTTACTAAATCAACCCATTCAATTTCAGTATCGGGACAACCACCAAAAGGTTTACTGCATGAGGTTAATAAGAAGGCTAAAACTAATATAATCATTACGTTTTTCATTACCTTCACTTCATTGCACCCCCACCCAAAATATGGTTCTATTCAATTAGACGTGATCCAGTGAATCACTGTTACACACACCATTAATGACTGAACCCCGATATATGTAAAAATGGCAAAATAGCTAAAAACCCTAAGATGGCAACAATGATCATTTTAGAATTTTTATTTACCTTAAATCCGTTCCATAATATTTCATGAAAAATAACATAGCATAACGTACCTATAGCCGCTCCCAGAAAAAGCGTGTGCAATTTTATGGAGTCGCTATCTATGTTCATCCCTATGAATGTAGTTATGCCTATAGAGATGGATAGGAGTACACAAGAGAAGACGAATATTCTGTCCTTCACATTTGATACCAGGACTGTTATCATCATGACCATTCCCTCTGGGATATGATGGAGCAAAATAACTGCTAATAACGATTCGTCTTGAAAATGTTGATTATGAAAGCTCATTCCTAGAGCTATGCCTGTCGGGATGCTGTGAATAATCAAGGCTAAGAACAGCATGATAAACAGACTAGGTCTTTGAAAAGAATGACTCCTCTCCTGGTGAAGATACCGATCTAAAAGGAGCATAAACAACACACCAATCGATACGCCAGTGAAGATGCCGATCGGACGGTAATGTTTTATGATCTCTGGTACAACGTCTAACGCTAATAAACCCGCGATCATTCCCCCACAAAATATCTGTAGGTATCTATAATTTCCTTTAAAGAAAATACTGAGGAGTTTTGCTGATACCCCACCTGCTAAAGCACCCATTAATATGAACAAAATTATATATATACTCGCCTTGAGTTCTTCTGCCATACAAACCTCCCAATAACACTGTTTGTCTACATTATATTCAGATTTAGGAATTACATTTTAATTTCTGAAATTATTTTAATCTGAAACTATTAGACGGGAATGGATTTCTTTGAGAATATGAATATATACCTATATGAAAGAGGGAATGTCATGATTTTCGATGTGATTATTATAGGAGCTGGTCAAGCTGGGTTATCGATGGGATACCACCTTTCCAAAACGACCAAACGATTTATCATCCTTGATCAAGGAAAAAGGATTGGGGATGTGTGGAGAAATCGTTACGATTCCTTAATGTTATTTACACCACGATCATTTAGTTCCCTACCTGGCATGAAAATGGATGGAAACCCAAACGAATTCCCATCCAAAGACGAGGTAGCCGATTACCTTGAACAGTATGCTGATACATTTGATTTACCGATTCAATTGGAAACAGAGGTCTTATCTCTTAGAAAAGGGGGAGAGACTTTTTCCATTGAAAGCAGCCAAGGTACCTTACATTCGAAAGAAGTCATCATAGCGACAGGCCCCTTTCAGACACCCGCTATCCCACCCATCTATAAGAATCTATCAAATGATGTTTATCAGGTTCATTCTTCTGCATATCGTAACCCTTCACAATTGCAAGCTGGGAATGTTTTTGTGATCGGCGGAGGGAATTCAGGGGCACAAATTGCAGTGGAACTGGCCAAAACAAAAGAAGTGCACTTTTCTGTTAGCCAAAATATTCGATATTTACCATTATCCTTTTTAGGACATAGCATATTCTGGTGGTTTGATCGTTTGGGGATATTAAAAGCGACGAGAAATTCCTTTATAGGAAAGAGAATACGCAGTAAAGGAGATCCAATCTTCGGATACGACTTAAAGCATTTACTGCATGAAAAGAAGATCACCCTTCATCCGAGAACGCAAGGTTGTAGCAGAAGTATCGTTAAATTTCAAGATGAACAACAAGTTGAGGTGCAGAATGTGATATGGGCAACCGGCTTTTCCTCCAATTATGATTGGATTCAAATCCCTTCAGTTTGTGATAATGCGGGCAAACCTATGCATAATCGAGGAATTACGAATATCAAAGGGCTATACTTCCTTGGACAGCCTTGGCAACATAAGAGAGGTTCTGCACTTCTTCTGGGGGTTGGAGAAGACGCTGAATTCATCGTTAATCACCTGCAAGATCGGTGAGAATTAAAATTAGCCGCCATTCCTAGGCGGCTTTTTTCTTATTGAATTAACGACGTATGTTAGCACCAAGTTCATTAAAATAAGGAGATTTATTGTTTTATGCACCAAATAGAACATCAAGAGCAACTCATGTTGCTATGTATGTAGGCAGCCAAAAAGTGATAAACTCATCTACATGAAAAGGCATTTCTTATTTCTACACAAACAATTCTTACTGGAAGCCAAAGTTCATTGGAGCTAAACGTATATAAAAACAAGGGAGCCTATTAAGGCTTCTTTTTTTGCCTTGTTCATTAATATTCCGATCACCCTCGACTAAACCAATAAAGCAATTTGTAGTTTTTTGTAACAATTCCTTTTCATTTATTTCGTTTATATTACTATTCAGTAAACAAGTAAATAGATATAATTAGAGGACAAAAAGATGTTAACTTATGGGGGAGAATATTGAAAAAAGGTATACTTTTGTTGGGTTTAGGTATATTGCTCGCTGGTTTAGTGTTCCTTGTGAATAAAGGGCTAGCTTCGTCTAAAGAAAAGGTCGCTCTTAAGCATGAAAAACAAGAAGTATCTCTTACTAAAAAGGAATTTTTGGAAACTGGACTTATCTTAGTTGACTCAAGGAATGGAAAAGCAATTCAGAAATTAAAGGCATCTTCTTTCACAGATGAGAATGATGCACAAGTCATTGCAGAACAGCTTGAAACCAAATATGACCGACCAATGATCCCTGCAAAATTAGGCACTGATGGGAGTTTAAAGGGCGGGCATTCACGAATTGTATTAGATAAAGATACACTCTTAAAAAATCTTGAAAACGTTACAGCCTTTCAAAAAGAGGTTAAAGTACCAATTTCTGAATCAAAACCAAACGTAACAGCTGATTCAATAAAAGGCATCGACCAATCAATAATAGGCAGTTACACTACAAATTTCAACCCATCTGTCACAGGTAGAACAACAAATATCCAGCTCTCTGCAAACATACTTGATGGAGTGATTTTAGGTCCTGGAGATCGCTTATATTTTAATCAATTCGTTGGGGAAAGAACTCCTGCAAGAGGATACCAAAAGGCTAAAGAAATCGTAAATAAGGAATTTATTGAAGGAATTGGCGGGGGTATTTGCCAGACTTCCAGCACTCTTTTTAACGCTGTTGATAAGGCAGGATTAAAAATTCTTCAACGATCCAACCATTCAAAATCTGTCGGGTATGTGCCAGTCGGTCGCGATGCCACGGTTTCCTGGGGCGGGAAGGACTTCAAATTCGAAAATAGTAAACCATATCCAGTGATGATCAGAACAGACGTAAATAGACAAAATGGCACAGTTACTGTTCAAGTGACAGCTTCGCCTAAACATGTGGCTACAAACTAATATGTTCGATAAACAAGGGAGGATGCTGATGCAACTTTTTTTTAACCACATAAATAAAAAAGGATTACCACGGGGTTAACGTGGCAATCCTCGCGGGATAGGAAAGTGAAAATCGATTTTATCAATCGTCGCCTTGTATGTTTTGATAGAAAATGAATCTTCACTTTTTCCTTTATGTATGTGTTGTATTAAATTTTGGAAACTGAAATTCCTGAATTTATTTTTTTACCGCCAATGGACGATACTGCGTGCTCTACTTCAATAGAAGTAGAGTTTTTTTATTCCACTACCGAGTGCGTTGGTTCAGCAAGCAATCAAAAAAGGTCTTTTATTGAGTCCTTTTTATTTTAATAAATTATCAACATTATTTATGTATAACAGAGCGTTTTTATAAAAAATAAAAAACAGCTTCTCATTATCTTGTGAAGTCCTCTTTATATTGTTTATCAATGTCTTCACGTATTTCTTTTATTGCTTTCCCGCTATTTATAGGCAAACCCCACACTTTGTATATTCTCTGGTTTATCTGATGAAAAAAGCAGGTGGCTTATCCAAACCACTTGTCTCTTCCCTGATATCTCCAGGACCAGAATGCTAAGCATGTCCCTCAGGAGTTTCCTGATTTCCGTAAATCACACTATTTTCTTCTTTCTCTCTCACTACTTGTTTCTTCGTTCCTTTTTTTGTTGTCGCCCTTTCGAAGTATAAAAAATCATTTCAATAATTTCTTTGTGACAAAAAAGTAATAAAATATTAACACGATATTTACTCCTCATTTATTTAATCAATATAAAAGTTACTTACAATTTTAACTAGAAACATATTTTTGAGGAGGAATGTGAACATGAAACCTGGTGTAAAAAAGAAGGCAATACCATTAATCGCAACAACGATTCTTGCAACCACCGCACTTACAACCCAAACCTTCATCAATGATGGCAATGACCAAAAAGCAGAAGCAAGAGAATTTTCAAAGGAAGAATCAAAGAAAAATAGACCTAGTTGGCTCGCAGGAGATCATCATATACATAGCGAGTGGAGTGTTGGCTGGGACAACTCCACAAATCCTCCAACACCGATCCGAGGTGGAGATGCCATATATCCAACCGTGAAAAATGCGAAAAATGCTAAGAAATACGGACTTGATTGGATGGTTACAACCGACCATGGAGGTCCTAACCATTCAAAGGTGAATCTTGAGCAAGCATACCCTGAATTGCTGAAATCTCGTAAAGCAGTTCCTGAAGTTCTTCAATTCTACGGAATGGAATTTGATACGCCAGCTGCTGACCACAGTTCATTAATCATTCCAAAAGGTGATAATGAATCACAGGCCCTTTATGACATTGAAAGCAAGTTTAATAAACGTGATCCTCACCCGAATGATGGTAGCCGAGATACGGAGTCCACCATGATCGATGCCCTTAACTATATGAAACAAATGGACGAGCTTCCAATTCATATCGCCCATCATCCTTCTCGCTCAGCAACAGGCATGGATAAGTGGGGGCAGGATACACCACAGGAATTCCGTAATTGGAACGATACAGCTCCTAATGTGTCCATTGGTATGGAAGGTGCCCCAGGCCACCAGGCTGCTGCAATAAATCCAGATGGCTCTCTTGATCCTAAAGGAGCCCGTGGATCATACGGAAACGTAAATGCTCCTACAATGGGCGGATTTGATCAAATGACCGCCAAAGTTGGTGGCTTATGGGATTCCATGTTAGGTGAAGGAAGACACTGGTGGGTTACCTCTACGTCTGACTCGCATGTCAACTGGCGTGATGGAGGCAGCGACTTCTGGCCTGGTGAATATTCAAAAACTTACGTAAAAGCTGAGAAAAACTACAAAGATGTCATGGAAAGCCTTCGTAATGGGAATGTATTCGTTTCAACAGGTGACCTTATCTCTGAACTGGATGTAAAAGTTCAAGCTGCAGGAAAATCAAGATGGTTTTCTAAATCGAAAGGCAACTCAGCCACGATTGGTGAAACTCTTAGATTACCAGGTAAGAAATCAAACGATGTAACGGTGACAGTTCGCATGAAGGATCCAAATGCCAAAAACGCTAATGGGGATAACCCTAAAGTGAAGCGTGTTGACTTGATTGTAGGAGAAGTGACTGGCAATGCCGCCGATCGTTCAAGTGCTACCAATCCAACAACTAAAGTGGTGAAACGTTTTATGGAGAAGGATTGGAAACAAAAAGGTGAATTTATAGAAATTTCGTATACATTAAAAGACGTTGATAAAGACAGCTATGTTCGTTTACGAGGTACAAGCACAGAAGATCTTGAGCCACAAGCAGACCCACGCGGTGAAAACCCATGGTCGGATCTTTGGTTCTACTCAAACCCAGTATTTATCAAGTCTACTAAGTAAACTTGGATCTAGAACAGGGCGAGGAGTATACTCACTCCTCGCCTTCCCTGTAATTTTGGAACTTCAGAGAAAGAACAATCAGAACGGAGTGGAACAATGAAAAAGCTATGTATCTTAATTTCCTTAATGATAATTTCCCTTACCTCTTTACTATCCACTTCTGTAAATGCTCACAGTAATAACAGCGAAGGTTTTTCCCTCATTGAAGTTTACGATAAAGACCTCTCATACCAACTGAAAGTGGATTTAACAGAACTAGGGCATGCGTTGAATAAAGAAACCGATGAAAAACAATTAATTGATTCGAAAACTGTTCAGCATTATATAAATTCCCATATTGCACTTTATGCGGATGGTGTAAAAATTGAAGGCAATGTCAAAAATACAAATGTGGAAACGATAAAAGAACGTCCATTTGCCGTAATTAACCTGAATTACGAATTCGCAAATAAACCAGAAAAGCTGGTTGTTGATTATAACATGTTCCTGGACGATTCCGATCCAAGCCATGCCAACTTTGCAACGGTCAAAATGGATGGTAAACAACAAGAAAAAATTCTATCATACGAATCAAGAGAATTAGAGATTGGAGAAATTAGCTTCGTTCAAAATACGAAACAGTTTTTACTTCTTGGCTTAAAACATATCTTTACTGGTTATGATCATATTCTATTTGTCATTAGTTTACTATTTGGTGCGAAAACAATTCGAAACATTCTTTCCTTGGTCACTGCATTTACGATTGCACATAGTATCACCTTAGCACTTGCAACGTTAGATATTGTTCAGTTACCAGGCAAATTTGTAGAATCGGCGATTGCTTTAAGCATTATATACGTAGCACTGATCAATATTTTTAATAAAGACTCAAAACATCAACCATGGCTTGCCTTTGGTTTTGGACTAATCCATGGCTTTGGTTTTGCAGGTATCCTGTCGGAAATGCGATTAGATGGAAACCATTTGGCAACTTCTCTGTTGTCCTTCAATATTGGTATCGAAATTGGACAGCTACTAATCGTATCTTTGGCATTTCCTATAATCCTGTGGATAAAGAAGCTAACATTAAAGCCCATTAAATGGGTTATCCCTGGAACCTCGGTAGCTATATTAGCTTTTGGACTGGTTTGGTTTTTTCAAAGAGCGTTTTCATGAATCGTTATCTCACCATTCTGTACCCAGATGAAAAAAAAGGCCGTGCTCGGTCCTTTTTTTTGATGTATTTTAATTACAATTATCATGAGGACTTGGACAACCTTTATCTACGTGCTCCACCTGAATCGTACTATGCTCAATCTCATAATTGTCATGGAGAATGGATTGTGCACGACGAAGTAGTTCATCATGTTCTCCGTCTCCAGCTATCGCTAAATGACAGCTCAACATGGGAAGACCCGATGATTTGTGCTGGTTGTTCCGAATCACATTTACTTTCGTCCTGGTATCAGCGCAGCTTTAAAATATCATTCTCCATCTGTAACTGTTTGAGTTCCTTACGGAGCTTTACCAATTCTGTTTCTTCCGGTGTTCGGTTATCGGCTTCTTTGAATGAACCGGAGGCATTATGTTGAGAGATCCACTTATCCAGAGAAGAGGGTGTTAGATCGTACTCACGAATAATATCCTTTCTTGGCTTCCCATTCTGATACAGCTGCACCATTAGATTTTTAAATTCTTCTGAAAACTCTTTTAGTTATCGTAGATTCTCCTCAACTATTGTAGTCTACTTGACCTTAAATTTTCTGTCTAGATAAGTGTAGCCGTTCCAAAACGGACTTGTGCTTTATTTATAGGCACTACAGTCGCAATCCCCACTTACTCAATCTTCCTAGAACGATTTTTTTTGGATGTGAACGAAATTAACCTTTCCTTCAAGAGATTACCAGAGGCTTTTTCAGGATTGAAAATTATTCAGTTTAGCGATATACATTTAGGAAATTACTTCGATGAAAATAATTTAGTAAAGTAGTTAAAGAAATAAATAACTTAAAAGCTGATATTCTTTGTTTTACAGGGGATTTAATCGAGGAGATTGTTGAAGTATTGAAAGAAGCTCTTCCTGTTCTTAAACAATTAAAAGCTACTCTAGGTAAGATTGCTATATTAGGGAATCATGATTATAAAATTGATAAAAGTGAAGAAGTTATTAATGCTTTTCAGAAAAGCGGTTTTACTTTTCTACTAAATAATAAGGTTACTTTCGAAAAACAGGGAAGTAAAATTTATTTTGCTGGTTTAGATGATATGATATCTGGAAATCCAAAATTGAGCAATCATTGATTGGCATTCCAGCAGATCACTTGACTGATGTTAGCTCATGAGCCAGACACCGCAGATCTAACTGGACAATTTCCAATAGATTTGCAGTTGTCTGGTCATAGCCATGGCGGACAAATTCGATTACCGGTTTTAGGTGCACTATCTACACCAGACGGGGCAAAGAAGTATGTCCAAGATTAAACAAAATTCCAAATAGTAAAATGCTGCTTTATACGAATAGAGGAATAGGAACAACTTTACTGCCTATTCGTTTTTATTGTCCTCCTGAGATAACAATATTCACACTACATAGGTAAAAAAGGAAGCCAATACAAATCTCTTTATTGGTACTCACTTTTACATCGCTCAAGCTGACACCATCCACAATTGTGTATCACGTTATTTTACTTGAATTTTATTTTGAGGCATCGTATGTGATCTTCTTGCAGTGGTGTGGGATATTACATAATATGTCCCTGGTTCCTTGAAAGTATATGAAATGGCATAGATTCCATTCTTTTCGTGTTTTGCTTTTTGCTTTGTGTGTTGGTTCTCATTTTCCCCTTCTTTCCAAATTTCAAATTCTACTTTATCAGCATCAGTCACTTTTTCCTTCCCTTGTACTACAGTTGCCATGAGCTTCACTGTTTCATTTGACTTTATATCCTTAGGATCTGTATTAAATTGCACCTCGACTACTTGAGGCATGTCACCGCCTTGCTCTTTTTCCTTATCTCCACAACCAGCTAGGACTAAAAATAAAAATAACAATACATACATCAATTTTCTCATTACCATACTTTTTCTCCTTCAATTCATGTTATTTATATCTCTAATTCATGGTATCACACTATGTATATGAAAACTGTTACATCCTTGTTAACACATGTACGTGGTTTCACTGGCGTTTACGAAGGGGAAAAACAAAGAGAGGAGTGAAAAAAA
This sequence comes from Bacillus sp. V59.32b, assembly GCF_003429085.1. GTDB lineage: Bacteria > Bacillota > Bacilli > Bacillales > DSM-1321 > Peribacillus. The sequence continues at coordinate 14,436 of NZ_QVTC01000054.1, read as the reverse complement.
TGCATGATCATCAGAATTCCCTAAGCAAGAGAATTGGAACAGCTTTTTGGTTAAACTTCTTTTTCGCAATTGTCGAACTGATAGGCGGAATCATAACCGGAAGCATCTCTATTATTTCCGATGCGGTCCACGATCTTGGGGATAGTATCTCGCTCGGAGCTTCTTGGTATCTCGAGAAAAAGTCCCACAAAAAAGCCAGTTCACGTTTCCCATTTGGATACAAAAGATTTTCTCTTTTGAGTGCTTTAATAAGTGGAAGTGTTTTAATTTTCGGCTCTTTATTTGTTTTAATCGAAGCTGGTAAGAGGTTATTCGATCCTGTTGCCCCTAATTCACAAGGAATGCTTTATTTAGCAATTTTAGGGGTCATAGTAAATGGTTTTGCAGCAATCAAATTAAAGAAAGGGGATGGAAACCTCAATTCAAAAGTTCTTTCGTGGCACTTACTTGAGGATGTTATGGGCTGGGCAGCCATACTTATTGTAAGCATCATTATGATGTTTAAAGAAATCCCAATTCTTGATCCCATTCTCTCTATTTGTATCACATTATTTGTTTTATTTAATGTAGTAAAAAGTCTTAAAAGTACCTTGACCATCTTTTTGGAGTCAACGCCAAATGACGTGGATGTCGGAAAAGTAGAAAAAAAGATAAGAGCAGTGGAAGGTGTAAAAGAAGTCAAACAATTACGTATCTGGACGATTGACGGGGAACACCATGCATTAACCGTTCATCTGAAAGTAGGACAAGAGGTAAATCCTAGTTCTATAACATCCATCAAACAAAACATTACTGCAATAGCCAAGGAAATCAATATTATTGATCAAACAATCCAAATTGACTATTGAGATGAATAATAACCTCCTTGCTTTCATTCAAATAAATGGAAAAAGAGTAACCCTAATATTGCTACACCAATCATCTTGAAATTTCTATTTATCTTAAGACTTTTCCATAATAGTTTGTAAATAGTAACGTAACATAACTTCCCGATAGCGACTCCAAGAAAAAGTATATCCATCTTTATGGAGTCGCTATCCATTTTCATTCCGATAAAGATTGTAGCTCCTATAGATATCGACAATAAGGTACATGAGAGACAAATATCCTCTTCTGGCAACAGCATTCGTGCAGGCAGCAGTTCAGCTGATTGTGTTCATGCATGCTGGGGAATCGAAAGATAAAGCATCAATCTATACCAATGTATACTTTGGGGTATTCATAGCGTTGATTACCGTTTTAGGTACATTACTGATTATGATTTGGGATATGTAATTCCTCATATTAAAAGGAGCGCCTGGGAGGGCGCTCCTTTTATTTATCTTTGATTGGACTTACATGAACCCCTTTATATTTTTTCTCAAGCATCTCTTCCGTCGTTACAAAGAACACACCCATCAGGAAGATAAAGACAGCCCCCATAATGGTCCCAATTCCAATTCCTGTTATCGCGCTGTAATCGCTTCCAAAAAACCCGTATAAGAAAATCGCAATTCCCAGTGTCAAAATAATACCGCCGGCGTACTTAACCGCATTTAAAACTTTTCCATATGATTGCATTTTAGTAAGCCTCCTTTTTTATATATTATTCACCTTGTTCACAAAATTGTCAAATTAAATTTCACATTTTTGTCAAATTTGTATGTTGTTTTTGATTTATTATATGCTTTATTGCTTGACTTTGTTAAGATAACCGCCCTTTTTTAATAAAAAACTGCCCCGAAAATTAATTGGGGCAGTGATCAGTTTATTATTTACTTTATTTAATTAGACCTTTTTGCTTTAAGAATTCGATGGCCACTTTTTTAGGCTCTTCTTTATCCAAATCAACTCTTGCGTTCATTTCCGCCATTTCTTCTTCAGAAATTTTTCCTTCAAGAGAGTTCATTACTCCTTTTAAATCAGGATGCTTCTTCAAAGTATCCTCCCTTACAATCGGTGCCGCATAATAAGGTGGGAAGAATCGCTTATCATCCTCTAACACTTTTAGATTAAAACGGGTAATCCGCCCATCCGTTGTAAACGCCGGGATCATGTCAACATCGCCTTCCCTCACAGCCGTGTACATAAGGTTTGGATCAAGGCTATCTTTTTCCTTAAATTGGTAATCATACGTTTCGATTAAAGCGGGAAACCCGTCTTCTCTTTCAAAGAACTCTGCCGATCCTCCAAATGCTAGTTCAGGTGTTGAAGGGCCCAATTCCGAAGCGGTTGTCACATTTAATTCCTTAGCCGTTTCCGGATTTAAGGCAAGTGCGTATGTGTTCTCAAATCCAAGTGGATTTAACCATTCCAAATCGTATTTTTCCTTATAGCCTTCTTTTACTTTTTCATATATTTCATCAGCGGTCATGGACGGCTGATATTCTTCTTTTAAGATAGTAAGCAATCCTGTCCCTGTATATTCTATATACATGTCAATATCTCCATTTTGGATCGCTTTCGTCAATATCGGCGTTTCACCAAGCCCATCTTCCACTTTTACATCATATTCTGTTTTGTCTTCTACGTAAGCTTCAATCAGATAAGGCAAAATGTATTGCTCAGTCCATTTCTTACCGGCAACCACGATTTGATCCTCATGCGTTGCTCCACTGTTTGCGCTAATGCCAAGCACCAATAAGACAGCCGCCACCGGTGCAGCAATCAGAGATATTTTGACAAAGGAACGCTTTTTCTTTGCCTTTGGCATCGCCGCCATTTCAATTTGCTTTAAGATCCAGTCGCAAATGATCGCAAGCAAGGCAACCGGTATCGCACCAGCTAATACAAGTTCATTCCTTGTCGATGATAAACCTCTATAAATCAGATCTCCTAATCCTCCTGCACCGATGAAAGCAGCCAAGGTAGCGACCCCAATCGTCATTACAGCAGCCGTGCGCAATCCTGACATGATAATCGGCAGGGCAAGCGGCAGCTCAATCATCCGCAGAATTTGCCCCTCTGTCATCCCCATCCCTCTTCCAGCTTCGACAGTCGAATCCGGCACACTGTTAATTCCGGTGTAGGTATTACGAATGATAGGAAGCAATGCATAGATCGTTAAAGCAATGATTGCCGTCGTACTTCCAATCCCGAATATCGGCAGCAAAAAGCCGAATAGAGCAAGGCTTGGAATCGTTTGAAAGATAGCGGTAACGCCAATTACAGATTCAGCAATTTTCTTTTTCTTTGAAATATATATCCCAAGCGGAATCGCGATGATCGCCGCGATAAAAATCGAAATTAACGACAAAAATAAGTGCTCCTGCAAGCCTATTAAAATATCAGGCCACCGTTCGCGGAAAGTTTCTGCCAATGCCTGAAAAAAATTAACCATGATCGCTGTCCCCTTCCGTCGTTAATACAGGTTGCATTCCCGCAAGGCCACGCATCATTGTTCCTCGGGTAATTAAACCGACCAGCCTTCCATCTTGAAGGACGGGAATGGTAGGAGCCCCTTCTCGCGCAAAAACCTCTGCCACATCCGAGTACGGAGAATCGATATGTACCGTTTTCACATTTGTCTCCATGATCTCGCTTACTACTTTTTCCTCATCCTGAAAGTGTTGCTTAACACTTTCAATCGTGGCGATTCCGAGTAGATGATCCTGATTGTCGGTTACAAGCAGAGTGTCCACCCGATATGATTTCATGAGGCTGAGCGCTTCAGCAAGGCCTCTGGATGGCTTTGCCGTTACAGGCTTCCGTAGCATTAAGTCCTTTGCAATGGGTCCGGAAGAGCTGGCATTCTCAAGCCTATCTTCGCCGATGAACCCTTTTACATAATCATTAGCAGGGTGCCGCAGGATTTTTTCAGGCGTGTCGAACTGTACGATCTCCCCGTCTTTCATGATCGCTATCCGGTCCGAGATCTTAATGGCTTCATCCATATCATGAGTGACAAAGATAATTGTCTTGTTGATGGTTCCCTGCAGTTTCACAAGTTCATCCTGAAGCTGTTCCCGGCTGATGGGATCGAGCGCGCTGAACGGCTCATCCATAAGGACAATCGGCGGTTCAGCAGCCAGAGCGCGAATAACCCCGATTCGTTGCTGCTGCCCTCCGCTCAGCTCGTCCGGATATCTTTCCTTATATGTTTCCGGATCGAGGCCCACCATTTCGAGCAGTTCATCAACCCTGTTGTGATAGCGTTCCTTTTCCCAGCCCTTCAATCTCGGAACGAGTGAAATATTTTCCGCAATCGTCATATGCGGAAGCAATCCGATCTGCTGAATGACATAGCCAATACTTCTTCGCAGCTCCACGGGATTTTTAAGTGAAATATCTTCCCCTTCAATCGTGATTAAGCCTTGTGTCGGCTCTATCAGGCGATTGATCATTTTCATGGTCGTTGTTTTCCCACAGCCACTTGGGCCGATCAATGTGATCAATTCCCCTTTTTGAATCGTTAAATTTATATCCTTTAGTGCTTTAAACCCATCAGGATACGTCTTTCCTACATGCTCAAACGTAATCAAAAATCGTCCCCTCCATCCAATACTCCCATTATTCATGTATGTGTATCGTACTTTATATTACTTTTACCCTAAGCAAGCAAGTTAGAAACCAAGCAAATTTTTATTTAAGCAGGGATAAGGAATTAAGTGGTTAATCTTCCTTCAATAGTGGTAAATAAACAATAAAAAGGTATAGGAGTGGAAGCAATGGAATCGATGAAGAAAACCTATTATGTGGATCTTGTAAGCGGTGATGTGTTGAGTCGTCCTGCCATTGAAGAAAATCCAAGCTTTAAAATAGAAGCAACCGATGAAGAGCTGCACGAATTAAAGACGCTTTTAAGCGAAAGCTATGACGCCGATATGCAATCATATGTACGTGCCCAAATCCCTTATATTGAATATCATAAAGATCCTGCTAACCATCGATATGATGATGCGCTTAAGAAAATATACGCTATCATTTATCAGCTGGGGGATGAGGCGGCCAGGAACCACGTTATAGAAATGGGGATATTAGGGGAAGATAAACTGCAGCAAGATGAAGAGATACAAAAGTTCACTTAAGTGTTTGCTAGCTTCATTGAAAGAAAAAGAGACACTCAAATGGTGTCTCTTTTTGCTGTGAAAATTTAATCTATCGTTTAAATAAAAAAATGAACCGATTCTATAAAATTTTGCTCAGGAACGCCTTGGTTCTTTCCTGCTGCGGATTTTCAAATAACTCTTTCGGGACATTCTCTTCAACAATATAACCGCCATCCATAAAGAAGACCCTGTCTCCCACTTCACGGGCAAAGCCCATTTCATGTGTAACGACGACCATGGTCATGCCTTCCTTGGCAAGCTGCTTCATTACTTCAAGAACCTCGCCGACCATTTCCGGATCGAGTGCGGATGTTGGTTCATCAAACAGCATGATCTTCGGCTCCATCGCCAATGCCCTTGCGACACGCTGCTTCTGCCCGCCTGATAAGGAATCCGGATAAACATTCGCTTTTTCCTCGAGCCCGACCTTCCGAAGCAAAGTCATTCCCTTTTCCCTGGCCTGTTCAGGTTTTACCTTTTTTACTTTCAAAGGAGAGAGCATGATATTTTCAATCACTGTTTTGTGCGGGAATAGATTGAATTGCTGAAAGACCATCCCCACCTCTTCCCTGATTTTATTGATATCCGTTTTTTTGTCGGTGATATCTTTTCCTTCTATGTATACATGCCCTTCCGTAATTGATTCAAGAAGGTTAATGCATCTCAGGAAGGTGGATTTGCCTGAACCCGAAGGACCGATTACCACGACTACCTCCTGAGGCTTGATCGTAATATTGATATCCTTTAAAACCTCATTAGTGCCAAATGTCTTTTTAAGTTTCTCTACTCTAATCATTCAGTAGCCAGCCTTCTTTCCAAGCGAGATAATAAGAAGCTTAATGTAAGTGTCAGGATTAAGTAGATCAGAGCGGCAGTCAGATATGGTTCCCATACCCGGAAATATTGCCCCTGCATCGCCCTTCCCCAATACATAAGCTCAGGTGCCGCTACAATGGAAGCCAGTGATGATTCTTTAATCAATACAATGAATTCATTGCCTAGAGGAGGGATCATCCTTTTGGATGCCTGCGGCAGGATAACGTATCTCATGGCTTGGACATGATTCATTCCGAGCGACCGGGCACCTTCCATTTGCCCCCGATCAATCGATAGGATTCCTGCGCGGAAAATTTCAGCGATATAAGCCGCAGCATTCAGTGAAAGCGTAATAATCGAAGCCAGGATCCCGTTGGTCTGTCCCGTAAAAAACGGAACGACAGCGAAATGGATCAGTAATATTTGAACCAACAACGGTGTTCCTCGAAAAACGGTAATGTAACATTCAAACGGAAATGCTAAAAACTTATTCCGCATCATTTTACCCAGGCCTATTAACAATCCAAGCACTGTACCGATTGCTATTCCTGCTAAAGAAAGCCCAATCGTCAGCAATGTCCCCTCTAATAGATATGGCGCATAATCAATGATAATATCAAAACGTACATCCATCTTATTTTCTCCCCCGGATAGGTAAAAAATTGCGTAACACAACATCCGTTGTTACGCAATTTATCTTTTTCCTTATTGTTGTTCTTTTAATGCCTCTAAATCCGGCTCAACTTTGAACCACTTTTTATAGATTTCCGCATACTTGCCGTTATCAATAATCTTTTTAGTAGCTTCATCAAAATCTGCCTTGATTTCGCTGTCTTTCGGGAACATCAGCCCGTAAAATTCTGAATCAAATGCAGCTTCATCTTCGATAACAACTAATTTCTGATCCGGATTGTTCTTTGCGTACTCTTCAATTACGGTATTGTCGGCGACAACTGCATCGGCTCCACCGCTAGTAAGCTCCATGATTGCAAGATTGTTATTCTCGAATTTCTTGATGTTTTTGTTGTTTTTGCCTAACAGCTTTTCAGCTGATGCCTGGCCTGTTGTTGCATTCTGCACGGAGATTGTTTTTCCTTTTAAGTCTTCAGCAGATTTGATATCGCTGTTTTCAGGAACCAGTATTTTATTGGTTGACAGAAAATATGGTGTGGAGAAATCATATGTCTGCTTCCGGTCTTCATTAATCGTAATCGCAGACATACCGAAATCCGCGCTCTTGTTCTTCACTTCCAGAAATAAAGGATCCCAGCCTACATTTTCAATTTTCACTTCATAACCGGCTTCTTCTGCCACTGCATTCACAAAATCAACGTCAAATCCGACAATTTTATCTCCATCCATATACTCAAACGGAGAGTAATTCGCATCTGTCACGACTCGGAGTGTCTTTTTATCAGAACCGGAATCCCCATTAGCCCCGCTGCTTGTCTCTTCAGAACCGCAGGCGGCCAAGATCACGGCAAACACCATGGCCATCAGTAATGATGATACTTTTTTCATTAAATTTCCCCCTCATGTATAACGAATACATTCTTTTAATAATTCAGTATTTTTGAATAGTAAAAGTATTATACCACCTTTTAATTTATAGAGAAAGAAAAAATGATACTCAATTGCTTTAATTCCAATTTTCTGATTTTAATATTATTTCATTCTAGTGAATAATTCACGATATTTCCTTGATGAATTTCAATGTGTGTTCAATAATGATAGATTGATCATAATCAAGAGTCGCAACATGGTAGCTGTTGTCTAATTGACAGAGTCGCTTTGCCTCGGAAGAGATTTCATCATATATAGTCTGAGAATTATTCGGCGGAACGACATGATCTTCTCCAGAAACAAAAATCAAGGCCGGGCAGCTTATTTTATCGAGGTTTTCCTTTACCACGCCCATTAATTCAACGATTTCCTTTACAGAACGTACCGGCGTCTTTTCATAGGCAAGCTCTTTAATATCCGGATTTTTTATGTCTGAACCGATCGCATCCAAGTACCTTGCATCAGAGTGCTGCACCGCTGCCATATCCGCAATTTCTATAGCTGCGTTAATCGGAATGATCGCTTTAATGTCTGGATGATGTTCTGCTAAATATAAAGTTAAGGTCCCTCCCATAGATAGCCCGGTCACAAAAATCGTTTCACAACGCTGCTTCAGCCATTGAAAACCTTCTTCCGCAGAAGCAATCCAGTCGTGATAGCTCGTCTTCTCCATATCCTCGTAATGCGTTCCATGCCCCTTAAGCCGTGGTCCGCATACCGTGTAGCCGGCCTTTGCATACGCTTCTCCGAGCGGGCGCATGCTTTGGGTGGATCCCGTGAATCCATGAACGACCAGGATTCCAACTTTATTGCCGGCAAAGTAAAAAGGCTCGGCGCCTTGTAAAACAGGATATTTTTCAGACATATGCTTACCTCCCAACAAGAATATAGCGCTTTGACATATTAATTCGTTAAAATAACTGAATTTCCTGCTTTTTTTGTTAAAAAAGGGGCTGAACATTCAGCCCCTTCAAACTTCCTTACACAACAAATCTCTTGATTTCAGCTTGCATTTCCTTAGCAAATGATTCCAGGTCGGAAGCGAGTTTATTCAACTGTTCCATGGATGCGGTGGTTTCCTCAACAGACGCAGAAACTTGTTCGGTTCCAGCAGCCGTATCCTGGCTGATCGAACTTAACCGTGAAGCATTCGACAGAAGTTGATCCTTTTTAAGACCCATTTCTTTATGCGCTTCTATAATATGCTCGAATTTTTTAAAGGTCTCTGTGATAGTTGCGTTAATAGATGTAAAAGCATTCTCAGTTTCCGTTACCGATTTCCCTTGTTCAATAATGTGATTGGTCGTTTGATCGATAAGTTGGACTGTATTTGAAGTATCTGCCTGCATAAACTGAATGATTTCTGAGATTTCCTGCAATGATCCTTCTGTCTGCTCAGCTAGTTTCCTTACTTCATCTGCGACTACCGCAAATCCTTTCCCATGTTCTCCAGCTCTGGCCGCTTCGATAGCTGCATTTAGTGCCAATAGATTAGTCTGTCCCGCAATGGCCGAAATGGTCTTGACAATATCGCTGATGGAGTGGGAACGATCGTCCAATGTCTTAACTGCTTCACCCATTTCATTCGCAAGATCACTGGTAACATTGAATTGCTTCTTCAACTCTTGAACCTTGTTCATCCCGTCTTCCGAAGCGTCGAACATTAATTCTGATTCCTTCAACATATTCCTTGAATATACTTCTATTTCTTCTAATTTTTCAGCGATCCCGTTTGCATCCGATTCATTTTCCTGTACAATTTCTGTCTGGTCAGCGGCTCCTGATGCAATTTGCTCCATTGTATGTGCAACTTCATTATAAGCTGCACTGTTCTCTTCTGCGCTGGCTACCATAGTCATGGAAGAATCTGAAACCTCATCAGAAATCTTGGCCACCTTGGAAAGTATGCCTCTGATTTGAGAGGTCATTTTGTCAAAGCTTGCAGCCAGTTTACCTATTTCATCACGCCTGTTCATCGAGATTTTCGCGGTCAAATCACCTTCTTCTACTTTCTCCATGATATTTTGTAGAGCCTTGATTGGTTTTGTAATTGATTTTGTAACGAATAAACTTATTAGAATCGAGATAAAGATTACAACCGAAAAGGCGATCACAATAGGAATAAGTACGCTTTTCCCATAACCTTCAAACTCTGCTTTATCGATGATGCCTGAAAGCTTCCAGCCAGTCGTTGGATTAGTAACATACCCAAAGATTCGTTCTTTCCCATTATAAGTGCTATTTATCAATCCTTCTTTGCCTTTCATTTCTTGATAGAATGTTTCTTTGGATACATCTCCGGTGACTTTTGATTTGTCAGGATGGGCAAGGTATTTTCCACTCTTATCTAACAAGAACGTATAACCTGTTTCACCAAATTTTGTTTTATTGGCCATCTCAATTAAGGTATCAATTGAAATATCAATCGCCATTACCCCAACTAGCTTATCCCCATCGTAAAATGCTTTTGCAGAACTAATGATTGTTTTTTTCGAAGCAGTATCGATATAAGGCTCTGTCCAAATTACCTGGTCCTTTTTTCCAATCGCATCCTGATACCAAGGCCTTGTTCGTGGATCATAATCATCCGGAAGTTCTTGTTCAGGATAGATATACATTTCTGTTGTTTCAGTGCCTATGTAAATATTCATAATGGCAGGATTGCTTTTCACCGTATCTTCAAATTCCTTAAATATGTATTCCTTATCCGTTTTATAGTTTATTAGCTCTTGTTTATCGGCAAATCGATTAATTGTGGATTCTGTATTTCGGAAAAACAATTCAAAAGACTCGTTCATTCCCTTTACTTGCTGTGTGATCGTTTTAGACAATTCATCTGTTGTCAGCTTTACACTATACTGATAGCTGACAACAGCAACAATCATTCCGCCTAATACAATGATGGATAAAAACGGAATTAGGATTTGACGCTGAATACTTTTGGAATACCACTCTCTTAATCCCTTCATAATGAATAGCCCCTTTTTCCTATTTCTAAATAGGTATTTTAGACTATTATATAGATTTTCTTAACTAATTCAAGATGCTTTTTTAAATATTCAATAAATTTCGATTTATACTGTTTTTAAGTTAACGAATAGTTTAAAATAGTTGAGCATCATTATCTGATATTCATTTATTTAATGATATTGTCCAAGACGATACATCTACAGCTATGCTATATCCGCTCTCTCCTATTTAATCGAAAAAAAGCCTCCAGTGATTGGAGGCCATAGTTCTGTGCATTTATTTCCCGGCATTCAACATCCATTCATACTGGCGAAGCTGCACTTCAAACAGTGTAATTGGATCACGGTATATTTCAGGATTTTCTCTCATTTTATCAAGTGCTACCTTATTATCATTGATCTCCAGATGTGACTGTTCAACCGCTCGATTCAATATGTTTAAGGGGTTTCTAAAGAAAAATGCAATATCCCGGTCCAGCGATTTTTCAAACAGTTCGAACTGGGAAAGGAATTTACGTGTGATGGACGCTGCCACATCATCATAGTCCTCAGTCTCGAGAAACTTTTTATATCTTGTATACAGTGCGGTTTTATTCTGCGTAAAGCCACCAAACAACTTGCCAGCACTCTTTAGCAGCAATTGCGAAGGTGTATGACGCATCAGAATATTGACATCATCAATATACAGCCCACTCGTCATGCGATCGGCATCACGGCGCCAATCGTCGAGCACCTTAAAGTCGCATTCCAATTGCATCCTCTCGTCCCCATACATCGCATTAAAACCATTGCTCATTTCTTCCAGATAATATTGGCTTTGGCTAAATTCCTCTTGTGAATCCGAAATCCATTCCTGAAGGGAAGAATGGAACTTCGGCAGGACGGTATGGTCTATATACTCCCGAATCCGCTCATTCATGACTTCGTTTAAATCAATGTGGATCCTGCGGAAGTCGCTGTCTTCCTGGAGCAGTTCGGCGCACCCGCGCAGGATCTCCGGAATACTGGAAGTCAGATCGTTTTTCACGCCTTCTTTAAGCAGGCGGTACTTGGTTTTAATTCCCTTTGTCTTTTCTTTCTCTAAATCATTGACCTGATTGATGGCACCGTTTAGCTTGACGGTCATTTCCTCATTCCAGTTGATGGATTCGACCAATTTATTTTCCATGTCCATCCGTCTTTCCAACAGTGAAGTCAAGGTTTTACGGATAAAATACAAAAGCTTTTCAGCCCGTTCTTCTTCCAGGCTTGCATGGAAGTTAAGCGATAGAAATTCAGCTAAATCGCTCAGCTGCTTGTCGGTATTATAATGAGCAGAAAACGCAAATACCTTGGAGTGAGGAAAATATGATTGAATTCTTTCGGTCGCATCTTCAAGGATTCGAATTGTCTCTTCTTCATGATTGATTTTATCAATCTTATTTAGCAGAAAATGGACTTGCATGTATGGCGAATGCCTTTTTATGTCAAGAACCATATCCCGCTCCCTCTCGGTAAACGGTGTGTGGGCATCGAGTACAAAGATGAGACCGTCGGCAGCATGCAACAGGTTGAAGATCTCATTCCTTACCGGCTGGCTTCCGTTCAGGCCAGGAGTATCAATGAACGACAGCCCACGTTGCTGTAAAAAGGCTGACGGGAATTTAACTTCAAACAGCGACTCTCTTTGGCGGCGATTTAAGGCTATGCTTTCAAGATCCGGAACCGATTTAAGTTCGCTATCGGAAATCTCTGTAATTTCTGTATGTTCACTGTCCTTTACGATGATAAAGGCCGAGGCTCCGTCTCTGACAATCTCCTCACCCAGCACGGTATTCATAAATGACGATTTCCCTGATCCGCCTGTTCCTGCAATTAACAGGCGTTGTGTTTGTAAATCCATAAGCTCTCGGATCATCCATTTGTTTTTCACGCCGGTTTCTAATTGGTTCTGTTCAGCCCATTCTGAGATGTCATGGAACAAAGCACTGCTTTCCGCTAATAAATGGCTATGATTTTTGGAATTCAACAACAGGTTTTCCGCATCACTCACAGACAGCGAATGAATGCTTTCAGGGAATATTTCACTCCAAGACAATACGGCCGCAGATGCAAACAAAGCATGAGATTGATCCGCAAGCTTCAACCAATTCGAGAGCAGCTGTGGAACAACATTCTGTAACTCTGTTACGAAATACTTCTTGTGCAGCAATTCAAGGTACGTATCTTTATAAGCAGCGGACAGTCCATGAAATGTGTCGTAAGGTCCAACTTCCACTTCCGAAAAGAAGCGATTGATGGATGCCAACCAGGAAAAATAGGCTTTTTGCTTTTTATAAACGTCCCAAAGCGATAGTACAAGCCTCTCAAACCGAGCTTGATCCACTCTGTAAATCGTTCGCAGTAGCTCAGAGAAATAATCCGGAGGCAGTTCTTGTGTAAAGCCTTTATCCACATAATCCTGCAAAACATCGAACCATTGCGATGATTCTGTGCGCATACTCTCCTTTAGTGCCAAATCAACGGCACTGCTGTAATCCTGCTTTTCTTCAAAAAAGGAACGCGCTATATCTGTAACATTGGGATAATCAGGGTGGACGGAAACCGCGTCTTTAATTGTACGGGAGGCAAGGTCAAACTTTTCCTCTTCTATGTATAAGGAAAATAGCTGTAAGGCCACCTCTGACCTCAGAACCAGGCTTTCAGCCGCAGTCGACTTATATGTTTCTTCAGCCGTAGGCAAGCTGCCCAGCTCATAATAAGCATCAGCCGTATTCTTTTTAGCCCACGGCTCCAATTCTCCCGTGACATGGCCCCATTTAAAAATGGCAGTTTCATAATCTTTAAAAGCGAAATAAACCTCGCCTTGCGCAAATCGAATAGACGATAATTCCTTATCTTCTTTCTTCTGTTCCTCTAAAAAAGCTTCGCTAAGCAATTGAATGGGATTGGACGAGCTGTCATCCTCCAGTAAAGTCTCGTAAAACTTCTTAGTAATCAACGTATTATCTAAATTCATTTCAGTCCCCCGCATTAAAAGATTTGAAAGTAATGTTTATGCAATAAGAAACGAACTAACACATTCATTTTCTTGAAAAATTTTATAATCACTAACATATTATTTTAACAAACTATTTTCCTTCTGAGATTTCAAACAGTTTACATTTTTCGATCTTAATATTAATATATTGCAAAAATATTAATATATGATTAAATTATAAATCTCTTCATCCATACTTTTCACATAAACCCATATTTTTCATTTAATTATTTACCCTGAATACTGAATGAGAAACGTTAATGGAGAAAAGAATTTTATCGTGCGGAAGAGAACCGTGGGGACATCTGGCAAGATCCACTGTACATTTCATAAAAAGGTTGGATTCTTATCAAAGCTTTAAAAAAGATGACAGTCCTTTGACTGCCATCCCTTAATAGATAGATTCGTTATGTTTTTATTTTTTCGGTCGGTAGAACTTAATCTTCATCCTTTACATCTATATCTTCCGGAATTGGTTCATCGGCCAATTCCCTTACTAACATTTTATATTTCTCAAGCTGTTCAAAATGTGTCTTGAACTGTTCCTTGTAGACCAATACTACACCCTCACCGTCATGCACAACTCGTATTTTCCCTTGTAAAATTAAATTCTCCACGTATGGTACAGAAACCGATAAATAATCAGCCGTTTCCTCTACTGTTAAATACACTTTTCGTCACTCCTAACCTACCTTTATACAACCAATTAAAGCTTATTTTCGTAAGGTTACTTTATTTTTCCATCTATGCTACTGTCCCATTGTTATTAACGTTAATTATAATTAAAAAATGGAGGAACCGTGATAGGTTCCTCTTTTTTGTTTTTAGCTCAATTCAATTAGAATTAGTGTTTATTTTATCATAGTACCCGACAGCAGTTCATTAAACAAAACCCTCTTTTAAAACCTTTTTAATCACGCAAAAATAAAACCTCAGCCAAATGGATGAGAGTTAATTATTATTTGTTTTTCCTCTTCTTTTTATCTTGGCTCTGTTAAATTCCATTGTTGATTTTCAAATGGTCATGGAATCTACTCGCTTT